>JACKIB010000012.1 GCA_020638695.1 Planctomycetota bacterium
TCGGCTTCCTGGCCAAGAGCGCCGGCATCATCCATCCCAGGCTCGGTCCGTACCTGCTGCTGGCCGAGGTGCTGAGTCCACTCGAGCTACCGGCCGACCCACTGTCTCCGGGTAGCTGCGGCACGTGCACGGCCTGCCTGGACGCCTGCCCCACCGGCGCGATCACCGCCCCGCATCGCGTCGATGCGACGCAGTGCATCAGCTACACCACGATCGAACTGCGCGGGTTCATCCCGGAACCACTGCGCGCACCGCAGCGCGACTGGTTGTTCGGCTGTGACATCTGCCTGGAGGTGTGTCCGTTCGCGCGCCGCGGCCGTGCCGCGAACACAGCGACCGCGGCCCGGCCCGCCTGGTTGCAGCCACACCGAGTGCTGTCGACCTACGACCTGGTCGGCGTGTTGGAACTCAGCGAGGCCGACTACCAACGCGACTGGGTGGGGACGGCGATGCGCCGCGCGACACGCTCGGGGCTGCGGCGCAATGCCGCGGTCGTGCTCGGCAACCTCGGCGATGCCACCGCCGCTGGCGCGCTGCGTGGCGCACTCGACGACGCCGACCCGGTTGTCCGAGGGCACGCCGCGTGGGCCCTGGGTCGCATCGGTGGAGCGCGCGACGCGCTGGACCGGCAACTGGGCCGGGAGGTGGACCCACGGGTCCGGACCGAACTCACCGCGGCGCTGGAGCGCGGGCGCCGCTGACGTCGCACGGCGACACCGTGTCGATCCACTTCGACATCGCGCCGCAAGGGCCGATGACGCCGATGCGCCGCGGCGCGACGCCACGGAACACACCCTGTCGTGTCGAATCCACGCGACACCCGCGCGAAGTCGCCGACCTGAGAGCCGGAGCGAGATCCGCCCACACCAGCGGCGGTTGAGCGCTTTCCGCCGTGTTCTCGGCGAGTTGGCAAGCGACGTGCTCCTCGTCCCGCGGTCAGAAACAGCGAACGGGGGAAGCAGGATCATGAGCACGCAGGACTACGAGAACGACAAGAAGTGGTGTGAGAAGTGCAAGCGCTACCAGCGCTACTTGATGAGCGTCGATCGTTCGTACTGCGTCGACTGCGGCAGCGAGGTGCGCCTGTTCAGCAAGGAAGACGCGGTGGCGTTCGGCCGCGACCTGGAGAAGCGCCGCTGGCGCGGCACCGGCTCCTGAATCCGGAGCATCGCGGCAGCTGAGCCGCGGTTTCGGGGCGACCGCGCGGTACACTCCGCGTTCCGTTCGACCCGCGAGATCGCCCGTGCCCTACTCAGACTTCCGCAACGAACCGTTCACCGACTTCTCCAAGCCGGACAACCTGGCTGCTTTCTCGGCTGCGCTCGCAGCCGTGCAGGACACCTTCGGACGCGACCACGGCGCGTGGATCGACGGGGAAGAGGTGCTCGACCGTCCGATGTTGGAGAGCCGCGATCCCGGTGACCTCGACCGGTTGATCGGGCGCTATGCGCAGTGCGATGCCGACGACGCGGCACGCGCAGTGGTCGCCGCCCATCGCGCCTTCGACACCTGGCGGTTCGTGAGTGCTCAGGAACGGGTCGACATCTTCCTGCGTGCCGCCGCGATGCTGCGCGAGCGCAAGCATCTGTTCTCGGCGATGATGGTGTTCGAGGCCGGGAAGAACTGGGCCGAAGCGGATGCCGACACCGCCGAGTGCATCGACTTCATGGACTACTACGCACGCCAAGCGCGCGCCTTGGCGTCCCCCCCACCCCTCACCCCGGTCGACGGCGAACGCAACCACTTGCGGTACCTTCCGCTCGGCGTCGGCGCGGTCATTCCGCCGTGGAACTTCCCGTTGGCGATCATGGCCGGTATGTCGAGCGCCGCACTGGTGTCCGGCAACACCGTGGTCCTCAAGCCGGCGAGCCCGACGCCGGGTATCGCCACGATGTGGGTCGAGCTGATGTACGAAGCCGGACTGCCGCGCAACACGCTGCACTTGGTCAGCGGCGGCGGCGGCACCGTCGGCGAGACGATGGTCAACCACCCGTTGACCCGGTTCATCTCGTTCACCGGCAGCCGCGAAGTCGGGCTGCACATCTTCGAGCGTTCGTCGCGCACTCAGCCCGGGCAGGTCTGGATGAAGCGCCTGGTCGCCGAGATGGGCGGCAAGGACGGCATCCTGGTCGACGACCACTGCGACCTGGAGAAGGCGGTGGACGCGGTGCTGGCGTCGGCGTTCGGGTTCCAGGGCCAGAAGTGTTCGGCCTGCTCTCGGGCGATGATCCACCAGAAGGTGTACGACGAGTTCACCACCAAGCTGATCGCCAAGGTGAAGACCATCACCCAGGGGCACCCGTCGGACCGTGCCCACTTCATGGGTCCGGTGATCGACCGGAACGCCCACGACAAGATCCTCGAGTACATCGAGATCGGCAAGGGCGAGGGCGAGCTGCTCACCGGCGGTGGCAAGGCGAGTGGCAACGGCTACTACATCCAGCCGACGGTGTTCGGCGATGTGGACCCGATGGCGCGGATCTCCCGCGAGGAGATCTTCGGTCCGGTGCTGGCGCTGATCCGGGTACGGGACTTCGAGCACGGTCTCGAAGTCGCCAACAACACCGAGTACGGCCTCACCGGATCGGTGTTCACCGACGTCGAAGCGCACAAGCAGCTGGCGATCGACCGCTTCCACGTCGGCAACTTCTACATCAACCGCAAGTGCACCGGCGCGCTGGTCGGCGGGCATCCGTTCGGCGGCTTCAACATGTCCGGCACCGACAGCAAGGCGGGCGGCCCCGACTACCTGCTGTTGTTCACCCAAGCGAAGACGGTCAGCGAGAAGATCTGATCCGCTGCCGGCCCCGCTTCCGCGCTTCCGCGGGGCGCTGGGCTTCCGGCGTGGGCGGCGCGGGTTCGGGATCCGGCTCGGGCGGATTCGATGCCGCGCCGAGCAGTCGGGAGATCTCGTCGCCGATCGCGTCGGTGAACTCGCCGTCGACGTCGAGTGCGCGCGCAGTGCGCAGCCAGGTCCGCGCACCGGACAGGTCGCCGGCTCGCGCCGACGCGGTGCCGAGGGCCAGTGCCGCCGGAACGTCCCAGGGGTCGCGGCGAAGGATCTGCCGGAAGTTGGCGATCGCCTCGGGTAGCTCGTCGCGCAGGTAGTGGGTGAACCCGGCGCGGTACAGGGCTTCGCGGCGCAACAGTGTCGACGGCCGACTGCGCCGGATGCGCGCGGTGATGAACGCGATCAGTTCGAACAGCGACCAGAGCTGCCAGGCGAGCAACGCGGTGTAGAACACCCAATCGGCTCGCCCGAACGCGAAGCGCTGCAGCAACGCGATGTCGGCGAGCACCCAGGCACCCATCAACAACGCCAGTCCGCGCACCCGGCGGCCGGTGCGCAGGTAGAGGTACGCCACCACCTGCCCGGCGGTGAACAGCACCAGGTTGAAGAGGACCGACTCGGCGAACACAGTGGGATCATAGGTCGGCGTGGGGCACCGGCAATGCACCTTGCGGCGCCGCGCCCTGGTTCCCGATCCGCGCAACGGGTCTGGTCCCGACCGGGCTCGCGTTGCAAGCCGCCAGCGAATGCCGTGCAATGCGCGCGGGGTGCCGATGAAGATCGACTGGACGACGCGCCGACTCTACCTGCTGTTCACCCCGGTGCAGTGCGCCGGGGAGCCGTGGGAGACCCTCGCGGCGGCCCTGCGCGGCGGGGTCCAACTGGTGCAATGGCGCGTCGCCGAAGCGGACCCGATGGGGCTGCAGCGCTGCGTGCGGTTGTGCACCGAGCACGATGTGCCGGTGTTGGTCAACGACCACGTGGCACTGGCGGCAGCGGCCGGGGCAGCTGGGGCGCACATCGGGCAAGACGACATGCCGGCGGCAGCGGCGCGCGCACTACTCGGGCCCGAGCGCTACCTCGGCATCAGCACGCACCACGCCGACCAGGTGCGCCGTGCGGAGGCTGACGGCGCCGACTACCTCGGACTGGGTCCGTGCTTCCCGACGGCCACCAAGGGATACCGTCAGGGACTCGACCCCGCGGTCCTCGAGGCGGCACGCCGCGTCGCTTCGCTGCCGGTATTCGCGATCGGCGGACTCGACGCGGCGCGAATCGCCGCGCTGCGCAGGTGCGGCTTCCGGCACTTCGCCGTCAGCGGAGCGGTGCTCGGCGCAGAAGACCCCGAAGGTGCCGCAGCCGCGCTGCGCCGCGCCGTCGATGCGGACTGAGCCGCGCGCCGAAAGCTCGCGCCGCGGACCGTGCTGGACAGCGTGGCGTGGTCGCGCACGATTGTCTGCAGCAGGTGCGGTCCGGAGGCACTCCCGTCCTTCGCGCCAAGGCGGCGCAACGCGACGCGATGTGCTGCGGAGCCGCGGATCGTGCCGGCACGCGGAGATTCTCCGGTACCTTCCAAGGCACCTGGGCAGCTGCGTCTCCAGCGGGCGGCGGCACCGGAAGCTCCAACAAGCAAGCGGCCGAGGCCTCTTGGCGGCGCGCGGCGCCGCGCTCACCCAAGGCCTTGGGTGCGGCCTTGGCCGCGATAGGCAGCGTCGCGAGATCGTGCGAGGTTGTTGCCCGGAGGCGGGTTCGGAGAGCTTCGCCGTCGGTGACGCGGTGCAGCTCAGCGACGCACCGGAGCCCGCTCGCGTTCGTCGCCGCGGCCCGTGCGCGGCCGGCGGCGCGGGCTTCGAGACCCCGGTCGGGGCTCTTCGCGGCGGGATTCTTCGCGGCGGGGTTCAGGGCGGACAGGAGTGACACGTGGGTCGCGCGGGTGCGGATCCGGGCGGGTCGGCACGCGGCGTGGATCTCGGGGCGTCGGACGCGCCGCACGCGGGTCCGAAGGGGTGGGGCGGGTGTCGCGAGGTGTCGGATGCACGACCCTGGGATCGGTTCGCGTCGGGGTCGATCGAGCGTCCCGAGGCGTCGGGCGAGCAGTGCGCGGATCGGGTCGGGGCGCGACGCGCGGATCGCGATGCGGCCGGTACATCGGCACCTCGCGCCCACGGGTGCGCCCCCGGTCGAACTGATCGCGCGAACCACCGACGTAGCGGATGGTGTGCAGCGGCACGCGCCGGTGGGTCGCCCGCTCGATCCGTCCCACGTCGACACAACGGTTGACCACGCGACCGCGCGACCACTCGTAGCGCGTGATCACGCGCGTCCGCCCCCAGATCTCCCGGTGCCGGTGATGGCCGACGTAGTAGCGGACGAGACTCGGAGCGAGGAACCACCGCAGCTCGACGAAGCTCCACCACCCCAGCTCGAGCCGAGCCTCGAGGTGCGGACCGGTCCACAAAAGCCCGACACCGGAACGCCACACCGCCGCGGGCGGCAGCGGCGCCCAACCGATGAAGGTATCGTCGCTGCGCCAGGACACCCAAGCCGGCCCCCATACCGTTCCCGGGACCCACACCCAACCACGACCTGTGAGGTAGGCCCAGCGACCGTAGTGGAACGGCGCCCAACCCCACGGCCAGTCGGACACCCACGTCCACCCGTAGACGGTCTGCACCCAGTGCCCGCGCGTGTACGGCCGCCATGAAGGATCCTGAATCCGCGGCACCCAGACCGTCCCGTAGACCGGCACGACCAGCCACATGCCGTACGGCGACAATTCGCGTTCGAACGTCGCTTGGTCGACCTCGTCGACCGGCGCGGCACTCTGCGCGGTGTCGACGCCCGGAGGGGGCGGCGCCTGGTTGTATGCGGCGGTGTCGACCCGCGTGCGACGGACGATGCAACCGCTGCACAGCAGAGCGAGGGACAGCGCGACGATCCATCGCGACGCGCCCGAGGCGACGCCCCGGCGGCGGGACGGGTTGACGGGGTTCATCACCGGCCAACTTACCGGAACAGCCCGTTGCGTGCAGCGCGCGCAGTTTCTCCCGGCGAATCTCGGCGCCAGCGGGCCTTCGAGACACCAACCGGCACCTGTCTACCCCAGGAGACCCTTCGCATGAGAACTTTCCTTTCTGTCGTTCTGGCCGTCGCCGCCACCGCCACCCTCGCCGTGTCCGCCACCGCCCAGGTCCGCCAGATCCCCAGCACCGGCTGCGGCAACGTCTACCCCACCACCACCGGCAGCCCGGCGATCGGCCAAGGCTTCGGGATCATCGCCGGTCCGTGCCGCACCGTCGCCGCGCAGCCGGTGATCTTCTTCGGCGCGTCCGTCAACACGCTGACGCTGCCGGTGCCGCCGGCCTGCACCAGTGGCTGCGTGATGGCCACCCGGCCGCTGATCGTGCTCCAGCAGTCGGCGTTCCGCGCGCTGATCCCCAACGACCGCTCGCTGATCGGCGTGAAGTTCGTCGCGCAGACCGGTTGCGTCGAGGCGATCCGCCCCGCGTTCTGCATCACTCTGCACGGTGGACTGGCGGTGCAGATCACCGCGTAGCGTCGACTACTGCACTTGGAACAGCGCCGTGTGCTGCCAGCTCTGGCTGGCAGTCGCGGCGGTGATGTGCAACTTGTAGCTCGCTGCCGGCAGGTAGGCCGGCACGTGCATCGCGAGCAACACGGTCCGCCCGCGCGGGCCCACCGCGACTTCGGACCGGCCGGCGAACACGTAGTCGGTGATGTCCACCCGCTGGGTGCCAACTTCGAGTTCGATGCGGAACGCGGTGACCGTGCTGAAGTCGGTGTCGGTCGAGGCCGCGAACCGCAACGTCAACGGCGCCGCGTAGGCAACCGAGCTCGGTTCGGCGTGCGCCCGCACGTCGAAGCCGGTGAACGCTCGGGGGTTCATCGCCCACAGCGGGCCCTGCGTGGTCTGACCCACCGGGTCGCGCAGCGCGACTCGGTAGTACAGGCCGGGCACGTCCGGGATGCCGGCCAGCGCGAAATCGTGTCGACTGCGGTAGATCGTGCCGTGGTCGACCGTGGTCGTCAGCGCGGTCGCCGCAGTGCCGTACTCGAGCCTGCAGGTGCAGAGGTCCGGATCCGCCGGGCGCCGCGGCACCACGACGCGCAACGTGGCGCTACTGCCCTTGGGGTCGACCACGCCCGCATCCGCGAGCGGCGGCGGCGTGGTGTCAGCGACTCGCACGCGGCTCGCGGAATACGGTGCGTACAGCGGGTCCCCCATGTTCACCGTCTGCCAGAACAGGGACGGTTGCGACAACGACGCGGCCTCGGCGAAGGTGAACCCCTGGACCAGGTAGTAGAGCAGCACCTCAGGGCGTGTGTGCCCGTTCAGGTACGGCTCGGCGACCACGCCGCAGCCGGCGCTCAACCCACGGGCGAATGCCGAGGCGAGGAACGACCCGGTGTAGGCGTTCTCGTAGCCGTTGATCGAATTGCTGTTGAGGTCACAGGCGATCGATCCCGGCAGCCACTCCCACGCATCGACGTACTGCCCATAGTTGTACCAACCACCGTACAGGAACGCCGCGCGGGCGCGGAGTGCGGGGCTGTTGTCCTGCCACACCGCGCCGGTCTCGCCGATCTCCGCGCCCGAAGCCTCCCAGTAGGTCGGTAGCCCGACCAGCGGCGGGAAGAACTTGCCGAACGCCATGTCGTGATCCGCATTCTGGTAGGCGGTGTAGCCGAACGGATACCCCGCCTTCTGCACAGCGTCCGTGTAGTAGCCGTAGCGCGTGTCGATGTAGGCGTTGCCGGGCATGCGCCCGACACCGACACCCTCGTGCAGCTCGCCGTAGCGCGCCCCGTCGATCAAGTCCTTGGCAGCGTCGACGTCGGTGCCGTCGAGGCGATGGACCAAGTACATGTCGTGCACGCTGAACCGGTAGGTCGCGTGATCGAACCGACCCTTGTCGGGCAACACCGACGGCGAGGGCTCGAGGTACGGGTTGCTGGAGAACCACGTGCCGATCGGGCAGGTGGTTCGGTCGCCGAGCGCGTTCGGCACCTGGATCAGACTGTCGACCGCCCGCCGGGCATTGCTCGCCACGGGGATGTTCATGAAGTACGGAACGCCGTAACAAAACACCAACGTGTCGATCTTGGTCGGCCCTGCGGCCGCGAGCGCCGCCTTGACGGGCGTGACCAGCTCGTCGTGGAACGTCTGCCATGCCGAGGCATTGGTCCAACCTCGCGGCGTGCCCGTGATCGACAGCGGCACCAGGCGGGCCGCTGGGATGTTGCGCGCCGTCGCGTAGTAGCGCGCCACCTCCTCCGAGTCGCCCATGCCATCCCCGTTCTGGTCCGGCCACGTGCGGTGGTAGAAGACCAGCACGCGGTTGGGATCGTCCGGCGTGGTCTGCGCGGGAAGGACGTCGAGAATCAGCGCCAGCGCAGACAGGCACAGGGCGGGACTGGGGTTCATGCTACTTGGCCGACGCGTCGGGGGGAGGCCGCTTCAAGGTTACCCTGGCACGGATCACCTTGTCGCCCCGCACCGTCCACAGCTCGACCGTCTTGCCTTCCTTGGTCGAGTTCGCGCGAACGAAATCGCGCAGCGCCTTCAGTGTGCGGATGTGGTCCAACACGTGCCGATCGGCGAGGTGGATCTCGCGCACCGTACGGCGCACGCCGATGACCACGTCGCCCTTCTTCATGTCGAGCCCGCCTGCAACCGCATCCGGATGCACCTGGGTCACCAGCAAGCCGGCTTGCATCCCCATGGGCGGCTCACCCGCAGTGTCGCCAGTGTGCTCGCGGTACGCGGTCGTCCACGCGGTGTTGAGCAACTCGCGGGCCTGGTGAGCCGTCACCTCGCGGGCGGCGAAGTTCGCCCGCTTGAAGATCGTCCACGCCGTGTCGCTGAGCGGATGGATCACGATGCCCACCTTCTGGTCGCCGCGCTGCAGCTCGACGCGGAACGGCACGAACGGCTCCGCCCCACGGGTCATCTTCACCAGCTGCACCTTGTTCGACAGCTTCTCGCCCTGGGCCGAGAGCAGCAAATCTCCGACCTTCACTCCTGCTTCCGCAGCGGGACCGTAGTCGGTCACCGCCTTGACGAACAGCCGGCCTTTCTGGTCGATGCTGGCCTCCATACCGAGGAACACGCTGCGCATCCGCTCCGAGGACAGCAGCGTGCTGTGGAACTTGGCGCGCACGTAGTTCACCGGGATCGCGAAGCCGATCTTCGCCTGGCTGTGATCGCCGGCGCTGTTGATGCCGATCAGATCGCCGTTGAGGTCGATCAGAGCACCACCGCTGTTGCCGGGGTTGATCCCCGCGTCGGTCTGCAGCAGACCACGGAACAACCGCGCGCGTCCCTTGATCATGATGTCGCGCCCCTTGGCGGACACCACCCCGGCGGTGACCGAGTTGGAGAAGCCGTGCGGATTGCCGACGGCAATCGCCGTCTCGCCCACCGCGATCGCATCCGAGTCACCGAGGCGGATGCACTGCAGTTGCTCGCCCTCCCCGAGTCGCAGCTGCAATAGAGCCAGATCGTCGCCACGCGATGTACTCAGCACCTCGACCTCGTACTTCTTGCCGTTGCCGAGGCTGACGAACACCTTGTGGTCCTTGCGCGGCGACCCATCGGCGTAGACCGCCGCGTCGACCACGTGCCAGTTGGTCAGTGCCAGCCCGGTCGGATCGATGATCACGCCGGAGCCCTGGCCCAGCAGCCGGAAGTCCTTGTCGTCGGCGACCTCCGGGAAGAGCTCCGACATGAAGCCGGTTCGCTTGGTGCCGGTCTTCTGCGTCTTGACGAACACGTTGAGGAAGCAATCGGCGTGCTTCGCCACTACCCGGCTGATCCCCGAGCCACAGGTGTTCTCGCGCGCCTTGGCGTCGACCTTTGGTGTAGCGCACAGCGGGCCATCCTTCGCCGCCAACTCGCCGAACTCGCTGCGGAACGCCTCGCGAATCCAGTTGCTGGGCAGCGCGAACCCCAAGGTCGAATCCTGGGTCTTGGCCTCGGCATCGTGGCTCGCCTTCATCTCGACGTTCTCCACCGCGGCCGCACTGTCGGCGATCCCGAGCAGCATCCCGTCACGCCCGAGCAGGGGCCCGCCACTGTTACCACCGTGGATGTAAGCCCCGGTTTGGAAGTAGCCCGCCGACCGCCGGTGTTGGCTGGCCGACTCCCCTTCGCGCGGTAGCGACGACAGCAGTCCGACGCTGGCGCTGATCGCCGAACCGTAGCGATTGCCGAGCACGATCACCCGTTCGCCGAGTATGGCGGCATCCGAGTCACCCAGCGCGACGAACGGCACCTTCTCGCCCTTGGGAAGTTCCAGCCGCAGTAGTGCCACGTTCTTCGCGGCACGCTTCGCGACGGTCTTGGCTCGGTAGACCTTGCCCGAACGCAGAGTCACGATCAGCTGTTCGCCGACGGCCACGTGAGCGCTGGTCAACACCAATCCCGAAGGGTCGACGAGCACCCCCGAGCACAGCTTGTCGTTGGCGAACTTGCCGTACGGGTCGACGAGTTCCGGCTTTGGCATGTCGGCCAGCGAACCGTCGCGCACCGACACCACGGCGTCGCAGTACTGCCGCGCAACACCGGCCAGCCCAGGCTTGACGGGATCATCCTTCTGCGCCACTCGAGCCAGCGCCTTGGCGAACGACTGGAATGCGACGTGGGTTCGCAGCGCGAAACCGAAGCTGTTGCGCGCCTCGAGCTTCTCCTGCTCGGAGGCATCCTTGCCGGCCGGCGGGCGCACCTTCGAGCTGTTGACGATCGCCACCAGCCGACCATGCACATCGAATACGCCTCCGCCGTCCGCTTGCCGCTTCATGTTGGCATCGCTGAGCAGCAGTCGGTCCGGTTCAACGGGCTTGTCGACCACGACCACCGGCCCCTGCGCAACGGTTGCCGAACCCACGAAGTTGGCGTAGATCGTCTCGTCCGGGCGCGCGACCACCAGCAGTGTCTCCCCGGGCGACACCTTGCGGCTGTCCGCCACCTCGACCGCGGGCAGGGTCGTGCCGTCTTCCAACCCGACCTGCAGCAGCGCGAGGTCGTGCACACCGTCCTGCCCGATCACTTTGGCGGGCAGCTCCTCGCCCTTGGCGGTGCGGACCATCACCTTGTGCGTGGGGCGCAACACACCGTTCTTGTCGAACGCGTCGCGCACCAGGTGCAGGTTGGTCAGCACCAGTCCCGAGGACGAAATCGTCACGCCGGAGCTATCGCGCTGCACGCGGAACTCGCCGGCGATCTTGACCAACACGTGGACGACCGAACTGCCAGCCCGCTGGAAGGTCTGCAACGTCGGCGTGTTGCGCACGGCTCGCTCGGCATCGGTCAGCTCGGGCGGACGCAGCAACGAGAAGGTCGGAGACTGGGCGGGCAGCGCCATCGCACCGCCCAGCAGCATCCCGGCGAACAACCGGGTGGCCCGGCGAGGGAAGAGGTCGTTCATCGCGTTCGGCGTCACTTTCCTTCCTTGACCTTCTCGTTGGCTTCGAGGCGGGCGATACAGAGGTCGATCACCTTCTCCTGGTGCACCAAGTAGTAGAGGATGTAGCGCACGAACCGTTTGTAGGCCTCGGACTGCTGTTTCTCGATGTCCTTGTACGGCGCGTCGAGCCCCTTGTTGACGTCTTCGCTCAGCGCGACCGCCTTCTTGAGCGACGGGAACTCGCGGTAGACGTCCTTGAACAACGCGGCGAATTCCTTCCGGTCGGTGCGCGGCTGCCCCTTGCACTGGAACGTCTGCAGGGCGCTGATCAGCTTCTCGACGTCGGCCTTGGTCTGCTTCAGCTGCGCCAGCTTGACCTGCCCGACCTTGCCGCGGAACGCCGACTGCACCAGTCGTTTGCCGTTGCACACTTTGCACGGCATGCCGGCCTCGCCCTTGCACGAGCTGCACTTCTGCGGCTTCTTGCTGCCTCCGGTGATGGAGATGCCACCCTTGTTGCCACACAGGTAGCAGATGAACAGCGAATGCCCGTTGCAGCCGGGACACACCGCCCATTCCAGCTCGTCGAACAGCCGCCCCTTGCCCGCGCAGTAGTGGCACGGCGCCTTGCGGCCGTTCTTGAGCTTGCACTCGGGACACTTCTCGGGCTTCTCGTGGACCGCGCAGTGCTGGCATTTCTCCAGCTTGCTGCCCTTGCACGCCGGACAGTTGCGCGCCGGGGTCTTGTCCCACTGTTTGAGCCCCTTGCTGTCGACCTTGGTGACGAGCACCACCGGCGGCATCGATTTCTCGATGTCCTGGATCATCTTGGTCTGCTGCTTGGGCGGAGGAGCCTTCACGTCGGGCTTGGCCTGCGCTAGCGAACCGAATGCGAAGACGGCGGCGCTGAGCGCCACCAGAACGATGCGGGTGAACGGGTCTCGGATCATCATCCCAAGGTGGTGAGGCCGTGCCGCGCGGAGCGGCTCGAGGATCAGTGGGAGTAGGTGGCGTTCAGGCTCTCGAGGCGGTCTCCGTACTTGAAGTTCCAGACCACGGTCACCTTGGCGCCCTTGCGAATCGGCGGGATCGGATAGAAGACGACCAACCCCGGCGACGCGGTGCGCCGGTGCGTCCCGTCGTCGGCGATGTGCAGCAGTCCCGGCGCGTCCTCACGGTCGTTGACGCGCACCCGGCACTTGATGCCCATGTCGTGCAGTTTGGTGGTGTTGCCGAAGTGCAGACTGAGCGGGAAGCCGACCTCCTCGAGGTCTCCCTTGCCGTGCTTGGTGAGGAACGCCTTGAGCTCCGGGCCGAGGTCGGCGACCTTCACCGAAGCGGGGACACGGCCCATGCCGTGCTTGGGATACAGGTGGAACTGCTGGGCGCGCGGGGTCACCAGACCCTGCACCACGTTGAGCACCAACACGTCCTTCTCTTGGTAGATGCCGATCGTCTTGAGCGTCGCCACCATGAACAGGTCGCGGTAGCCCGGGTAGCACATCCACTCGGCGAACACCTTCTTGGGGTCGCGCGCGCGGGTGCTCACCATCGCCATCTGCGCGAACATGTTGCCCTCGTGCGTCGAGCCCGGCAGCTGCGGATCCTGCCGCTGCTCCTGGTCCGGACCCTGCAGATTGTTCTGCAGCAGGTAGTCGGCGTGGTGCTTGCAACGACTGGAGAAGCGCGCGCTCCAGTTGACCGGCGCGGCTCGGTAGGTCTTCTCGCGCACGTGGTTGATGGCGTTGAGCCACTTCTTCACCGAGCTGCTGACCGACAGCATCGGATCCTTGCGGTCGTTGATCGCACGCATCACCGGGGTCGCGCCGGTGAAGAAGTCCTTCCACTCCTTGTCGAGCTGGGCGAGCGAAACACCCGCCTCCGTCGTGAAGTTCTTCTCGATGTCGATGACGTTCTTGAACTTCGTCATCTGACTGAGGTGGCGCAGCAGCGTCGGATCACGCAGCAGCAGGTAGTGGCAGAACGACCACGACTTGATGCGCATCTGATCGTCGAACTTGTCGGCCGTGATCAGCGGCAGCCGCACTGCCGGCAGATTGGCCTTCTTCCACGCCTGCTCGACCGCGAGTTCGTTCCACATGTCCATGTCGGGGCTGAACTTCGCGATCTCCTCCTCTTCGGTCTGCGTGCCGATCTGCTGCTTGCGATCGACCAGGAACCGGCGGTTGTTGCGCAGCAACATCCCGACGAAGGTGTGGCCGATCCCCTCGCTGAGTGCGGCCCCGCCGAGCACCGAGTAGCTGCGCGCCACGCTGCGCACCGCGCCATCGCACACGCCCTTCTTCGAGGGTGCCGCCGAGACCCCGAGGTTGCCGATCTGGCAGCCGCTGGTGTACTCCTTGGTGAACTCGAAGTCCTCCTTGGTGCGGAACGAATCGCGGTTGGCGTTGAGGATCTGATCGTAGGTGTCCTTCGACTTGAAGAACGCGTACTGGGTGCTCGACCACTTCGAGGTGTCCCCGAGGAACAGATTCTCGTAGCCCTCGAACGCTGCCTTCACCAACTCGTAGGCGCGCTCCGCCCACACGCCGGCGTCGCGCAACGTCTCTTCGTCGTAGTCACCGCGCAGCACGAAGTGCTCGGTCTTCACACTGATGTAGTCGACCTTGGCTCGCTCCAATACAGGGTGCTTGTCGGTGTCCGGAAGGCGCGTGACCTTGTGATCCGCGACACCCTGCTTCTTCGCGACATCGGCGAGCTTGACGCCCCGCTGGAACAGCTTCTGCTCGACGGAGGTCCCCGATAGCCCGTCCTTGATGCCGACCAGCTCCAGACCCTTCTTGGCGTCCTCGTCATCCGGGGTGAACCGCAGGATGCTCTTGTAGTGGTACTGCGCCATGTCGGTCCGGCCGGCGGTGGCGTACTTGCGCGCCATCTCCTTGTGCGCGTACACCAGGTCCGACGACAACTTGATGTAGTCGTTCATCAACGACTTGGCGGCGCTCGGGTCGGGCTTGTCGACCTTGGGAAACTGGAAGCCGGGGACCGGCTGCCACACCGTCCCGACCTTGCGGTTGCCGAGCGCCTTGTTCGCGTCGGCGCTGTCGGGGTCGTACTCCGACAACACCATCAGGTAGGTCAGTTTGGCCTTGTGCGGGAAGCCCTTCTTCAGGGCCTTGTTGGCGAACGCAACCAGCTTCTTGGCCTGTGCGGCGCGGAAGGACTTCTCGTCGTCGGTCTGAGCCGCGACCGCGGCACTGATCAGCAGAACGGCGACGCTGGCGGAGAGAAAACGGTTCATGGGATGTCGTGGTCTTCCTGTGGTGCGGGTCCACATCGTCCGTGGCACGCGCGGGGGGCACGTCGGGGCGGGTGCGCGCCGATGGGTCACTGGCCCGAGAATTCACTGTGCCCGGCGGTCCAGGGAATGCCAACCGGGGTGCCTTGTTTTACCGCAAGCCGAGCACGGGGTGCACTTGCGGCAGCACGCGCACCGCGAAGCCGGCGCGCCGCGCTGCTGCGCTGACCCGGGCGACGCGCTCCGGCGGGCAGCGGCGGGTCGCGGCGCCGAACGGGGTGACCGGCTGAAGGACCACCACGATCCGCTCACGGAAGGTGCGCAATCGCTCCCAAGCGTCCGCCAGAGCGGACTCGTCGAACGCCGCGGTGAGCACCAGCTTGACGTCGATGGTGGCGGACCGGTCGGCGGCGATCGCGACACACTCGGCAGCCCGCAACCCGGCCGCAGCCGCGTCGCCTTCGAGCAGGGTTCCCGGCAGCTTGTAGTCCGCACTCAGGTGATCGACCTGGTCGATGCAGCGCGCCAGCGCCGCGGGATCGAGTGCCGCGGTTTCCAGCGCGAGTCGACCGCCACCAGCGCGCCACGCCGCACCGAGCTGCCGCACGAACTCCGGGTAGAGCAGGGGCTCACCGCCGGTGACCGAAACCCACTCCGGCGCGCCGAAGCGGCTGGCGGCCGAGCTTTCGCCAACGAGCTGCGCGGCGCGCTCCGCCGTGACCGGGTTGTCGTGTTGGGTAGCTGCCCCACCGACCTCGACGGGGAACTGCTTCGGCACCACGTAGCTGTTCGGCGTGTCGCAGTAGCCGCAGCGGATCGGGCACACCGCGACCCGGACGAAAGTCGTCGGCACCCCGACGTGGCGGCCCTCGCCCTGGATCGAGGTGAACACCTCGATCAGCGGCGCCTTCGCGTTCATCGCGGGCGGCCGCGGCGCTCGGCGATCCCGTTCAACGCGTGGATGCCGCGCGACAGGTCCTCGTCGGTGACCGCGAACGACAGCCGGAAGTGGGTGTCCCGCGCCGAGAACGCACTGCCGGGCACCACCAGTACCTTCTCGGCGAAGCACGCATCCAGGAACGCCTTCTCGCCCATTCCCGAGGGGATCCGCGGGAACGCGTAGAACGAGCCCGCCGGCGGAACCAACTGGTAGTCCGGGTGCAAATCGGCGACCAGGCGATTGCGCTTGGCGTGGTACTGCTCGATGTAGCCGCTCATGTCGAGGTCGAGTGCGACCTCGGCGATGGCGTACTGGAAGGGCGCAGGCGCGCAGACGAACGAGAACTGCTGCAGGGTCTTCATCCCGTCGAGCACGTCGGCGGGGCCGGTCGCGTAGCCCATCCGCCAACCGGGTACGCCGTAGGTCTTCGAGAACCCACCGAGCTGGATTACGCGGTCGTAGCAGGACACCGGTGAGGCGTAGGTCGGCTCGTAGACGAACGCGTCGTAGATCTCGTCGGAGATCACGTAGGCGCCGACCCGCTCCGCCGCGCGCACCAACACACCGACCTCTTCCTCGGTGAGCACCCCGCCGGTCGGGTTCGACGGCGAGTTGAGGAACACCACCTTGGTCCGCGGCCCGACCAGCTGCTCGATCTGTGCCGCGTCGATGTGGAAGCGCGGCTCGCGGTCCGGATAGGTGTCGTAGTAGCGGATCTTCGCCCCGACCAGGTTGGCCAGGATCCGGTACATCATGAAGCTCGGGTCCGGCAGCAGGATCTCGTCGTCGGGATCCAGCAGGGCGAAGAACGACAGCAGGATGCCGCCGGAGACGCCGGAGGTGAGGAAGCAGCTGTCCGGCCGGCGGCCGTAGCGTGCTTCGACGCGGTCGAGCAGCCGTTGGTTTAGCTCCGGCAACCCCTGCGTCACGGTGTAGCGGTTGTGCCCGGCGCGCATCGCCCGGCACGCCGCCTCGACCAAGGCTTCGGGAGGGTCGTAGTGCGCCTGCCCGATCGAGAAATTGATCGGGTCGTCCATCGTCGACATGAGCTCGAAGATGCGGCGGATGCCGCTCGGCTCGACCCGGCTCATGCGCTTTGCCAGCATGGGACTAGTGTGTGTCAGCCTGTTGCGGGTTAGGGGGGTGGAACCGGCCCGGACTATCCGAGCGCTCGGGATGGCGCAAGCACGCGATCGACGCCTCTGGGAAACACCCCGCTGGCAGCGAGTCGTTCTCCGGTGCCGCGGCGATCGATCGCCTGGGTGAACGCATCCGCGCATCGATGTCGACGCGCGGGCTGCGGCGCCGTGGGGTCGCGTCCAGCGCGGCACCGCCAGGCTTCGCGGTGCTTCACCCCATCGTGAAAGACGCGTCGAAGCGATGCCGCGCGCGGGCTGCGCCGATCGGATGGGGCATCTACCCCTTCTTGTCGTCGGTCTTGGCAGCGGCCGCTTCGGCCTTCATCTGCTTCTTGGACTTGACCTTGAACCGGGTGCGCACCTTGGGCAGCCCGGTGACCGGGTCGCCCTCGCTCCACTGCCCCACCTTCTGCAGGGCGGCGATGCGCTCGACGCGGGTCCAGACGTTGCGCTCGCCGGCGAGCGCGCCGGCGACCTTCAGGCTCGAATGGATGGACATGGCTGGGGAGGATCGGCTGGAAAGTTCAGGCAATGGCCGAACCGAGAGCGGAAGCCCCTGGGTCGGACCCCGTTCAGCCGGCCGATGCGCGAAAGCGCTAACCTAGAGCTGACAGAGGACCGGATCGGCCGTGAAGCCGAGGGCCGATTCCTGGGCCCGCAGGGCCTGGAGCGTCGGCTTCTCCTCGGCAAAGGAAGGCACGTAGCATAGGGTCGCCCAGCAGAATAGCGAGCCGTCTTTGTAGAGCGGCTTGATTCGCGTGGTGTGCAACCCGCGCGCCCGCAGCCCCTGCGCCAGCTCCGAGGCTGCCGCACGCTCCTTCGGCGGGAACACCTTCACGACGAAGTAGAGCTTGTGGACTTCGGCGGTCTCGGCAGCGGCATCGAGGAAACCCGCCGCCCCGGGCCCGCGGAATACGGACGGCTTCTCCGCGACTCCCGACTTCTTGGCCGCCAGGCGCTCGGTGTCGGCGTTGGGACGGGCGAATCGGCCCACCAGGAACCCGCAGCCCAGCGCCGCGACCAGCATCGCCGCGAGCAACCAACCCGGCATCGACAGACCGCCGCTGTCCACCGTGACCGGGGGCGTGCTGCGCCGGCGGCGGGAGGGCGCCGGCGCCGGAGTCGCCTCCGCCTGGGGACGCAGCGACTTCACCGTGTTGCGGAACCACCGGCCGATCGACTCCCCGGGGTTCGGCTTGCGGTTGGGGCTCTGGACCTCGCGCGGCCGCTCGCGCTCACCCTGCCGTTCCGCCAACACCGCAAACAAGTCCTTGACCCTGCGCGCCATTCCGTGCCCTCCGTTGAGCCGAATGCTGAAAACCCTGGCTTGCGCCAAACCGCCGTCTTTCGATCCCAGTCCACGCTCACGGTCGCCTGACCGACACACCGGAGGGGTGCAGCGGAGCCTAGCGGGGCCCGCCGGTGGAAGCAACGACACGGGTGCGCGCGATCACTCCAGCAGGCGGCGGATCTTCGCGACCGTGCGCGGGTCGGCCTGGACGCACGCCGCGAGATACTCCGAGCCGCGCCGCTTCATCTCCGCCCCACGCCCCAGCATCTTCAAGGTGTCGAGCAGTGGCAGCATGTAGAACGAAACGTCCTCGCGGAGTTCACGACCGAGTCGCACTGCCGACTCGAAGCTCGCCAGCGCCGGCTCCAGCCGCTGCTGGTTGAGCCGCGCCAACCCGAGCTGGAAGTGACCGTCCGGGCGCGCCGGGCTCAGTTGCGTCAGGCGTTCGAACTCGCGCTCGGCGGCCTTGCCGTTACCCGCCTTCAGCGCCTCGATGCCGCGGTCCTGCAGCTTGAGGCAGTGCCCACGCAACACCCGCTGGACCGCCTCGGTGCGCAGGTCTGGGGTCGCCAGGTCGAGGAATGCGCGGAAGTGCTCCATCGCCGGATCCTCCCGCTTGGTCAGCTGCAGTTGCCAGCCGAGGTCGCGGTGGGCCGAAGCCAGGCGACGGCGCACATCGACATCGTCGGGCAGACGCTGCCGGGCGCGTTCGAGCAGTTCGATCGCGCTGCGGAAGTCTTCCAGTTTGGGGCGACCGCGCGACAGCGCCGCCGCCCGGACCAGCAACCCCTTGGGGTCCTCCGGGTCGAGTTTGTCGATGCGATCGGCGTACGCCCGCAGCTGCCCGGGGGTGATCTGCATCTCGAGCCGCAACGCTTCGGCGGCCAGCAGATTGGCCAACAGCTTCTTGGCGTCGCGCTGGTCCGGTCTGTTGCGCACGTAGGCTTCGAGGTGGCGGCGGGCATCGTCCGTCCGGCCCTGGCTCACCAACACGAGTCCCAGCCAGTAGTGCAGCCGCGGGTCGTCGACGCCGTCCTGCAACGCCGCGCGGACGCACTGTTCCGCTTCCGCAGTGAGCTGGGACTCGAGGTAGAGCTTGGCGAGCAGCAGCCGCGGCTCGACCCGGCGCGGACGCAGCCGCACGGCCTCCTCGTAGCGCGGCTGGGCCGCGAGCACTTGACCGGTGGCCTCGAGCAGGCGCCCATCGAGCATGACGGCGCGGAAACACTTCGGATCGATCTGCAGGGCCCGCGCGTTCGACGCCCGAATCGGCGCGAGCGCCGGGTCGTCCTGCCGGACCCATGCGGGGCTGTCGACGGTCTTGCCGGCCTCCCTCGCCGTCTGGACCAGCGCCCCGAATCCCCGCTCGGCGCGCGCAGCGAGAACCTCCGGGTGGTCGGCGTCGAGCTTGCTGGCGCGGTCGAGGAACGCATCGACCTCGGCGGTGCGCCCCAACGCGGTCGCACACTCGGCGGCCAGCACGCAACCCTCGAGCTCGGCCTCCCTGTCGCCCACCGCGGCCGCCATGCCACACAGGTCCCGCGCGGCGGCCGCCGCCGACTCGTTCTCCCCCACCGCAGCCAGCAACCGCACCCGCAGCCGCTGCCCGTGCAGCTTCACCCTGCCGTCGCGCAACTGCGGCAAGGCGTCCTTCAGCAGGTCGAGGGCGCGGTCGCGGAACCCACCGCCGCGGGCGGCCAAACAGTCGGCCAACCGGACCCGGGCGAGCGGACTGCGCGGCGCCGCACTGCGCCACAGCGCCTCTGGGTCGTGAAACAGCGGAGCTCGCACTGCGCACACGGAGGCCGCGGCGAGCACGCACCCACCGATCGGCCACCAGAGTGCGCGCGGCGCACGCAACCCACCCCCGGCAACCGAGAGCCCGAGGATCGCGAGCAACACCGGCAAGCGATCCGGTCCGGCATCGGCACACCGCACCCCGGCCCCGGCGATCGCTACCGCGCACACGGCAGCACCCAGCGCCGCGGTGGGGCGCCGGCCGCGCAGCACGACCGCCGCGGCGAGCGAGATGCCGACCAGGGCCGCGCCCAACCACGCGAACTCACTCGGCGGCGGATCGACCAAGTCGAGCGCCGGCGGCGCCACCAGGCTCTGCCACGCCGGCCACAGCGCGGCCCAGTCGTAGCCGTCGGGCCACACCCCGGCGAACCACAGACCGGCCCCGACGGACGCCGCCAGGGTCACCGCAGGCGCGATGCCGCGGCCGTGGACGCGCATCCCGACCGCGTACCCGAGCAGCGGCAACACCACGGCCCAGGGGCTGCAAGAGGCCGAGACCGCGCCGAGCAATGCGGCTACCAGCCAGTGCCAAACCCGCGCCGTGGCGCTGGCGGCAGCGACTTGGTGGAGCGCCCAGACGCCGGCACACCCCGCGAGCACGGTCGATCGCATCGGCGACAGCACCACCACTTGTTGCAACGCGGGATGCACGGCGAACAAGCCTGCCCACAGCACTGCGGGGACGCGCTGTGCCCCGAGTCGGCTGAGCAAGGCGAGCAACCCGAGCGTCGCCAGCAGGTGCCCCAGGAACGAGTGCCGATGCGCAACCACGGCAGGGGCATCCCCGACGAGGCGCTGGTCGAGCGCGAGGGTCCAGCGCACGAGCGCGGGTGCTGCGCCATCCCGGACACCCGTGAGGGATCGGATCTCGCCCAGCTCCACCGACGCAGGCGGGTAGAGGAGATGCGGTAGGTACAGGCCGCAAGTGGCGAGCAGCACGAGCACCAGGACCGCTGCGAAACCGGGACGACCGTGGGTCTCGGACGGCATTTTTGTTCGGGCGCAGAGGGGTGCATCCACTATACACGTTTGCACTTCGAGCCTCGCGCTACGGTCAGAAAGCGCGACGGCCATGCAGTCGTGTTAGGGATTTCGATGCTTCGAACCACTCTCGTCTCGTCCGCCTACCTCGTCTCGTTGCTGTCTACAGCAACCCTCCACGCGCAAACTCGGGCCCCGGGGACCGACGCCGCGCCGAGCATCGCTGCCGCAACGCCGCGCAGCTCGACGCTCGACAACACGCCACTCAGCCAGCCGATCCCCGTCGAAACTGGCGCGAACGAGTGGTCTTCCGTCCTCCAGGATCCTCCACCCAAGGAAAAGGACGGGTGGAAGAGCAGCATCAACATCGGTGGCCTGCTGGTGACCGGGAACACACGGCGCCGCGCCGCCTCGGCGGCGGCGGACGCGGTGCGCCGACAGGGCCCGCACCGCACCACTCTCGGTTTCAACTGGAGCTACGCGGAGACCCAGTCACCGACCGACGCTCGCTACATGCTGGACCAGCGCTACCTCAACGGTTCGGCGAAGCAGGACTACTTCCTCTCGGCGAACCAGAAGGACTACGTGTTCGCCGCCCTGCAGCTGCAGTACGACTGGGCGCGCAACATCGAGCTTCGGCGGGTGATCACGGCCGGCTACGGCCGCCAGCTGATCGACGAGAAGACCATGCAGTGGTCGCTGGAAGTCGGCCTCGGTCACTACGAGGAGTCGGTGCGCATCCAACCCGCCGCGCCGGCCCCCAATCAGGACACGGACTACTTCGCGGCCCGCGTCGGCTCGGAGTTCTCGTGGACGGTCAACGAGACCTGGACGCTGCTGAACTCGCTGTCCTACATCCCGAGTCTGGAGAAGGGTGACGACTTCTACGGTCGCTCCGACACCCGCCTGCGCGCCAAGCTCGGCAAGGGGCAGTTCTTCCAACTGCAGTGGATCCTCGACTACGACAACACCCCGGTGCTGCTGCCGGCGGTGCCGCCGGCCACCACCGGCGTGAAGGCGGACCGCTCGGACCACCAGTTCCTGCTCAGCTTCGGCTGGGAATTCTGAGACCCGGCGCCCGCGGAGCGGGCACCGCGTCCCAGTCGTTGCTGGGAAGCCCCGATTCGCGGGGTGCGCCAACGCGATCGGAATGCCAGAAGTCCCCGCTACGGGGCTTCTTGCGCCACCCTCGCAGTATCGGCGCAGCCGCGACACCGACCCGGCGCCCGCGGAGCGGGCACCGCGTCTCAGTTGTTGCTGGGAAGCCCCGATTCGCGGGGTGCAGCCAACGCGATCGGATGCCAGAAGTCCCCGCTACGGGGCTTCTTGCGCCGCACTCGCAGAATCGGCCGAGCCGCGATACTGACACGGCGCCCGCGCAACCGGCACCGCGTCTCAGTTGTTGCTAGTGGGGTGTGTCCGAAGTTGGTCACATAAGTCGCCGGCCCTACGGCCCGCTCGCGGCGTCGCAGCTCCTCAGCTTGTCCACCAACAAGCCGTGTCGTCGCAGCTCCTTGCGAGCGAACCGCATGACTCGACGACTTATGCAACGAACTTCGGACACACCCCACTAGCGCGAAGGCGCCCGCCAGCGCGGGCACCGCGCCTCCACCGTCGGCCCAGCACCACACTGTGTGGTTCATCGGCAGTTCGGCCCGGAGCGATGGACGGGTAGAATCGGGCAGGTGATCGATCCGCGTTGGGCCATCTTCCGCCACCTCGGCCATGCGGCCGCGTGCTACGGCGACGACCTACCGTTGCGACTGCCCGCAGTCGAACCCCTTCCCGAACGCGTGTGCGCGACGATCGACGCGGGAGCTCCTGAACCCGATCGCGCGACGACGGAGGGTGTCGCCGCCACCCTCGCGCCGCCGGCTGCGCGGTCTCCGGAGCTGGCGCTGGCGGAGTTGCGCACCCAGGTGATGCCGTGCACCATGTGCAAGCTCGCCGCCAGCCGAACCCACTTGGTGTTCGGTGAGGGTCGGCCGACGCACGGGTGATGTTCGTCGGGGAGGCGCCGGGACAGGTCGAGGACGAGACCGGACGGCCGTTCGTCGGTCGCTCGGGTGAACTCCTGGACCGCATCATCGAGAACGGCATGGAATGCGGCGGGCCGACGTGTTCATCGCCAACATCAACAAGTGCCGCCCACCGGGCAACCGCGACCCGAGAGCCGGACGAGATCGCCGCCTGCCTGCCGTGGCTGCGCGCCCAGATCGAGATCATTCGGCCCGAGGTGGTGATCACGCTGGGGCGAGTGGCGCTCAACAACCTGCTCGGCACCGCCGAGCCGATGCGATGCATGCGCGGCCGCGACCTCAGCTACCAGGGCATACCGGTGGTCGCGACCTGGCATCCCGCGTACTTCTGCTGCGCAACCCGGCGGCGAAAGCGGAGACGTGGGACGACATCAAGCGCGCAAACCGACTGCTCGGGAACCCAGAGGTCCCACCGCGTCGCGGATAGGCCACGGGGATTACTTCCCAGCGAGTCGCACCACCACCCGGGTGACTGCGCGGCATCCCGAGGCGGGCGCCAGGCGACCGCCGCGATCCAGCTCGAGACTGCTGCTCCAACGACGGTCCGGCGTCGGCCACACACCCGCAGAGGACTCGATCCGGTCGTGGCCCGCGGCATGTAAGGTCCTTGTTGGCAAAGAGAACCGAACGCCACGACAGGTGCACCACACCGCGGAACGAGGCACGGCGACCGAACCTTGCGCACCGCGGCAGCTCGGTTCGTCGCCGATCGACCGCGAGCCAGCCGAAGGCGCCCGGTCGCCCGGTGGAACGGTTGCGCACCACGAGTGGGCGGTCGACGCGGCCACGCTTCGACGCGGACCGTGATCCTCCGGCCGATCGGGGACGCGTGCCGAGCGCCGCTCGAGTCCGTCCTCGGCCCAGCAGCACACCCGCATTCCCGTCGTCCGGCATTGACCCCATGCCGGGGGATCGCTAGCGTCCGCCGCACCCCTCGCCGGGTCTGCCCGCCCGCGAGCCCGTCCCTGGGCGAGGCGCGGAGTCCCCGCTCCGCGGTCCCCAGCTCTCTTCCCTGACCCCTCTCAGGCCTCTCGATGAAGAAGTCCCAGCTCTTCACTCTCGCTGGTTTCGCGTTCCCGGCCCTGGTCGCTTTCGCTGGCTGCACCGGGCCCGAGCCCGCCCGGTGAAGGCAGGTCCGCCGACCACCACGGGTGAAACCCCGACCCCGCGACCACCCAGGACCCGCAGGGTCAGCCGCAGGAGAAGGGTGGACTCCAGGACCAGCAGCGCGCTGCGCTGTTGGCCGATGCGCTCCGCAAGGCGCGCCGCGCGCTCGACATCGGCAAATGGGTCGAGGCGCTCCGCGAGCTGGCTTCGCCCTCAAGGTCGATCCGAACAGCGCCGAGGCCCGCGACCTGTTCACGCGCGCCCAGGAGTTCCTCGGGGAGAAGCGGGTGAACCAGATCTCCTCGCAGGAGAGCGCGATCCTGCGCTGGCAGGTGCAGCAGACTCGCGACGAGGCGCGCGCGACCACCGCCGCGCAGGTCGGTGACGCGCAGATGGCGGCGGGCCGCTTCAGCTCGGCGGTCGAGAGCTACGAGCGCGCGGTGACGATCCTCAAATGCTCGCCCTTCCACTCCAGTGGCAGCGCGTTGTTCACCCAGCTGTCGGCCAAGCTCGAGGACGCCAAGAAGGCGCGCACCTCGGCGATGGCGGCCAAGGTGGACCAGGATCGCAAAGGCCTCTGAGGAGGCCCAGGCCAAACCGAGCGCCTCAAGCTGATCGCGCAACGCACACGCGCGCGGCGCCTCTTCGAGGACGCCAACCGTTCGTTCCAGGACGGCCAGTACCAGCGCTGCCTCGACTCGATCGAGTCGATCCTCCAGGTGCAGCCGTGGGACAGCAACGCGTTGGCGCTCAAGGAACTCGCCTCGCGGGCGCGGCACGACCAGAACCTGGAGCGACTGCGCCGCACCTGGAAGTCAGAGTGGAGCAAGCTGTTCGACGAGCTGAGCGCCGAGGACCTGCCGCAGAACGAGGTCTACCGCTACGACCTCGACGTGTGGCGCACCACCACCCGCTGCGCGGCCCGCTCGAGTTCAAGTCGGTCGGCGAGGAAGACAGCCCCGAGGAAGCGGCGATCATGGCCAAGCTGAACTCGGTCAAGCAGGAGTTCACCTTCAACAACGCGACGCTGGCGGACTGGGCGAAATAAGCTTTCGGCGACCGCACCGAGATCAACTTCATCGTCAACAAGTCGGCGGCCGAGATGGACGCCGGCGCGACCACGCTGACGGCGTTCCAGCTGCCCCCACCACCGCGGCACGGGCGCTCGACATCATCGCGGCGAAGACCGGCGTGCGTTGGCGCATCAACAACTCCACCGTGGAGCTGGTCTCGTCCGAGAGCAAGCTCGCTGGCGGCCGGATGTGCTACAAGCAGTGCCTGGTCAACGACATCGTGGAGGGCGTGCCGAGCAAGCCGGGCATCGAGCCCAAGCTGTCTCTGCCGGGTGATGAAGCCGCAGCCCCGCCCGAGGAGGCGGAAGCCAAGCCGACCATCGTCGACGCCGGAAAGCTCCAGGAGCTGATCCGCGCCAACATCGGTGGCGACTCGTGGGACTCGGGCGGCGCGACGATCAGCGAACTGCGCGGCAGCATCATCGTTCGCCACACCCGCCAGGTGCACAAGCAGATCGACAAGCTGCTCGCGGACCTGCGTGAGGCCGTGGGCATCCAGGTGGACGTCGAGAGTCGCTTCCTGCAGGTGACCGACAACTTCCTGGAGGACGTCGGCGTCGACTTCCGCGGGCTCGGCAACAACTCCGCCGAGGGCGTGCCGGGGCGTGGAATCGCCAACCGCCCCAATGTCGGCTTCGACGACTTCGGCCGGCGCGAGAACATCAACCCGGCTTCGCCGGGCACGGTCGGCACCGGCACCGAGCCGGGCGCGTTCTTCGACGACGGCGGGGACGGCGACTTCTTCGGCCGCACCGAGAACCTGTTCGACAGCAGCCTCAACGGCGACGCCGAGCGGGATCTCACCAATGCCGGTGGTCTGTCGCTGCAGTGGGCGTACTGAACGACACCGAGCTGGAGATGATCCTGCGCGCCGTCGCCAAGAACGACCGCAGCCAGGAGATCACCGCCCGCGGTTGCTGGTCTACAACAACACCCGCGCCAACATGTCGGTGCTGCGGCAGACGACCTACATCAAGGACTTCGAGGTCGAAATCGCCCAGGCCGCCGCGGTCGCCAACCCGGTGATCGGCGTGGTCAAGGACGGTGTCGCGCTCGACGTGCGCCCGGTGGTCAGCGCCGATCGGCGCTTCATCACCATGGAGCTCCGCCCCACGGTGCTCGACCTGGTGCTGCCGATCCCGACCTTCACCACCACCCTGGGTGTCGGTCAGCCGATCACCCTGCAGCTGCCGCGCACCACGCTCAGAAGGTGCGCACCACGGTCACCATGCCGGACGGCGGCACGGTGCTGCTGGGCGGCATGAAGATCTCCAACAAGACCCGCTTGGAGTCCGGGATCCCGGTGCTGAGCCAGATCCCGATCATCAGCTTCCTGTTCGGGCGCCGCGGTGAGTCGGTCGCCAACACGAACCTGCTGATCCTGATCCGCGCGACGATCATCATCCCGCGCGAGCACGAGCCGAAGTTCGTGCCGAACTACTTCGAGACGCTCAGCGGCGGCGGCAAGTAGTCGGTCCCACGCGCAGCGCGCCTCACATCGACGGCGCCGCGCCCGGCCGGCGGCGAGAGTCGCGGCCACACCTGTCCGCCCGGCAGGAACCCCGTGCGGCGAGCAGCGCAGGCACGGCGCCCTTACTACAGGCCGCGACCGCTGGACCCGGGTGGCTCGAGGGCGACAGCCCACCCCCACCGAGGTAGGCCCGGCAGGCTCGAGGGTCTCGGCGCAGGTCGCCGCCGACACGCGCGGTCATCGTGTCGATCACGGTAGGTTCAGCGGGTGAGGGGCGGGAAGGCACGGGTCTCACAGTCGACATTCTGTGGCGCAGAGTCCGAGGCAGGAGCGATCACGGAAGCACCAACGTGAGCGACCGAGCCTGATCACGACGAGCACGGGGTGGTCGCGGCCGTGGACCCCGAGCGGCGGGCCGTGAATGTCGACGAAGCCCGGCAGCGACCAGCCCCGGCGCGGCCCGAATCGCGCGGCCGGGGCTTGTCGCTCGATCCCCTGAACCGCCGCGCTATACTCGCCGTTCCTCCCCGTCGGTTCACCGGCAGGCATCCACGACTCCGCACCCCGCGTCCGGTGTGGAGCGCCTGCGCATGGCTACCGGCGAACACCTTGCTGCCCGCGGTGCCGTTCCGTGCCCGCGCGCAGTTCCCTCTCATCGGGCATTCAGAAACGACCGGCCGAGACATGACGAACCCCTGCCGCCTGGCGCATCTCGCAATCCTCCTGCTGCCGCTCACCGCACTTCCAGCGCAATCCGCGGCGCTCCACGACGAGATGGAGTTCGTGCGCGGCTTGGTCTCAGAGCTGCGGTTCATCGATCTCGCTCAGCTCGAGGTCGACCAACTCAAGAAAATGCAGGACAGCGGCGACTTCAAGCTGGTCGCGCAGTTGCACATCGACGTGTCGCTGCAGGGCGCCAAGCGCCACTCGGATCGCGCGCAACAACGCGCGCTATGCAGGACGCCATCGAGAAGTCCTCGGAGTTCGTCGACCGCTACTCCGGCGAACCGGTGGCGGCGAAGGCGCGGGTGACGATGGCCGACGCCTGCATCGAGTTCGGCAACTTCCTCAACGAGGAGCTCGAGTTGGCGCGCGAGGAGAACCCCGACAAGGTCGCCGGTCTCGAGGAAGAAGCCGCCGCGATCTTCCGCAAGGGCGTGGAGGCAGCCAAGAACAGCGAGGTCGCCTTCAAGAACGAAGGCAACAAGATCGAGCAGTTCGTCGCGATGCTGCGCCGCGGCATCCTGATCCGGGAGCACGCCCGCGCCGTGCCGAAGGATCGCACGTACCCTGTGCGGCGAGGCATCGGACGTGTTCGAGGAGCTCATCCTCGAGGTCGGTGAGGAGACGATCCTCGGCCAAAGGCGCTGTTCGAGCGCTCCAAGATCGCCGAGGTCAAGGGCGAGCTGGCCGCGGCGGCGTCGCGCTACAAGGACACGATCTCGGCGATCTACACCTCGCTGACCGACCCCGATGCAGGCCTGCCCGAGTCAGCGCAGCGCAGCGATGTTCGAGATGATGCAGGAGGTCTACGACCGGGCCGCGACAGTTCAGTACAAGCAAGGCAACAGCGAGGCCGTGCTGGCACTGGTCACCGAGCTGCAGAAGCGCATCAAGGAGTTCCAGACCGAACCCACTACCTCTACGGCGCGTCGATCATGTTGACCGCGGCACGGGTCAAAACCCGCATCGCCGTCCCAGTCCGACGTCAGCGAAGCACTGAAGACCGCCAAGGAGATCAACAAGGACCACGCCAACGACTACGTCGGGTTGAAGGCGAAGTATCTGATCCGCGACATCCTGCGCAGCAAGGCCGATCTGGTGACCGGCGCGCTGCTGCTCGAGAGGTGGCCCGCGGTGACTACCAGGAGAAGAACTACGACGCGGCGATCGACGGCTTCAAGCGGGCGATCAACGGCATGGACGCCGAGCCGCAAGAAGCTCGGCTTCGACGCGTGGGTGCTGATCGGCCGCGCCAACCAGGCGATGAAGCGCGACCTCGAGGCCGCGATGGCGTTCTCCGCGCGCTCGACGAGTTCGGCGCCGAACTGCAGGCCAGAACGACAACGACACCAACCAGAAGCTGCGCGCCACGGCGACCGCAGCAGCGTCCTGCCTCGGCCGCGCCCTCGAGCGCGCTGGCCAACACGCGGCGTTCACCGACCTCAAGAGCAAGATCGACGGCCAGCTCAGCGACTACAACCCGGACGTCGCCACTGCCGGTGACTACGCCAGGGGTCTGCAGGCCAAGGCCAAGAACAGTTTCGCCGACGCGGCCCAGCTGTTCTTCGCGGTGCAGCCGAGCTTCCCGAAATGCGAACTCGCGATCGGCCATGGCATCGAGTGCCTGTTCCGCGCCAACAAGTTCGACGAGGCGCTGAAGAAGATCGAGGAAATACCGCAGTTGGGCGAAGCAGACCGCGATTCCCGAGGATGACCGAGTGCGGCGCGGCTACCGGCCGCAGGCGCTCGCCTGGGTGCACTACACCCAGGGTCGCATCCTCTACGAGCGCGCCCGCGGTAAGGACGGCAAGCCCGACCTGACCAAGTTCAAGGACGTCAAAGCACCTGCTCGAGTTCGAGGCAACGCACGCCGCGCACGCCCGCAGCAGATGGTGAAGGTGCACGAGATGCTCGGCCACGCCTACCTGGAGGTCGGCCAAGACGACAAAGGCAGTGGCTCGCTACAACACCCTCAAGAACCTGGGCACGATCACTCCCGACGCGCACAAGTTCCTCGGCGCGAAGATCTTCAACACCTACACCGATCAGGTGCGGGCGCTGGAGACCGAGATGAACTCCTGGTCGAGAAGAAGCAGGACGCGACCGCCACCGGGACCAAGCTCCGGCTGCTCCGCCAACAGGCGCTCGACCTCGGACTCGACTACGCCCGCACCATCGGCAAGCCGGCCTACGCGCTGCTCTACAACACCATGCGCCTCGCCGAGGAGCTGGAGGATTGGCCGAAGTGCGAGAAGGCGGCGGAGATGATCCTCAAGCTATACTGAAGTCGAAGGCGGGGAGCTTTCGCCAGGTGCGTCCGGTGCTCGGCTACGCGTTGCTGCGCCAGTCGGGCCGCATGCAGGAGGCGCTCGACATCCTAGAGAAGGCCGAGAAGCAGCTCGCCAAGGGCAAGAAGACCAGCGCCTACTACGAGTGCTGCGCTACAAGGCGCTGGCTCTCGGCGGCTGGCCGGCGATGGACAAGGACGGCATCAACTACGAGCCGAAGACCGGGCTGGGCAAGCCGGCGGAGGCGTACCAGATCTACTACCTGTCCGAGTACCGCAAGTTCGCCACCAACTCCAAGCGGACGCCGCGCTACTCCCTGCCGTGGTATGCCGCTTCCACCTGGAGCGTACTTCGCCCGTCACGCGCAGTCGAAGGACGACAAGTTCCGCACCCGCGCCGAAGCCCTCTACGGCATCGCGCAGAACGTCGACGACTTCGCGACGCTGCGTTCCCTCGGCCCCGAGGGGGTCCGCATCCACAACCTCTTCCAACGGATCCAGAAGTGACCGCACCGCGACCTGCAACCCCGTTCCGCCTCTGCGCCACGGCGCTGGCGATCCTCTCCTCGCTCGGTGCGCTCGCCGCGCAGAACAAGGAGTTCGGCGACACCGTTCTGCGCAAGACCGGCGGACACACCACCAGCTGCAAGATCGTCGGCTTGGCGGTCGACAAGGTCACCTACCAGAAGTCCGGCGGCAAGCCGACCGACATCCCGGCCAGCCAGGTCGTGGGCCTGCGGTTCGGCGACGCCCCCAGGAGTTCGCCAGCGCGGAGTCGGCTGAGCGGCGCGGCGACTTGATCGGCGCGAGCAAGCTGTTCAGCGAAGCGGCGAAGAAGGCCACCCGCGATCTCGTCAAGCACGCCGCGACCTTCCACGCCGGAGCGTGCCTGTCGCGCGCGGCGACGAAGGACTCGACCCAAGCCAACAGCGCGATCGCCGCGCTCGAGGCCTACCTGTCGGCCGAGGCCAACGGCTACTTCGTTCCCGAAGCCAAGGTGCGGCTGGCCCAGGCGCGGCTGGCGAACAACGATTCGGCAGGTGCAGAGGCGATGATCGCTCCGCTCGAGGGCGAAGCGACCACCGCGGGCTGGGCACTGCGCTGGAATGCGCTGCTGAAGGCCACCAGGCCGCTGCGCAGTTCGCGCAGGGCAAGTTCGCCGACGCGCGCGCCAGCTACCAGGGCGTCGCGCTGTCGGTCGACGCGGCGCTCGGCCAGGAGCCGCTGCACGCCGCCGAGCTGAACCCGCTCAAGACCGAGGCGCTGGTGATGCAAGGCGAGTCGTTCATCAGCGAGAAGCTGTGCGACGACGCGCTGAACTACTACCGCGGCTTGGCATCCACCAACGCGCGCGGCATCCGCGCCGCAGCCCTCGCCAGGCAGGGCCAGATCCTGTTCCTCAAGGCCAGCACCAACAACGACGTCGGCACGCTGCGCCAAGCTCAGCTGGAACTGGCTCGGGCGGCGATCGGGCCCGACTCCAACCCGACGAGCAGCGCCAAGGCGCTGTGCTTCACCGCCAAGGTGCTGAAGGCGCTCGGTGACAACGAGAAGAACGAGCGCGGCGCGGGCCAAGACCTACCTGCAGAGCGTGCGCGCCCAGTGCGCCACCACCCCGTGGGCCAACCTCGCGCGCAAGGAGCTCGACGGCTGAATGCCGCCGACCCATCGGACGGTGGCCACGGCACCGGACGAGCGGGTCGGCCCCAGACATTTTCTTGCGGATTGGCCAGCGCCGGGGTTTCCGGTTGCCCGAGCCTTGCGCACACTTCCCTGACTCTGCTCATCCCCCTCTAACCCTTCGACCCCGCGGGCCTTCCCCCGAGCCGATGTCCCCTACGGCTCCCCTGCTGGCCCGACCAAACCGTCCCATCATCATGAAGCTGAACAAGTTCGTCGCCTCCGTCCCAACCTTCCTGGTCCTTGCGTCCACCGCGATGGCGCAGGACGCCCCGGCACCGAGCGCACAAACCCGGTGATGGACGCGTTCAAGAACGCGGGCACGATCGGTTGGATCATCGTGGGTATCTCGATCCTCTCGCTGGCGCTGATCATCGAGAACTTCGCGACCCTCAAGCGCGACAAGATCGCGCCGCCGGACCTGATCGACGAGCTCGAGGCACTGTTCGACGAGAAGAACTTCCAGGAGGCGCTGGACCTCTGCGAGCGAGCGCAACTACTCTGACCAATGTGGTCGCCGCGGGCCTGGCAAAGCTCGGCCACCCGTTCGAGACCATGCAGTCCTCGGTGCGCGAGATGGAGGACGAGGAGTCGGTCAAGCTGTTCCAGAAGATCGGCTACCTGTCGCTGATCGCCGCGACAGCGCCGATGATGGGTCTGCTCGGCACCGTGACCGGTATGTTCGTGACGTTCGGTGACATCGCGCGCCGCCGGTGGCTCAGGTGAGCCCGGCCCAGCTCGCCGGTGGTATCAAGCTGGCACTCACCACCACCATCTTCGGTCTGTGCGTGGCGATCCCGGTCGGCGCGTTCTACTTCATGTTCCGCAACCGCGTGGTGCGGACCACCATCGAGGTCAACGCGATCGCCGAGGACCTTTTCGAGCGATTCCGTGCGCCAAGGCGTGATCCGAGGCCGGCGTCCGGACGTTGACGTCCGTGCGCTGACCGCGCAACCGCAAGAACCTCAGCCAAGGAGCGACCATGGCAAACCTGGATGCCGTCAAGAAGACGCGAAGCTGGACGCGACGCCGATGATCGACTGCGTCTTCCTGCTGATGATCTTCTTCGTGCTGGTGATCGACCTCAGCCAGACCGACCTCGAAGACCTGATCCTGCCGAAGGCGAAGTACGTCAGCCGGACGACCAGCCACCGACGTGCGACCGATCGCCAACATCAATCAGGGTGGCGACGTGATCTAAAGGGCAACACCTACTACGCGGCGGCCCAGCACGGCGAGAACTACGAGGGTATGAAGAAGTTGCTCGTCGAGTGGCGCAACACCTTGAAGCTCACCTACAAGCCGCTCAAGGAAGGACAGGCGGTGTCGGCCAAGAACCCGAACATCCCCGATGACCCGGTGCTGGTCCGCGCCGACAAGTGGACCGAGTGGCACTACGTCGGCAAGTTCATGACCGCGTGCAGTCAGCCCTACGCGCAGTTCTGGAAGCTCGAGCTGGCGATGAGCGAGATCGACAAGGAAGACAAGATGCTCAAGGCACAGAAGGCCAAGTAACAGGGAGACACACCATGGCCAGAAAGTCCAGACGACAGCTGATGAAGGAAGAGGTCACCAAGGAAGTCGAGATCGACATGACCCCCATGATCGACGTGGTCTTCCTGCTGATCATTTTCTTCCTCTGCATCGACTTCAAGATCCTCGAGTCCAAGCTCCCCGCGTACTACCGAAGGACAAGGGCAGCCAACCTGAGAGGGTCGAACCGCAAGAGCAGTTGCGGATCAAGATCGTGCTCGACCGCAAGGGGAGAAGAGCCTCCGCCCGGCGGCCAAGCACGCCCTACTACCTGGTCGGTCACAAGGGTGCACTACACCGTGGGCCCGAAGAAGGTCGAGACGCTCGACGAGCTGAAGGACGAGCTGAAGAAGATCCACGACGATCCGAACCGGCGCGTGCCCGATCCGAAGAAGCCAGGCAGCAAGAAGGTGATGGGCGTCGTGATCGAGCCGGACACCGGGACGGTCTACGGCGACGTCGCGCCGTGCGTCGACGCGGTCAAGTTCGTCGGTTTCGACGACATCAACTTCGGCGGCGGGCTCGGCAGTGAGACGGGCGGCAAAATGCGCGAAGAAGCCGCGCAAGAAGAAGAAGTAGTGGGTCGCGCGCCGCCGGGTCCGACTCGGCGGCGCACCGCAGGCCGCGACGCGAGTCTGCGACAGGTTGGGGAAGCGGGAGTTCGCGGGGAGACGGGGTCGTCCACCTTCCTGCGGACTCCCCACGATGACCGACGCACTCAGTGAACCGACCTCCGCCGACGGCGTTGGGCGCTCCTGGCACAGAACCCCCGGGCCGGGAGAGACCTACACCGTGAGGTCAAAGCACAGGCGGAAGCAGAGGCGCGACGCGACCACCTCGGAGTCCGAGGTCGACATGACACCAATGATCGACGTCGTCTTCTTGCTGATCGTGTTCTTCCTCTGCATCGACTTCAAGATCCTCGAATCCAAGCTCCCGCCTACCTGCCCAAGGACACAAGGGCAGCCGAGGAGGCGAGACAATGGAACCGCAGGAGAAGCTGCGGATCCGGATCGTGCTCGACCGCCGCGGTGAGAAGACCCTGCGCCCGGCAGCGAAGAACGCGTTTACTGGCCAGGACACAAGGTGCACTTCAGCGTGGGGGCGACCCGGGCCGACTCTGCTCGACGACCTGAAGCGCGAGCTGGAGGAGCTCCACCGCGACCCGCGCTGGAGCGTGCCCGATCCAAGCGGCCCGGTCGGATGAAGCCGATGTCCGTGGTGATCGAGCCCGACGCTGGCACGGTCTACGGCGACGTCGCGGCATGCGTCGACGCGGTCAAATTCGTCGGCTTCGACGACATCCACTTCGGCGGCGGCGGCGGGCGCTAGGCGTCGCGAGATCGTGAGGTTGTTGGCAGATGAACGGGCGGGTTCTGCGAGGAGGCGGGGTGCCTCCCCGTCGAGGAGCAGGCTCTGACGTTCGACGACGCCAGCACCGACCTCGCGCGATCGCAGAAGCGCGGTCACGAGCAGTCCGGGCCAGATGCCCGGGTCAGCCGCCGGCATCGCCGTGCGCCCAGGCCGCCCGGTCAGGCCCTCACCCGCGGTCGGGTGGCAATGCCAGCGGTCGCCGAGCGCCGCTCGACCCTCGACGAGGGCCGGGTCCGCTTCCGTCGCGGTAGGGACGAAACCCGCGCGGAGAATGCCGAGCGGTCGCCCTTCGGGACCTGGGTCACAGGCGGGTTCACCCCTGTGGACAGGGGCCAGCCAGGCCTGAGGCGCAGTCGCGAATTCGCCGACTCGGCCGCGAGGTCTCGATCGGAGCTCCCCGGTCGCGCCCGCGTCGCGACCCGCCCGACGCGCGGGTCGCGAGCCGAGCTGACGGTCTGGGAGGCACCCGCCAGCCACCCTGAGGCCCCTTCGAAACCCGCCATTGCACTCGTGCGGCGCGCCGCACGGGACGAGCTGGCAACCCCAAAGACCCGGAGATCGAGGTGGCACCGGGATCAGGCGACAGCTAATTTTCGGCGTCTCCAACCCCCGCGGCATACGGCTCGGCCGCAGGGTTCCTCTCGCACGGATGCCACGCGCCACTCGAACCATCGCCGGTTTCCTGGTCGCAGTCGCTCATTGCAGCGACGGCGTGTGCCCGCCCCTCTCGAGTCGAAGCCTCCGCTCCCTATCGGCCGGCCGGTTCCCCTCACCGGCTCGCCCCTACTGAGACCAATGCAGATGAACGGCCGTCCCAAGCTCTGTGCAGTCCTCACCGCCTTGCTGTGTGCGATCGCGGCCTGTTCCACCCAAACCACCGATCCGCAGCTGCTGCCGAAGGGGCCAGGGTCGATGCGGCGACCGGCACCCTCGCGGCGCCGGCCCCCGCAAAGCAAGACCCGCAGGACAAGCTGATGCAGGAGCGCGAGCGCTTCCTCATCCAGAAATGCTGTCCGACGCCCGCCGCGCGCCGCGCTCGAAGCCGCAGCTGGCGATGGCCTTCCTGCTGGAGGCGGAGAAGCTGGATCCGGCGAACCGCGAAGTGCTGCGTGAGCTGCAGTCGCTGCGCGCCGAGTCCGGGCAGGCAGCGGGCACCGCGAACACCTTCGACAAGGCGATGCAGGATCGGCAGAAGATCCAGCAGCAGGCGGCCCGCGCTCGCGTGGAGGCATACCTGCAGCAGGGCAAGGAGCTGCTCCGCGCGTCGAACTTCGACCTGGCGATCCAGCAGTTCCGCGCCGCGAAGTTGCAGATCGAGGCCTTGCCTTGGGTCAACTGGAAGCCCCTCGAGGACCAGACCAGAGGGCTGCTCAACGACGCCGAGGCCAAGCGCACCGCCTACGAGTCGGAGATGGTGGACGCCCAGCAGGCGGCCGCCCGCCAGAAGACCATGGAGGCCGAGGCGCGCGAGCGGGCGCATCACGGCCAAGGTCAACAAGCTGATCCAGACCGCCGAGAAGGCGTTCGTGGTGCGGCGATTCAAGGAGGCCCAGCACCTGGCCGAACTGGCGCTGTCCGAGGACCCGGGCAACCCGCTGGCTCGCGACCTCTACAACGCTTCCAGCAAGTCGATGCGAGCGGCCTTCAAGGAGCAGTAAGCTTCCGCGAGAAGGCGATCGAGTACCTCCGCAACCGCGAAGCGCGCGAGGACCTGCTCAACCCGCAGACCGAAGTGATGCGGGTCAACGGATCGACGTGGGCGCGTGCGGTGCGGCGCGGTGGCCAGAAGCTGCCGAGCATCGCGCTGGATCCGGAGGACGCGGCAACCACCAAGCGCGTCGCGGAGACCGAGATCGGTCGCATGTCGTTCAAGCCGGACGGCAACGGCCCCTATCAGGAGGCCTTCAAGGTGCTGGCGACGCAGTCCCCGGTCACGATCATCGTGACCAACGAGGGCAAGAGGTGATCACCGGCGAGGACCTCAAGCTCGACCTGGACCTGGTCACGCCGATGACGCTCAAGAACATGCTGAACTTGATGTGCGGCAAGAGCGAGAAGCTGGCGTGGACGATCCGCAACGGCGTGGTGCTGATCACCAACAAGACCAAGGCCGGCGGCGACAACGTGCTGGTCACCCACGACATCCGGAGCCTGATCTTCCCGACCACCGCGTTCCTTCCCGCGTCGATCTCGAACCTGCCGACCGGTGACTCGGAGTCGACCGTGCCGCGCACCGGTGGCGAGTCCGACGGAAAGGTGGCGCTGATCGAGATGGACACGCTGGTGTCGCAGATCAAGGCCGCGACCGGGACGGGCTACTGGGACGGCGAGAGCGGGCGTCGATCGACCAGGTCGACGGCGGCTACCTGCTGATCAAGGCCAACCCGAAGATGCAGCACGAGGTCGCCAAGTTCTTGGCCGACATGGTTCGCATCTCGACCGCGGTGGTGACCGTCGAGACCAAGTTCCTCACCATCAACGAGAACTTCCTGCAGGAGGTCGGTGTCGACTTCCGTGGCACCGGCGGCGCCGGCAACAAGGGCACGGTCGCCCCGCTGGACGACCTGTCCAACGGCCTGCAGACCAACGCGTCGGCCGGCCGAGACAACTCCAGCACCGCCGACCCGCGGCCAGCCCGCTGTCGGGCTTCTTCTACGACGACGGCGGTGACGGCGACTACCGCGGCCGCACCGAGAACTTCTTCACCGACCGGCTGGGTCGCATCCTGACCCCGACCGGTGGCCTCACCGCGGCCTGGACCTACCTGAACGACCTTCAGGTCAACATGATCTTCCGCGCCGTCGAGAAGAGCGAGAGCGCGCAGCTGGTGAACGCGCAGACCGTCACCGTGTTGAACAACAACCGCGCCAACGTCTCGGTGATCAACCAGACCTCCTACGTGCGCGACTTCGACGTGGAAGTGGCCCAGGCGTCGTTCATCGCCGACCCGAAGATCGACGTGATCCACGACGGCATCGTGCTGGACGTGCGGCCGATCATCCGCCACGACCGTCGCAGCGTCACGCTGGTGCTCGAGCCGACGGTGGCGCAGCTGCAGCGGCCGATTCCGACCTTCACCACTTCGCTCGCCGGCTCCACCCTGCCGGTCACCCTGCAGCTGCCGGTGCTCACCGTGAAGTCGGTGGCGACGACCGCGCAGGTGCCGGACGGCGGCTCGGTGCTGATCGGCGGGCTGCGCACCATCCTGAGCCGCGAGCGCCGCGCCGAGGTGCCGATCTTCTCGAAGATCCCGATTCTGTCGTTCTTCTTCAAGCAGGAGGGCGTCGTCGACGAAAGCTCGTCGCTGATGGTGCTGGTGAAGGCGAAGATCACCGACGTGGTCGATCACGCGAACGACTACCAAGCCAGCGTCGACGCGCTCGGCAAGTAGTCCGTCGGATCGAACCGGGGGCACTGCGACCCTCCCACGACGCCCGCGAAAGCGGGCGTCGTCGTTTCAACCCGAGCGCGCAGCGAGCAGGGAGCGACGCCAGGGTGAACATCCTCCGTCACCCGCGATTCGCGAGGCGCGAACCGGCGCGCTGGCCCCGCCGCGCTCGAGGGCTACAATGCGTGCCCCCGCGGCCCGCGGAGCCGAAGCATGCCCTAACGACGCGACTCCGAAGCCCTCGACGCCCTGTTCCTCGACATCGACGACACCTTGTTCTCGACCTCGGTGTTCGCCGACAAGGCCAGGCGGGCGGCGCTCGACGCGATGATCCGGGCCGGACTTCGGGTGGATCGCGAGTGCTCCGCCGCGAACTGGACGAGGTGATCAGCGAGTTCTCGAGCAACTTCGGCAGCCACTTCGACAAGGTCATCCATCGCCTGCCGGTCGAGGCGAGCGCCGGTCTGAACCCGGCGATCCTGGTGGCCGCCAGGGTCGTCGCCTACCACGAGACGAAGTGGCGCGAGCTCAAGGTGTGTATGACGACGACGCGTGCGAAGTGCTGCGCTGGCTGGCGGGCACCAAGCTGATCCGCGGCATCATCTCGCTCGGCCTGACCGTCAAGCAGGCGGAGAAGGTCATTCGGCTGAAGATCTACGAGTTCCTGACCCCGGGGGCGATCTACTTCACCGACCAGATCGGGATCAACAAGCCCAACCCGAAGCTCTACCAGCGGGTGCTCGACGATTTGGGTCTGATCGCCAACCGCGTGATGTACGTCGGTGACAATCCGCGTAACGACATCGACCCGTGCAACGAGGTCGGGATCATCACAGTGCGCAACCGCCGCTCCGGTCGGCACGCGCAAACGGACGGCAACACCAAGCCGACCTACGAGATCCGCGACTTCTACGAGCTGCGCCGGATCCTGCAGACCGACTTCGGGGTGACGAGCACGACCGACCTGTAGCCCGTCGCGAGGGGCCGACGTCCGAACCCTAGGAGTCTGCGCCACAGAAGGGCGACTCAGGAGGTGCGTGGATTTCGGCGCAGGTCGCCGGCCGAAATCGCAGCCGAATTGGTGGATTCGGCGAGGCTTTCGGGTGGTGACGGGTGTTGGAAGGCGCGGATCTCAAGGGTTGTCATTCTGTGGCGCAGACTCCTAGTGGGGTGTGTCCGAAGTTCGTTGCATAAGTCGTCGAGTCATGCGGTTCGCTCGCAAGGAGCTGCGACGACACGGCTTGTTGGTGGACAAGCTGAGGGCTGTCGCAGCGCCTTGCGCGCGAATCGACTGCCGCGGCCGCATTGGCTGCCAACTTCAGACGAGGGGCACTAGCCCGGACTATTCATGAGCGTGGCGGCCGTCGGAATCTAACCCGTGGGCCCCGTCACCGAGCGCCTACCGCACCATCGGACGCGCTGGGTGGATGCGCGGAGGAAGGTGACCCGCTGGGATCGCCGAAGCTCCACCTACGTGTCGCGGACCCCATGGCCCGCCCGCGGCATTGCCGCCGCTCAGGTGGTCGACCAACCGCAACGAGCCGCGGATCGCGGCTCGTTGCGGGCGAGCCGCATCACTCGCCGACTCATGCAGTGAACCCCGGCGGCGACCCACCGGCACGACGCGGTTCGCTCGAGAAGGGAAGCACCGCGGCATGCACAACGCACATCCGCGGGTCACCCGCGCTCAGCGCAGGTCTTCCCAGAACTCCTTGGGCATGTCGTGGGCGATCTTCAGTGCTCCGTTCGAGCCCCCGTAGATCGGCTCCTCGATCTTGATCACCTTTCCGCCACCCATGTCGCGGGCCATCGCGCGCTCGATCGCCGACTCCAGACCCCGGATCATCGAGCCACCACCCGCCAGCAGCACTCGCTGGCGCAGCTTGTGTTGGAACTCGGGGTCGAACGACGCGATCAGTTGCTTGAGCCCGGCGATCAGCGGCGGGACGATGATGCCACACGCCGCCTTCACGCTGTCGGTGATGTCGAACGAGGTCGGCTTGCCGTCGACTGGCAGGTCCACCATCACGCGCTCCGGCGGGTCCCCGAGGAACGAGTACCGCTCCTTGATGTCCTTGACCATCTGAGTGCTGAACGACGCACCCGGGCAGCTCTCGCGGATCAGCCGCGCCAGCTCCTCGTCGATCGCGTCACCGGCGATGTCGATCGTGATCTGGTCGGCGTCTTCCGGCATCGTGCCGTGCATTCGGCACAGGTCGGCGGTGCCGGCACCGATGTCGATCACCAGGGCATCCTCGAGCATGTCGAGGCCGTAGGCGACCGCGAACGGCTCACTGCACAGCATCACCGAATCGACCGACTCGCGTGCCGCTTCGATGATCGCTTCCTTGCTGCGGATCGACGCCTGGGCCGGCGCACCGATCACGCAGTAGATCAGCTCGTCCTTGCGCGATCGCGCCGCGGCGATCGCCGCGCGAATCAAATCGGCGGCCGCCTTGAGGCTCTTCTGGTCGTCCTGCTTGAGCACGCCCTTCTCGAGCGGCCGGTAGAACTGCAACGAAAGCCGCTTCTCCGCTGCCTCCTTGCCGATCAGGACGTCCTTGCCGAGCAGCTTGCGGGCCACGTGATCCTTGGGGTAGCCCACCAAGCTGAACATGCACTCGCGGACCCCGTTGCTCGCGGAAATCGCGGTGCGCGAGGTGCCCAGGTCCATTCCGATGTAGAGGACGCCGTGATCCTTGTCGTTGTCCTTGGCGTCGTCCGTCGCTTCGTTCGCAGCGGTCATTCGATTCTCCAGTTCTCCTACCTCTCGCGCGACCTCAACTCTTCTTCTGCAGGGCCAGGTTGGCGCGGAAGATGTCAGCCATCAGCTCCTTCTTGTGTCCGTAGGCGCGGTCGGAGCGGTTCAGCCCCTGGACCTCGCGATACACCGAGGAGATTCCTTCGTCGAGGTTGCGGATCGCCGTGACCTCGCTGAGGCGGTGTTCGGTCTCCTCCAGCGACGAGGTCAGCTTGCGGATGCGCCGCTGCAGGTTGTCGACCTCGCGATCCCGCACCTGCTCACGCGCGCGAATCGACTCGCGCCGTTCGCCGCTGACGATGTCCATCACCAGCTCCAGCGTGCGCTTCTCCAAGTCCCCCGCGGCGCCGGTCTGCCCGAGCACCTCGAACAACGACTTGACGCGGTGAGCGATTGCCTCGTTCTCACCCAAATAGTCGTCCCTGGCGTTGCGCTCCGCGACGTCGAGCTTGTCGGCCAGCAGGCGTTGCTGCTCGACGAGGTCGCGACGCAGCTGGTCGACCTGCACTTCGGCCTGTTCCTTCAGCTTGCGCAGCGTGTCCTGTTCGCGCTCCAGGTCCTCGTTGCTCTTGAGCAGCCGGAGGAACTCCTCCTTCGTCGCGACGGCGACCTCTTCACGGTCGAGGGACAGCAGCTTGAAGCGCAGTGAGCGCGACACCGCTTCCTCGATGAGGACCGTGATGCGGTCGATCCCGATGACGTTGACCTTGTCGACACCCTTCTTCTTCAGCTGGTCGACCGAGGTGCTGAACGCGAGCTTCTTGACCGCGTCCTTCAGATTGCTCTTCAGGCTACCCAAGGGCTAGTCGCCCTCCCACGCGCTGTCGCTGTAGGTCCGGACGTTCTCGCCGCGCACCGCGGTCACGAACACCCCGAGCATGTTGGCGCCGAGTTCGCGCAGCGTGCGGACCGCTTCCTTTGCCTGGCTCCGCGAGGTCTGCAGCAAGCGGGTCACGAACAGCGTTCCGTCGGCACACGCGCTGAGCACGGTGGCGTCGGTCACCGGCTTCACGGCCGGCGTGTCGACGATCACGTACTGGTAGCGTTCCTTGAGCCGGTGGTACAGCTCCTCGATCTTGTGCGTGGTCAGGATCTCCGAGGGCACGGCCAAGCGCGCCCCCGCACCGAGCACATCCAGGTTGCGCACTCCGGCCGGGCGGATCGCCTGCTCGAGCGTCGCGCTGCCGAGCAGGACCTCGGAAAGGCCGATGCCGCGGTTGAGCTGCAGCTGCGACTCGACCGCCGGCTTGCGCATGTCGGCGTCGACCAGCACGACCGGAGTTCGATCGCGTTCGGCGAACGCCATCGCCAGGTTGATCGCGGTCGTGGTCTTGCCCTCCTGCTCGTTGGCGGAGGTGACGACCAGCGTCTTGGCCGAGTCGTCGGGGTTCATCGCGATGAGCTTGTTGCGTAGCCCGCGGATCTGCTCGGCACGGAACCCGTTCGGTTCGTGGAACAGCACCAAGAACGGGCTGACCGTCTGCTCGACGATCACCACCGAGTCTTCGGTGTCGAACGACACCGCGCCGGGACGGGGCTCGTCGGACTTCTGCTTCTCAGGACGGAACATCGTGTGGGGAAGGCGCCGCCGTGGCAGGGACCCTCACAGCCAGATCGGTCGAGTCGGGCCCAGGGCGGAAGGGAATCGCCGGCAGGGATCGTAACCGCGGTGGCAAGGGATGTTGAGGCCTGGTTGGACAGCGCCGAAATCCCCGGGCCATCGGGGGTTCAGCCGCCCAGGTCTACCTCGTGTTCCGCAGCGAAACGACAGGCCTCTTCATACCCGGCGTCCGCATGCCGCGCCACCCCGATGCCGGGGTCGTTGCGCAGGACCCGCTCGAGTCGGCGGGCGGCGGCCGGCGTGCCGTCCGCGACGATCACCTGGCCGGCGTGGATCGAACGTCCGATGCCGACTCCACCCCCGTGGTGGATCGACACCCAGGTCGCCCCCCCAGCGGTGCTCAGCAGGGCGTTGAGCAGTGGCCAATCGGCGATGGCATCGCTGCCGTCGAGCATTCCCTCGGTCTCCCGGTAGGGCGAGGCCACCGAGCCGCAGTCGAGGTGGTCACGACCGAACACGATGGGCGCGGAGATCTGCCCCTCGGCCACCAGTTGGTTGACCCGCAGCGCGAACGCGTCGCGCTCCCCGTAGCCGAGCCAGCAGATGCGCGCGGGCAGCCCCTGGAAGGCGATCTTCTCGCGGGCCTTCTCGATCCAGGTGCGCAGGTCCGCGTTGTCACCGAACATCTCCAGCACCAGCTCGTCGGTTCGGTGGATGTCGGCCGGCTCGCCGCTCAGCGCCACCCACCGGAACGGGCCCCGGCCGGCGCAGAAAAGCGGGCGGATGTACTCGGGCACGAACCCCGGAATGGCGAACGCGTCGGCGACGCCGTGTGCCTTCGCCTCGGTGCGCAGGTTGTTGCCGTAGTCGAAGGTGATCGCGCCGGCCTGTTGCAGCGCCCGCATCTGCCGCACGTGACGGGCACAGGTGTCGCGCGCCGCCTCGAGGTAGGCAGCGGGATCGCTGCGCCGCAGGGCGAGCGCTTGATCGAGCGTCATGCGATCGGGCACGTAGCCGTTGAGCATGTCGTGGGCGCTGGTCTGGTCGGTCAACAGGTCGGGGACCAACCCACGGGCCTGCAACGCCGCGAGCAGTTCGGTGGCATTCGCGGTGACCCCGATCGACCAGGCTTCCCGTGCGTCGCGGCGGCGCAGCGCGGCATCCAGCGCGGCGTCGAGCGAAGCGGCGTGCTCGTCGAGGTAGCGCGACTCGAGGCGCTTGCGAATCCGCGACGGATCGACGTCGGCAGCCAGGCAGACGCCGCCAGCCATGGTGACCGCCAATGGCTGGGCCCCGCCCATTCCCCCGAGACCTGCGGTGACCACCAACCGGCCAGCGAGGTCCGCGCCGAAGTGCTTGCGCGCCGCAGCGACGAAGGTCTCGTAGGTGCCCTGCACGATTCCCTGGCTGGCGATGTAGATCCAACTACCCGCGGTCATCTGCCCGTACATGGTCAGTCCGAGTGCCTGCAGGCGGCGGAACTCGTCCCAGTTGGCCCAGTCGCCGACCAGATTGCTGTTGGCGATCAACACCCGGGGCGCATCTTCGTGGGTCCGGAACACCGCGACGCACTTGCCGGACTGCACCAGCATGGTCTCGTCGGCGGCGAGCCGGCGCAGCGTCGCCAGGATCCCCGCCAATGCCTCGTGGTTGCGGGCCGCCTGCCCCGAGCCGCCGTACACGATCAGGTTCGCCGGGTCCTCCGCCACCTCCGGATCCAGGTTGTTCTGGATCATCCGATAGGCTGCTTCGATCAGCCAGTTCTTGCAGGTGAGCTCGGTGCCGCGTGGTGCGCGAAAGGTCGGCGTGGCCATGGTGCTGGGATGGTAGCCGGCGGGCTCACCCAGGCTCTGCCGCGTGGCGGGCAAAACGTGGTGGACGCGGCCGAACCCGTGTTCCCACTACCGTTCATGAGAACACCGCCGCGCGCCGAACAGGCCGCGCGGCTGTGCACCCGCTCGACGGTGGGTCCCCGCCGAATCCCGCTGCAGGAGTCCCAAGACGCGAGCCGCCGAGCTCGACCGGGACGGGCAACGGCTGGCTCGTGGGGTCCGGGAAGGCTACCGATCGCCCCCGCCTTGCCGATCGCAGCTCGCCAAGGCATGCTGCCTGGAACGCGCCCCAGCCTGCGGTCCGCGCGCTCAACCTCCGGCCGAACCATCATGCGCCACCTCACCTCGCTCCTGCTCCTCGCCCTGCTGGCAGTCGGCACCGACGCCACCGCACAGATCACCTACCTGCCGAGCACCGGCTGCCAGAACGCCGGCCAGACCCCGATCACCGGCGTGCCGCGGATCGGCACCACGCTGACGGTCGGGTCGGATCAGCTGCCGTGCAACTCGCCGGGCACGTCGGGCTTCGTACTGCTGAGCTTGACCTGTGCTCTGGTCCCGCCCTTGTCGATCGGTTGTTTCAACAACCCCTGCGTGCTCGTCGATCCACAGTTGATCTTCACCAAGGCGATCTTGATCTCGGTGCCGATCCCGATCCCCAACGACCGCACCTTGATCGGCTTCAAGTTCTGCGTGCAGGGCGGTTGCATCAACACCTTCCCGAGCAGCTGCTTCGCCCCGCTGAACCAGGTCGCACAGATCCAGGTCACCGCGTGAGTCGCGAAGCGGCGGTGGCGTTCAGCAACTGACGCTGACGCCTGGCACGCCGCGCACCGCATCCAGCAATCCACCGCCGCGCACCAGCGCCAGGGTGGCGGCGATGTCGGGAGCCAGGTAGCGATCGCGGTCGAGCGGCCGCACCGACTCCCGCAGCTTGGCGTGCGCCGCGGCGACGCCGCGACCCGGAGCCAGCGGCTCGCCGCAATCGAGGCCCTGGGCGGCACACAGCAGCTCGATCGCAACCACGGTCTCGCTGTTCGCCACCACCTGTGCAGCATGGCGGGCCGCCGTCACTCCCATCGACACGTGGTCCTCGCGATTGGCCGAGGTCGGAATGGTGTCGACGCTCGCCGGGTGGGCGAGCGATTTGTTCTCCGAGGCGAGCGCCGCCGCCACCACCTGCGAGATCATCAGGCCGCTCTCCAGCCCCGGCTGGTGAGCCAGGAACGGCGGCAGACCCGAGATGTCGGGGTTGACCAGGTTCTCGATCCGCCGCTCGCTGATGTTCGCCAGAGTGCTGACCGAGATCGCCAGGAAATCGAGCGCCTGGCTCACCGGTTGGCCGTGGAAGTTGCCAGCCGAGACCACGTCGCCGTCGGGGAACACCAAAGGGTTGTCGGTCACCGATGAGGCCTCGGTCACCAGCACGTCGGCGGCGAACCGCCAGGCGTCCTTGGCCGCACCGTGGACCTGCGGCGAACAGCGAATCGAGTACGCATCCTGCACCTTGCCGCAGGTGCGGTGGCTGAGCATCACCTTGGACCCGTGCAGCAGGGAACGCAGGTTCGCGGCGGTCCGCGCCTGCCCGGGGTGCGGTCGGAGCTGGTGCACCTTGGCGACGAACGGCCGCTCGGAGGCGCGCAACGCCTCCACGGTCGTGGCACAGGCGATGTCGGCGATCAGGTTGAGATCGCGGGCCCGCGCCACCGCCAGCACGCCGATCGCTGTCATCACCTGCGTGCCGTTGATCAGCGCCAGCCCCTCCTTGGCGGCCAGCGCCACCGGCGCTCGTGAGATCCGCCGCAGCGCCGCCCGGCCGGCCAGTCGCTTGGTGCGGCCGACGCGGCCGCCGTCGTAGACCTCCCCCTGGCCGAGCAGCGGCAGGGCCATGTGCGCCAACGGGGCCAGGTCCCCGCTCGCACCCACCGACCCCTGACTGGGCAGCACCGGAATCAAGTCGGCGTTGAACAGCCGAACCATCACATCGAGCAACTGCAGCCGAACACCGGAGAAGCCCCGCGCCAGGTTGTGGATCCGCAGCGCCAAGGCCAGTCGACAGACCTCGGGATCGAGCGGTTCCCCCACTCCGGTGGCGTGGCTCAAGATCAGATTGCGCTGCAGCACCTCGAGCTTCGCCGCTTCGACCGAGACCCCGGCGAGCTTGCCGAACCCGGTGTTGACCCCGTAGACGGTCTTGCCGCTGCGCACCGCTTCCTCGACCACCTTGCGCGACCGCGCGAGTGCGGCGTGCACGGGCCGGGGAATGCGGATCATCGCCCCGGGTCGGGACAAGGTGACGAGTTGATCGAGCGAGAGGTCGTCGGATCCGACCGCGATGGTCTTCATTGCGCGCCAGTCTATGCCGGCGATCCATCGGGACGCGACCGTTCTGCGGCGTTCAGAAGCGGCGGAACGAGAAGAACAACTGCTGCTCCCGGTCGGTCTGCTCGGCCAGCAGCGGCCACGCCAGGTCGAGTTGGATCGGCACCTGCAGGACCGGCACCTGGATCCGCACGCCGAACCCGATGGTCAGCCGCGGCTCGCGGAAGGTCCGGTCGTTGTAGTCGAGCCCGAGCAGACCGAAGTCGGTGAACACCACGCCCCGGATGATCTCGGTCTGGATGGTCGCACCCTCCATCTGGGTCGACACCAGCGGGAACTGGTACTCGATAGTCGAGGTGAGCAACGTCTTGCCGCCCAGCGGCTCGCCGAACTGCGACGGCCCGGCGCGGCGCTGGTCGAAGCCGCGCAGCGTGCTGCCACCCATGAAGTACCGCTCGCTCGGGTAGAGGTCCTTGGTCGAGCCGTAGGTGTCGGCGTGGCGCGCCACCAGCTTGGTGTAGATCACGTGCTTGCGATCCAGCGAGTCGGCGTAGAACGGCCGGTAGTACTCCGCGGTGATGCCGACCTTCCAGAAGTCCTCGTCGGCGCCGAGCATCCCGCCCGCGATCTCGCCATGGGTGGACAGGTTGTAGCCGGATCGCGGGTGCCAGAGATCGTCGAGGTCCTGCAGCGAATAGGTCAGGCGCACCGCGCGGATCCGCGACTTGCCCTCGTTGTCCCAGATCAGCAGCGGCGCGTTGTTGTCGATCCGACGGATGTTGACGACCTCGTCGCGGATCCCGAGCTGCAGGGAGGTGTTCTCGTCGAACATCCGCGTCAGAGTGAGCCCGACGCCCAGCGTGTCGGTGTTGTACGAGTCCATCAGCCGCAGCGTGCGATAGCCGTCGGTCCGCAACCCGATGGTGTCCATGTGCTCGCGGAACAGGTCGGGCTCGATCCACGACAGCCGGAACGTGCTGATCTGCGTGCCCGGGGACAGGAACAGGTCGAGCTCCTGGCCACCGCCGTGGAACGCCTTGCCCGAGGCGATCTGCTCGAACCAGGTCCCCGGGTTCCACGAGCTCGGCAGCCGCGAGATGTCGAAGTTGCGCTTCTGGAACTGGAAGGTGCCGATCAACCCGTTGCCGGTGCTGTACCCGGCACCCCACTGGAAGCGGCCGGTCTCGCCCTCCTTGACCCGCACTTCGACGTCGACTTCCTCGTCGCGACCCTCGATCGGCTGCAACTGGATGCGCACTCCCGACAGCGAGCGCGGGTCGGTGAAGAATCGCGTGCGGTCGAGCAAGTAGCGCGAACGATCCAGCAGGCTGACATCGAGCACCTCACCCGGCAGCACCTTGATGTGCCGACGCACCACGCGATCCAGCGTGTGCGTGTTGCCGAACACGCGCACGTCGCGGACCCGCTTCGGCTCGCCCTCCACGACCTTGTAGATCACGCGCACTTCCGGCTTCGATTCGTGGAACACCAAGCTCGGCTCGAACACGTTGAACAGATTCGGCAGCTGGCGGCCGTAGCGCCGCGCGGTCGGGTGGCCTCGCTTGCCGTAGAACCGCTCCAGCGACGCCTTGTCGCGGTTCACCACCTCGCTGCTGTAGAAGTCGCCGACCTTCAGGGCGATCTCCTTACCCAACACCTCGGCTGAATAGAGCGGCAGGCGCTTGTCGCCAGGGTCCTCTGAGCGGCGCACCTCGATCTCGACGGCCACGACCTTGAACCGCTCCCCCTCGATCACCCGGTAGGCGAGGTCCACGCGGCTCCGATCCCTGCTGAAGGTCTGCCCCTCGAGGTGGACCTCACAGTTCAGGAAGCCCTGCCGGCGGTAGAACAGCTCGACCTTCTCGATGTCGTCCTGGACCTTCCACTTGGAGAAGGGGTTGCCGTAGAACACGCCCGGCACGCATTCCAGCTTGGCACTGCCCTGCAGGTTGTCGCCGTAGCGCAGGAACACCTCGCCGGGAAACGACGCGTTGCCGCGGAACACCAGGCTGCGCACCAACACCTGCGGCCCCTCGTCGACCATCAGCGTGACGTCACGTTCACTGCGGCCCGCCTTGGTCGTCTGCTTGACGACCTTCTCCACGCTGGCGAAGTAGTAGCCGTCCTCGCGGTACTTGTCGCGGATCAGCAGCCGAGCACGCTCGACGTCGTTCTCGCTGGCGACGCCGCGCAAGCCGGTCAGCAGGCGCGCTTGCTGCTCGGTCAGGTGCGTCATGCCGCCGAACGAACAGCTCTCGAAGTAGACCGAAGGCGTGATGTCGATGAACAGGTCGACGTGCTGGTCGTCGACCTTGCGGGTGGTGAACTCGGCCCGGTACTTGCGCACCTTGAACAGCGTCACGAGGTCCTGGTCGGTCTCGACCTTGCGCAGCGGGTGCCCTTCCTTGGTCTTCAGCAGCACCAGCACCTGGGCGCGCGGGATCGAGGTCGGCAGGATGTGGATCGTGCGGACGATCTTCCCCCACGCGGGCGGGTCCCGCGTCTCCGGACGAGTCGGGACCTGGGCCGAACCGGCAATGGCGAGCAACGGGACCGAGAGCCACGCCATTGCCGCGCGGAACGCGTGACGACGCAGCCGCAACACAGCTACCCGATCGGCTCCGATCGGCGCTGGAAGTTCTCGAACCGCATGAAGTTGCGGAAGAACCGCAGCGACACCTCACCGGTCGGACCGTTGCGCTGCTTGGCGATGATCAGCTGCGCCAGGCCGGCGTTCTGTTCGGTCGGCTTGTAGTACTCCTCGCGGTGCAACAGCATGATCACGTCGGCGTCCTGCTCGATGGCGCCCGACTCGCGCAGGTCGCTCATCCGCGGCCGGTGGTCGTCACGGTTCTCGACGTCGCGGTTGAGCTGCGACAGGGCCACGACGGGGACGTTCAACTCGCGGGCGAGGCTCTTCAAGGCGCGCGAGATTGTAGAGATCTCCTGCTGCCGACTCTCCACCCTTCCACCGGCACTGAGCAATTGCAGGTAGTCGATGACCACCAGCTTGATGTCGTGGCGCGCCTTCAGCCTGCGGCATTTGGCCCGAACCCCGGTCACCGTCAGGCCAGCCGAATCGTCGACGAACAGGTCGGACTCGTACAGGCCCGCCGCCTCGTCCTGCAATCGGCGCATCTCGGCATCCGTGATGCGGCCCTTCCGCATCGCCAGGCCATCGATCTGCGCTCGGGCGCACAGCATGTTCTGGATGATCTGTTGGCCGGACATCTCGAGCGAAAACAGCACGACGCCGCCGCCGCGCCCGGCGACCCGCTCGGTCAGGTTGAGCGCCAGCGAAGTCTTCCCCATCGAAGGGCGCGCCGCCAGGATGATCAGCTCCCCGCCCTGCAGCCCGGAGGTCATGTCGTCCAGGTCGTGGAACCCAGTCTCCAGACCGGTCAGGCGACCGGCTCGTTCCCGTAGCAGCTCGATGCGGTTGAACGTGTCCTGGAGGATGCTCGACACGTCCTTGATGTCGGACGTCATCGCCACGCGGGCGATCTCGAAGATCCGCCGCTCGGCCTCGTCGAGCAGCGCGCGCGCCTCGGTGTTGCTCTCATAGGCCATCCGCGAAATGTCGAGCGTGGTCTCGAGCAGGCTGCGCAGGATCGCCTTCTCGCGGATGATCTCGGCGTGGTAGAGCACGCCCGCGGCGGACACCACGCAGGCGGCGAGATCGAGCAGGTAGTCGCGACCACCTGCCTCGTCGAGTTGGTTCTCCCGGACCAGCGCCTCCTCGACGAGGATCGGATCCGCGGTGGCGTTCTGGTCGAAGCACCGCAGGACCGCCGCGTACACCAACCGGTGCCGAGGCTGGTAGAAGTCGGTCGCCCGCAGCACCTGCGACACGTCGCCCACCGAGTCCGGGTGCAGGAGCAAAGCGCCGATCACCGAGCGCTCCGCCTCGAGGTTGCACGGCACCCCTCGTCCCTCGCCCGGCCCGTCCTGGTCGTAGAACGGGAACGTGCGCGACGCACGACCGGAGTCCGAATTGGACGACGATGAAGAAGACCTGTGGTAGTCGACCACTGTCTACCCCTCCCAGGGTGAACGCGGGTGCTGCAGACCGCCGCTGGTGCCACCGACACCGGCAGATCCACGAGTGTGCGGACGCACCCGAGACGAGGCAAGCACGCAGCCCGCGAGTTCATGTGGACAAGCCGTGGAGGAGCGCCGCCAAGCGGCCCCGCTCGCGGCCTCCGCGGCGCTAAAAAAGCTCCCGGAGCGCGGCGTCCGCGAACCGACGCGACTCGGGTGCTGCCCGGGAGCTCGAGCTCGAGCGGCCCCGGCAGCTCAGTCAGCCCACGCCTGCGGGTCGACCAGCAGCACGCCCGCGGGCTCGCCCATCGCCCCGCCGACCACGCCCTCGGTGCGCAGCGCATCGAGGATCCCGATCGCCTCGTCGTAGCCGATCCGCAGCCGGCGCTGCAGGAACGCGGCGTTGGCCCGTCGCGCCGAGACCACCAGATCGGCGGCATGGCGCAAGGTCTGTGGGTCGGCCGCGCTCGACGCGAACAACTCGGCCTGGAAGCGCTCCGTCCGGGACGTCGGTGCCGATTCCTCCTCGACCGCAGCCCCGCGGGCCTCGCCGCGACCCTCGACCCCGAAGTCGTCGTCCGGTTCGGAGTCGCCCTCCACCGTTCGGTGCCCTTCGACCTCGTCCGCCGCGACCTGAAGTTCGGGGATCGCGTTCTCGAGTTCGGGCTCCGGCAACACGACGTCCTGTTCCGCGGCTGCGTCGTGCACCACTGCGAAGTCGATCCCCTCGTCGGCCACCGGGATGAATTCGATCTGTTCCTCCACCGCCGAAGTGAACTCGATCGAGTCTTCCCCGGCCGCGACCGCGTGCGCTGCCGAATCACTCGGTAGGTCCGGACCGTGCGGGGTAGCCGGTTCGGAGCTCGCGGCGCTCAGGCCGTACGGCGGGACTTGGCCACCGGGGAACGCCACCGCCGGCCGTTGGATCTCGGCGGCGAGGCGATCGTCGTCGTCGTCACCTTCGTCGACGTCGTCCAGGTCCTCGTCAAAGTCCTCTTCGAACTCATCGCCGTCGTCGAAGTCCGTGTCGCCGAATCCGTCGTCGTCGTCGTCGTCGTCGTCGTCCTCGAGCTCGTCTTCTTCGTCGTCGTCGAAATCGTCGTCCTCGTCGTCGTCTTCGTCTTCGTCCTCGTCCTCGTCCTCGTCCTCGTCCTCGAATTCGTCGTCGTCGTCCTCGCCGTCGCTGTCCTCGTCGTCATCCTCGTCGCCGTGACGCCGACCATCGAGGCTGGCCTCTTCCTCCGCAACCTCGTCCTCCTCCACAACCTCGTCCTCAGGCGCCGCAACGGCACCCGCAAACGCGCGGGCATAGGCGGAGGCAAAGGCCTCGTACTCCCCGTCCGACGACGCTTCGTCGCGCGGCTCGGCCGACTCGGTGTATTCGTCTTCGGTAGGTTCGTCGTCGAGCACCGCCAGTCCACGGCCAACAGCCGCGGGCTCCGCGTCGAGCGACAGTGCGCGCAGCTCCTCGACCGCCTTGGCTTCGACTCCGTCACCAGCCCACGCCAGCGCGCGGTCACCGCGCCGCAGCGGCGCATGGCGGAGCGCATCGAAGTGCCGGTAGAAGAAGAAGTCCGTGGCCAGCAGGAGCGAGGCGAGGGCCGCAACCGCGGCGAGGAGCGTGCTCAGCGCGCTGCCGAACACCTGGACCAGCGGGCGCGCGAGTTGCGCACCCAACCACCCGGCGTTGGCCTCGCCGAGGTTGACCACCACCGCGAGGCTGACCACCAGGGCGAGCACCTTGAGCAGACGCGACACCGGGCGCTCGAGCTCGCCGTGCAGGAACCACACGGAACCCCACACCAGCAGCATCACACCCAGCATCAATGCCGGGACGAAGCCGAGCAGATCGTAGAGCCCCACCACGGTGCCCTGCAGCAACCCGTCGGCGGCCGTCCCGGCGCGCTGGACGTGGTAGTAGCTGAGCGCCGAGATCAGGAACACCGCGAACGCGATCGGCACGAGCGGCACGGCCCAGGCGAGGTGGAACGCCTGCGGCTTGCGCAGAGGAACAGACTGGGCGCCCATGGGAACTCCCGTGATAACCGCCAGAAGTCGGGCCTGCGGCCCAATGCTGTGGAGCGGGTTTCGGTGCCCGCCCATCCACACGGAATGTAGCTCCGTGGCGGGGGACCTACAAGATCGACGGGTGGGCGATGTCGGTTCGGGACTTGCCGGCGACCGGCTGGGGGTCGACCCCACTCAGCGGTGATAGCGCCCTCGAGCGGTTGCGCTGGTTCTAGTAGTCAGCCCGGACCGTTCGCGATCCGCTTCCGGGCGGAATGTCCACCAACAAGCCGAGTCGTCGCAGCTCCTTGCAAACGAACCGCATGGCTCGACGACCTATGTGACGAAGTTCGGACACACCCTGCTGGCCCGGAGGGCTAGCCCTGCGCCCGCTCGTCGTCGGGCCGGGCGCCGACCGGATCCAGCGGGTTCGCGGCGTCCGACTCCAGCTCCTCGTCGATCGCCGCCTCCTGCGCCTGCCACTCCTCGAGGGTCAGCATCACGTCGCGCGATTTCGAACCGTTGTAGGGGCCGACCAGGCCGTCCTCTTCCATCAGCTCCAGCAGGCGCGTGGCTCGCGTGTAGCCGACCGCGAGCGCGCGCTGCAGCAACGTCGCGGAGCCACGCTGCTGGCCGAGCACCACCTCGACCGCCTGCGCATACAGCTCGTCACGGTCCTTGGCGCCGCGCTTGCTCGCGGTCTGGGTTTGCACCAGATCCGGGATGAACGACTGCCGCGCACCCTGCGCCTCCAAGTAGTCGACCACCCGGTGGATCTCGTCTTCCGACACGAATGCACCCTGCGCGCGCCGCGACGAGTGGGCCGAGGGTCCGATGTAGAGCATGTCGCCGTGGCCGAGCAGCTTCTCGGCACCGTTGGCGTCCAGGATCACCCGCGAGTCGACCTTACGGTTGACCTTGAACCCGATCGTGCACGGTAGGTTTGCCTTGATCACGCCGGTGATCACGTCGGTGCTGGGCCGCTGGGTGGCGAGGATCACGTGGATGCCCACCGCGCGCGATTTCTGCGCCAGACGCTGGATGTACTCCTCCACCTCCTTGGCCGCGACCCCCATCAGATCCGCCAACTCGTCGATCACCAGCACGGTGTACGGCAGCTCCACTTCCTCCGGCGCGACCGGACGACCGAGCCGCTTCTCCAACTCCACCTGGCCCAGCTTGTTGAACGAACGGATGTGGTTGGTGCGCGCCGCCGACAGCATTCCGTAGCGCTTCTCCATCTCCTCGACCGCCCAGTCCAGCACGCCCGGGGCCTTCTTCATGTTGGTGACCACGGGACACGCGAGGTGCGGCACGGACGCGTAGACCTGCAGCTCGACCATCTTCGGGTCGATGAGGATCAACCGAACCTGCCGCGGGGTGCGCGTCATCAGCACCGAGAGGAGGATGGTGTTGATGCACACCGACTTGCCCGATCCGGTGGTCCCGGCGATCAACAGGTGGGGCATCTTCGCCAGGTCCTCGATGATCGGCTCGCCGGCGACGTCCCGCCCCAGGTAGAGCGGAATCGCCATCTCGTCGGTGCGCTCGCCGGTCTCCAGGAGATCCCGCAACACCACCATCTGTCGCTTCTGGTTGGGCACCTCGATCCCCACCGTGTCGCGGCCCGGGATCGGTGCGACGACGCGCACCGTGACGGCCTTGAGCGCGGCCGCCAGATCGGCTTCGTAGCTGACGATGCGCGAGACCTTGACCCCCTCGGCGATCCGCAGTTCGTACTGCGTCACCGCCGGACCGGGCGTGACGCCCACCACCTGCGCCTCGATCTTGAACGAGCCCAGCCGGCGCTCGATCGCCTCCGCACAGCGCTGCGCCTGGGACTCGCTCAGCGCGGTGTCCCCCGGCGGCGCAGCCTGGAACAGCTCGATCGGCGGGAACGGGTAGGCCGTGTCGAACGGCAGGTTCTGCTGGGTCCGCGCCGCCGGACGCTTGATCACGACCGGCCGCTTCGGGACGGGTTTGGGCTTCGGCTTCGGCGTCTCCGAAGGCGTGGGGACCTCGACGACCGACTCGTCGCTGGGGTCCTCCTCCTCGTCGTCCTCGGCTTCCTCCTCGTCGTCCTCGGCTTCCTCCTCGTCCTCGTCCTCCTCGTAGTCCTCGTCTTCGTCTTCCTCCTCGTACTCCTCGTCCTCCTCGTCTTCCTCCTCCGATTCGTCGTCCGCTTCCCCGGCTTCGTCGGCGTAGTCCCAGTCCTCTTCGGCATCGTCGCGACGGACTCCGGACTCGACCGCGACCGCATCCAACGCCCCGCCGTCCGCACTCAGGGCCGCGACCCGCGCGGCTCGACGCGCCCGCAGGCCACTGACTAGTCGCTGCACCGCGGCGACCACCACCTGTACCCCGCGCAGCAGCACGCTGGAGAACGCCCACTCCGTCGCCAGCAGGGACGCGAGGATGACCCCGAACACCAACACCAGGATCCGCCCCGAACCGCCGAATGCGACGAACAGGCGCGGCGAGACGATCCAGCCGAAGCGACCGCCGATCCCCCAGGGGAAGCCCGGTGAAGTGGTCGGGTCCGTCGGCGAAGTGAGTAGCACGGCCACCAGGGCGGACAGCACCAATACACCGAGGCACTTCCAGACCAGGCGCTCGATGGTGCGTCCGGCCAGACGGAGCACCCCGTAGGCGAGCAGGAACCCGAACGGCAGGTAGGCAGCGACGCCGAACACCAGCAGTAGTCCGGCGGCGATCAGGTAGCCGAAGCTGCCCCCGGCGTTCTGCAGCCCCTCCCGGGGAATCCGCCAGCTGTGTCCCGGCGGCGCGATCGGCGCCTCGGTGAAGGTCGCCAGCGACAGCAGGCCGTACAGACACAGGCCGATCCACAGCAGCGCGCGGATCTCGTGCCCGCGCTGCGCGAAGACCCCATCGAGGTCCACCGCTTCCCGCTGTGGTTCGGCCGGTTCGACGTTACGGGTGCGGCGCCGGCTCACCGGTTCCTCCCTCCGGTCTCGTCCGCCGCCGCGCCGCGGCCCGCGACCAGTTGCAGCGCCGCGGCGAGGATCGGTTCGGCCAGCACGTACTTGTCCTGCCGCGGCAGGGTCTCCTCGCGCCCGTCGGCGAAGACCAAGGTCACGGCATTGTCCGGTGCCCCCATGGCGGACAAGTGGTTCACCACGATGAGGTCGATCTGCTTGGCCGCGAGCTTGGTGCGGCCGCGCGCCAGGATCTCCTGCGGAGTGCCCGCCTCGAGCGCGAAACCGACCAACACCGCGTCGAGGGTCCCGGCGGCCCGTCGCCGGCCGAGGCCGCCGAGCAGGTCGGGGTTGGCGACCATCTCCACCACCATGCCGTCGGGGGTGCGCGGCAGCTTGCCGGCCCGGCGATCGGCTGGCCGGTAGTCGGCGACCGCGGCCACCGCGAGGATCAGGTCGAACCGCTCCCGGTCGACGGCCTCGTCGACCGTCGCCGCCATCTCGGCCGCCGACACCACCCGCCGAACCTCGACACCCGGGGGGTCGTCCAGGGCGGTCGGCCCCGAGACCAACAGGACGCGGTGCCGCAGCGCACCACCCCGTTCGGCCAGCGCATAGCCCATGCGGCCGGAACTGTGGTTGGCGAAGTAGCGGACGTCGTCGAGGTACTCGAAGGTCGGACCTGCGGTGACCAGGATGCTGGCGATAGGACCCCTCCCAGGGCTGTGGCAAGGCAGCTCTCGCGGCGCGCGGGGCGCCTGCCGAGCGGACGTGCAGCCGGCGATGCTAGCAGGGGGAGGGGTCGACCGCCAACCTGACGGATCCCGTGGCGCCGGCGAGGGGAAGCAGGAAGGTGTCGCCGGCACCGAGGACGGCAGGGTCCGCAGCGGTGGAACCCTTCCCGGCCGAGGGCAAGGGCAGTCATTCGGACGAACCGTGACGGGCCGCCCGCGATCGCGGCCGCGGGGTGATGCACACTCTGGACCAAAACGCTCTCGCGCCGCCGGCACCGCGTCGCGTAAATAGGCCCCCCCTCGACCTGCCCGTCGCCCTGCGCCCGATCCGACGCCAATCCCTGTTCGATCCGCGGTCCCGACACCGGAGCCGAGACCGCGGATCCGCGAGTTCGCGACCCGCGACCAGCGGGTGTGCACCGGTCCGAGTATGGGCCGCGGGACTCGCCGCGCTCTGCCTCTGCGGACCGGGCTGCCGCACCCCCGAACAGCACCGCAAGGATGCCGACGACCAGGTCTACGCCCTGCTCGGACACGCCGCTACCGCGGTATCCGGACAGCGCAAGGTGTTCTCGATCGAGCGTCCGGTCGACACGCTGCGCCAGCGCCTGCTCACCTCACCGCACCCGATCACGCTCGACCTGCGCAGCGCGCTCGACGTCGCCGCGGAGAACAGCCGTGAGTTCCAACGCCAGCGCGAGACGCTCTACCGCGCCGCGCTGACGCTCACCCAGCAGCAATTCAACTTCGAGATCCGCTACGGCAGCACCACCACGGCGGACGCGGACGGGGGCACGACCCACAGCCGGACCACGGGACTCGACACCGACAACGCCAACGTGCGCTTCCAGGAGGCGCTGTCGACTTCGGTGAACACGGAGTCCGGCGGCCAGCTGGTGGCGAGCTTCGCCTCGACGTTCCTCCGCTCGGTGATCCACGGTGGCGGCTTCGACGGCACCAGCCTGCTGCGGATCTCCTTCACCCAGCCACTGCTGGCGAGGTTCGGCAGGCAGGTGGTGCGCGAGCCGCTCAACCAGGCGGAGCGCGACGTCGTCTACGCGATGCGCGACTTCGAGGACACTCGCAGTGACTTGGCGCTGACCATCGCGCGGTCGTACTACACCGTGTTGTCGCTGATGGACAACCTGCGCAACGTGCGCGCCAACCACCAAAGCCTCATGCGCGACCGGATCCGCATGGTCGAAATCGTCAAGGCGGACCGGCAGCGGCGTGAGGACTTGGACCAGGCCAAGCAGCGCGAGCTGATCGCGGAGAACACCATGATCAGCACGATCGCCAACCTGCAGGGGTCGCTGGATCGCTTCAAGATCACCCTCGGCTTGCCGGCGGACGCACAGATCGAACTCGATCCGCGGGAGATGGAGACGCTCAACAAGGTGTCGTTGCAAGCCGAGCAGCTGGTCGAAGCACGGCTGATCGCCTATGCGCTGCGCTACCGGCGCGACCTACGCAATTCCCGCGACCGGGTGATCGACGCCGCACGCCGCATCAAGGTGGCCGAGAACGCGCTCCAGTCGGCGCTCGACTTCAGCAGTGCGATCGAGATCCCGACCGAGGGCAAACGACCGTTCGACCTGCGGCTCGACCGAGTCACCTGGTCGGCGGGCTTCGATCTGGACCTCGCCCTGCAGCGCCTTCCGCAGCGCAACGCCTACCGCAGCGCACTGATCGCGTTCGCGCAGGCGACGCGCGACCGCGAAGCGCTGGAGGACAGCATCAAGGCGGACGTGCGGGACACCCTGCGGCGGCTCCGCGCCTTGGAGAAGTCGTACGTCATCCAGACCGCCGCGGTCAAACTCGCGTCGCGGCGCGTGGAGCGGACCGAGGCATTCATGCTAGCCGGTGGCCGCAACCAGACGCAGACCCGCGACGTGCTCGAAGCCAAGGACGATTTGCTCGCGGCGCAGCTGCAGGTGACCCGCGCCCTGGTGGACTTCGCCGTCGCAAAGCTGCAACTCCTGCGGGATCTGAAGGGTCTCCCCCTGGAGCCCAAAGGCCTGCGCTATGATCCCGGGCTGCCGATCCCGCGTGAGGCGATCGAGCAACCCGCTCCACCCGCGGCGCCCCCGCGCGGGACAGCCCCGAAATGACCTTTCGACCAAGACCCGTTCCCTGGCTCGCCTCGGTCATCGTCCTCGCCAGCTGCAGCGGCGGCGGTGAGGAAACCCAGCGCGCCGATCTCGTCGCCGTGACGCGCGGCAAGCTCACCGTCTCGGTCACCGAGAGCGGGGAGATCCGCGCCGCCAAGAGCACCACGGTGCAGAACGAGATGGAGGGCAACAGCACGGTGATCTTCATCATCGACGAAGGCACCATGGTGGAGAAGGGCACCAAGCTGGTCGAACTGGACGCCAGCAGCCAGATCGAGCGCCGCGCCACCCAGAAGATCACCGTGGAGCGCGCCGAGGCCGCAGTGGTCAACGCGGCGAAGAACCTCGAGATCCTGCGCAAGGAGGTAGCCGCGGCGAACGAAGCCGCCGCCAACAACCACGAGTTCGCCAAGATGGACCTGCAGAAGTTCTACGGCGCCATGCTGTCGGACGGCAAACGCGAGATGGGCGAGCGCGAGCAGAGCATCAAGGCGGAGGAAGCCGAGATCGACCTGGCAAAGTCGGCGCTGAAGCTGGCGGAGGACCGCCACAAGTGGAGCCTGAAGCTCTACGCCAAGGACTTCATCACCAAGGAAGACCTCGACAAGGACCGGCTCGACTACGAGTCGAAGAAGACTCGGCTGACCCTCGCCGAGAATCGCCTCGACATCCTGCGCAAGTACACCCACGTCAAGACCGAGCGCCAGCTGAAGCAGGCCGAGAAGGATGCCGAGCTGGAGTTGCAGCGCACCATCGCCAAGGGTGAGGCCCAGATCACCCAGGCGGTGGCCGACCACAAGAGCAAGGTCGCCGAGCTCAAGCTCGCAACGGAACGGCTGGAGAACCTCGAGCGCCAGATCAAGAACGCGGTGGTCCGCGCGCCCACCCCAGGGATCGTCGTCTACGCGAGCGAAGGCGACCGCTGGCGTCGCCGCACCATCGAGCTCGGCGCGTCGGTGCGCGAGCGGCAGAACCTGATCGTGCTCCCGGACACCTCCAGGATGTTGGCGGTGCTCAAGGTGCAGGAAGTCGTCATCGACAAGATCAAGCGCGGCTTGCCGGCGCTGATCAAGATCGACACCGCACCGACGCCGCTGCCGGGTCAGGTGTTGCGGCGCGCACCGCTGCCGGACTCCGCCAGCCGGATGAGCAACCCGGACCTCAAGGAGTACAAGACCACCGTCGAGATCTTCGGCAACAACGAGGACAAGCTGCTGCGGCCCAACATGTCGGCGACCGTGGAGATCGTCGTCGCCGAGCTGGATGACGTGCTGTCGATCCCGCAGCAGGCGGTGTTCAGCCAGGGCCAGGTCCAGTACGTGTGGCTCAACGAACCGGCGGGTCCGGTCGCGACCCGGATCGAGACCGGCGACCACAACGAGTCGATGGTCGTCATCACCAAGGGGCTCAAGGAAGGCCAACAGGTGTTCCTGGTCGAACCGGCTGGGTTGAAGGCACCCGATTTCCCGCAGCCGGCGAAGCCGGAGGTGAAGGTACCGAAGCCCGGGACCGCGACCGCAAAGGAGGGCGCAGGGCGTTCCGCCCCGCGAAACCGTCCCGACCGGGACACCGCGAACGGTGAGGACCCGTCCGGCGACGGCCAAGCGCGGCCACGCGGCGGCAACGGTGGCCAGGGTGGACGGCGACCGGGCGGGCGGCGCGGTGGCAACCCGGCGGCGATGGCCGCGGTGCGGGCCGCAGCGAACGCGTTCAAGGAGAAGGTCAAGGCGAGCAACCCCGATCTGGCCGCCAAGATCGACGCGGCCGGTCAGGGCTGGATGATGAACGCGTCGATCAAGAGCGAACTGGAAGGCGACTCGGTGTTGGCCGAACCGTTCCGCGCGCTGCAGTCCGAGATGCGCAAGGCGTTCGGCAGCGGGCGGCGGCGCGGCAACCGCGGGCAGGGGACGCCGGATGCGGCCCCCGGCCGCGAGCAGGGCCCCAACAACTGACCGCGCCGATCGTGACCTTCCCTGGCCCGGACGATCCGCGATGACCCAGCCGCCGGAACCCGCGCCGTGCGTCGCCGAACTGAGCGACGTTCGACGCCACTACCAAATGGGAACAGAGGTGGTGCGCGCACTCGACGGCATCGACCTGTCGATCCGCCGCGGCGAGTACCTGGCGATCATGGGTCGCAGCGGTTCCGGCAAGAGCACGCTGCTGAACATCCTCGGGTTGCTCGATCGACCGACCTCGGGCGAGTACAGCCTCGAGGGCAAGCCGGTATCGACCCTGAGCGACAAACAGCTGTCCGAGGTGCGCGGCCGCAACATCGGGTTCATCTTCCAGTCATTCAACCTGATCCCGCAGCTCACCGTGCTGGAGAACCTCGAAGTGCCGCTGTTCTACCAGAACGCGATCGGCCCGGAATCGCGTCGCAAGGCCGAGGAGTTGGCCGTTCGCGTCGGACTCTCCGGGCGGTTGAAGCACCGGCCCACCGAGCTTTCGGGTGGCCAGCAGCAGCGCGTGGCGATCGCTCGGGCGCTGATGAACGACCCGCTCTACCTGCTCGCGGACGAGGCCACCGGCAACCTCGACAGCAACACCGAAGCGGAGATCCTCACTCTGCTGGACGAGCTGCACGCCGAGGGGATCACGATCATCATGGTGACCCACAACCCGGCGATGGGTGACCGCGCCGAGCGCGTGGTGTGGCTGGCCGACGGGCGAATCCACCACATCGAGGAGCACGCCCGATGATGTGGCGCGGCGGTGCCCAGGTGGTGTCCCTGGGCTTCAAGAGCCTGATGCTGCACAAGCTGCGCTCCGCGCTCACCACGCTCGGCATCCTGATCGGCGTTGCGGCGGTGGTCGCGATGCTGGCGATCGGTGAGGGTGCAAGCCAAGCCGCGCAGGAGCAGATCAAGCGGCTCGGCTCGACCAACATCTTGATCCAGAGCATCAAGCCACCGGTCAACGAACAATCATCCGGGCAGAGCTCCTGGTCGGCCAACATCTACGGCTTGACCTATCAGGACGCCCGCCGGATTCGTGCCACACTCGGCCCACACATCGAGCTGATGGTCGAGGTCCGACTCAACGACAAGGAGATCCGGGTCGCCGATCAGTGGTTGCAGTCGGCCATGCTGGGCACCGCGCCGGACTACCTGGACGTCATGGGGCTCAAGGTCGCCCGCGGCCGTTGGCTGTCCGACACCGACAACCGGACCTTGGCCAACGTCTGCGTGCTGGGCGGCAACGTGGCCTCGCGCGTGTTCCCGATGAGCGACCCGATCGGCAGTGTGCTGAAGGCCAGCGGCAATCGGTTCGTGGTGGTCGGCGAGTTGGAACCACTCGGCCGGCAGAGCGGCCACGTCGGTCGCTCCATCGACGAGTGCGTGTTCGTGCCGATGTCGACCTCGCGGCGCCGGTTCGGCGAGATCAACATCAAGGAGAGCGGCGGCAGCCGCGAGATCGAGAGCGTCGAGCTGCACGAGATCAAGGTGAAGGTCGACACCGAGGACAACGTGGCGCACGCCTCCGAAGTCATCAAGAACCTGCTCCAACGCAGCCACAAGCAGCAGGACTACTCGATGACGGTTCCGCTCGAGCTGCTGCGTCAGGCCCGCGAGAGCAAGCGACGCTTCCAGTTGTTGTTGTTCTCGATCGCGTTGATCTCGCTGATCGTCGGCGGCATCGGAATCATGAACGTGATGCTGGCCACGGTGACCGAGCGCACCCGCGAGATCGGGATTCGGCGGGCGTTGGGCGCCCGCAAGCGCAACATCATCGACCAGTTCCTGGTCGAAACCGTGGTGCTGGCAGGTGCCGGCGGAGTGCTCGGGCTGATCGTCGGCCTGCTGTTCTCATGGGCCGCGCACCTGTTCTGGGACGCCGATGTCTACGTGCGCCCACGCGACCCCGTCATGGCGTTCGCCATCTCGGGCCTGGTGGGGATCTTCGCGGGCGTCTATCCGGCCTGGCGCGCGGCCAACATGGACCCGGTCGAGGCCCTGCGGCACGAGTGACGCGGCGGCCAGGCGCGACGACCCGCGCGCACGGCCGGCTGACGCTGCCGCGGAACGAGGTCACTCCCAGGATCACCGCCACGCAAACTCTCTCGCTTGGCAGCCGATTTTTCCGATGGCCGCGGAACAACGCCCGACCTCGGCAACATCGAACGTGCGCCAAAGAGTCAAGGCCCACCGCCTTGCCCCCGGATCTCCAGGCGACGTGCTTGGACATCCTCGGCGGTGGGCCTTGGTTTACCTGCACCGCTGTGCGGTGTGAGGCGCCCCCAACTAGGCGCCGCTGAGGTTCTGGTTTCGCCCGGTGTCGCGAAAACGTGGCAACCTGGTCCGTCCGGCGCCAACGACCCCAGGCGAGCACGCACCCGTGGAGGCGACCGATTCGCCCGATTGGACGGTAGACTTGTGGTGTTCGTGCCACCCAGGATGCAGTCCCTCCGCTCCGCCGCACCTTCGCCCCGCAGGGTCATGACATGGCTGTCCGCGGTGCCCGTGTTCGGGTTCCGCCTGCGGCGGCTGCGCCGATTCGTCAGTCGGCGGCGCAGTCCCGTCCCGCGGCGCTCAGTCGATGTCGGCTCGGGCCCAAGGCGCGCCGAACCCGCCCACCGAATCGGCGCGACCCCGCGCTGAGTTTCGGCGACGATGCGTCGCCGATGGGCCCGCTCCCCACCCGCATTCGGCTGCTCGCCGCACTGGCACTTCTCGGACCGTGCGCCGGACAGCGCCCCCCGTCACCACCGCCGGCCGAACCGCCAGACCCGACGCTGGCCTACTTCCGGTCGTTCGACAAGGAGACGCGCGCCGCGCTCGCTCGCCAGCTGGGGAAGCAGATCAAGCTCGACCCCAATCCGGAGATCCAGCGGATCGTGTCGATGCAACGCGACTTCCGCAAGCTCCCCGTCGCCGGCCCCACGCCGTACCACCGCGCCGCAGACTGGGCCCGCGGCGTCGCCCCGCAACGCGAGCTGGTGGTACGCGGCGACGAGCGGCACGACGCGATGCGCAAGCGCTTCCCCCCGCGCGTCCTGCTGCCCGACCTGCACAAGGCGGCCTGGTACGACTGGGGCACCGGCCGAGTAGTGCGCCGCACCCGCGAGCTGGATGACCGCGAGCTGATCGAGAACTTGTACCACGGCTACCCACCCGGCAGCGATCTCGCCCTCGCTCAGCTGCTCGCGAAGTTCGACAGCGATCCGAAGATGCGCAAACTGGGGAGCTATTTCGCTCACCTGTACGCCGGGCTCGACGCCGCTGCGTACGAGGACATCACGCTGTACGAGGCATGGTACAGCGGCCAGATCATCGACGTACCCGACGTCGACGCGATCCCGTTCGAGCGCAAGGTGCTGGGCACTCGCCGGTTCAAGTCACCGATCCCGGGCGATGCGCGGCGCACGCAGCTCTACCAGACGATCCGCGACCACGCGTTCGCCTACCGCAAGTACCGCACCCTGCGCGAAGCCGCAGCTGCGGCGTTCCTCCACGCCGAACCGCGGATGGATCCGACCTACGCGCCACTGGTGCCGCGCTTCCACTACCTTTACGTCGCCCACGCCGACGACCCGAGCGCAATCGCTCGCGTACTGGCCAGCGGCACCACGCGGGATGCGTTGATCCAGAAGATCGATCAGGTGATCGCGGCGAATGCGGGCGAGCTCGCCAAGCGCGACGCACGGCGCAAGAACCTCGAGGCGATGCGGACGCTGCTGCGCTCCTGGGTCCGGCTGGCGGTGCAGGCCCAGCGTGAGCGCCAGCGCGACCGCCGGTGACCGATCCGCGGCGGCCGGCTACGATCAGGAAATGGGGCTTCGACTCGCTGCACACGGCGCATCGTGGTGCGTATTCGGCCTGCACGCGACGGCACTGCTGTTGGCAGCCGTCTCGTCGCCCGCACAGGGCAAACCCAAACCGGCCACGCCACCGACCGTCGATGCACGGCTCGTCGAGCTGCGCAAACTGTGCTTTGACAAGGCCGCCAAGCACGATGCCGCGGCGTTGGAGATCCTCACCGACCTGAACAAGCGCTTCGCCAAGTTGAGCCCTGCCGAGCGGAGCGCGGTGGCGCGTACCACGGGCGAATTGCTGCGGAGCCCGCGCTGCAGGCGGCCCGCGAAGAGCGACCAGTTGTTCCGCGCGATCGTGCGACTGCTCGGCTGCGCCGGCAAGCAGGGCGGCAACGAACTGTGGGGCGCGTTCCAGCTGCACCGTTCCACCAAGAAGTTCCACGGCAAGGAGTGGCTGCCGCTTCGCGGCCAGATGCTGGAGCAGCTCGGCCAGACCAAGGACGAGCGACACATCAAGAACCTGATGGCGGTCGCCCGACACGACACCGAGCCGGTCCTGATGGCCCGTGCCGGCGCTGCGTTGCGGCACTTCAAGGACAGCAGCCACGCGGTGCGCCGCGACCAAATCGTCAAGGATCTGATCAAGCGGTTCGCCGAGGTGAACGACACCGCCAGCGACTACACCAACACCAGTCCGGGACACTACGAACAGGTGCAAACCTGCCAGCGGATTCTCGCCGAGATCGCCGACCCGTGGACCGCGGCCCTGCAGGTGCTGACCCGACAACGTTGCCGGACTACCGCCGAGTGGACCAAGTTCTGGAACCGGCACAAGTCCGATGCGACCTGGGATCCGCCCAAGGCGAAGGGGCGCGATGGCAAGTCGAAAGGCAAGAAGGACCCCGCCAAGTCCCGCCCCTGACCCCACCGAGTGCTGGGCTCGACTACTCGCATTTGTCGAGACGGAGGCGACGGAGCCTGACGCGACGTGCGCAGGCGCGGCGCCAAGACAGCCGGCTGAGAGGGCGAGCGGGTCGGCAATGCTGCAAGTCGAGACTCGCCGCTGCGACCCGACCCCTGGCCCGCAGCGCGTTGTTCGCGCGACCCCTTACCAGCTCTTCATCGCCGCGACCCACGCTTCCTGCAACGCGTCCCAGTCGAGCCCCTTGAAGGTCACCTCGTAGGCGCGTTTCTGCACCGGGTCGACGAACCGCATCAGGCTGCCCTTGGGCGCGCCCGCCGGCAGCTTGCCGCGGTATTCCTCCGCCGCGGCCCGCAGGTTCTTCAGGTAGCGATCCGGAATACCCGCCCAGAGCTTGTTGCGCTCCTTGATCGGTTTGCGCCGCTCGAGCTCGAGGAAGTAGCAGAACGCCCAGCCGAAGGCGTAGTTCTTCAGCACCGGATAGTCCTTGCTGGTGCGCGAGTAGAACTGTCGCTGGTTCATCGCCAACAGCTTCTTCAGCTGCGGCCAGGTGCCCTCCTTCTTGGCCCGCTTGACTTCCTGCCAGCGGAACTCGTTCTTGCCGATGGTCCGGATCACCTTCTCGAATCGATCGGTCTTGGCGGCACCGAAGTACTCACCGTAGCCCTCGTTGAACCAGGACGCCGGCGGCATTTCACCGTTGGCGTAGTGGAAGTACTGGTGCATCGCCTCGTGGTAGAGGATCGCCTTCGGCGAGACCTTGCGCATCCAGTCGAATTTGCGGATGTCGCCGACCGGATTGAACAGCACCAGCTCTTCGGCGATCGGGTGCCAGTAGCCCCCGGTTCCCGGCTTGCTGCTGTAGCGAATGTACCCGTCGTAGCTGTTGCAGACCCGCACTGTCGACACCACGTCGAACGGCGCCGCTGGGGGAAAGCGCTCGCTGTAGGCCTTCCGCATCGTCTCGAGATCGACCAGCATGTCGAGCATCAGTTGCCGGTTGCGTGAGCTGAACGGCATGTCCGTGATGACGATGAAGTTCTCGGTGTCCTCCGCGTACCAACCGTCGACCAGCCGCGCGCGCACCTCGCGGCGCCGCTTCAGGTCGCGCAGCTTGCTGCCCTCGTACGGGTCGGCCTTCGCCGCACCTTCCTTCGGCGCGGTCCGCTGCAGCGATCGGGCAGCCGCCAGCACCTCCTTGTCGCAGAGCTTCATGCGCGGACAAAGTGCCACCATGCCGAACAGCTCCTGCCCGTGGTGCGGGTGCCGGTGCTCGACGGTGAACACCAGGATGCTCTCCTGTGGCGTCTGGCTCAGCACCTTGAAAGTCTCCTGATCGCGATTGCGCACCGGGGGGTTCATCGCCTTCTCCACCACCGTCCGCGACGCCATCGCACCGACCCGTCGCTCGAGGAAATCGCGCACGGTTCGGCCGCCGTTCTTGTAGCGGCGGGCCTGCTCCTTGATGTCGCCGGTCGGCGGCGTGACGGCCCCGCGATCGCGTGCCGTGCCACTCTTGGTCACCGGGCCGGCGCCACCGGCCGACTTCGGGTTCGCGATGTGGAACACCCAGATCTCCAGCGGCAACTCGGCGTGGTCGACACGCTTGCCGTCGCGGCTGCGGAACTTCCCCTTGATGCGCTTGGTGCCCTTGTACTTGCCGATGATCTGCTCTTCGTCGGGACCCGGCGGGACCTCGACCAGGAAGCGCGGCACCACCAGCCGGAACCCGTGGCGCTCGTTCTGGATGGTGCGCGTCGACTGTCCGGACAACGTGGCGCCGGCGAGGCATATCGCCACGGCCCAAGGCCATGGCGCACGGCGGACGGGAACCTCGCTCGGTCGCGTGCTGGCATGCATACAGCGGGTATCATGCCGCACCGCAACACCGCCGAGAATGCCCTGACACACATGCTCCCACTCCGCACCTCCGGTCCTGCAGCACTCGCCGCACTGGTGTTGGTGGGCTGCGCCGCCCCGCATGGCGTCGACCGCAGCGACGTAGCTGCTTTGCTGGAGCGACAGCGCGGCGCGTGGAATCGCGGCGATTTGGCCACGTTCGTGGGCTACTACCACCCGGAGATGACCTTCCTCGGCAGTTCCGGACTGACCCGCAAGCCAGCCGACCTGCTCGAGCACTACCGGCGCAGCTACCCCGACGCTGCGGCGCGCGGCGTGTTGTCGTTCGACATCCTCGAGGTGCGCCCCGCCGGAGCGGACCAGGCGTTGGTACTCGGTAGCTACCGGATCGACCGCGCAGCTCCCGATTCCGGCTACTTCACGCTGCTGGTGGTGCGCGGGGCGGACGGCGGGTTGCGCGTCCTCCACGACCACACTTCGCGCGCTCGCGCAAAGTAACAAGCGCCACCTCGCGCGGGCCACCCCGCACGGGCCACCTCGCACGGGCCACCTCGCACGGGGCGACGGTGGCCCGCTACTTGGCTGCGATCAAGTAGCGCCGGATCCACGACCACTCCTGCCGCCGCTTGTGCACGACCTGCTGGATGGTGGTCGGTCCGTGCATCATCTTCGGGTAGAGCATCATGTCGAACTCCTTCCCGGCGAGTTGCAGCGCGTGCGCCATCTGCAGCGCGTTCTGCAAGTGCACGTTGTCGTCGACCGTGCCGTGCACCAGCACCAGATGCCCGTGCAGCCGAGCGGCGTGCTCGATGCACGAGCTGTCTCGGTAGCCGGTCGGGTTGTCCTGCGGCTTGGCCATGTAGCGCTCGGTGTAGATCGTGTCGTACAGCCGCCAGTCGTAGACACCGCCGCCGGCGATCCCCAGTTTGAACACCTTCGAGTGGGTCATCGCGAAGGCGGTCATGAACCCGCCGTAGCTCCACCCGGTCAGCCCGACCCGTTCGCGGTCGCCGTGGAACTCCTTGCACACGAACTCGACCACGTCCTCGAGGTCGCGCAGCTCCATGGCACCGAAACTCTTGTAGCAGAGCCCGGTGTCCGCCTGCCCGTTGCCGCTCGCGGTCCGAACGTTGACCTGCACCACGATCACGCCCTGCTGCCGCAGGAACTCGTGCCAGGTCGGGCTCGGGTCGAACAGGTGCGGCCAGCGGTTGCTGACGGTCGGGAAGTCGGGGCCGAAGTACGAATCGACGAACACCGGCTTGAGCCCGGCATCCGCCCCGGCTGGCAACTTGACGGTCACGTCGAGCGCGAAGCCATCGCGCGCCTTCACGCGGATCAGCTTGGGCGGCTGGAACTCGTAGGCCCGCAGGCTGCGCACCGGCACGAGACCGAGCTCGCGGATCACCTTGCCGTCGGCACCGCACACGCGCAGCACCGGCGGCTGCTGCAGGGTCGAGAACGCGTCGACGAACAGGCTCCCGTCCTTGTTCAACGCCACCTCGTGGAAGCCGTCCTCCGCGGTCAGGCGCTGCGGGGCGCCGGGCGACTTGCCGTCGAGTCCGATGCTGTACAGGTTGTCGTTCACAGCCCCGTTCAAGGTCGCGGTGAACCACAGCTTGCCCGCGGCCTCGTCCACCTTGGTGATGCTGCGCACCTGCCAGTCCCCGGCGGTCAGCGGCAGCGGCTCGGCGCCCGGGGTACAGCGGTAGACGTGCTTGCGGCCGCTGCGCTCGCTCAGCCACAGGAACGTCTTGCCGTCGGCGAGCCAGCGCGGCTGCTCGAGGATGTTGACCCACGTCTTCGAGGTCTCGCGGAACAGCTTCTCGATCTTGCCGGTGGCTGGATCCGCGACCACCAGGTCGAGCCAGGTCTGGATCCGGTCCTGTACCTGGAAGATCAACCGACTGTCGGGGGTCCAGGCGACCCGCACGATCAGCACGTCAGGGTCGTAGCCGGCGAGATCCACCCACACCACGCGCCGTTCGGCCGGCGCGGCGATCCCGAGCCGCACGGTCGGGTTCGGCTCGCCGGCCTTGGGGTAGTAGTCCGAAAGGACCTCGACACGCTGGTTGACCAGCGCCGCGCGTGGCTTCTTGCCGTCGGTCGGCACGTGGTCGATGCGGGCGAAGCGACTCACCTTCGCTTCGTCGAGGCGCAGGAACGCGAGCTTCCGGCTGTCCGGACTCCACCAGCTCGCCTGGAAGTCTCCGCGCCCGTACACCTCCTCCTGGTAGACCCAGTCGAGGTAGCCGTACAACAGCTTCTCGCTGCCGTCGCTGCTCACCGGCCACACCTTCCCATCGGCGACGTCCAACACGCACAGGTCGTGACCGCGCACGAACGAGACCCGTGCACCGTCCGGACTCAAGTGCGCCTCCCGCTTCGCGGTGCCGTCGGACGTGAGTTCCTTGCCGTCGAGCAGCAGCTCGGTGCCACGCACCGTCACCGCGCGCTTCTCGGCCGACGGTTGGTCGACCGTGACGTTGTCGCCGGACCGCGCGTCGACCCATCGCCCGCCCTGCAGCTGCAGCGCCTTGCCGTCGGCGGACCACTGCGGCAGTTCGACCTTGGCGCCGAACGAGACCCGGTAGCAGGTGTCCTGCAGGGTCAGTGGGCGCTTGTTCTGGGCCACTCCCGGCACGCTGGTGAGCAGGCCGGCGGCGGCGAGGAGCACGGGGAGTGGAAGGCGAGAATGGGGCATGCGGGCTTGCGGGGGGTGGTTTGGCGCGAGCCTACCGCTGCACCGAACGCGGGGCGACCGCGAGCGACGATTCGGCGGCAATCCGCGGTTCGCACAAGCCCGACGACACCGATCCCACCGGCCCGTTCCCCTTGGCCCGGCACAGCTCGACTTGCCACCGGGCCGAACGCGTGACAGACTTCGGTGTCTCGGCCCTATCCCGCATGCAGCCCCTGCAAACCCGAATCGTGTCGCTGGTGGCCCGCACCGTCCTCGAGTGCACCGGTCGTGCGGTCGAGCCCGGACCGGACGCGCCGCTGATCCAGGGCGGATTCCTCGACTCGCTGACCCTGGTCAGTCTGGTGATCGCGTTGCAGCGCGAGTTCGGCATTCGACTCGACCTCGCCGACATGCGGGCGGAGAACTTCGCGGACGTGCTCGCGATCACCGCCCTGGTGGAGCGGTGCGGCGCGGTCCCTGCGACTCCGGAGCCGCGCCAGGCCGAGTTGCCGGCGCCGGGCGCCCGGTGCCGCGGGTGAATCCCGAGCCGACCGAGCGACTGCTGCGCATTCTCGACGCCGACCACCGGGCGGCCCTGCACCTCGGTGGGGTGCCCGCCGCGGAGCTCGCCGCACGATTCGGGACGCCGTGCTACGTGTACGACGCCGCGATCCTGCGCCAGCGCGCCCGGCTCGTCGCTCGGACGCTCGGCGTCGAGGTGTTGTTCGCGCTCAAGGCCAACCCGAGCCTCGCCGTCACCGCGGTGCTGGCCGGTTGCGGCACCGGTGCCGACGTGTCGTCGCTCGGCGAGCTCCTGCTCGCGCGGCGCGCCGGCGTGCCCCCGGCGCGCATCCAGTTCGCCGGCCCCGGGAAGACGACCGAGGAACTCACGAGCGCCGCCGAGGCGGGCATCGCCGCGATCCACGTCGAGTCAGCGCAGGAGCTGGCTGCACTCGAGCAAGTCGGCAGTCGCCTCGGCCGCCGCGTATCGGTCGGACTGCGACTCCGCCCCGGCACCCTCGCGGGAGGGGCCGAGCCGCCCCGGCTGCGCATCGGCGGCGCCGACCAGAAGTTCGGGGTCTCGCGGAGCGAGGCAATCGACCTGGCAAGGCGCGTGCGCGAGTCGACGAACCTTCAGCTCGTGGCGCTGCACGGCTACCTGGGCACGCAGTGCTTCGACGCTCGCGCGTGGCTGGGCGCCGCCGACCAGCTGCTCGATGCGGCCGATGCAGTCGAACGCGCGGCCGGCGCCGAGCTGCCGATGCTCAACTTCGGTGGCGGGTTCGCCGTCGGCTACTTCGCAGGCGATGGAGAACTCGACCTGACCGCAGTCGGCGCGGGGCTGCGCGAACGCTTGTCCGGGAGACCACAGCGGCGCGCGGTGGTCGAACTCGGTCGCTACCTCACAGCACCGGCGGGGGTCTACCTGACCCGCGTTCGCTACACCAAGCACGAGGACTCGCGCCGGGTGGCGATCCTCGACGGAGGCATGCACCACCACGCCGCAGCCGCAGGACTCGGCGCCGTGCTGCGGCGCCCGTTCCCGATCGTCGCGGCACACTCCCCGCGCACCACCGAGACGGTCCGCCACGCGCTGTGCGGTCCGCTGTGCACCCCGCTCGACGAACTGGCCGCCGAAGCCGAGCTGCCCGAACTCGCGCCGGGCGACCTGCTGGCCGTGCTCGGCTCGGGGGCGTACGGCATGACCTTCTCCCACACCATGTTCTCGAGTCACCCGACGCCCGCCGAAGTGCTGGTCGACGGCGGACAGGCGTTCCTGATCCGCGAACCCGGATGCCCCACCGACGCACAACGTGGTCAGCTGCTACCCGCCGAACTTGCAGCCGACGCGCCGCGCGTGGATAACCCTGCGCCATGATCCGTCGCCTGGCGTTGTTGGCCTGTCTGCCGTGCGCGCTCGGCTGTCGCGAACAACTGCGTCCCGCCGCGGAACTCGCTGCCGGGTTCGAGGCAGCCGGTGTCGAGCAGCGGCAGCGGTTGGCGATGCAGTTGCAGCGCCACGGCGCGGAAGCCGTGCCGCAGTGGCGCACGCTTCTGGGGAGCAAGCAGTTCGACGTGCACCAGAAGGCCGCGGCAGCTCTGCAGAGTCTCGGCCCCGCAGCCGCCCCCGCGGTGCCGGAACTCGCGAAGTTCCTGCGCAACAGCTTCTTCGCCGGGCAGAAGCCGAGCACGATGAATCCGGACGAGCGCTTCAAGCACCCCGATCCAGGACGCCGAGCCGCGTCGCGAGCCCTGGCCGCGGTGGGTAGCGCAGCCCTGCCCGCGATCCGCGAGGTGCTACACGCCCCGGACGGCCGAGCCCGCCAGGAATCCGCGATCACCCTCGGCTCGATGGGACACACCGCGGCCCCGGCGCGACCCGACCTGATCGCGGCACTGCGCGACCAGGACCGGGCGGTGGCCGCAGCGGCCGCCTGGGCGCTGGGCGAAATCGGCCTCGACGATCCAGCGCGCGACGCGTTGATCGGCATGAGCGCCGCACCGCTCTGGATCGTGCGCCTCGAAGCGCTTCGCGCCCTGGTCAAGGGCTCGACCGGAGCGCCGTCCGACGCATTGCGCAAGGCGGTCGAAGCACGACGCGATGACGAGCACCCGTTGGTGCGGGACAACGCGCGCGAGGCCCTTGCCGAGCTCGCGAAACGGACGCCACCGCCCGCCGGCAACCCACCGCCTGCCGGCAAGAAGTAGCGGAGAGGCGGAGTGCGGTCACCGGCCGCGAGTCGCCGGCGCGACGTTCTTGCACCGACCGCACTCGGGCGCGGAGCGTGAGATCCGCCGAGCGTGGATTGGGGCTCGGGGCTGCTGGGCTTCGGGCTGCTGGGCTCGGTCGGCCTCAATCTCGAGAACCGCGAGGCACCAACCGGGTGGTCACGTGCACCGGAAAACGCGAGGCCAACGCTGCGCGAGTTGTTCGGTGCGACACTCCGGCCCTGTCACCCTTCGGCTTGCATCCCGCTCCCTCTCCCGACCTCCCCAGTTCATGCGAGGGAACGGCAGCAAGCCCGTCTTGTCCTTTGGTCGCATCATCCGCATCACCCTGCCCTCGAGACGGCAAGTCAGCTCACGCTTCCATGTTTTCACATGTAACTCGCAAACTCATGGCAAGCAGTCACATGCCCGCATCGATCGACCACACGATTCGCGGCGCAACTCGTCATTGACATTGCACGTCCACCAACTCGATCCACGCCCCCCATACCCACCCGCTCTCCCGCGGCCCAGTCGCGGTCGGCATCGGTCCGGCTCGCTTCGCTCGGCCAGAGCGACCGATGCCGACGGCGACGGGGTCGCGGGAGAGCCCCGTGGCTTCAGAGCTCGAGGTTGAGGGAGCCCACGCGCCCGCGAGGTCAAGGGGGTTCCGCGTGACTACCGTCTCACCACCGCCCCACCCTCCCACACCGACATCCCCCTAGCCCCGTGCGCATCCGAGGCTGCTGCCTTAGGCTGACTCCGCCCCCTAACGCGTTCCCTCCCGCACGATGCACGTCCCGCTTCCGCCGATCCGCGCCTCCTGGTTCGCCCTCGTCCTCGCCGCGTCGTCCACGACGCTCGCCGCGGCGCCGCAGCTGGACCCGATCGGCGCCGACCTCGAGTCCGCGCAGAAGCGCTACAAGGCGTGCTTGGCTCGGCGCCCGTTCAACTTCCACACCGAGGCGCGGGGCCGGTTGGCCAGAACGCGCGAGCCCGAGGCGCTGAAGATCCTGCTGCGCGACTACTCGAAGCCGAAGGAGGAGAAGCTCGGTGCTCGCCCCGATCGGCCGATCTATCTGGCGAGCAAGCGCCACGCACCGAGCTACCGGCACTACGCGCGCTACACGATCGCCACGCTGCTGGCACAGAACTTCGACAGCTGGACGTGGGACGACAAGATCGCGGAATTGCGCGCCAATTCCACCACGCCAACCGACGCCTGGCTGTGGGCCTGCACGGTCGGCGCCGACAGCCGCCCCGAGGGCACCGCCAAGGCGATCAACTCGATCAAGTCCAACCTGGCGATGCACCTGCGAGCCGCCGCAGTCGAGGGCTTGGCGCGCCACGGCAATCCCGAGGTCCTCACCGTCGTCCCCGAGCTGTGCACGACGGTTGCGGCGTTGAAGGACCGCGGGGAGCGACGGATGCTGGTCGGCGCGCTGTCGAGCGCAATCTTCGCCCACAAGGAACTGCTCAAGGACGAGCAGATGAAGAAGGCGATCCGCGCCTACATCGGACTGCTGGCCGCCGACGTCAAGCTGTCGCACAGCACCAAGATGGTCATCGCGCGACACCTGTCGAAGACCATCGGCAAGGACGCGCTCTACATCGAACCGGAGCCGTGGCTGCGGCTGCTCGAACAGAACTTCACGCCGCCCAAGCGCACCGAGCACACGGTTTCCTCCATGCGCTTCTTCGGGATCGAAGCCGAGGGCGACCGGCTGTGCTACCTGGTCGACATGTCCAACTCGATGCTCAAGGAGATCGACCCGGCGCTGCAGAAGAAGGGCCCGGTGACCGGCCCGCGGCGCAAGCGCAAGCCCGGTCAGATGCCGACCGAGGACGACATTCCGTGGCACCTGGTGAAGACCCGCTTCGACCTGGCGCGCGAGCACCTGAAGATCTCGATGCAACGCCTCGCCAAGGGCAAGCGGTTCTGCGTGATCTGGTTCGGCGACGAGGCCGGGTTGTTCAAGTCGACGCCCGGGATGATCCCCGCGACGTACGGGAACGTGAAGAAGGTCATCGCCGAGCTCGATGCCATCAAGCCCGCAGCGTTCAACTCGCCCGGCTGGCCCAAGGGAAAAGCAGCTTCGATCGCGCCGAACGGCTGGCTGCGCGGCGACACCAACATGCACGCCGGGCTGCGGCTGGCCTTCGCCATGCGCGCCAAGGGCTTCGCCCCCGACAACGAGCACGTCGACCTCAAGGCCCTGGCCGAAGGTTGTGACACCATCTTCCTGCTCTCGGACGGCGCCCCATCGATGGACGACTTCTACATCGAGGACAAGGACTACGGGGAGGGCAAGGTCGTGTACGACCACGAACAGAAGAAGGAAGCACCTCGGCGTGAGAGACTTTGGTACCACGGCCCGTACGACCAGAGCCAGTGGCTGCGCGCCGACGTCGACCGGATGAACGTGTTCCGCAAGGTGCAGGTGCACTGCGTTGGCATCGGCGAAGCAGACCTCGGACTGCTGCGCGGCATCGCCAGCGCCACCATGGGGCAGGTGCACTTGGTCGGCGCCAAGGCGAAGGCCGCCGGCGGCAAGAAGTAGCCGATGCGCCGCGGACCGGCGTGGGCCGATCCGAGACCGCGCCGCAGCGGTCCCGGACCGGCGCAAGCCGATCCGTGACCGCCCGGCGACCCTACGCCCAGAACGCCGCGCCGCGTGGCATGGCGGTGAGCACCCGCTGCAGGAGCCCCACCACCCGCTCGGCGAGTTCGGTATCGAGCCCGGCCCCGAGTTGCCGCGCCAACCCATCGAGTTCGCGGCGCAGCTCCTCGGGCAGCTGATCGCCGGGAATCCGCGCCAGGAGCTGGCGCAGCCGTTCCTCGAGATCGCTGGTCCACGACCGCTGGCGCAGCGCCGACACCGCCCACTCGATCTCGTCGCGTAGCGCCGTGGACTCGCCGGCCCGCTCCGCGTGTCCGTGCAACACCGCGTCATCGTCGGAAGCGTCCGGCCCGGGCCCGGAGAACATCCCGCTGACCACTTCGCAGGCATCTTCGAGCCACTGACCCAGCCCGCGCATGCGAGCCGGCGCGGACTTGGCGGACTGCAGCCTCGCGCCACTCACCGCCGCGTCCATCGGCGCGCAGGCCGGCGCCGCCCCCGCCCAGCCTTCGGGCATCTCGACCGGTTGCATCACGCGATGCAGCGGGACACCCCGTGCCACGACTTCGCTGTCGATCGCGACGAACGCGGTGAACCGCGACAGCACACCGAACCGCAGTGAGGTGGCGACGATCCGCCCTGCCAACTCCACACCCTGCGGGTTCTGCAACCCGCCGCGCGCCGAGTAGCGGTCCTCGAGACTGCGCAGGTGGCCCCGCGCCCACAACGCGGGGATCGCCGACGACTCGCCAGCGCGCCCGCCGACCTGTCGACTCCACGCCGACCCCGAAGCCTCGCGCGCCCGCAGCGCGAGCGCCGCTCCCCCCGGCGCGAGGTCCCGGTAGCGGCCGAACAACAGCAGCGGCGCGCCGGCGAACAGGTCCGGCAACCGCGCGGGCGCGAGGGTGTCCGGGTCAATCCGCATTCCACTGGCTTCGAGCCCGAGTTCGGTCAGGACCGGGGTGGCGATGGACCGGTGCACACGTTCCATCACCTCGTCGAGCCGCTCCTCGGTCTCGACCAGTTCGCAGGCACCTCCGCCGAGTTCGGCGAAGCGACGCAGAAAGCCCTCGTTGACCGCACGGTCGATCCCCAGCGTGAACACCCGCACGTCGCGCAGGTCGGTCCGCCGCAGCAGTTCGTCCTCGTTGCCCACCTGGCCGTCGGTCACCAGCACCAGGACGCGATCGCGACGGGGGTGCTCGGCGTCGCCACCACGCAACAGGTCGAGCCCGTGGGTCAGTGGCGCCAGCATCTCGGTGCCACCCCGTGCTTCGACCTTCGCCAGGAACTCGATCGCCTGGTAGCGCAACCGATCGGTGGCCGCCTGCAGACCATCGTGCGGAGATTCGACGCTGGTGTCGAACGCCAGCACTGCCACCCGGTCGCGGTCGGACAGCGTGTCGAGCATGCGCGCGAGCGCGCGACGTGCCGCCACCATCTTCCACCCGCCCATGCTGCCCGAGCGGTCGAGCACGAACACCACGTCGCGCGGTCGCTGCGCGGTACCGACCGCGGCCGGCGGCGTCAGGGTCAGCAAGAACGTACCCGAGGTCGGCACGGCGTCGGTGTCGCCCGGGTCATCCGGCGCGAGCACCAGCGAGTCGCCCACCGCGTCCCCGAGAATCGCGAACCGCAGGATGAAGTCGCGGTCGAGGCGTTCGCCGGGACGTAGTTCCAACACCGCCCCCCCGCCCGTGCGTTGTTCCACCGCAATCGTGTGCAGGCTCACCCGCGGCGGGGCGATCCGCAGGCCGGCGGGGTCGAGGCTCACGCGCAGCGACAACGCCACCGGGTTCGGGAACCCCGGAAGCAGCACCGGCGGCGTGATGCGCGACGCGTCGGGAACGCGATCGGTATCGCCCGCGGTTCCACCCCCGACCGCCAGGCCGTCGAGCACCGCGCCCGGGATGTAGCGCGGCGCCACGACCAGCGGGAAGCGGAAGCACGCTTCGTGCTGCACCAGCGCCAGCGGTGCAGCGAACGACAGCACGACGGTCGCCTCTTCCCCGGGCATCAGGTTCCCGACTTGCATGCTGAACACGTCGGGGCGATCCTCCTCGGCCAACGCCGCGCGCTGCCCGGCGCGAATCGCCTCTTGGTAGTCGGCGCGCGCGGCACCCCGCTCGGCCAACAGGCCGCGCACCGTGCGCCCGCCGACCGTCATCGTGAAGTCGGTCACCGCGGCGCGCGGCGGCAGAGGGAAGATGTAGGTCGCCTCGAGCGGCTGTGGGCAGCGGTTGACGAACGTCTGACGCACCACCACACGGGCGGTCAGGCCGGTGATCTGGGCATCGACGTCGAGCGCGCGCAGCGGCAGGTTGCCGGCGTCGCTGCGCAGCGAGCCGAAGCCGGGTTCATCGCCGGCGAGCGGCACGGTCTCTTCGGGAGGCAAGGTGGGTAGGGCTTGTTCGGTGTTCATCGTGTCAGGTCCTTCTGTCGTGGTTGGGCTGGGAGGGAGAAGGTCGTGGGAAGCGGTCGGTGGTCAGGTCGTGGAGGAGTCCGGATCGAGCAGGCCGCGGCGCATCAGGACGGCCCGCAGATCCGCGGTCGCGCGGCGCAGCTCGCCGAGGTCGTCGGAACGGAGCTCGCGCAACGCAGGGAAGGTGAGGGTGGCGCCGGAGCCGAGTGCGATCGCGTGCAAGAGGAGCGGGGCGGCGGCGGGGGCCGACGCGGCGGGCGAGCCTGCCGAGTCGAGGTCGGGGCTCGGTGCGGTTGGCTTCGCGGCGTGCGCGGCAGCTCGTGCGCTCGGCGCATCCGGCGGTGACGGCGCGACTGGCGCAAGCCACATGCCTTCCGCCAGCACGTCGTCGTCGCTGTCATCCAGCGCCCCGCTGGATGACAGCGTTTCGTTGGATTCCGGTGCCTCCACTCCCGCCGAGCCCGAGCCCGAGCCCGAGCCCTCGGCGACCGGGGCACCCACCCCACCGGGAACTCTCGCCCAGAACGGCGCAGCCGGCTCCGCCAGTGCACGCAGCTCGGCGTCGGGAAGCCCCGCGAGTCGCCGCTGCACTTCGACCAGCGAGCGGCCCGCGGCCTGCAGCCGCTTGATCGCGACCAGCTGGAACAGATGACGCTCGCCGTAGAGCGCGGTCCGCCCGCGCATCTCCGCCGGCGGGTCGAGCAGGCCGAGGGTGGTGTAGTAGCGGATGGTGCGCGGACTCGGGATCGCCGACACCTGCCCGTTGGCAGGCCCTCGGTAGCCCACCGCCAGGGAGTCCTCCACCCGTCGGGCGAGTTCGGCGAGGTCCATGCGAGCGTCCGGCTGCGTGTTCATGACAGTGAATCATACACTGTTTGATGACACCTGTCCAGCAGGCCCGGGTAGTTGCATCAAGTTGTTTATTGATAGATATTTATGATGTCCCACCAAACGAGTGCGCGGTAGCGCCCGACCGGAGCAGTCGGGGGAACGACCACCCGCACGAGTGCCTGAGCGCCGCGCCCGCACCAGCCGGCCGGCCGCGGGCGAGACTGCGCCCGAAGCGCGAACCACCCGAGGTCGGTCGCGCTCCACCGCCCTTCCGATGGCGAGCAGCAGCGGCGACTCGCCGCCGCACCCCGGTCGCGTGGGTCATCTCGAAGGTGGCCTTCCCGCCGCAACTCGCAGCTCGCCATCGCCGCCGCCAGGATGAGTCCGCGGGCTCCAGGCACGCGGTCTGGCGGCGGCGCCCGGCGTGATCGACCGAAAACCAGCTCCACCCTCGGCAGGGGAAACCGGGCGCTACGCCTCCCCCCGGTGCGGGCGGTGACACACACGGCGCCGCGCACCCCTCGAGCCGAACTCGCGAGGACCGCAGCCAGCCCATGTGGGCCACCCCCGCTGCCGATAGCATCCCCACATGACCGCGATCAACCCCTACTCCACCTTCGACGACAACCAGGTCGCCGCACACGCACCCGCCACCGAGCGGGCGATCTTCCTCCGGAAGACCTACTCGCTGGTCTTTCTCGGCGTGTTGGCGTTCGCCGCAGCGCTGTATCTGTCCGCGCCGGATCGACTCCTGCACGGCGCGGCGATGGCCTTGCGGTTCAGCCCCATCGTCTCGGCGCTGGTGTTCCTCGGCAGCTTCTACCTGGTGCGTTGGGTCGCGACGACTCCGGTCGGCCTGCCGTTGTTCTTCGCGTTCGCGGTGTTCTGGGGCCTACTCGCGGCACCAATGATCCTGGCGGTCGCCGGGCTGTCGAACGGTGCGGCACTGATCGGCCAGGCGAGCTTGCTGACCGCGATCATCTTCTTCGGCCTGACCGCCTACGTGTGGAAGAGCGGCAAGGACTTCTCGTTCCTCGGCGGCGCGCTCACCATCGGGTTCTTCGCGATGCTCGGGATCGCCCTGTGCGGGTGGTTGTTCGGCTTCAGCATCGGCATCTGGTTCTCGGTGCTCGGCGTCGTGGTGATGTCGGGCTACATCCTGTACGACACCAGCGCGGTGATGCTCCGCTACCCGACCAACATGTACGTCGCCGCGGCGCTCGAACTGTTCACCGACATCGTGATGCTGTTCCGCTACTTGCTCGACATCGTTCTATCGTTCTCCGGGAACGACTGAGTCGCAGGCGCCGCGAGCCCCGGAGCGGCCGCGGCTCGGCGCCCTGCGGCGGACCGAGCCACAAAAAAGCACCCATCTGCCCTTGACGTCCGCGCGATGGGGCATATTTATGCGGAACACGCCGCATAAATATGCCAACGCAGGAGCCCCACCAGACCCGCCAGCAACGGCACCAGGCAATCCTGGAGCTGGTGCAGACCCACTACGTCCGCAGCCAGGCCGAGCTGGCCGAGCTGCTCGGCGAGCGGGGCCTCGAGGTCAACCAGGGCACGCTGTCGCGCGATCTCCGTGAGCTGGGGTTGGTGAAGGGGCCGGAAGGCTACGAGGTACCGGACGGCAGCCGTGGTCAGCCGACCGATGCGCTGCACGCCGCGGTGCGGCTCTGGCTGACCGGGAACGCGGTGGCGATGAACCAGATCGTCCTTCGCACCCCACCCGGCGGCGCGCAACCGCTGGGTCTGGCACTCGACAAGGCCGGGATTCCCGAGGTGCTCGGCACCATCGCCGGAGACGACACGGTGCTGGTGATCTGCCCCGACCACAAGGCCGCGGTGCGCGTCAGCCGCAAGCTCGAGGCATCGCTGTGAGCACCGCTCGGGTCGCGATCCTCGGCGCCAGCGGCTACGTCGGCCGGGAGCTCGCAGCGCTGGTGGCCCAGCACCCCGAGCTGCACCTCGCCGCGTGCATGGGCGCCCGCGCCGGCATCACCCCCGAGCCCCCGGAGCTGCCGGTCGACCTTGCGATCGAGCCGCTGGATCTCGATCGGCTGGACGGAGTGGATGCGGTGTTCGTCTGCACGCCGCACGGCCACGCCGCACCGCTGGTGCAGGAAGCGCTGCACCGCGGCTGCCGAGTGGTCGACTTGTCGGCCGACTTCCGGTTGCGCGATCCGGAGCTCTACGCGGCGACCTACGGAGTCGAGCATCCGTGCCCCGAGCTGTTGGAAGAGGCGGTGTACGGGCTGACCGAGCACGCACGTGGACAGCTCGCCACGGCCCGACTCTGCGCCAATCCTGGTTGCTACCCGACTTCGATCCTCGTTCCGCTGCTGCCGCTCCTCGACGCGGGCTTGCTGGGCGAAGGGCCGATCATCTCCGACAGCAAGAGCGGGGTGAGCGGCGCGGGCCAGGCACCCGGGCGCCGCAACGTGTTCGGGGCGGTCGCCGAGAACTTCTTGGCCTACGGCGTGGGCACCCACCGGCACGCCCCGGAGATCGCACAGGTCGCGGGCACCGACCGCGTGGTGTTCGTCCCCCACCTGTTGCCGATGTTCCGCGGCATGCTCTCGACGCTCTACGTCAGTCCCGCGCCGGGCATCGACGCCGATGCGGTGCGCAACTACCTGGCCGAGCGCTACCGCGACGAGCCGTTCGTCCGAGTGTTCGACCGCGGCCAGCCGGAGACCAACCGCGTAGCCCGCACCAACCAGTGCCACATCGGTGTCGCAGCGGTCGGCTCGCAGGTGGTGATCACCTCGGCGATCGACAACTTGGGCAAGGGTGCTGCCGGACAGGCTCTGCAGAACCTCAACGCGATGCTCGGGTTGCCGGAAGGGCTGGGGCTGCGATGAGGGCAGTGGTCAAGATCGGCGGCGCGCAACTCGGCGAGGCACAGGCGCGGGCCCGCCTGGCGCAGGCGGTGGCCAGCGCGCAGGAGCGCGGTCACGAGGTGATCCTGGTGCACGGCGGCGGCGATCAGATCCGCGCGCTGACGCCACGGCTCGGCCTGACCGACCGCTACCACGAAGGCCTGCGGATCACCGACGCGGCGACCGCGGAGGTCGCCCTGATGGTGCTCGGCGGGCAGGTCAATCGGTGGCTGGTGCACGCGCTGCAGGGCGCCGGGATCGACGCGGTAGGCATCACCGGCGCGGACGGCGACTCGTTCCGCGCCCGCCCGCTGCAGAATGCCGGGGTCGACCTCGGGTTCGTCGGCGAGGTGTCGGCGGTGGACGCGCGCTTGATCGAGGCGCTGCTCGACACCGGAGTGGTCCCCGTGATTGCGACGGTGGCACCGCTCGATCCGGCCATCGCCGGCGACGCCAGCCAGTTCTACAACATCAACGCCGACCATGCGGCCGGGCCGCTGGCCCGCGCATTCGCCGCCGAGGCGCTGTTGTTCCTCACGGACGTACCCGGCGTGCTCGACGGAGACGGCACGCTGATCCCCCGCCTGACCCCGTCCCGCTGCCACGAGCTGCGGCAAGCCGGCGTGATCCGTGGCGGCATGATCCCGAAAGTCGAAGCCGCGTTCGCCGCCCTCGCGGCGCACCCTCGGGCCACCGTGAAGATCGCCCCGGCGGCGGTGGACGGCGCGATCGACAACGCGCTGCTCTCGACCACCGGCACCACCTTTGTCTGCGACCGCTGACCCCTGACCAAACCGATGGACGAGCACGTCATCAAGACCTACCGCCGCGCCGAACCGGTGTTCGTGCGCGGGCAAGGCGCCTGCCTCTACACCGACCAGGGTCGGGAGTACCTCGACTTCCTCGGCGGCATCGCGGTGTCCGCACTCGGCCACGGACACCCGAAGCTGGTCGAAGCGCTGCAAGACCAGGTCGGCAAGGTGCTGCACGTCAGCAACCTGCTACGCCACCCCTACACCGAGGAAGTCGCCGAGCGGGTGACGCGACTCGCTGGCATGGCCGAGGTGTTCTTCTGCAACAGCGGCACCGAAGCGAACGAGGCGGCGCTCAAGATCGCACGCAAGCACCACTTCGCCAAGGGGACCGGGCGCACCGGGTTCGTCGCGCTGGAGGGCAGCTTCCACGGTCGAACCATGGGAGCGCTGTCGGTGACGCACAACCGCGCCTACCGGGAGCCGTTCGCCCCGCTGTGCGGCGAAGTCACCTTCGTCGCCCCGGGCGATGCAGACGCGCTGCGCCGCGCGCTAGCTCGGCAGCCGGCGGCGCTGATCCTCGAGCCGATCCAAGGCGAGACCGGAGTCCACGAGCTGCCCCACGAGTTCCTGCGGCTCGCCCGCGAGCTGTGCACCGAGACCGGCACCATCCTGATCCACGACGAAGTCCAGTGCGGCAGTGGGCGCACCGGCACGTTCCTGTGCGCACAGCAGGCCGGTGTCACACCCGACATCGTGACGCTCGCCAAGCCGATCGCCGGCGGGCTACCGATGGGGATGACGCTGATCGGCGAAACGCTGAGCGGCACGTTGCAGCCCGGCGACCACGGGTCGACGTTCGCCGGCGGGCCGCTGGCGTGCCGCGGTGCCCTGGTGTTGTTGCGCGAACTCGAGGAAGGCGGCCTGCAGCAGCGCATCCGCGAACTCGGTGCACACCTCACCACCGCGCTCGACGGCCTTGTGGCGCTGAGTGAGCACGTAGTCGAACGGCGCGGGCGCGGTTTGATGCAGGCGGTCCAGCTCGACCCGTCACTCGACGCCCGGGAGGTGCAGCGCCAGCTGTTCACCATGGGCCTGATCGTCAATGCCACCGGCCCGGACACCCTGCGCATCCTGCCGCCGTTCGTGGTCACACAGGCACAGGTGTTCCGCGCCGCCGACCTGATCCGCACCGCCGTCGACCAGCTCACCGCACAGGCCCCACAGCGATGACCGACAATCCGTTCCACAAGCTCCCGCACAAGGATCTCATCAGCACCGCTCGCTACACGCCCGACGAGATCCGGGCGGTGTTCGCCACCGCCGCCGAACTGAAGGCGCGCCGCGACGTGCACACCGGCGTGCTGCGCAACAAGCGCCTGGCGATGATCTTCGAGAAGGACAGTCTGCGCACCCGCTTCACCTTCGACATCGGCATCCAGGACCTCGGCGGCAGCGCGGTGTTCATGGACCACCGCGACGCACGTATCGGTTCGCGGGAGAACGTGTGCGACGTGGCGAAGAACCTCGAGCGATGGGCCGACATCATCGTGCTGCGCACCTTCAAGCACCGGGTCATCACCGAGATGGCGGCGTGCTGCGACATCCCGGTGATCAACGGGCTGTCCGACTTCCTGCACCCATGCCAGGCACTGGCCGACTTCTTCACCCTCACCGAGCTGTGGGGCGATGTGCGCGGCAAGCGGGTGTGCTTCGTCGGCGACGGCAACAACACCTGCCACTCGCTGATGCACGTCGGTTCCAAACTGGGCGCCCACGTCACCGTGTGCACGCCGGAGGGCTACGAGCCCAACTCCAAAGTGGTCAACCAGGCGATGAAGATCGGCCAGCACACCGGCAGCGAGATCACCATTCTCAACGATCCAGACCTCGCCACCGAGGGCGCCGACGCCATCTACACCGACGTGTGGGCGAGCATGGGGCAGGAAGACGAGATCGAGGAGCGCGCGGCGGTGTTCGCCGACTACCAGGTCGACGAGGAGATGATGGAGAACGCCAACGACGGCGCGGTGTTCATGCACTGCCTGCCGGCGCACCGCGGCGCGGAGGTGACCGCCGCCGTCATGGACAGCCCCCACTCGATCGTCTACGACATCGCCGAGAACCGCCTGCACGTGCAGAAGGCGGTGATGTCCATGTTGTCCGCGACCCGTTGATCAACGCATGACCGCACAAGCCAACAACCAACGGGTCGTCCTCGCCTACTCCGGCGGCCTCGACACGTCGATCATCATCCCGTACCTGCGCGAGCGCTACGGCTTGGAGGTCCACTGCTACGCCGGCGATGTCGGACAGGGCGCCGGCGAACTGGCCGGGCTCGAGGACAAGGCGCGGCGCACCGGGGCCGCGTCGTGCCGGATCGCCGATCTGCGCGACGAGTTCCTGCGCGGCTACGTGTGGCCGTGCCTGCGGGCGATGGCGGTCTACGAAGGCCGCTACCTGTTGGGCACCAGCATGGCGCGACCGGTGCTGGCCAAGGGCCAGGTGGAGTACGCCAAGGAGGTCGGAGCCCGGTTCGTGGCTCACGGCTGTACCGGCAAGGGCAACGACCAAGTGCGGTTCGAGCTCGCCTACATGTGCCTCGATCCGGACCTCGAGATCATCGCACCGTGGCGCGACTGGGACATCCGCTCGCGCGAGGACGCGCTCGACTACGCCGCAGCACGCGGGATCGAGGTCACCGCGAGCCGCACCAAGATCTACTCGCGCGACCGCAACCTGTGGCACATCAGCCACGAGGGTGGAGCACTGGAGGATCCCGGCAACGCGCCGCCCGAGGACGTATGGATGCTGACCACCGCGCCGGAGCGGGCACCGAACGAGCCGTACATCCTGACGCTCGGGTTCGAACGCGGCGTGCCGGTCAGCCTCGACGGCAAGGAACTCGAACCGGTCGCGCTGATCGAGAGTCTCAACGAACTCGGTGGCACGCACGGGATCGGGCGGGTCGACATCACCGAGAACCGCCTGGTCGGCATGAAGTCGCGTGGCGTCTACGAGACCCCGGGCGGCACCATCGTGCTCGAGGCGTTGCGCACCCTGCGGTCACTGACGATCGAGCGCGACACCCTGCGCGCCGCCGAGAAGCTGGCGATCGACTACGCCGACCTGGTGTACACCGGACGCTGGTTCCATCCGCTGCGCGAAGCACTCGACGCGTTCTTCAGCAGGGTCACCGCGCACGTCACCGGCGAAGTCGAAGTCCGGTTGCTGAAGGGGCAAGCGACCGCGATCGCCGCCTGCAGCCCGTTCAGCCTCTACTCCGAGGACCTGGCGACGTTCGGCGCCAGCGTCGGAGTCGACCACGCCGACAGCCGCGGGTTCGTCAAGCTGTACGGTCTGCCCGGGATGGTGGCGGCACGGGTGCAACGGGAGTTCGGCTCTTGAAGGCCAAGCTGTGGGGTGGACGCTTCGCCGGCGGGCTCGATCCCGCGTTCGAGTCGTTCAACCGCAGCCTGCCGTTCGACCACCGCTTGGTGCAACAGGACCTGACCGGCAGCATCGCCTGGGCCGAAGCGCTGGGCGCCGCCGGCGTGCTGACCGCGGGTGAGCGGCAGAAGCTCTCGAAAGCGCTCCGCGCGCTGGCACAGGAGCTCGCTGCCGATCCGGCGCCGCTGCACGAGAGCGATGCCGAGGACGTGCACAGCTTCGTCGAGGCGGCGCTCCGCGACCGGGTCGGCGACCTGGCGAAGAAGCTCCACACCGGACGCTCGCGCAACGACCAAGTGGCGACCGACCTGAAGCTGTGGCTGCGCGACGCGGTCGCCGACCTCGACACCGGTCTGCACGCCTTGATGGCGGCCTTGGTCGCCCTGGCGCACCGCTACGCCGAGCTGCCGATGCCCGGCTACACGCACCTGCAGCGCGGCCAGCCGATCACCGTGGGCCACCACGCACTCGCCTACGTCGAAATGCTGGCCCGCGACCGCGCTCGGCTCGAGGACGCGGCGGCGCGCATGGACACCTGCCCGCTGGGCAGCGGCGCACTGGCGGGCACCGCATTCGAGATCGACCGGAAGGCGCTGGCCGGCGCACTCGACTTCGCCGCGGCGACCCGCAACAGCCTCGATGCGGTGAGCGACCGCGACCACGTGTGCGAGGTGGTGTTCGCCTGCAGCATGGTGATGGTGCACCTGTCGCGACTCGCCGAGGACTGGATCTTCTTCGCGACGTTCGAAGCCGGCTTCCTGCAGTTCGGCGACGCGGTGGCCACCGGCAGCAGCTTGATGCCGCAGAAGAAGAACCCCGACGCGATGGAACTGCTGCGCGGCAAGACCGGCCGGGTCGCCGGTAGCCTGCAGGGCCTGCTGATGGTGCTCAAGGGCTTGCCGCTCGCTTACGACAAGGACCTGCAAGAGGACAAGGAGGCGCTGTTCGACGCGGTCGACACAACGAACGCCTGCCTGCGGGTCGCCGCAGTCGCGGTGCAGCACGCCGAGTTCACCGAGCGCTGCAGGACTGCCGCCGGGCGCGGCTACCTGAACGCCACCGACGTCGCCGACTTGTTGGTCGCCGCAGGCGTGCCGTTCCGCGATGCCCACGAGCGCACCGGAACCGCAGTGCGCCGAGCGATCGAACACGGCGTCGAGATCGAGGAGCTGCCGGCCGAGCAGCTGGCCGAGCTGCTCCCCGAGCTCGGCTCGGACTTGCGGCAGCAGCTCGCGGTGGAGACGGTCCTGCGGCGGCGCCGCGTCGTCGGCGGCACGGCGCCGCAGCGCGTGCGCGCCGAGGTGAAGGCATGGCAGAACAAGCTGACGAAGCAATCGAACCGATGACGAGCCCGAACCCGGACGACGTCGTGATCCGCAAGGCCACCATCGCCGACTGCGGGCCGATCCTCAAGCTGATCAACGAGCTGGCGGTGCAGCAGGTTCTGCTGCCGCGTTCGCCCGCTTCGGTGGTCGAGAACATCCGTGATTTCTTCATCGCCGACGCCGGCGGCGTGTTCGTCGGCTGCGGCGCCCTGCACGTGGTGTGGACCGACCTCGGCGAGATCCGCTCGATCGCGGTCGAACCGACCGCCCAACGCGCAGGGTTGGGCCGCCGGCTGGTCGATGCGATGGTCGACGAGGCGCTGCGGCTGGGAGTCGCCAAGTTGTTCGCCTTCACCTACGTGCCGAAGTTCTTCGAGAAGGTCGGCTTCCACTTGGTGAAGCACGGCGACCTGCCGCACAAGGTGTTCAACGACTGCCTGCACTGCCCGAAGTTCACCGCCTGCGACGAGATCGCGATGGAGCGCACCCTGTTCGCTCCCCCGCCCTCGCCGCTGCGTTTCGGGATCCCGGTGTCGCAGACCCCGGTCCCCGAACCCACCCGCCGCGAGCCGACTCCATGACCGAACCCATCGCCCTGCCACCCGGCTTTCGTGCTGCGGGGCTGCACGCCGGGATCAAGAAGAACGGCAAGCCGGACCTCGGCGTGCTGATCGCCGACCACGCCTACCCGGCGTACGCGATGTTCACTCAGAACCACCTGCTCGGCGCGCACATCCCGGTGTGCCGCGAGCACCTGTCGCGCAGCGGCGGCCAGGTTCGTGCGGTGCTGGTCAACTCGGGGAACGCCAACTGCGCCACCGGATCCGCGGGCATCGGCGACAACCGCGCGGTGTGCCGCGCGGTGGCCGACCACCTCGGTTGTCCGATTCAGCAGGTGTTGTTCCTCAGCACCGGGGTGATCGGTGCGCGCCTCCCGGTCGCGGTGATCGTCGACGCCGTGCCCGGACTGTGCGACCGCGCGCACGAAGCCGGTGCGCGGGAGTTCGCCGAAGCGATCATGACCACCGACACGCACCCCAAGCTCGCCAGCGAGGTGATCCACGCCACCGACGGCGCAGCGGTGCAGGTGACCGGAATCGCCAAGGGCGCCGGGATGATCCACCCCGACATGGCGACCCTGCTGGCGTTCCTGGTCACCGAAGGCCGCAGCGAGGCGGACTTGGCGATGGGGCTCCGCGCGATCGCCGACCAGACGTTCCACCGGGTCACGATCGATGGCGACACGTCACCCAACGACACGCTGCTGTTGTGGACCGCGGCGCGCCACTGGTGCCGCCCGACGGCGGACGAACACGGGCTGCCGGTCCATCCGCTCGAAGACTCACTCACCCGCGCCGGCCGGAGCCTGGCGCGGATGATCGCGCGCGACGGCGAAGGAGCGACGCGCCTCGTCACCGTGCAGGTGCGCGGTTGCATGAGCGACCAGGACACCCTCGATCTCGGCCGGTTCGTGGCGACGAGTCCGCTGGTGAAGACCGCGGTGTTCGGTCGCGACCCGAACTGGGGTCGCATCCTGTCCGCGGCAGGTGCGTGCGGCCTACCGATCGACATCGAGCGGGCCCGCGTGTGGATCGGCGATGCCGAGCTGTTCTCGGAGGGCAAGCCGCACCCGCAGAACGAGGCGGCGGCGCGCCAGCACCTGCTCGACCAGGAAGACGTGGTGCTCGGAATCGACGCGGGGATGGGTCCGTTCTGCGGCGAAGTCTGGACCTGCGACTTCAGCGATCGCTACGTGTCGATCAACGCCGACTACCGGAGCTGAGGGGCGGGGGAACGCGGACTGGGCAGAATGGGGTGGAGCGGCTCCGCTCAGCCCGCAATCGCGCCGAACCGCAGTTGTTCCAACAGAGATCTCGAGTGACTCGAGGATCAGGGTTGGCCCCCGAGCCGACGAATGCAGGCCGCGCGGCGCGCACCCGGCTCCGCTGCAAAGGACACTTGGCCCGTACCGTCCATGAGGGGCAGCGCGGAGCCGTGCAGGTCGTTGCCGGCAAGAAGGATGGCGGGCCGTGCCCCGGGGTGGGACGCGTCCCCGTCGAGGAGTGGTTCGGCGTGCCGCGCCGCGTGGGCGTTCCATGCCGGTCGATGCTGGTGAATGCCGCTGCCGACACTGGGGTGACGGATTGCAGCTGTGCCCAGCTGGGCGGCGAAATCCACGGCGGTGCAGGCCGCGGGGAGTGACGCCACCCCGGGTGCTGTGCCGGACCCACCCAGCGCGCCGGGTGGGTCCTATCGCGCACTACTTGCGCTCGTAGAGCCAGACGAAGCTCTTGCGCTGCGATCCGGGGACCAGCTCACCGAGCTCCTTGGTCAGCGCGGAGTACTTCTTCGAGTACGCCAACGTATCCTCGCGGTGCTTGGCGTACACGGCCGACGCCGCAGCGCGGTACTCCTTGCTGGAGTGATCCAGACCGGCGGTCGCGTCCGCGACCTCCTTGCTGATCTTCCGATTCACCGCGGTGCGCTCCGTGGTCAACCGGTTCTTCTGCGCCGTCAGTTCATCCGCGCGCTTCTGCTCCGCCGCCGAGAGCTTGCGGGGCTTCGGCGTCCACATCGAGTAGCCGCCGACCACCAGGTCGAGGTCGCCATCGCCGTCGTAGTCCACCGCTTCGACGTAGAGCCCGGCGTCGGGACGCGTCGGCTCGCTGCAACCCTTCGCGCTCGGCTCGATCAGCGTCTCGAGCGCGGCGAACTCCGGCTTGCCAGGCTTGCCGATGTTGCGCGCCAGGTAGACCCCGCCGCCCTTGCCCTGACCGTAGCTGTCGCCGAAGCTGCCGGCGATCAGGTCGAGGTCGCCGTCGCCATCCCAATCGACCAAGCGAGGCGAGGTCATCTTGCCAGGCACGGCGAACGGCTTGCCGCCGGCCAGCACCGGGATGTTCTTGCCGGTGAACTTGGGCGCCTTGCTGGTTCCCTCGTTCTTCTGCAGGTAGAGGTGCCCGTTCTCATAGCTGCCGAGCAGCAGGTCGTAGTCGCCGTCGTTGTCCCAGTCGAACGCGAGCGCCGAGATGCACCGTTCGCCCGGGATCGCAGGGTCGGCATCGCGGTGCTTCTTGGCGTCGTAGTCCCAGATGCTGGAGATCACGATGCGCTGCCCCTGCGCGTCCTTCAGGTGCTCCGGCTTGCCGAAGCCCTTGCCGTCGCCATACGCGATGTGGGGTGAGCCGTCGAAGGTGGCGGTGAGGTAGTCGAGGTGACCATCGCCATTGAGGTCCACGAACTGTGAACCCATGCCGATGCATCACCAATTGTGGAACTTGAGCGGTTGCCCGTCGCGGTCGTTCACCGCCGCCTCCGCGGCGAGCGCTCCGCTCTGGTTGCGCTTGGCGAAAGTGACCTTGCCAATCAGGTCCGCAACAACCAAGTCGGCGCGGCCGTCCCCGTCGATGTCGTGCAGCACCGGCGAGGGATACAGCCGTCCCTCACCGAGGAACTTGTCACCCGCCTTGATGCGCTTGGGTGCGGCGAACTTGGGCGGGTCGCCGGGTGTGCCACCGGCGGCCAGGAGCAGGGCACACCCGGCCGAGGCCAGGGTCCATGCGGGAAGTGTGGGTAGATTCATCGTGTCCTCCGGTTCGGTCCGGTTGCCAATCGACGCCAGGATACCACCGCACCCCGGGTTCATGCTCACGGGAGGTGCCGGCTGAGGCCGGGCCGGGGCTTGTGCCCCTATCCGCCGGGTCGACAATCCGAGGCTCTCCTCCGCTCGACTCGCCATGAACATGCCTCGCAGGCCGATCCTCACCCTCGCCGTACTCGCTCTCTCGTTCCCCGCCGCGGCGCAGAGCGGCTCGACCTCGGCCGGCACCTACGGCGCCGGCACCCCAGGCAAGGGCGGGTTCGTGCCGCGCGCTTGGATCCGCGGCCAGCCGAGCGTCGGCAGTACGACCTTCAAGCTGGCGCTCGACCAAGCGCTCGGCGGGGCGACTGCCGGAATGTTCTTGGGCGTGCGCCCCGCTGATCTTCCGTTCCTCGACTTGCGCTTGCTGGTGGACCTGAGTTCGGGTGCCTTCGGTCCATTCGTGTTCGGCCTCGGCGGCACTGCGGGCACCGCAGGTGCGGGCTCGCTCGAACTCCCGGTGGCGATCCCCGGCACGACGTCGTTGGTCGGAACGACGCTCTACTTCCAGTGGCTGGTCGCCGACAGCGCGGCCACGAGCGGCTTGGTCGGTTCGAACGGACTGCGCGTCACCATCTCGCCTAGCCCGCTGGTGTTCGCGGGCGGATCCGGCCTGATCGAATACGTCCCCGGAGCCTCGTCGACGACGGCCGGCCCCGCGTTGCGCAACATCTACGACATGCACTTCGACCGCACCGGCACGATGGGGTTGGTCTGCTCGACCTCGACCGTGGTGCTGTACGACATGCAATCGCCGGCCCGCACCGTGTTGGCAACCGCGGCGATGGGCCAAACGGTCAACTGCCTGGCCGTGCACCCGGCCGGGGACCGCGCCTACGTGGTGCTGCCGGACCGCACCAACCCGAAGATCGACATCCTCGACATCGACCGCAACTCGACCAACTTCGGCAAGGTGATCGGCACGATCAGCGGGCTGCCGAGCACCGGTTTGGGGGACATGGAAGGCGTGTCGCTGTCCGCCGACGGCCGGGTGCTGGCGGTGGCGGTGCTCGGCCTGATCGGCACCAAGGGCGTGTTGATCATCGACGTCGACCCGACCTCGACCACGCGCGACACCTACGTCAAGAGCTTGCCGGTGAGCATCGGCTCGTTCTGCACCGACGCGGACATCTCGCCCGACGGCAAGACCGTCTACGTGTGCAGCGGCAACCTCGGCCCCGGCAGCGCGGTCGGGCGGATCGACGTCGCGAGCGGCGTGCTGTTGAACTCGGCGAGTGCGGGCGACTTCGCGGTCGACATCGACCTCGACCCGCTCGGCCGCTTCCTGATCGTCGCGTGCCCCAACTCGAAGTTGCTGACCCACGTCGACCTCACGCCGGGCGCGAACTTCTTCAAGGCGACCAACCTGCCGGCCACGACATCGCGGTTCTTCTCGGTGGCGCTGACCCCGGACGGTTCGCAGGCGATCGCGATCGGGGACGGCAGCGGGACGTCGGATCTGTTCGGCTTCGACATGACGACGTTGACCACCGCGTGGAGCGTGAGCAACAGCGTGTCAGGCGGGGCGATCGCGGTTCGCTGAGGCGCGAGTTCGCTCCGGAACGACCCCGGCCGCGTCAGCCAGGGCGCCTGGACTGAACCGAGAGCCCGATCGCGATCGCACCCAACCGCGCGGGACCGATCGCTGCGCACCGGCCGCGGCAGCCCGGATCACCCCCCGGCGAGCCGCCGCGCAATCTCCCCGGCGACCTCGTCCGCCGGGATGCGCACCTGCTCGAGGGAGTCGCGGTCACGCAGCGTGACGGTGCCATCGCTCGCGGTGTCGCCATCGACCGTGATGCACCACGGCGTTCCGATCTCGTCCTGCCGGCGGTAGCGGCGGCCGATCGCGCCCTGCTGGTCGTAGAACGCCTGGATCCCGGCGCGCTTGAGCTGGCGGTAGATCTCGCCCGCCTTCTCGGGCATCCCTTCCTTCTTGATCAGCGGGAACACAGCAGCCTTGTACGGCGCCAGCCGCGGGTGCAGGCGCAGCACAGTGCGGGCTTGCAGCTCGCCGCTGTCGTCGGGCTGCTCGTCGACGTAGTAGGCCTCGCACAAGAACGCGAGCGTCGCGCGGTCGGCGCCGGCCGCGGGTTCGATGACGTGCGGCAGGTACTTCTCGCGCGTCTCGTCGTCGAAGTAGACGAGGTTCTTGCCGGAGCCCTTGTGGCGCGGGTTGCCGGCGGCGTCGAGCTCGACCACCAGCTGACCCTGATCGTCCTTCACCAGCTTGCCCTCCATGTGACTGCGCAGATCGAAGTCGCCGCGGTGAGCGACCCCTTCCAGCTCACCGAACTCGCCCGGGTCGAGGAACGGGAAGGCATACTCGACGTCGGCCGTGCCGACCGAGTAGTGCGACAGCTCGTCGGCGTCGTGGTCGCGCAGGATCAGGTTGTCGCCGGTGATGCCCAGATCTCGGTACCAGCGGAAGCGGCGATCCCGCCAGTAGGCGTACCACTGCCGCGACTCGTCAGGGTGGCAGAAGAACTCCATCTCCATCTGCTCGAACTCGCGCGAGCGGAAGGTGAAGTTGCGCGGCGTGATCTCGTTGCGGAAGCTCTTGCCGATCTGCGCGATGCCGAACGGCACCTTCACCCGGCTGCTGTCGACCACGTTCTTGAAGTTCACGAACATCCCCTGCGCGGTCTCCGGGCGCAGGAACGCGCGGTTCTCGTCCGTCTGGATCGCGCCGGTGTAGGTCTCGAACATCAGGTTGAACTGCCGCGGCTCGGTCAAGTCGCCACCGCATGCCGGGCAGGCGTCCTGGGCCACCCCCCCGGTCGCGGCGGCACGGCGTAGCAGCTCGGCGAAGGGCATCTCCAACCCGTCGGCCGTCGCCTCGAGCGTGCGGTCCGGCTCGCGCACCAGCGCCAGACCGGGCGCGAGCTTCATGCCACGCTTCTTGTGGGTCGCCCACTGGCGCAGCGAATCATGGCCGAACGCCACCGCGCCGTCGCCCGCTCCCAGCGCTTCCCGCAACGACGCGACCCAATCGGACTCGCGCAGCATCCCGGCGACGTGGTCGGCGCGGAACAGCTTCTTGCACACCCGGCAGGTCTGCATCATGTCGGCGAACAGGTCGTAGTGACCCGACGCTCGCCACACCTGCGGGTGCATGATCAGCGCGGTCTCGATGCCCACCATCTGGAACGGCCGCGGCGCACCGGAAGGCGCCTGCAGCTCGTCGTGGCTGGTCACCATGTCGTGATACCAAGCGTTGCGCACGTTGCGCTTCAGCTCGGTACCCAGCGGTCCGTAGTCCCAGAAGCCGTTGTGGCCGCCGTAGATCTCGGAGCTCTGAAAGATGAAGCCGCGCCGCTTGCACAGCGCGACGATGTCGTCCATGGACTTTCGCATTCCGCGGCAGATTCTGCTTATGGGTCCGGGGGAAGTCCACCATCGGCTTCGCGTGGGCGTGCGCGAGTCGATGGGGTCTGCGACGCTTCCGTCGGTCGGCGAAGCTCACCCGACCTGGGCCGTGCCGGCGCCCATCCGGCTACACTGGGTGGCGGTGCAAGAACCCGATCGTCTGGAACTGGGGATTCGTGCAGGGTGTGGCGCCGTCTTCGGGGCGCTGCTTGGCCTGTTCGTCGTGGCTCGCGCTCGTTCGTTACCAGAGTGGGCCGCGTGGCTGGCGGCGGGCATAGTGACCGTCATCTGCGCAGTGCTTGCGGCGTGCCAGGGTGACGGGTTCTGGCGGCGAGTCGCGAGGTGGCGGCCCTGAGGGCTGTGGGGCAGAGACTATGGATCGGTGTAGCGATCAGGGCAGCTCGATCGCGGCGATCGCTGGCGCTGGCGGCCGACTCACCTCGACGCCATCAGCGCGGCATCCCACCGCCGGTCGTCGTGTGCCGGGACCGGACGATGCGCCAGCCCTGAGGCGTCTTGCGTAGCGCCGCTTCCACGTCGAGCTCCCACAGCATCTTCCACGTCTCGCCGTTCCTCCGCTCGAGGCGGAGGTGGAACCGGGCCTCGGCTGCCTCGGGATCGTCCGGCGCCACCGCTACCTCGAACTCGCTCGGCTCGACGTGCACCCGCAGCGCGAACTGCTTCCGCGCATCGAGCTCGTGGAAGAACAGGTAGCGCAACGCCTGCTGCAGGGTCGTGTAGTCGAACTGAGGCGAGGTGTGCTCGCGGTAGCTCTCGTCGAACGGAGCGATCGCCCGACTGAGGTGCATCGCGTCGAAGCCCGCCGCCGCGTCGTGCACCGCGACGCGGATGCGGTCAGCGTCGCTCGCCAGCCAGCCGCGCACTGCGTAGCCAACCGCGACGACCAAGCCGAGACCCGCCACGGTCAGCACGACGCGATTCCGCTTCATGATCCGTAGGCTATCGCACGAGCGCGATCGACGCATCGCTGGCCCACACCACCGAGCGGCCGAGGCGCCATGGCGGCGCGCTCGCCCAAGCCTTGGACACGGCCTCGGGCGCGATGGCCATCTACCGATCCGTCCACCGGGTCAGGTCCAAGCGGTACAAGTCGTGGGTCAGACCGACGGGCTCCGCAGTGCCGCGGCGACGCAGCACGAGCCGACGTGGCGCATAGAGGGGCACGACCGGGCACTCGCGGTCGAGATGCCGCTGGATCTCGACGAAGAGTTCGCGACGCGACGCCGGATCCACCTCGTCCATCGCCCTGCGCACCAACGAAACCAGCGACGGGTGGTTGGTGCGGCTCCGGGCGCTCGACGCGGACTTGCCCGCAGGCGGTGGACCGAAGCGGGTGACCATGGTGAGGAACGGGTCGTAGGGGATCCCGTGGGTACGGGAGATGGTGAGATCGCAGTCGGCTTCGCTCGCTTGCTCGCCCAGCTCGACGACCGAAGTGCGCATGCCGGCGCGGGTCAGCTGCGCGGCCACGGCATCTGCCAACCGGCGGTCGGCGGCGCGACGGTGCCCGAGGCGGAGCGGCTTCTCCAGCGCGACCGATTGGCCCCGCGGAGGCGTCCCCTGCGGCCAGATTCGCACCGACGGCGCGGCCCAGCCCGTGGTCGGATCCGCGAAGCCGTGCTCGACCGTGCGCACAAGCTCGGCCCGGTCGATCGCCGCGGCGACCGCGCGGCGTAGCGCCACGTCCCGCGCTCGACCGCGGTCCTCGCAATCGAGGTACACCACCGACGAACCGGGGCCGTCCTGCACGAGGAACGCCGGGTCGTTGCGCAGCGCGGCGGCGCGGGAAGGGTCGACGTTCAAGTTCCAGGTGCTGACCACTACATCGACGTCGCCACGCCGCAGGGCGGCGATCGGATCGTCGTCGGGCGTCTTGCGGAAGCGGACGAGGTCGACGCAGTCGTGCGGGCCGCGCTCCCGGCCGGGGCGAAACCGCCGATAGCGGAGCACGCGGCCGCCTTCGCGCACGCCTTCGAATGCAAACGCACCGCTGCCGACGGCCCGCCGCCAGGCGCCCTCACGGTCACGGCTCGACGGCGCCGCAATCGCCGTCGGATTGATGGCGCACAGAGCCGGCAGCAGAGCGCAGGGGCGGTCGACGAGGATTCGCAACTGCCGGTCACCGACCGCCTCGACGCGTTGGATACGCCGATTGGCACTCAGCCAGTCGTGCTCGGGCAGTCCGATCCAACGGCGGAAGTGCTCTGCCACCGCAACCGCAGTCACCGGCGTTCCATCGTGAAAACGAGCATCGGACCGCAACGCGAACACCCACGCCTTCTCGCCGGCATCGAAACGCCACGACGCTGCCAGGCCCGGCACCAGCCCACCGTCGGCACCGCGCCGCACCAGGGTCTGGTAGATCATCGTCTTGGTGGCGAAGCCGCCCTGGTAGTTGAGCGGAGAGAGTTCCTTGGTCGCTTGTTCGCCCGCCTTGATCGCGACGCGAATGGGCCGGTCCGAAGCTCCCCGCTGTTGCTCGGGTTCGAGCACCGCAACACGCGCATCGAGACCGAAGCCCGGGGGACGGCTGAGCAGCACGACCTCGCCACCGAATCCGGTGGCCGCGACTTCCTCCGTCGAGTTGCGGCCGTCGAACTCGCCGACTGCCAGCCAATGCCCCTTGTCGGGACTCTCGAACACGTCTTCGACCGCCCAGCCGGACTCGCGCCGCACCACCAGCTGCACCTTCTTGCCGTAGCCGAACACCATCACGGCCTCGCACTTCGGATCGGCACAGAACCGGCCACTGACGATGCCGCGTAGACCCTGAGCTCCGACCGAGATCACCTCGCGATTCCAGATGCCTCCCCGTTCTGCAAAGCGCAGCACCACTCCATCGTCGCGAGTCACGTAGAGCACCGGGTGGTCGGCGGCGCGCCAGCGAGCGATGCGACCGAGCCCCATCGGCTCCCGCGTGATCACCCGCGTGGTCAGCGCACCGTCGCGCCAGCGCATCTCCAACAGATGGCCCGAGCGGGCCACGCCGAACAGGCGCGGCGGGGTGCCCGGCACCACCACGGCCTGACGGACACGACCGGGCAGCGTGGCCACCTTCCGCTGCGTGAAGCCGGGCTCGGCTTGCGGCGCGAGCGCGTACACCGCGCCGGATATGGCAAACGCCAACAGCTCCGCACCCTTGCCGTCCCCGGCGAGGTCGTCGGCCACGATGGTGTGGAACTCCTCGGCAGCGACGTGCCCGATCTCGACGCTCTCGAGCTCCCAACCACCGTGCGCGCGCGGCCGCACGGTGACCTGGTGGACGTTGCCGTGGCGCCCGGCGACGTAGAGTTCGCGACCGGCGACGCGTGGGTCGACGTCTGCGGGTGCCGATGGCGCCAGCCAGCCGTGGTCGGGTTCGACCGAGCGTGCCGTCCAGCGCCCGCTGTAGACCGACAACACGGTGCAGCGCCCGTTGTCGTCGGTGACGATCAGGTCAGGGGCGCCATACGCCGGCGCTACCATCGCGGCGCGCGCATACCAGATGCCTGATTCGGACTTGTAGATGCGGTGCGCGCGCCAGCCCTCTGCGGCGGGCACGGCCACCTGTTCGGTTGTCACCTGGGCCAGTCCGGGAGTAACCCCGAGCGAGACGGCGAGCAGCACCGAACGCGAGCGGTGGATGGTGCACATGGCGATCAGAGTACCGTGAACATGACCGCGGGCGAGGCACCGTGGCCTTCGACAGGCTCGTGGTGCAGGGTCTGCACGAACAACTCGATACCGGTGAGACTGGACAGCGCCGGGATACCGAGGGGCAAGGTGTGGCGCAGACCCGATCCGTGGAATGTCAGCACGTGGGGCCGCGTCAGATCGACCCAGATCTCCGTGCCGAGCAGAGTCAGCGGCGTGGCCAGCCGCGCGGTAGCCAGCACCGAGACAGTCTGACTCGCCGGGATACCACCGATCTGGCTGACGACCAGCGCGAAGTTCGTATTGCCGACTTCCGGCAAGCCACCCGCATTCGGCGCGAGTTCCCAATCGAAGCTGGCGCTCGTCGTCGGGGTGCCTCGACCGAAGCGGCCGGGGTTGAGGTGGATCGCGATCCCCGACGGGGTCGCCAGTCCCGGGCTGCTCAGAAGATGGTCCTTCCCGCTGGTCTCCATCCAGAAGATCGAGCGACTCGGCGAGCCGCCGCTCGAGCTCACCACCGCGAAGTTGCCGGTGGTCGACTCGTTGCATATGCCGTTCAGCGCACCATTGCTCTGGGTCACCTGCACCGCCTTGCCGTTGGAGACATCCATGCGGAACAAGCCCTGCGTGGCGTCGAGCGTGGTGATCCACAGCTGGCCGAAGTTGTCGAATGCCATGTTGGACAGGCCAGCCGGCACGGAGCCGACCAGGGTCGCGGGGCCGCCGGTCGGTAGCGTCACGCGCCAGACGTCGCCTCGGGTCGCCGAGACGTAGGTACCGAGGTAGACCGTCTTGCCGTCGCGGGCCACAGCCAGTCCATTGAACACGTCGACGATGCTCGCGCCGTTGCTGATCGGCACTGCGTCGAGCTTGCCGCTCGCGGTGTCCAGGATGCCGACCCCCTGGTAGCCGTAGCTGGTCGTCTTGTAGAGCGACAGTGGACCGGCGGCAACGTCGGTCGCGACGAGCACGATGCGCCCATCGGCGAGCAGCCCCATCTGCGGGATCTCGCCACAGCACGACCCGCCAGTGCCGACACTGAACGACGCATCGCGCAGCACATGCGTTCCGTTGAGTTCGATCACGTGAACGTCAACGCTCGAGTTCGGCTGGACCCGCTCGGCGCACACAATGGCGCCATCGAAGGGACGGTAGAGCACGCAGCTGGAACCGCTGGTGAGCAGATCCCCAGTAAGGCCCGTGACGGTGATCGGAGTCGCGGGCGCGCGGGGATGGACGAGGAACAGGCCCTTCTGACCGGCACTGCCGAAGGTGCCGAACACGTAGTAGCCCTGGGGCACCTGGGCGGCAACCGAGGACAGACTGCCGAGAGCGCCGCCGAGCAGCGCGACGAGGGTGTGGAGAACGCGGTTCATGAGAGAAGGGAGGGGTTGGGGTCACCGCGCCGGCGAGCGGAGGCTGCTGCCGACACGACGCCGAGAACAAGGCAAGCAGCGTGCCCACCCCTCCTCGAAGTCGTCGGGACGTGCGCAGGTCGTGTCGTGGCAAGCGCGTGGCGATGTGCGGTCGCGAACACGCAGGCCCCGCCGACGACGTGCCCCGTCAGCGATGTCGCTACGCAGGCGTCACCACTGTGCGCTCGTCGTGACAATCCGACGGTCGATTGCCTGTGACACGGAGTATCGGCCTCGGCCCGTGATCCGCGCGATGGCATCGCTCCGGCATCCGGCCTTCAGCCAAGCAGCTCGCGGTAGGGTTGGTGTGGGGCCGGATTCGATCGCCGAGTGCCGCGCGGGGTTCCGGCGGGCTCCGCCGCTCATCGATTACCGAGTGATCGTGACCTTCAGCCCCTGGGTCGCCGACAACCCCTGCGGCCCGCACGCATCCGTCCACACCACCTGCTGGTAGAACGCCGAACCCACCAACGTCGCGTCGTCCGGAATCGGCAACCGCAGCGCCAGCTCGCCGCGCGGATCGGCCGCCAGACTGAAGTACACCGCCGGCTTGGCGACGTCGATCAGCAGCTCGACGCCGAGCAGCGGGATGCGTGCCTGGTCGACACCAGTGCCGAGGATGCCGAACGCGCGCGCCGGTGCGCCCTGGCCGGTGAGCGAGAACTCGGCGTTGCCGACCCGCGGCTCGCTGCCCGCATCGAGCACCGGCATCCCGGCACAACCCGCGGTGCCCACGCCGTAGGCGAGCACACCCTCGTCGCCATCGAGCACGCCGTCCCCGTCGCGGTCGATCGCCGCGCGCCGCCCGGTGCCCGGCGGCACGCCGGTGACCGTGAGCAGCGCGTTGCCACTGGTGACCTTGGCCAGCAGGGCACTGCGACTCAGCGGGGCAGCGGCCTGCTGGTCGAGCACGAACTGGTTGCGCACCGGGTCGAACAACATCCCGTGTCGCTCACCGTCGATCGTGCCCTTCACGATCAGTTCGATGTCGGTGGCAGCGGCGCGGTCGAGCAGCAGCAGCACAGTGGCCGAGGCGGCGCTCCAACGCGCCGCATCGATCGTCACCTGGTAGCCAACCGCGGGCGCGGTGCCGGTGTCGAGCGCGGTGACGAACGCACGCAGTCGGTTGCGGTTGACGACGTCGGTCGAGAGGGAGCCGAACACCGGCAGGCCCAAGAAGTCGAACACGTTCTCCTTCACCCCGTCGTGCGTCAGCCCGAAGCCGGACTTGCGACCCTGCGCCGTCTTGGTGAAGCCCTCGCGCTTGTAGATGTTGCGCAGCTGGGCGGTCTTCATCGACTGCGGCTCTTGCAGCAGCTTGGACGGTATGACCAGCAAGTTGCTGCCGGTCGGCAGCGAATGGCAATCGATGCACTTCAGCCCGCCGTTGAACACCACGTTGCGGAAGAACTGCTCGCCGTCCTTCTGGTCCTGGGTGGCCAGCGTGCGGTCGAGGTTCTGCTTGGGGTTGGGCGGCATCTCGATCGACTCGAGGTAGGTGACCAGCGACGCCATGTCCGCCGCCGACAGCTCGGTCTTGCCCATCAAGCTGTCGAACGCGTTGTTGAAGTCGGTGAGTGCCGACTTGTCGCCACGCCAGTGGAACGGCGCCATGCCGCGCAAGCCGCGCAGCGTCTGGGTGACCATCGGCCCCTTCATCGGGTGCAACGTCTGGTTGCCGATCGGCTGCGGCTGACGCACGGTGAACATGTCGCCGCCCGGGTCACCCAAGTCCCACGCCAACCCGTCGACGTCGCCATCCACATGGCACGCGGCGCACGAGAACGTGCCGTTGCCCGACAGCTTGGCGTCGTACAGGAACCCACGCCCCTCGCGGATCGGCGCCGGCGTGGGGTCGGGCAGCGAGATCTCGAACAGCACCTTGCGGCTCGCCGTGGCGATGCCGGTGATCGAGTTCGACAACCGGTTGAGCACGAACAACACCCCCGCGCCATCGTGCAACGCCAACCCGCGCGGTCCGCGCTTGTGCCGCGGGTCGACCGAGCTTCCGGTGGCGTTACCCACCTCGATCCGCCCGACCACGGCGCCGGACTTGTCGACGACTCCGATCCGGTCGGTGCCGAACGCCGCGACGTACATCGACTCGCCGCGCGCGTCCCACACCACGTCGGTCGGCTGCGCCAGGGCGGTCGCCAGCGCCGCGTCGTTGGGCAGCTTGGCGTAGTCGATCCCGGGATTGAGGTCGAACGTAGTCACCGTGCCGGCCGCCCCCGTGTCCACCCGCGTGACCCGGTTGTCGACCGCGTGGCCGCGCACGGCGGTGACGAACCGCACCAGGTTGCGCGCCTCGGTGTTGGCGACCCAGAGCTCCTCGGTTCCGGGTCGCTGCGCGGCAGCGAAGTTGATCGTCCCGACCGCGGGGTAGTACTTGGCGACCGCGCGGGTCGCGACGTCGATCTCGACCAAGTCGTAGTCGGGCAGCACGACGTCATGCAGGCTGCGGTAGGTGGGATCCTCGCTGTGGATGATCAGCCCCGCCTGCGGCGCGTTCGGCAACCTGGGGTTGGTCGGCTGCGGCGGCTTGGGCGCCAAGTTCTCTGGCAGGATGGTGGTCTCGTTGCCCGAGCGGTGCACCACCGCCCACACGCGCTTGCCGTCGCCGCTGACCGTCAAGTTGCGCGGCTCGTCGCCGAACACCGGGATCGTCGTCTCCAGTTTGTGGGTCAGCGGATCGAACACCCGCACCTCGTCGTCGCCGGATACCGACACGAATGCCTTGCCGCCGGCGAACACCACGTCGGTGGGCTCGTCCTTGATCGGAATCGTCGCCGTCACGATGCCGCGCGACACCGACACCACGCTGATCGAGTCGGACAGGTAGTTGACGACCCAGACTTCGTCCTCGGTCCGCGGGCGCACCGAGACCGGCTCGAGCCCGACCGAGATCTCGCGCACGAGCACCGGACGCGTCGGGTCAGCGAGCGAGAACACCGCAAGGCGCTGGTCCGGGGTGTTGACGGCGAACAGCCGCGACCCATCCGCCGAACAGGCGATCGGGTGCACCTGCGGACTCTCGTAGTGGACGAATGCTTGGGCGAACGCCGGTTGGGACAACGCGGCGACCAGCACCGCACGACGGACGAAGTGGTTTCTGCGCATGGACGATCGCTCGACGAAGCTCCGCCACCCGATCCCGGTGGCCAGGCTGCGGACAGCGCCAGCTTACGGCCCGCTCAGCCCCTGCGGAAGCCGGCGTACGAGCCGAGGGCGCCGAGAGCCGCGTTCGGCAGCCGTCGGATCGCACCGGCGTGCCTCCCAAGTGTTCGCACTGATGTTCAGGTCGAACGAATCTGCTGGGGCGGTGCGGACACGCCACGAACGCCACATCTGCGCCGCCGTCAGAGCCGGCAGAACGAGCCGCAGCGCGCACGTCCCGCCGACCTCTTGGTCGCTCGACATGTGCTCCACGGGCAAGCAGAAGATGCAGGCCGACTCCTCCTGCCACGGCCAGAACATCGTGCTGCCGCCGCGCAAGCCGCACGGGCCCAGCTGGCGGAACAAGGGGTACTGGCCCACTCGCCCACGAACAGACCGCATGGACCCGCCGGTTCTCAGCGCGCAACCGGGGCATCGCGCTCGGCGTCGGCATCGAAACCGGAGAGGATGCGCTCCATTGCCGCTCGCTCGTCATTCCTGAGGCCGACCGTGTGATCAGCGCCGGGGAGCGCGACCCACCGCGTCCCCGTCGCGCCGTGCACGACGACACCGAGCCAGTCCTCCTGCCCGACCCAATAGAATCCCGTGGGGAGCGACCGCGCTGCCCAGCGAGGGCTTCGCCAAGAAGCAACAGCCGGCGGTGGCGGTCCACCTTCTCGACAGCCAGCATGCTCGGAGCGACGCGTTGCAGGCCACGGTGACGAATCCTCCCGGAACCCCTCGCCGGGCGCCAACGTCGGCCGTAGATCGCCAACCACTCAACCATGGGAATCTCGATGCAGACCCGCAATCTCGTCCCGTTCCTCTTGTGCTCGCTGACCGGCGCCTCGATCGCGCAGACGTCGCAGCCCGCCTCGCTCGGCTGTGACCGTACCGCGATCCGTTGGCTGAAGCCTGGCGAATTCGAACAGGCCCGCGCTCGAGCGCAACGCGACAACCGACTACTGCTGATCAAGGGGATCTCGTTCGGTGTCGACGACGAAGGCGCACGGTGTGCGACCAAGGGCAGATGGTGACCCGGCGCCGAACCGATGCGGGCAGGTTGCTTCGCAGAGACACGCGTGATCGAGCTGATGAACCGGCGCTTCGTGCCGTACTTCTTCAACCGCGGGGGGCCCGGCAAGGGCCATGACGAAGCGGCGCGGAAGTTCACCGTCGGCAAGACCAAGAACCCGTATGCCTACTTCGCCGCGTTCAAGCCCGACGGTACCTACCTCGGCGAGACCGCGATCTACGCCGACAAGGACGAGGTCTTCCAGTGGCTGCGCAAGCTGCTGGCTGATCATCCGGGATTCGCTACCCCCACGGCTGCCGAACGCGCAATCCTCTCGGGTGAGGACCACCTGGCTGCGGCACGCCTTCACGAGCAGCTCGGCGACTATCCGGAGGCAAGGCGGCACTACACGGAGTCGATGCGCGGCAAGCCCGAAGCAGCACGGCCGGTCGCTCAGGCAGCACTACTGCGCATCGCCCGCTTCACCGGCGACTGGAAGGCACACGAGCGAGGCGAACGAGCCCTGCGCGCCCTCGGTCCCGCACACGCAGTCGACGCGGATGTGGAGCGTGGCCACAGACTGCTCGCCACCAAGCACTACGAAGAAGCGCGCAAACTCCTACAGCCGCTGGCGCGCAACTGCACGACCTCCGTTCGGCTCGCCGAAGCGCACTTCCTCGCCGGCGTCGCCTGTTGGTTCCTCGACGACCGGGACTGGGCGAAACTGCACTGGTGTTTCGTGGTCGATCGACTGCCCGACGACCGCTTCTACATGCGAGCGCGCGTCGCGGCGGCCGCCGAGAGCATGCCGTATCCGAATCCCGAACTGGGCAACTTCAAGTCCCGCGGGATGATCGGCACCGAACACATCGTGCGGGAGATCACCCGATCGATGCGGATCTACCGTCGCCTCCTGCCGGAGTTCGAGGCGGGCAAGTTTGGCGCATCGTCGACGCTGGACCTGCTCGAGCGGTCGAAACGGTAGTTGGGGTGCGCCGAGCTGCCGCGCCCGGGGAGTCGGCTCGTCTGCCCTGAGGGCGGGGTGCACGCATGTTGGCGCGCAGCGTCGTGCTCACCGAGTGGACCGAGTTGCGGACGCGGGTGTTCGCCGCGATCGCGCGTGCCGCCAGCGCGACTGTCGCTCGCTCGCCGAAGCACCGCCATTCGGCACCGTCGCGCCGTGCAGCGGACCGCACCGGCCAACGATCCGCTCAGCTCTTGCGGAAGCCGGCGTACAACCCGAGGGCGCCGAGACCCGCGTTCGGCAGGCTGCCGGTGATGAATGAGCGGAACGCCGAAAGCTGCTGCTTGGCGGAGGACATCAGCGTCTCGAACGACTTGTCGAGTGCATCCCACTGCACCGTCACGAACCCACCGTACTGCAGCAGGAAGATCGCCAACGCCACCAGTCCGACGAACAGCATCGTCAGCTTGAGGAACGCGCGCACCGCGTAGCCGACCCCGAACCCGATGAAGAAGCTGAAGCCGTAGCGGAAGAACGCCTCCGACCAGGCGATGTCGCCGGTGCCCGTCGGAGACGCGGTCGCGCCGGGCTGCCCGGGCTTGTTGCCGACCAACGACGTGCTCAGTTCGCCGACCCCACCGGTGCCCTTGCTCAACTCCGGTCCGGGGCTGCCGCCCTCGGCCGCCAAGCACACGCCGGCGATCACGAACATCGCCACGCCGCCAGCGATGGCGAGCTTCTTCCACCGCGGCATGGCACGGCGTTCCTCGGGGGCTGCCGGGTCAGGAATGCCGGTCGTTTCGGGTTCGCTCATCGTCGGCGAGAGTAACCCGCACCCGCCCGGGTGCGAAACGGGCTTGTCGACTCCCCGAGGGAACGCTCGTCCGCAGACCGTGCCGTTGGCGCGAGGTAGGTCGCGACGTCGCCACGCCGCGGCACGTGCTACAACCGGGCGGCCCAGCCGCTGTTGGCAGCTGGGGTAGGGCACATGGGTCTCGAGTACTGGCAGTATCTGATTCTGGTCTCGGTCGCCTTCGCCATCTGGGAGAAGCTCCAGCCCTGGCATCGACCGCACCGCTTGCTGCGCCGCGGGTGGTTGCGGGACCTCGGGTTCTTGGCGTTCAACGGGCACGTGTTCAAGGCGATGCTGGTCGGCGGCTACCTCGGGTGGCTGTACCGCGCCTTCGTCGACCTCGTGCAGCGCTCGGGGATCACGGTCGAGGCCCGCGTCGGCGCCGACTGGCCGCTATGGCTGCACGTGGTCGCGTTCCTTGTGCTGAGCGACTTCGTCGAGTGGTGCACACACAACCTGCTGCACCGCGTGCCGTGGCTGTGGACCTTCCACAAGGTGCACCACGCGATCCCCCGACTCGACTGGGCGGCCAACTTCCACTTCCACTGGATGGAGATCCTGATCTACAGCACCACCAAGGCGCTGCCGCTCGCGTGGCTCGGTGTGCCGCCCGACGCGGTGTTCTGGATCTATGTGCTGCCGACCGCTTGGGGGCATTTCAACCACGCCAATGTGCCAGTGGGGATCGGGCCACTGCGCTTCGTGTTCAATTCGCCACGCATGCACCAGTGGCACCACGATGCATCCGCGGAGGGCGGAGTGGCCAAGAACTTCGGAATCGTGCTCAGCGTTTGGGACTGGCTGTTCGGCACCGCGTACTGGCCGCGGAACCGGGAACCGGAGCGGTTGGGGTATCCCGGTGACGAAGAGATGCCGCAGCACTTCGGCGGGCAGATGGTGTGGCCGCTGCGGTGGCTGGAGTAGCCCGGACTATTCATGAGCAGCGTCGCGAGATCGTGCAGGGTTGTTGCTGGCAAGGAGACAGGCAGAACTCCCCCATCCCGCGAGAGCAGACGCGAGGCCAAACGGCGAACGACCTGGCATAAGCGAGGCCACGCGAACCGCGAGATGCGGTCATTGAAGGGCGCCGGGCGTAAGCCGTTGCGACCTCGTTCGAGCCAGGAGCAAGATGCTATCCGACCACCGCTCGTCGGGCTGGGGCGAAGCCCCGTTAGGAGTCTGCGCCACGGGATGACAATCCATGAGATCCGCGCCTTCCAGCACCCGTCACCCCCCGCAAGCCTCGCCGAATCCACCAAGTCTCCGCTGCGGTCGGGCTCTCCCGCCACGCCAGGGGCCGCGACCCTGCCGCTGACGCATCGGATGCACTAGCCTGGATGCCCCACACTTCGATCCCAGGGTCTCCCATGAACATTCGCCTGCTCCCCGTCCTCCTTCTCGCTGCCGTCCCCGCACCCGCACAGATCCTCGTCGAGACGTTCGACGGCCCGAATCTGCCAGCCAACTGGGCGGTGCGCAGCGGCACGTGGTCGATCACCAACGGCCGGATCTCGGTCGCCTCGACCGGCCACAACTACATGACCATCCCCGGCACCAACCTGCTGAACTGCGCCATGGACGTGGACGTCTACTGGACCGGATCGGGCATCCAAGCGGGCGGAGTCTGCGCGCGCCACGGGGGGACGAGCACCGAGAGCTGCGTCATGGTGAAGGCCCAGGCCAACTCGGCGACACCCAACGGGCTCGATCGAATCTACGCCTACGAGCGACCCGGAGGCTCCGTGTCGACGGTGCTCAGCCCGACGCCCACGAAGACGCGAATCCGCATGCTGTGCATCGGCACGCAGGCGTTCCTGCAACTCGACACCAACCAGGACGGGACGTTCGACACGACACAGGCGCCTTTGCCGATCAGCACCCACAACACCTCGGGTGAAGTAGGGATCATCGCCGGCACGATCGGCAGCGCTGCAGCGCAGCTCGACAACTTCGCGCTGTTCGACGCGGTTCTGGTGCAAACAGGGATCGGGACCGCCAACGAGTCGCGCCCGCGCATCGGCACGACCTACAGCATGACGCTCTACACCCAGGCAACCTCGGTCACGCCGTTCCTGTGCGCGATGTCGCTCAGCAACGGCGGCACCACCAACGGCAACCTCGGCGGCATCCCGATCGGCGGCGGCCGCAGCATCCCGCTTGGGCTCGACCCGATCTTCAACCTGTCGCTGGCGGTCGGCGGAACCCTGGGCCTGAACGGCGTGACGGACGCCAGTGGCGTCGGCAACCCGAAGATCGCGGTGCCGAACCTGCCGGCACTGGTGAGCCTCGCGGTCCACGTCGCGGCTGTCACCCCCAACGGTCCCGTGATCGGCAACATCTCCAACAACCACCGGGTGGTGTTCGAGCCGTAGGGGCGTCGCGGTAGTTGGGGCCTTGGGGCCTTGCGCTCGGTCGGCCTCAACCTCGAGAACCGCGAGGGCTCCCCTCACCCCCCGTCGGCATCGGCATCGGCCCAAGGCAAGTTGCGACCGACGCCGATGCCGACGGGGCCGCGAGGGGAGTTGGGGGACTCCTGGTGCGGGAGTATCGAAGTGCGCGGGGGTGCTGTCAGCCCGGGACTTCTTGGTGCCCGATCAACCCATGCCTTCGCCAGCCGACGTTCAGCAACCAGTTGCGCGCCCGTGCGACCGGTCGAGCGAGTTCTGAAGCGACTCGGTTGGTCAGCTTCTCGCGCCAACCGTCGAACCACCCTCCCGAGGTGAACCAGTCGATCTCCTGCGCCAACCGCACCCCATGCCGGCGCGCGTTGTTGAGCACGTAGGCCAGCGCGTGGCGCACTTCGCGCAGCGTGCGCAGGATGCGGTCGTGGTAGCGGTCAGCAACACCTTGCCGGCGCGACGCCACAGCCGGTTCAAGGCCCGCGCGATGCGGATGAGCAGGCCTTGCAGTCCACGAGACAGACACGCGCGATCACGGTCGCCTCCACGATCATGTGTCGATGGTTGCCTTTGCACCGATTCTAGTGCACCAGCATCACGCGAAAGCCACCCCGCTCGCAACCCTTCGCGAACGCGGCCACCAGCACGCACCGAGTACGCCGCGGCTCCGTCGCGTGCGGACGGCAACCCGCGCATCAGCCGTGTAGTCACGTGAACGGGAAACCGCGAAGCCAACACCCGCGCGACGGCGATGCGACTCACCCCAGCGCACCAGTTGAACCCCGTTCGGCGGCTGCGCCCCGCCCCTTGCGCCGACCTCCCCAGTTCATTCGAGGGAACGGCAACAGGCCCGTGTTGTTCCTTCAATCTCTTCATCAACCACCCCGGGACGTTTGATGACACAGGCGGCTGAAATATACGGCTCTCCTGACGTTCGTGTGGGTGGCTGAAGGCAATGACGGGGTTCGCTGCAGCGTGATCGAGCTGCTCGGGGAACCCCTTCCGGTTCCGCCCTGCTGGGCACCCCTTCCACACATCGGCACCCTTTTCCCGTTCGACTCTCCTGCGGCGCGGTTCCGCACCGTGGGTCAGCCGTTCCTGCGCCGACGATCTGGTGCGGTAGCCGTGGCGCGATGCCGGTGCATCGCAGTTCGATCATCGCCCGCACAGCGTCGGCGGAGTGGAAGCCGATAGGTCTGCCGCGTTGCGGCCGCGCCTTGGTGTTGAGGCCCTTCTGCGCGACTCGTGGTGTAGCCGGTCTCAGTAGCGGCCACACCGTCGAAGCAGCGGCGCAGTGTTCGCGCGACCTTGCGGAAGGGCGCGAGCCGCGACCAGCAGGGCCCATGCGATCCCACCTGTTGAGCCGGCGCTTCGAGCCGGCCGCGTCGCGTAGAGACTGCGGTGGGCGGGCGACCGGCGAGCGACTCCTTCCAGCAAAGGTAGGCCCGGTAGATCAGGCGATTCTGCTTCGGCAGTTCGGCGAGGCGTTCGTGCTCGGCCCCGGTGTCACGTTCCATGGGTTGCGCAGCAACGCCCAGCGCAGATGCCGACGGGGCCGCGAGCCTCGTTGGGGCCACGCAGGTGCGGGAGCATCAATTTCGCCGCGGCGCACCTCGTCGACAGCCTTGGACGCGAGCTGCCTGATCAAGCGGTCGTAGACGATCGTGGCGTTCAGCAACAGGTAGCGGCGGATTGCCTGCGACCGGTCGAGCGAGTTCGATTGCCGCGTGGCTGATCCGCGCGCCAACGTCGAACGACGCCCCGATCTCGGCCAAGAAGGCCTCCAGCGTGCCAACCACCCTATGCCGGCGCGCGTTGTTGAGCACGTAGGCCAGCGCGTGGCGCACTTCGCGCGGCGTGGGCAGGATGTCGCTGGTAGCGGTCGACAAACACCGTGCGGTGGCGATCGCCACAGCGGTTCAAGGCTCCGCGCGATGCGGATGAGCAGGCCGCAGTCCACGCGCAGACACGCGCGATCGGTTGCCTCCACGATCGCCAGTAGATGCGCAGCATCGTGCTGATCGCGATCTTGTCGCACCAGGCGCCAGCCAGCCGCTTCGCAACCCTCGAAACGCGGCCAGCAGCACCGAGTACTCGCCGCGGCTCCGCCAAAGACGGCAACCCGCGCATCAGCCGTGTAGTCGACGTGGACGGCGTGGCGAAGCCAACGCCGCGCGACGTCGATGCGACACCCAGGCGCGTCCCCATTCGGCTTGCGCCCCGCCCCTTGCGCCGACCTCCCCAGTTCATTCGAGGGACCGCGCACGGCGCCCGTGTTGTCCTTCGATCTCTTCATCGCATCACCCTACGCTTGATACCGGCTGAAATGATACAAGGCCACCTACGGCAAATCAATACATGAACTTCTTTGGGGGTTGTTTTCACAGATAATCGTTGCGGATCGACAATTCACCGGATCCACAACCCATCGCCCGACCCTTCGCTCGCACCAACCTCGACCCGATTCATGCCCCGCCATCACACTGCACGCCACGCCACCACCACCCCAATACATCCACCTCGCTTCCACCAACCCGTCGCCGTCGGCATCGGTCGCTCTAGCCGAGCGCCGCGCCCACCGACCCCGACGACGACAGGGCCACCCGCTCTCCCGCAGCTTCAGAGCATCGAGGTTGAGAGCCCACGCGTCCACCCGTCCACCCGTCCAAACACCCCCACCCCCAACCGATTCTCCCGCCACCGCTGTGGCCACCCGACACCAGGTGGCAAGATACCCGCATGCGATGGGCGGTCGGCATGCTCGCAGTCTGTGCACTCACCGCGTGCGAGGCACGCAGTCCAAAGCTGCCGGAAGCAAACCTGCTGGTCCTGCAGGTCGGGCAGGGCTACGCGTCGTTGTCTGCGGACCTCGCGCGGCTGCGCGACACCGAACCACCGCGGGCCGACCGTCCAGCGCCACCAACTCCGTCCCGCGACGACCTCGACACGGGTTCGCGGCCAGCACCCCCACCACCCGGCCCTACGCGACCGAACACCCCGAACCCACGCGCCGCCGACTCGGCCACCGCCCCCGGTTCCACGGCACCACAGGGCACGACAACCCGACCGCCGACCGCACCACCCACAACCACCACCCCACCCACACTCCCGACGCCCGAGCCCGCATTCACCGAGGTCCGGCTCGCCGCCGGCCAGACCCTGTACGGCCTGTGCCGAGATCAACTCGGAAACGGCGCCCGCTGGCGCGAGGTCGCCAAGCTCAACGGCTGGAGCGAGGCGCAGGCGGGCCGGCTGTCCGAGGGTCAGAGCGTCAAGCTGCCGCGGCGCTGAGCGCCGACCACAGTGACCCCGGCACCGATCACCATCAGCTTGCTGGAACTGTTCCGGATCGGCCCGGGCCCGAGTTCGAGCCACACCGTCGGGCCGATGCGGGCTGCGGCGCGGTTCCGCAGCCACTGCCTGGCGCGCGGGATCACCCCCGCCCGGCTGCAGGTCGAGTTGCAGGGCTCGCTGAGTGCGACGGGCCACGGACACGGCACCGACCGCGCCGTGCTGGCTGGGTTGTGCGGTGACGAGCCCGAGACTTGTGATGTCGACGCGCTGCAGCGGCTGCCCGACACACTGCGGGACGACCCGCACATCGACTGGGGCGGCGTCACCGTGCGGCTGCACCCCGACGACGTGGTGTTCCGCTCGCTGCGCGAAGTCCCGACCGCTTCGCTCGCGCATCCAAACACGCTGGTGCTGCGCGCGTTCGATGCCGCTGGATCGCTGCAGCACGAGGAGTCGGTGTGCTCGGTCGGCGGCGGGTTCGTGTTGTCGGCGGAGCTGATCGGCCAGCCGGTGGTGCGCGACCGGGAGCCGAAGATCCCGTTCCACAACGGCGATTCGCTGCTGGCCGCGAGCCACCGCACCGGCCTGTCGATCGGCGAGATCGTGCTGCAGAACGACCGAGAATGGCACCCCGACCTCGACGAGCAGCTCGATCGGATCGTCGCGGCATTCCGCGACTGCGTGGCGCGCGGCCTGCGCACCCGCGGCGAGTTGCCGGGTGGGCTCGGGGTGGTGCGCCGTGCCGGTGCGTTGCTACGCCGCTTGGACGCGGGGCAAGTCGAGGGCAGCTGGTCGCCGATCGCGCGCGCCCAGGCTTACGCCTACGCCATCAACGAGGAGAATGCCGCGGGTGGGCGTGTGGTCACCGCGCCGACCAACGGCGCCGCGGGGATCTTCCCGGCGGTGCTGCTGGAAGCGGCCGATCGGCTGCAGCTCGACCGCGCGCGGATCCACCGGGCGATCGGCACCGGCGCGGCGATCGCGATGGTGATCAAGACCCACGCCAGCCTTTCCGGCGCCGAGGTTGGGTGCCAAGGTGAGGTCGGCAGCGCGACGGCGATGGCGGCCGCGGCGCTGTGCGAGATCCTCGGCGGCACACCGGACCAGGTGGAGAACGCCGCGGAGATCGGCCTGGAGCACAACCTCGGCCTGACCTGCGACCCGATCCGCGGTCTGGTCCAAGCACCGTGCATCGAGCGCAACGCGATGGGCGTGGCGAAGGCGTGGAGTGCCGCTCAGCTGTCGCTCCACGCCGAAGGCCGCGGGGTGGTGAGCCTCGACCGGGTGATCCGGGTGATGCGCCGCACCGGCCACGACATGCACACGGACTACAAGGAGACCAGCACCGGCGGCCTCGCCGTGTCGCTTCCGGAGTGCTGAATGGGAAGTCTGCGCCGCGTCGCCCTGACCGCCCTGCCCAAGTTCGTGCTGTCTCGAACCACCGGGTTGCTCGCCCGCACGCCACTGCCGAGCTGGCTGCGGCCGCGGGTGTACGGCTGGTTCGCGCGTCGCTACGGCGCGTCGCTCGACGAGATGGCGGGAACCGCGGCCGAGTATCGCTCGCTGGCGCAGTTCTTCCAGCGACCGCTGCGAGCCGGCGCGCGGCCACTGGCCGGCGATGCGCTCTTGGTGTGGCCGTGCGACGGCAAGGTCATCACCTCCGGCCCGCTCGACCGCGACCGCATTCCCCAGGTGAAGGGGCGCGACTACTCGGCCGCACAGCTGCTGCAGGATGGCGAACTGGCCGCGGCGCTCGCGGGTGGCTCGCAGGTGACCGTGTACCTCGCGCCCGGCGACTACCACCGGGTGCACGCACCGTTCGACGCCGAGGTGACCGCCATCCGCCACATCCCCGGCAAGCTGTTCCCGGTCAATCCCGGCGCTGTCGAGAGCATTCCCGAGCTGTTCCCGCGCAACGAACGCGTGGTGTTCACCTGCCGACTCCCGGACGGCGTGCCCGCCGCCGTGGTGATGGTCAGCGCGCTCAACGTCGGCGACACAGTGGTCTCGGTGCAACCCGGTCCCGTGGCGCGCGGCGAGGAACTCGGCCGGTTCGGCTTCGGTTCGACCACGATCGTGCTCGTAGGACCGCAAGGACCGATGATTCCCGAGTTGTCCCGGGAGACGAAGGTGCGCGTCAACCAGCGGATCGCTTGAACGCCAGCCGCGCCGTCGGGCGGCTCGGTCGCCGCACCGCGGCCCCTCAGGGCCGCGCGCCGCTCAGACCAGCCCCTCGGTGCGGATCATCAACCGCGCTTCTTCGCCCGCCTTGGCCTTGGGGTGCTTCTTGGCGACGTGCATGAGCATGTCGGCACCCAGGCGCTGCTCGGGGCCGATGCCGGCGCTGAAGTGGCGGCCGACCCGCAGCAGATCGTCCGGCTGCAGCATGGTCTCCTTCTTGAGCCGCTCGAACACCGGGAAGCCATCGCGGACCAGACCGGCGATGAAGCCCATCGTCGCGTCGCCGGTGTAGCTGATCGCCCCGGAGCGGCCCTCTTCGCTGTCCTTGATCAACCGTGCCAACGCCAACTGGTAGCGTCCCTCGAGGTCGAGCGTACCGGACTTCGCCAGGTGCATGAGAATGCGCAATGCCTCGACGAGCTTTCGGGCACGCCGCAGCCGCACGGCCTTCTCGACCAACTCGGTGCAGGCCAGCGCGCTGTTGACCCGCATCAGGAAATCGAGCAGGATCTCGCCGACCTCGGCGCCGTCCGCGAGGTGCTTGCCGCAGCGGTCGGCGATCGGAGTCAGCTGCGCCGGCTTCAGCCGGTCCTTGTGGTCCACCAACGCGCGCGTCAGCAATCGGGCCTTGTCCGCGTTGCGCTCCGCCTGCACCGACTTGAGCAGCATCGCCACCGCCTTGGCGTTGTGCCCGAGCGCCTGGATCGCCGCCGCCTGCAGGTCGGGCTTGCTGCTGGTGAGGTGACCCATGTAGATCTTCGCCACCTCTTCGCTCTGGGTGTTCTGCATCGCCTGGAGGGCGAACAGCTTCATCTCCTCGCGACGTGACGACAGCAGGTCGCGCAGCTTCTTGATCCCGCTGCGACTCCAGTCGTCGTGGCCGCGCAGCGCGACCAGGCACGGCTTCACCACGTGCACCTGATCGGCTTCGTCGAGGTAACCGAGCAGGGTGTCCGACTGCGCCGCGGTGAGGCTCGCGTTCTCCAGCCCGAGCAGGGCGGCCTGGCGCACCACCGGCGGGTGACCGGGCTGCGCGTAGCTCAGCAAGGTGGCTCGCGACTGCGCGGCACTGACCGCGGCCATGGCGCGCAGCCCGTTGGCGAGCGCCTCCGGCGCGAGCTCCTTGCCGGACTTCACCAGCTTGTAGACGTCCTCGCGGTACTTCTTGCCGGCCTTCTCGTCGAGCTCGGCGAGGCGGTCGCAGAGGAACGTGCCCGCTTCCACCCGGAGTTCCGGCTCGTCGCCGAACGCGGTGTGCATCAGCATGCGCATCACGCCCGCGGTGTGGTGGTGGCCCAGGATCTGCAGCAGCTGCGCTTGCAACTCAGGGGTTTCGTTGCGGAACGACGCGGCCAGCGAATCCGCCACCGCCGCACCACTGCTGGACAGCAAATGGCGCACCAGGTCCGCGGTCCCCCCACCCTCACGCAGACGAGACACGAGGATCAGGATCGCTTCGGGGGAGCCGATCTTGGCCAGCGCCTCGAGGACATAGCGATTCAGTGTGTTGTCGCCGAGGGAGAGGTGTCCCGCGAGCGCCGTGACAATCGCCGTATCCTGCGGGGCGAGTTCCCCAAGTATCTGCGATGCAGCGACTTTGAGTTCCGGGGAGCCCTCGTCCAGCACGCGGACGATCGCCTTCAGGGTGTCATTCATCGGCACGTTGCGCTCATCGTTCGACTCGTTGGCCCGCGCTCGGATTATGGCAAAAGAACACGAGACGTCCAGCCCGAACGACTTGCCTGGCGGCGGAGCGTATTGCCGAGCTACCTGCATAAAGCCCTGCTTTTCCCACGCTTGTGCCCGTTGGCGCGCGCGTCCGGCACGGCAGAATACCCGTGTCGACTCGTGGTCTCGCCGAGAACGGTGCGGACCACGCCGCGTTTCCGGTCGATCCGAATGCGCCTCCTCGTCCTCGCTCCGTTCCGGCCACAGCCCCAACACGACCACGCCGGGGCCACCGCGCTGGGTCACCTGGTGCGCGCGCTGTCCCGCTACGTCGAGATCGACGTGCTCGCATTCCAGCACTCCGATGACCGCCCGCCACTGCGCGAGATCGACGTCTACACGACTCCGCGCCTGCGTTCCCGGGAACAACCGCTCGGCACTCGCCTGCGCTCCCGCGCTCAGCTGGCCCTGGGTCGTGTCGCGACCGGTCTGCCGATCGCCGCCCTGAAGCTCCGCTCCACGGCGCTGCGCCGCCAGTTGCGGCAACTGTGCGTCGCCCGGCGGCCGAACGCCGTGCTGATCGAATCCGGGTTGATGACGCCGTACCTCGCCGAGCTGCACGGCATCCCGTCGCTGCTGACCTGGAACGAGATCCCCTCGCCCGAAGTCGGACACCAAGGTCCACATTCGCCCGACCCGACATGGGTGCGCCTGGCGCGACGCAGCAGTGGGGCAACGCTGTGCGAAGCCCGCCACAAGTCGATCGCCGCGTGGCTGCGCTCCACCGCGGGCAGCCACATGGTCGGCCGAACGGTCACGGTCCGCCCCTGGCCGATCCCGGTGCCCGCGACCCCGGCGGTGCCCTCCGCCGCGGGGCCGGTGGCGCTGGTCTACGCCGACCTGGTCGAGCCCGCACTCGCCACCGTCCCGGCCCTCGCCACCGCGATGCTCGAACGCATCCGTGCCGAGGTTCCCGACGCCGAGCTGTGGCTCGCCGCCACCCGCCCGGCGGCCATCCCCCGGCCCGCGCACGCTCCGGGCCTGCGCGTGTTCGGCGACGGCGAGGACTTGGCAGCGCTGGCCAGCGAAGCCCGCCTGTTGCTCGCCCTCGCTCCGAACACCGGACCGCCGGTCCACTTGCTGGAAGCCATGGCGCACGGCATCCCGGTGATCGGCACGCACGCCGCGCTGCGCGGCGTGGACGCCACGCCGCCGGCCGTCGAACTCGAGGACGACCCGGCGGCGCTGGCGCGCGCCTGTATCCACCTGCTGACCAACCGCGCCGACGCTTCGCGCCGGGGCACCGCGGCGCGGGAGTTCGTCGAGCGGGTGCATGCAGACGCTATCGTGGTTCCCCGATTGCTCGATCGAATCCGATCGCTCGACATGACCGGAACCTCACCACGCCCCAACCAAGCGGAGCAGCAGCGCTGAAGCAGCTGCTCGGATTCCTCGCCGGCATCGTGCTCCTGGTGTGCGCCGGCGTGCTGGCTGCACCGTTCGGCCTGCTGCTGTTCGCCGCCCTGTGCGCCACCGATCTCCTGGTCGCACCGGTTCGTCGGCGAACCGAAGCTCGGTCCCGCAACACCGATTCGGCCAGCATCCTGATCCTCAACTGGAACGGCAGCGCGTTCCTCGGCCAGCTGCTGCCCTCGCTGCGCCGGGCGATCGCCAAGCACGGTGGCAACCACCGAGTGGTGGTGGTCGACAACGGCAGCACCGACGACTCGCTGGCGGTACTGCGCCGCGACTTCCCCGAAGTCGAGGTGCTGGCGTTCCCCGACAACCGCGGCTTCGTGCGCGGCTACAACGACGCGTTCCACAGCGCCACCCACGACATCGTGGTGCTGCTGAACAACGACATGGTCGTCGACGAGGGCTTCCTCGCTCCGCTGCTCGGCGGCTTCGACGACCCCGACACTTTCGCCGTGTCGTCGCAGGTGTTCCTCGCCGACCCGAAGGCGCGGCGCGTCGAGACCGGGTTGACCGCGGGCCGGGTCGGTGCGGGCCTGCTCAAGCTGCGTCACGACGACTTCGGCCCGCACGTCACCGGCCTGATCCCCGTGCTGTGGGCCGGCGGTGGCTCGTCGGCGTTCGACCGCCGCCGACTGCTGGAGCTCGGCGGATTCGACCGCCTCTACGACCCGTTCTACTTCGAGGACACCGGTCTGTCGTTCGAGGCGTGGAAGCGCGGTTGGAACGTGCTGCTGGCACCCGAGTCCAAGGTCACCCACCACCACCAAGGTAGCTCGTCGCGGCTGCACCGCGGCTACGTGGCGCGGATCAAGCGACGCAACCAGCACCTGTTCTCGTGGCGCCACCTGACCGACGCCGGTCACACCGCATCCACGACCCTGTTGCTGCCGCTCAACCTGGTGCGCTTGGCACTGCAGAATCGCGGCGCAGCCCTCGGCACCCGCGCGCTACTGGAGATCCGCGCGATGGGCGCCGTCGTGCCGCGCCTGCCCGCCCTGCTCGCCGCACGGCTGCGGAATGCGCGCCACGCCGTGCGCCGCGACGCCGAAGTGTTCGCCCTCGCGCACAGCCGCCACCGCTACGAGCGCTGCAGACCGGCGCGCTCCGATCTCGCGGCGTCCCCACCGCGACTCGACCTGTTGATGTGCATCGCCCGCGTCCCGCGGCACGGCATCGACGGGTCGTGGGGTCCCCTCGAGCAGATCCGCCAGTTGGCGCAGCGCCACCGCATCACCGTGTTCACCCTGGTCGATCGTCCCGACGACGCGCCGCACATCGAAGCGTTGCGGCACATCGTGCACCGGGTCGAGGCCCACGCAATCGAACGCGAACCCGGGGAGCTCGACCTCCACCACCGCATTCCGGTGCGCCTGCGGCAGATCTACACCGCACCGGCGCTGCGGCAGAAGCTGCGCGCGCTACTGCACACCGAGCGGTTCGACGTGCTGCAGGTCGACTACGTCGAGATGGCGGCCGCGCTCGACGGCATGGTCGCCGGGCTGCGCAGCGTCCACGTGGTGCACGAGCCGTTGCTGCTCGCCGAGCCGCGGCGCCGGGTGCACGGCTTGGTGCCGGTGGCCCTGCGTTGGCTGCGCAGCTGCCAGGCGGTGAACTACGAGTGCCGCCTCTACCCGCAGTTCGCCCACATCGTCACGCTGACCCAGGCGGATGCCGACGCCTTGCACCGGTTCATGCCGCGGCTGCCAATCACGGTCAACCCGACCGGTGTCAACTTGCGTGGGCTGACCCCGTGCGAACCCTCGTCGGGCACCACGCTGTTGTCGGTTTGCTCGTTCCGCCACGCGCCCAACGTCGATGCGGTGCTGTGGTTCGTGCAGCACGTACTGCCACTGGTCCGCGCCCAGGTGCCGGAAGTGCGCCTGCGGCTCGCCGGCGCGGACGCGCCCCACAGCGTCCAAGCGCTGGCGCGCGATCCGGCGATCGAGTTGCTCGGCTTCGTGCAGGACCTGCGCGTGGAGTACGCCGCCTGCGCGCTGGCGCTCGCGCCGCTGCGCGAGGGCGGCGGGCTGCGGGTGAAGGTGCTGGAGGCGCTGGCGCACCGCCGCACGGTGGTCGCGACCCCGGTGGGAATCGCCGGGATCGCGGTACGCGACGGCGTCGAGGCGCGGGTGGCTGCCGACGCGGAGGCGTTCGCCGGCGCGGTGGTCGCGCTGCTGCGTGACCCAGGGAAGCGACGGGAGATGGAACGCGCGGGGCGCGCGCTGGTCGAGCGGGAGTACTCGATCGAGCGGATGGCGACGCGCAGTGAAGAGGTGTTCGACGAATTGTTGGCGCGCGACGCGATCCGGCAGCCGGATGGCCCGAACGATTCTTGAGCGAGCTGCTGCGATCGCGCACGCCCGAGCGCGGCGCACCGACCTCTCCGATCAGTTCTTCTTGCGCACTGGACGGATGATCTCCGTCCGCCACCGCTTCGGATCCTGTTCGAGGCCCGGATCGGTCCAGTAGATCTCGCGCAGTGGGCCGAGAGCTTCGAGGCCCTGCGCGGCGATCCAAGCCTGCAATCGACCGTGGGACGTCGCGAGATCGTGGTAGGGACCTACGTGCCAGGTGACGGCAGCCTTGCCAGCGGGCAGCACCACGGCCTTGATCACCCCTTCGCCTTCGACCCTCTTCGGCACGGGGAAGCCCGCTTCGAGTTCCACCTCCTTCCCGAACGAATGGTACAAGCTGAACGGTGCACCATCGGGCGTGACCCCCTTCTTGGCCAGGTAGCCCATGACCTGCGGCAGGATCCGCGCAAACGTGAGGCTGATCTCGGCCGGCTTCACCTTCACCCGGACCGTCAGCGCATGGCGCTCGCGCAGCTCGGCGATCCGGATCACCGGCGGTGTCACACCAGCGGTGCCCTTCGCCGCTGCGTTCGCGGCCCGTTGCTTCGCCTCAACGCGCGCGTCTGCGTCCATCCGGATCCGCTTGTCGGCAGCGACCGCGCCCTTGGCGACCGCCGCGACCTTCAGCCGCAGCTCCAGGTGGCCCTCGCGCAGCGTGCATGAGCGCGGCAGCAGTCGCCCTTCGAACGGCTGCCAGTCCGCGAGCATGACCGTCCAGACCGTGTCGCTGCCGAGCCCGTTGGTCGTGTGCAGCGCGCATCCCGACGGCAGCCCCGAGTTCGCGTCCACCCACCACAGATCGGGCTCGGACTCGCCGTGACGCATGCGGAGCTCGAACGCGTCGTGACCGTCGACCCGACGCCGCCGCACGGTCTTCATGTCCGAGTATGCGCCCTTCCACGCGACCGTGCCGCACACGAATCCCGTGAGGAGCGAGTCGACGCGATCTGCGCGACCGCGCCGGAACGAACTGCCCTCGATGGGACCTCGGTGCCAGGCGTCCTTGCCGTCGTTCCCCCACTCGAACGTCCCGGAACCCGGTAGCTCGATCCGCAGCAGCCGCCCTGCCGGGGAGACGAGTTGCACGAAGGTGCCGCGGGCGAACGGTAGGGACTGGCGCGAAGTCCGCCACAGCGCCACCACGGTTCCCTCGCACTGCACGCGCACATGCGGCGCACCGCCGAGCTTCCGCGCTGCCGCGGCGAGCAGTTCCGTCGCAGCGGGCAGCCTATCGGCGGGCACCTGGCCGCAGAGCCCACCGGCGAGGGTCGCCGCAAGAGCGGTCGCCAAACCCGTGCGAGTCACCAGGGGGGTGTGTCCGAACCTCGCTGCACGAGTCGTCGAGTGATGCGGTTCGCTCGCAGGGAGCTGCGACGACACGGCCTGTTGGTGGACGAGCTGAGGAGCTGCAATGCCGCGAGCGGGACGTGGGACCGGCGGCGGCAGGTGTGACGAACTTCGGAGGCACCCCACCAGCGGTCTGACGCGGCATCGCCGCGTCCGGGAAGGCGAAAGACTGAAGGTCTTCTTCATGATCGATCGGATCGGGACGTGGTTGCGGCGACCGCCAACACGGCGGCGCACCCTCGCCGATACGCGAGCTGCCCGAGAGTTCGTACGGATCCGTCGACAGGACCCGTAGAAGCCGCTGCCCTATCATGCCCGAACCGGCCACGATGACCGACCCGACGAACACCCGCCCCGTCGCGCCGACCCGCACCGCGTTCCCGACCACACTGTGGAGCCGCGTTCGAGAGGTCGGCCGCCCCCCGCACGGTCCCGCGGAAACCGTGGACTCCGAGCGGCGCACCGCGCAGGAAGCGTTGTTCGCCGCCTACTGGCCGCCGGTGTACGGCTACATCCGACGCAAGCTCGCAGCGGACCACCAACGCGCGGCCGACCTGACCCAGGATTTCTTCGTGCACGTGCTCGAAAGCGAGCTCCTCGCCAAGGCCACCCCCGCGAGAGGTCGCTTCCGGACGTTCCTCAAGAGCTGCCTCGAGCACCACCTGATCGATGACCACCGCCGCATGACGGCGCGCAAGCGTGGCGGGCACCTGCATCGAATCAGCGACGACGACGCGATGCGCATCGCCGAGGACCGAGGACTCGCCGAGCTGCTCGCTGAGCCGAGCACTGGCCCCGCCGATGTGCTCGACGAACTGTGGCGACGGCAGCTCGTCGAAGGCGCTCTCGCCCAAGTCGAGCAGGAGCTGCGTGCCGAGGGACGCGACGTGTGCTGGAGCGTGTTCGCTGCCTACTTCCTCGATGACGCGAGCACGGACTACGCTGCGCTCGCCGCACGCTACGGCGTGAAGCCCCACGATGTGTCCAACCATCTGCGGCGCGCCAAACAGCGCTACCGCGCCCGGCTCGAGAGCATGGTGATGGAGACCGTGCACGATGCGGGACAGCTCGAGGAGGAACTCGCTTGGCTGTTCGGTCGGGAATCCAACCGATGAGCAACCACTACCGACTCGATCGGGCCGATGTGCGTCGACTGCTCGACGCAGCGTCCGAACCGATGACCAGCGCGCCGACGACGGGGCCGAGATGGCAGACCAGTGCAGGGGAGTCGTCACCGATCGCGCCGCCGCCCGGCGTCGACCTGGGGCCCTTCGAACTCCTGCGCGAGCTCGGACGCGGCGCCATGGGCATCGTCTACGAAGCGCGCGATGCCCGACTCGGTCGACGAGTCGCACTCAAGTTGTTGGGCCCCCGGCTCGCGTATGCGAACTCCGCGGTCTCGCGCGAACGGTTCCTGCGCGAAGCCCAGGCCGCAGCGCGGCTCAGCCACCCAAACATCGCCGCAGTGCACGAGGCGACGGGTGACTACATCGCGATGCAGCTCATCGACGGCCCCAACCTCGACGGTTGGCTGAGCGAACGCCCACGGGACGTGCGCTCGATCGTGACCCTGCTCCGGGACGCGGCGCGGGCGGTGCACCACGCCCACCAGCAGGGCGTCGTGCACCGCGACCTCAAGCCATCGAATCTCCTGGTCAGTCGGCTCGCGACCGCGTGCACGGTCGCCGAGGAGTGCGTCTACGTCACAGACTTCGGGCTCGCCAAGCTCGATGCACTGGATTCGTCACTCTCGGCATCTGGCGACGTGCTCGGCACTCCAGGGTTCATGGCCCCCGAGCAGGCGAACGCCGGTGCCAAGGTGGACGAGCGTACTGACGTCTACGGACTCGGCGCGACGCTCTACGCGTGCCTGTCCGGCCGTCCGCCGCTGGTCGCTGACGACCTCGTGTCTGCACTGCGACGGATCGGCGAGGAGGAGCCGCCACCGCTGCGCAAGCTGTGCCGCGGCCAGGTCGACGAAGATCTGCAGACGATCGTCCATGCGTGCCTGCACAAGGAGGCGGCGCGGCGGTACCCGACTGCGGGGAGCCTCGCCGACGATCTCGATCACTGGCTCGATGGAGCGGCGATCGACGCGCGACCGCCGAGGCTTCGCCATCGGTTGGGCAGATTCCTGCAGCGGCGGAGATCCACCATCCGCGTCGGCGCGACTGTCGCCGGGCTCGCGGTGCTGGTCCTGGGCTGGGTCGTTGTGCAGGCCGAAATCGCGCGCCGGACCGAGCGACGGGTCGGTGACGCCGCGGTGGCACTCACCAACCGCGTGGAAAACCTGCTCGCGGACGCAGAAGACCTGTTCCGTTCCGGTGCGTTCCAAGCGCGCCGCCTGCGACTCGAAAGGTCCGAAGCGATGTGTCGCGAGTTCCTGGCCCAGTACGACATGCCACGCCCTCACCACCTGCTGGCGCGCGTACTCCGACAGGGCGAGCGCTATGCCGAGGCCCTGGCCGAGCTCGACACCGCACTGAGCGATGCACCGGAGCTGATCGAGGCACGCTTCGAGCGCGGCCTACTGCTCGCCGAGTTCGTCGGTCGATCGCCATTCCACGGCGGCCCGGACAAGTCGCTTCTGCCGCACTACCGAGCCCAGGCAGTCGCCGACCTGCGGGTCGTGGAAGAGCCCGGTTTCACGCGCCGATACGCGTTCCGACAACGCGATGTGCTGTTCGGCAAGGCCGAGCTCGCGCGTCTGCGCGGCGATCCCATGAAATCACGCGAGTTCCTCCTGGCGATCGCCAACGACCTCGATCCCACGCACCTGCCATCGATCCTCTGTCTCGCGAACCTCGCGTTCGAGACCGGCAACACCGAAGAAGCACGCGTGTGGTCGGCGCGCAGCATCGACCTGTTCCGCGGTGCCGCCCCGGCATATCGAGCGGGCGGAGTAGCGATGTCGGTTCCCACAGCGCTGGAATCCGGGATCCCCGTGTTCAACCACGCGGACGTGGTCGCGGGCCGCGTCCCACCGGCGCGGGTCCTGCTGCGCGGAACGGTGCGGCTGCAGAGCGGCGACTTCGACGGCGCGCGCGAGGACTTCGAGTGGGTCTCTGGACGCGAGTGCGAGCAGCGCGCGCGGGCATTCGAGGGGCTGGGCCGCACGCACCTCGAGCTCGGCCGGATACATGCCGAACAGACACAAACGGTGAACGCTGTCGCCGAGTGGGCGGCCGCACTCGATGCGTTCGAACGAGCGATCGCACTCGACGCCGAACTCGGCTGGGCACTCCTCGGACGCGGCGAAGTGCGACTGCTGCAGGCAGGGCACCTGCGCGCCGCGGGATTCCCCACGGAGGCCGTCCGGACCGAAGGGGAAGGACGCGCCGACTTGCGCCGGGCCGCGGGGCTCGGTCCGACTGCAGTCGCAAGCCAAGCGGAGCGACTCCTTCGCCCGCGTTGAGGGTGGCGCGGGCGAGGCTGACGCCGGGCAGACGCTCAGCGAGCTGTCACCGAAGTTCGATCCGAATCCGACGCCACGTGCATTCCACCGCCATCCACACCACCCCGACCAGCAGCCCCACGGTCTTGCGGTAGGCCGCGACCACGAATGGCGCGGGAGTTCCGGGCGGCATTCCCGCGACCGCGCCGCTGCGGTGCTTGCGTCGATACAACCAATGCCGCACGAGCACCCACGGCCGCAGCGAGGACCAGACGAACGCGCCGCGTTCGGTGCGCACCACACGCCGCCGCGCGCGCGCGAGAAACCATAGGCAACGGTTCGGCCAGTAGCTCCAATGGCCGAAATCGAGCACGTAGGCGACGTCGTACAACGGCTGGCGCAAGCCACGCAGGAACGCCCGCTTGTTGCCGTGTGGCTTGTCGGATTCGACCGCGCACCCAGCCAGAGTGCCTTCGAGCTCTTTCTGGCAGGCCTCGCGCAGGTAGACGGTGGCGCGCGCGCCGGGGTGCTCGGCGAGGATCGCACCGAGCTCGCGCCGCGCGACGTCCGGCGGGGCGCCGAGGAACACGGCGATGCGCGAGTCGGCGGCGGGGTGAGCGGGTTCCATCTCGAAGGCGCAGGGTGCGGACCCAGGATAGCGGGCAGCGTCCCGGACGGTCAGCGGTCACCGCGCTGCAAGTACGGCATTTGCAGCGAGGGGTCGCCATACAGCGTCATTCCCAGCAAGTTCTGCCCCACCGTGGCGGCCATCGACGGGATGACCCAGTACCACAAACTGGTCCGCGCGTCGGCGAAGTAGCTCTCGCGCGCAGCCCGCAACCCGACGCCGAGCGGCAGTTCCGCGGCGATCAACGACGCGACGTCCACCTCGGCACGGATCGCGGCACCCAAGGGCAACGGCGCGGTGGCCACCGTCGAGCCGACCGCGGCGCAGATGAAATCGTGGGCGAACAGGTACAGCAGCAGCGGTGAATTGGGCACGCCACCGGAGCAGGCGATGTTCACCAGCACCGCGGGTCGCTCCGGCGGAGTTCGGGAGCGGCCATCTCGCCCGCGGCGCAGCCAGGAGTCGATCGGCAGCAGATAGCTGCCGACCGACGCCGACGTGCCGTGCGAGTTGAGGTAGACGACGTCCGGCGCCAGGTACTGCCAGTGGGTCAGGAACAGCTTCGCCTCCGGGTCCTTCACCCGGTCGAGCAACGCCACCGGAATTGCGAGCGGAGGTACGCCGTCGCCACGCCGACGGTTGGCGCGGGCGGTCGCCACCCCGTGCGCCGCGTGGATCGAGTCCGGTGCGTCGAGGCCGAGCTCGACATCGCACGGCCAGTCGTTCGCGTAGCTCACGGTCCGCCAACCGGCCTCGACGAAACGCGCGCGCGCCGAAGACATCACCAGGCTGGTGTCCCACCACACCGCGAAGCGTTCGCCGCCGACCAGGACCAACGGCGTGCCGCGTGGCCGGGCGAGCCGTGTGCCACTGTTCAGCGCCTTGTCGAGCACACTCTCGCTGGAGTACGGGACCCGCCCGAGCACCCACGGAAACCCCGGCTCGAACGCGCGACGCCACACCCGGGTGGGCAGCGGCGACGGCGCGTCATCCAGCAGGTACGGCACATCGGACCGCACCGCTTCGCTACCCCCGTCGAGCTGCCACGGCCCCATCGGCAACTCCCGGTGCGTGGCCACGAACAGCACGTAGGCGTGTCGACCGGGTGGCGGGCGGAGTGCGGCGAGCCGCGGCCGAAGCTCGCGGGCGCAGCGATCGCGATCCCGGCTCGGGGTGAAGGTCAGCAGCTCCACGCGGAAGCCCTCGCCCTCCTTGCGCGCCACGAAGCGCTGCACCGCGGGGCTCCGCACGCGTTCGTGCGGCAGGACCACCACGTAGCGGTCGGGACGGATGCGGCGGCACCTGTCGAGGTAGGGGTCGAGTTCGTGGCAGCTGGCGAGTCCCCAGAGCGCACACCAGATGACGAGCGAGCAACGGCGAAGCAGGACGGGGGCGGCCGGGATCACGGGTTCATCGTGCGGCCCGCGCGGTTCGCGCGCCAGGTTCGACCGGCGGCTCGCCCGGACTATTCGTACACGACGTTGTGCTCACTCGATCACGATCGGTCGCGACGATCTCTCTACCGCGGCATTTCGAAGGTCGCGAGCACAGCGCGGTGGTCCGAGACGCACGCCTCGAGCACGCGACTCTCGACCAACTTCCACCCAGCGGGGGCGAATACATAGTCGATCCGCCGCTCCGGCGCGTCGGCGGGGAACGTCGCTGGTCCGTACCGCGCACCGACGAATCGGCGCGACGCAGCGATGGCGTCCAGCGACGGGCTGTCCGGCTCGGCGTTGAAGTCGCCCGCCAGCAGCATCGACACGCCGACGCCGAGACCCAGGATCTGCTCGGTCTGCCGCAGATTGTTGCCGAGATCGAACGAGTCGGTGTGCATCGCACCGAGCAGCACCGGTCCGGCGGCGGTGCGCATGCGCGCGAGCAGCACCCGGCGGTTGTTGCGCGTCACCCAGAACGGCTGTCGTCCAGCGAGGTCGGGATTGCCGACCGCCTCGAGCGGATGGCGCGACAGGATCGCGTTCCCCCCGACGATGCGCAGGAACGGCAGGCCGAAGTTGTAGTTCTCGCCGAACACCCAGTGCGGCAACCCGGTGGCACGCGCCAGGTGGGCGACCTGATCGACCGGACACGGGGTGCATTCGGTGACGACCTCGGACAGGAACACCAGGTCGGGTCGTTCGCCGCGGATCAGCGCGGCCATGCGCTCGACCCGCCGTTCGACCTCGACGCGGCTCGAGAACGCGATGCCGCCGTGGTGCACGAAGCACTTGGCGAGGTTCCAGGCGAGCACGCGCAGCCGTTCTCCCGCCCTGGGAAGTGGCGCGGCTTCTGGCCGTGCTGTTTCGGCCACGCCTGCGGACGGCACGGTGCCGCGCGCACACAGCACGCCGTTCCACACGAACAGCAGCCCCGACACGAGCACGAGCAACAGGGGCACGCCGAGTGCCCATCGACGCAGGCGGCGGCGGTCGGGTCGGCTGCTCACCGGATGGCTCGCGGGCATGCGCGGATTGTTGCAGCTACGCGCGGACGAGCCAGATCCGATCGCGCGTGGCTTGGCGGTGACCCGGCGCGGGGAGCGAGCTCCGCAGGTCTCGAGCGTCGCCGCAATGGAGAAGGCGACCGGATTCACCCCACCGGCTAGTCGCTGGAGCTTCCAGCCGTTCAGGCGTGGGACCTCTGCAGCCGTGAAACCGGCAGACCCTGTTCCCAGCGTGGCAATGATGGTTGCGCTCCTCCGGGGTGCGGCGCGACCGAGACGTTCAGCGCCTCGGCTCGGCTCCCGGCCCAGAGCAAACCCCACGATTGACGCCGTGCGTCGCGGACCAAACGAGCGAGGATCTGGCGGCGGGCCGCTGCGCCAAGGTCGCGGCAAGGCCCCGAATCCCGCGGGCGTCCGACTGCTTCCATGCGGACCGGACCGTTGCACCGTGTGCGAGCCGCCTCGGGTTTTGGAAGACCCGGCGTGATTCCCCTGCGCCGGCGGCACTCCCCCGGGCATCCACCACGGAGTCGACGCATGAACACTCACGAATCGGTCCGGTCCCGCCTGCTCGCCGCAGGTGCCCTAAGCTGTCTTGCCCTACCCGCCGCGGCGCAGTGCACCCAGAACTGGTTCCTCGACCTCAGGTCGGTCGAAGTCCGCAAGGTGCGCGAACCCAGCGGCGATCGGCCCTACTTCATCACCTACATGTTCCGCGCCCGGCACTACGCCGCCGGTTCGGCCGAGGTTCGCTTGGTGCGCTACGAGCCACACGATTGGGTGTCGAAGCCGGAGTACCGCGGCAGCCTGCCGGCCGGCGACCACCTGTTCCCCGGGCAGTCCGCGGCGATCCCGAGCTGGCAGGGCTTGCACATGTGGCGGAACGTGCGGATGCGCGGCAGCCCGCTCGACGCGATGGCACGCGAAGGGATCCGCCTCAACGATCGGGCGAACGCAGCGGCGAACATCGATCGGATCGCGGAGATCTTCGCCGCGGCGGGCGACTCCGAGTTGATGGGTGCGCTGGTGTTCTGCCTGGACAACAACTTCACGCCGCCGCACATGGTGCATGACCACTTCGACCGCGGTCGGCCGGTGATCGAGGCCTTCCTGCGCGAGCAGATCGAGTCCGGGGCGATGTGGGATCGGCTGGTGGACAGGATCCGGCGCTTCAACATCACCACGGTCGACGGGCTCGGCGACTTCATCCAGACAGAACTGACGACCAACCTGGCGCGACCGCTGTCCGCGGTGCTCAACGACATCGACAAGCTCGCCTGGGCGACCAACTCGACCTACAACCCGGACGTGCAGGTGAGCCGCGAGCAATTCGTGTTCACCACCGTCAGCGGAATGCCGGCCCGCGAACTGGTCGACAGCAAGGGGATCGTCACTACTGCCGGATCTCTGCAAGCACTCGGTGGCCGGCGGACGTTGGTCGGGACCGGTCGGGGTTCCGGAGCGGAGTACGTGCTGATGCGCACGCTGCTGCCAGACCGCTGTTCCGACGAGGAGATCACCGCGCTCAACCTGCGGATCCGGACCGGCGAGGACGACCTGCGCAGCGGCTCGTCGCTGATCGCCCTGGCACGCTTCACCAGCGGTCCGTCGATCGCCATTCCGCTGGTCGGCGCGTTCTCGCCGGCGACCAGCCTGCCGAACCGGAGCGACCGAGTGTTCACCATGGCGGTGCCGTCGCGGCGGCGTAGCGACCTGCACAGCATCGACCTGATCTTCTCCGGGCCGGGCGACGATTGGCACCTGGATGCGTTCTCGGTGTCCGCACACGGGCCGACCTACAGCGGACCGGTGCTGGCCGTTTCCGGCTATCCCCTGCGCCGCTTCCGCGAGGGCGCCTCGGTGCAGACGTTCGAGATCGGCTGCCCGGCGTGCCGCGTCGACCAACTGCTGGTGCAGGAATTGGAGGTCGGGTTGCTGCTGACCAACGACCTACCACGCTACAGCGGACCGCTGTGGCTCGACCTCGATCTGGCGGGGCAGAAGGCGCTGCCGTTGCTGCTGAACCCCGAAGTCGGCAGCCTGGGTGGCAAGACGCTGATCAGCCGCTATCTGCGCCTGCCGGCGAAGATCCCAGCGCGTGAGATCCTCGGCCTGAAGCTTCGGTTCGAGTCCGAGAAGGCCGTGTCGGTCGACGGCGTCCAGCTGCGCGCCACGCCGACCCAGGAATCGGCGGGGTTCACACTCCTCGATATCAGCGGGAGTCCGCTGTTCACCCTGGACCCGAAACAACCGGCGCACTCCATTCGCCTGATCGGCAAGCGAAGCAACGAGCAGTGACGGGACCCGGGGACGGCACGGCCCGAGCGGAACGCGCTCCGATCGCGGGCCGGAGCCGCTCCGGCTACGCTGCTCATGAATGTCCGGGCTACGATGCCGGGCTCCCCGACACCGCCGTTCCATGCACGCACTGCACACGCTCGCGATCCTGACCCTTCCCGCCCTCGCCGCCGGGCAGATTCCCCCCCGCTCGATCCTCCTCGGCGAGTCGGCGTCGACCGTCAACACCAGCCTGGTCTCGGTTGACACCGCCGGCAAGGCGACGGTGCTCACCGGGCACGGCCGCGACACCCACACCTCGGTCGCCCTCGACCCCGCCGACCCGCGCGCCGTGTGGTCGCTCGGTGCCTGGCCGACCATCGGCACCGCGCCGGTCGGCCACTACATTCTCAGCGGCTACTCGGCGGCGACCACCGGTTCGGGGGATGGACTGGTCGGCACGTTCGGTCGGGTCGAGCGCTGCCACCGGATGGGCGACCAGCTGCTGATCACCTTCAGCTCCGTCACTCCCGGACTCTACCGGCGCGCGCTGACCGGCGGGAACGCCACGCTGGTCGCCGGGATCGCCAACGCGTTCGACATCGCCGTGCTGCAGGGCAAGGTCTACGTGACCACCACCGGCACGCCGAGCACACTGGTCGAGGTCGACATGAGCACCGCGCCGGCGAAGACGCGCGTCGTGGCGATCAAGCCGACCCAGGGCAGCGCTCCGACCCAGTTCGCCGCAATCGCGACCTACGGCTGGGACGATGACGCGCGGCAACTCCTGATCGGCGCCAGCAACGGAGCGATCTGGTTCGTCGACCCCAACACCACGGCCACGACCAACGCCTTCTCGCCGCAGGTGACCAACGCTCCCCCGGCAGTGGCGATTGCCACGCACCCGGACGCGGCAACCGATGTGGTGATCGCCACGGCGAACGGACTCTACAACCTGCTGCAGTACTTCGTCGCCGGCACCCCGTTCTACACCACGACCAACACCATCCAGGACATGGCGGTGCTCGGCGGCGGATCGGTCACGTTCGGCCAGGGCTGCGCCGGCAGCAAGGGCGAGCCGCTGCACACCCAGACCACCCGTGGCTGGGCCTACAACGGCAACGCGGGTTTCTCCCTGGACATGCGCAATGGCCCACCGAGCAGCTTTGGCACCCTGGTGTTCGGGCTGACCAGCACGCCGCTGGATCTCACGGTGATCGGCGCTCCGGGTTGCTTCCTCTACCCGACGATCGCGATCCGACTCGGAGTGCTGACCGATGCGTCGGGGGCAATCCAGATCCCGGCGCCGATTCCCAGCAACCCCTCGCTGGTCGGCACGCGCATGTACACGCAGTGGGGCCTGTTCGAGAGCGCGGCCAACCCGGCTGGGGTGATCACCACCAAGGGGCTGTCGATCACCATCCGCTGAGCCGCCGCGCCCCGGCGCGGCGCTACTTCTGCCGCAGCAGCCAGACGAACCCCGTCATATCGCTGCTGCAGATCTTCTCGCGCGCCTTCCAGTGCGCCGAGTAGGCCTTCTGGGCGCTGCGGATCCGCGGGTTGTCCTTGGAACGCTGCGCCTGGGCCATCTCCTTGCCGAGTGCTTCCTGCTTCTTCGACCAGGACTTCATGCGCTCGTGCACCGCGGCCTCGGTGAGACCCTTGGCGGGTGCGTAGATCGTCACGGAATCGCCGAGCAGCAGGTCGAGCTTGCCGTCTTCGTCGACGTCCGCGACGAACACCCGCACCGCGTGACCGGGGCCCGTGATGTGCGCGCTGCCGAGCGTGATCCCGTCGGGGCTCATCGGGTGCTTGGCCGGCCGGAACAGGGTGATCGAATCGGCAAACGACGGCTTCGTCTTGCTGCCTTCGTTGCGGAACAGGTAGACCGATCCGCCACTCGACCCGCTGACGAGGTCGAGGTCCCCGTCGCCGTCCCAGTCGATGAAGAACGGGTCGCTGTGGGCGTCCACCTTCAGCGGCTTGCCGGACTTGGACACGAGACGCGTGCTGCGCGGGGCGAACCGTCCCCTGCCCTCACCGCGGAACAGCACGAACGTGCCCTCGAAGTTGCCGGACACGATGTCGAGCTTGCCGTCGCCATCGAGATCTACCGCGGTCGGGCGGGTGCAGATCCGCGGCAGGTCGGGGTCCTTCGGGTTGTCCACTGCGATGATCAGTGGCTTGCCGTCGGTGCCCTCGAGAGCCTTGGCGGCGCGGAACCCGCCCTTGCCGTTGCCCCAGAGCACCTGGAACAACCCGGCCATGGACCGATCCATGCGCGAGTACGACCCGGACAAGATGTCGATCTGGCCGTCACCGTTCACATCCACGAACTGTGGAGTCGAGCTGGTGCATCACCAGACGCCCGGGACCTCGGCGACCTTGCCGTCGACTTCGATCCACTGGCCCTTCCCGAGCTTGCCCTTGCCGAGGTTGCGGTACCACTTCATCTTGCCGCCGGCGAATTGCCCGACGACCAGATCGGCCCTGCCATCCCCATCCACGTCGGCCCAACAAGGACAGGCGTAGCCAGGGTTCTCGGTGCGCACCGGCACACCGTCTGCCTCCACCTGCGTTGGGGCAGCGAACTCGGGCGCGTGCATTGGTTGGGTGGAACGCGCCTGCTGCGCCGGCGCCACTGCGGCGGCGAGGCAGAGGGCGAACGGAATGCTCGTGTGTCTCATCGGATTCTCCCGGGGTCGCCGCGCCCATCGCGGCGCTCTGCGGGAGCGTAGCACCTGGCCCGGGCGCTGGGCAGGGCCGGGCGCGAGGCGGATCCGATCCGCAGGACCCGGCGCGGCGCGCAGTTCTCGCTGCTACCTGCCGAGACCGACGCAGTAGCGCTGCACGAGCGTCTCCGGGTCGATCCCTTCGACCGGTGCGCTGATCGAAATGGTGCGGTCCTCGAGGTGCAACTTCAGGCCCTTCAGCACGGGAAGCGCGATTTCGGCGACCCACTTCAGCTGGTTGGAATCCGTCGACGCCAACCACGACTGCGCGGTGCGGACCAGACTCTGGACTCGAGCATGGAGCGCGGTGGCGAACGCCGCGGTGCGACACACCACTTGGATTCGCAGCCGGTCGTGTGGCGCCCCCGGGAGCCACACGGAGACCCGTTCGGGGATTCCGAACTTCGTGAGCTGCGGCGGGAGATCCAGGCCGGGGACCGTGGCATCGCGCCGCAACCACACGGTCACGGTCGCGTCCGGTGGCCCCACCGCCTCCAGGATCGCGTCGATCTGCGCCGCGCCGAGAGACTCACCACCCCGCCTACCGGTCGGTCGACCGGTGATGGTCGAGCGGTTCACCACCAGCTGGTGCTGCGGTGGGAACGCAGTCTCGAGGACCTCCGGCTTGCCGCCGATCGGCGTGTCGGGGGACACCTGTGCGATGCCCTGCCGCAGGCGCGGCACGTCGAATTCACCATCGATCCGCAGCCAGTGGGCGCCCTCGGGCTCGTTCGCGCTCGGGTTGCGACCGAACCACACGACGCGACCGACGCGGTGGTTGCCGAACCGACGCGTCAGCTCGTACGGCGCGATGCCGGGCGCGATCGCCACCATGCTGGCTCCGGCGACCTGCGGCAGACTCAGCGCACCACCCGCCGCCAGGATGTCCGCTTGGAGGATTGCGAGGCCCATCATGCGACCCCAGGCGAGCAGCCGGTGGGCCGGTGGCATCTTGCGTGGGTCGTAGCAGCAGACGTAGTCGATCCGCCCGGTCGCGAGCTTCAACAGGTCGCGAATCGTCACCGTCGGCGGCGGAGCCAACCGGGCTTGACGACCACGCAGGGTGTCGAGCGATTCCCGTGCGGCACGGCGCACATGGGGATCGGCGACGCCCTGCCGTAGCGCCTTCTCCAACGCCTCGGCGGCGCCTTCCACTTTGGTCCGAGCGGCGAAGCGCACCGCCAGGATCCGGAGCAGTTGCTCGTGCGGCGATGCGGTCTGCTCGGTGGCGATCAGCCGCAGCACCGCGTCGCGCTTCGCCAACCCGAGCTTGCCGAGCAGGATCTCGGCATCCGCCATCGACGCGAGGTCGGTGTTCCCCTGGTAGACCACGGCCAACCACAGCGCGGCGCCCCCGTTCTGCCACACGTTCCCGAAGTCGTCTGCCACGACATCCCTGAACCGGTTCGGCTGGTCCGGCTGCATCGGGTCGGGGTTGATCTGCAGCCGTCCGTCCCGCTCCAGGCGAAAGCGCAGTTTCGTCGAGAGGAGGTCGAACTGGCTCTGCTCCTGGGCGGCGAGCGGCACGGCGATGGCCAGGGTGAGCGCGACGAGTCTCATGGGCGACCTGTGTCCGCTACCTGGGGCACACCTGTCGATCCGAAGTGGCGCCGGGCAATCTGCCCGACACCGCGCGGACTCGCTCAGACGCCAGCCGGTTGCGTCGCCTTCTCGGTCCGGTTCCCGCGCCGCAGCCGCAGCTTGCGGCGGGTCTCCTGCAGGAACGACTCCATCTTCGATGTCTCGCGACCGCGCACGAAGTTGAAGGCGATGCGGAACACGCGCAGCGGGTGGAACAGGAACGCCGTGAAGTAGAAGTTCGCGACGATCCAGTACTTCCACCGCGTCATCTGCTTGGCGGTCAGTGCATCGCAGTACTTCCGGTCGTCGGTCATGTACTTGTTGTGCACGTAGATCGGCAGCTTCAGGAACGCGTCGTCCATCACCACGCGCCCCTTGGCCTGCAGTTCGCGGACGATCTCGGTGTTGGGCAACGGGAAGAAGAACCCGGCGGACACGTCATCGACACCCGCCCGCGCCAAGCGGCGGATCATGCGCGCGGTGTCGCGCATGTCGCAGGCCTCGTCGGTCGGGTAGCCGAGCACCAGGAAGCAACCCACGTTCAAGCCGTTCTTCACCGAGGCGCGCACCGCCCGGAACAGCTTGTCGTCGGTCAGCATCTTCTTCATGTGCTTGCGGGTCCGCTCCGATCCCGACTCCGGCGCGAAGTTGAGCGACCGGCAACCGGACTGGACCAGCAACCTGGCGACCTCGTCGTCGATGATCTCCGACCGAGTTCCCGCGGGCAGCTGCCAGGTGATGTGCAACTCGCGGCGCAGGATCTCCTGGGTGAACGAGACCACCCAGTCGCGCTTGAGGATCGCCGTGAGGTCCTGGAACGGGAAGTTGTTGGCGCCGAACTGCTCGACGTAGTGTTGGATCTCGTCGGCGACGTCACTCGGCTGGCGCGCGTACCAACGGGTCGTCCACATGTTGGGCGACGAGCAGTAGGTGCACTGGTACGGGCAGCCGCGGGTGGCGAGGATCGGCACGGTGCGACCGTAGTGGATCCCGGTGACGAACTTGTGCGTGTCGTAGGCGCGCACGTCGAACAGGTCCCACGCCGGCCACGGGATCTCGTCGATGTTCTTGATCCGATCGCGGCGCTTGTTCTCGGTCGCGTCCCCATCGGCTGTGCGGTAGCGGATCCCGGGGATCTCGGTGGTGTCGGTGCCGTCCTGCAGGGCGCGGAACAGCGCCACCGCGGTCTCCTCGCCTTCCCCGAGCACGATGTAGTCGATCGGCGCCTGCTGCATCGACAACGTGGCGACCGCGGTGAAGTGCTCACCGCCGCACACGATCGGCACGTGCGGATGCGCCTGCTTGAGGCGATGGATCAACTCGCGGACGATCGGCCACGAGTACGACCACATGTTGGTGATGCCGATCGCGCCGGTGTCCGGCGCGATGCGTGCGACGATCTCGTCGACCGACAGTCCGAGCCGCCAGATGTCGCCTTCGGGCACCATGCGTTCGGGTGCGAGCGCCAGCGCGTCGATCACCGAGACGTCGTGGTGATCCTCCCGCAACACCGCCGCGATGTACGCCAGGCCGAGCGGCAAGCTCGGTCGCAGCGCCGTCAACCCGTGCTTGTTGATGTACACGGGCGGGTGGATCAGCTGGATCTTCATGGCGGTCGAGGCCCGGGAAACTATAGCACGGGGTGCCAGCCCGAAAGTCCGCTGCCAAGCGGGCGTCCCGTTCCGGGAGCGCGCGATTGGCCGACCGAAAACCGACCTTGGCAAGGCCGGGTGCGGGCGGCGGAACGAGAACACCCACGCAGCGGTGCGAAATCGGTTGCAGGTCGTGTCCGGACGCGGATACGCGCATCCGAACCGAGCCCGCCGATCACGGGACCTTCTTCGGCTCCAGGAGCAAGCCGACCTGCTTGCCGTCGCGCAGCACCGTGATGTTCCACGGCGCCTTCGCATCGCGCATCGCCGCGACGAGATCCACCACCGACTTGACGGCGGTGCCGTTGATCGCCTGGATCGTGTCGCCGCTCTTCATTCCGCCGGCGTGGGCGATGCCCGAGCTGTCGACACCGGTCACCTTGAGACCGTCCAGGTCGACGCCGAGTTGCCCCTCCGCGACGGGCTTGGCATCCGAGCGCGGCTTGGGGCGCTCGGCACGTGGCAACAGGTGCGGAAGATCCGCGACACCGAGTGCCGCCAGCGCGATCACGGTCGCAGTGTGCCGCTGGTACTCCGGGATCGCCGCGTCAAAGGTGTCCCACTGGCTGTGCCAGCTGAAGCGGAAGTAGTCGGCGCGGCCGGCGAGGTGCCAGTCGAACGGCGGAACGCCGGCCGCGGCGTACGACGCGTGGTCGCTACCTCCTCCGCTGCCGAATCGAGCCACCTTGCGCAGCGCGAACACCGGACCCTTGTGGTTGGGGTCGGGCGCCTTCATGGTCATCACCGGAGCCATCACCTTGACCATGTCGTCGTACATCGCGTCGGTTACCGACAACCCGTGCGCCCAGTTGGTCCCGGTGTCGTGGTTGAACACGCACGAGACCTTGTCCATCTCCTGGCGGTAGCGGCGCACGTGGTGCAGCGATCCGAGCAGCCCCTGCTCCTCGCCACCCCACAGGATGAACCGGATGGTGCGACGCGGCTTGACTCCCAGAGTGCTGAGAATTCGCGCCGCCTCGAGGGTGGTCGAGCTGCCGGTGCCGTTGTCGGTGGTCCCGGTCGCCTGGTGCCACGAGTCGAGGTGGCCGCACACCACCACGCGCTCTTCGGGATGCTCGGTGCCGACCAGATCGGCGACCACGTTGTGCAGCACGACCTTCTCGTCGCGGAAACGGTTGCGGATATCCAACTCGACCAGCACCGGCTGTGACTTGGCCGGCTTGGCGGGAGCACCCTCCCGTTCACTCGCATCCTGCACCGACTCGCCGCTGCGTTCGGCGACCCGCACCATCTCCCACAGCTTCTCGAATTGGTCGCGCCGCACACACACCTGCACCAGCTTGCGCTGCGCGGCGAACGGCCGGGGGTTGCCGAACACGCGAATCCGGTTGGGGTATTTGGCGTCGCCGGTCGAGGGATAGAGGACCCCGGCCACCTTTGCCGAGAGGTAGCGAGCCATGATCTCCCTGCTGCGCGGAATGCGCCGAGTGAGGATCCACTTGCCGCGCAACCGTTCGTCGCGATCGCGGACCTCGGCGTTGCTGGCGCGGATCAGTTCGGCGCGGACTCGGCCTTGGGTACCCGCGGTCCAGGCCTCGGTGGCCACCTGCAGGTCCATCTCCACCGGCTCGACGACCCGACCGTGCCACTGGCCGCGGTTCCACACCACGTTCCACTCGCCCCACTTGCTGAGGTGCACCTTCAGCCCCATCTTCTCGAACTCGCCCTTGGCCCAATTGCAGGCCAACGTGAAGTTGTCGGAGCCGGTCAGGCGGTGACCGATCGTGTTGGTGAGGTAGTCGAGGTAGTCCATCACCTTGCTGTTGCCGAGCCCTTCCTTCTTGATCAGGTCGGCGACCTCGGGGGACACCTGGGCGGGCAGCAGTGGGACGAACAAGAGCAGCGGCAGGACGCGGGTCGGGAGCTTCATGGCACGGGCTTGCTTGCGGGCACGGGATCCGGGGCGGCGACCACCCCTACGGATCACAGCTGGTCGGGGCTGGCGATGTAACCGAGAAACGCCGAGGCCGCGACCACCAGAGGGCTGGCCAGGTAGACATCACCCGGACCGGAACGGCCCGGGAAGTTGCGGTTGATCGCTGAAACGGTGACCTGCCCCGGCCGATCGGACACGCCGGGTCCGGCCTTGATGCAGGCGCCGCAGCTCGGGTCGATCAGCTCCACGCCAGCGCGTTCGAACAACTCGATGTAGCCCACCGAATCGGCGTAGCGGCGGATGTGCTGGCTGCCGAACTGGATGTAGAGGCGCACACCGTCGGCGATCGCCCTGCCTCGCTCCAACGCACGGCGCACCACGCTGGCGTACATGTCCATGTCCGCCTTCTTGCCGCCCGTGCACGATCCGCCGTACGCGATGTCGATCGCCACGCGTTCGCCGAGCGAGGCCAGCGGGACGCCGTTGCGCGGGTCGCCCGGGGTCGCCACCATCGGCGCGATCGCGCCGAGGTCGATGTCGAAGACCTTGCAGTACTCCGCGCCCGGATCCGCGCGGACGATGCCGGCCCGCACCGCTTCGGCGGCCAGGCCGCGCATCTCGACCAGGTAGTCCACCACCGTTTCGTCGGCTTCCTGGATCCCGGTGAACCCACCGGCCTCGACCGCCATGTTGGTCAGCGTCGCCCGCTCGTCGAGCGGTAGGCCCGCGGCCCCAGGACCACCGAACTCGAGCACCTTGCCGATGCCCTCCCCGCTCTTGAAGAACGGTTGGCTGAGCAGGTGCAACATCACGTCCTTGCCGCACACGCCGTCGCGCAGCGCACCGCGCAGTTCGACCCGTGCGGTCTCCGGAACGCGGACGCGCACGTCCTTGGTGAACCACGAGTTCGCCATGTCGGTCGAGCCGACCCCGAACGCGAAGCAGCCGAGCGCCCCCGCCATGCAGGTGTGCGAGTCGGTGCCGATCACCAACTGACCGGGCAGGGCGATCTCCTCGATGACGATGTTGTGGCAGATGCCCTCCGACCCGACTGCCACGCCGTCGCGTTCGACCTCGCCGTACAGCTTGACGCCCTGTGCGCTGGTGAAGCGCTCCTGAACGGTCGCCAGGCTGGCCGCCTGCTCGCGCAAGCCCAGCGCGACGTGCGCCTCGGGCATCACGCGATCGAGGAACGTCAGGTGATCGCGGAACGCGAACACCGACTCGGGGTCCTGCACCTGCGCCTCGGCGCCCAGCCCCATGCGGAACAGCGACTCCGCCATCGCGGTGACGTACTCGTGCGAGAACCGCACATCGGTGCGCACGAACAGCGCATCTCCGGGGCGCACCGCGACGATGCCGGTGGCGCCGGTCTTCGCGTCGGCGATCGCACGGCTGGCGATGATCTTCTCGCACAGCGTCATCGGTCGCGCCGCGGTGGCCACCGCCGGCGGCGTCACCGCACCGGCGAGCCGCGCCTTGTTGTAGGCGAACAGCCCGCCGTGCTCGACGATCGCCGCGCCGATCGGGTCGAGTCCCTTGGTGAACTCGGCGATCTCGATCGACTCGCCGCGCTCGATCCGTTCGATCAGGCCGAAGTCGGTCGAAGTGAGCAACCCGATGTTCTGACAGTTCTGCCCGTAGATCTTCTCGATGCTCTTGGCGATCACCAGCTGCACGCCGGACGTCAGCTCGGAGAACGGCGCGGTCTCGCGACTGCTGCCGCAGCCCTTGGAGATCCCGCTGACGATCACCCCGAAGCCTCCGCCGCGAATCGCGTCCTTCTTGACGACACCACCCCGCAGGCCCACCAAGCAGTAGCGCGCCAGGGTTTCATCGTAGTAGTAGCACACCCACCCGGGCGTCAGCTCGTCGGTGGAGATGTTGTCGATCAGCTTGCGGGCGGGGTCGTAGGCCAGCTGTTCGCCGCCGTACAGCTGCGCAGCCAACTGGTCGGCGTCCTCGGTGAGGTAGAGAATGCGACCCTGGATCGCAACTCGGGTGCGCTTGGTGTCGGTCATGGTGCAGGCTCAATCTAGTGCCCCTCGTCTGAAGTTCGCAGCAAATGTGGCTGCGTCAGTCGATTCGCGCGCAGACAAGCGGAGGAGCCGCAACGCAGCGAGCGGATCGAATGGCCGGGCACATGTGCTGCGAACTCCGGACGCGGGGCACTGGTGGGTCGTCGCCGAAGTTCGTCGCATGAGTCGTCGAGTCGTGCGGTTCGCGCGCAAGGGGCTGCGCCGGTATGGCTCGTCGGTCGACGAGTGGAGCGGCAGCGGTCCGGCGAGCGCCAGAATCGCGGCGGCAGACCACCCCTGCCCCGCGGCCCGCTGCCTGGACAGCCGCGGCTCTCTGCCCGCGCAGGCACGGGAACCAGGACGAACCGGCGGGCCCCCGGTGACCCCTGAACCCCCCGCACCCTTCGACGTCCGGTGCGTCGGCTCCGCGGGACGGGCGACGCGGTTCAGACCCGCTCCAGAATCATCGCGATCCCCTGGCCACCGCCGATGCAGGCGCTGGCGCAGCCGAGCTGCTTGTCGCTGTCGTGCAGCTCGCGCACGAGGGTCAGGAGCAGACGGGTTCCGGTGGCGCCGAGCGGATGACCGAGCGCGATCGCGCCGCCGTTGACGTTGACCTTGTCGCGGTCGAGGCCGAGTTCGCGTTCGCAACCGAGGTACTGCGCCGAGAATGCCTCGTTGATCTCGAACAGGTCGATGGCCTCGAGCGGCACGCCAGCCTTCTGGCAAGCAGCGCGGATCGCCGGCACCGGACCGAGCCCCATGACTTCAGGCTCGACGCCGCACACGCTCCACGCACGGATCTTGGCGCGCGGCTTCAGACCGTGCGCCTGGGCATGCGCGGCCGTGGTGACCACCAGCGCCGCGGCCGCGTCGACGATTCCCGAGGCGTTGCCCGCCGTGACCGTCCCGTCCTTGCCGAACGCCGGCCGGAGCTTGGCCAGCGCCTCGGCGCTGGTGTCCGGCTTGATGTGGTCGTCGACCCGAACTTCGATCTGCTCGCGCCCGCGTTGCACAAGGACCGGGGTGATCTCGGCGGCGAACTTGCCCGAGCGCACCGCCGCGGCCCCGAGTCGGTGCGAGCGCAGCGCGAAGTCGTCCTGGTCCTGTCGTGAGATCCCGTGACGGCGGGCGACGTTCTCCGCGGTCTGCGCCATGAACAGCCCGCAGTACGGGTCCTTGAGGGCATTGAAGAACATGTCTTCGAGCTCCGGTGCGGCACCGAAGCGGAACCCGGTGCGCGCCCCACGCAGCACGTGCGGTGCCTGACTCGAACTCTCCATTCCCCCGGCGAGACACAAGCTCGCCTGGTCGAGCAACAGCTCGTGCGCCGCGGAGATCACCGATTGGATCCCGCTGCCGCACAACCGATTGACGGTCAGCGCCGGCGTGGTGTGCGGCACCCCGGCCCGCAGCCCCACGTGACGCGCGCCGTAGATCGCATCGGCACTCGTCTGGAGGGCGTTGCCGACCACCACCGCGTCGATCTGCTCCGGGGTGACTCCGGAGCGCTCCATCGCGGCCTTGGCGGCCAGCGCTCCGAGTTCGATGGCCGAGAGGTCTTGGAACAAGCCGTAGCCGGGGGTGCCGGAGTACTCCGCCATCGGGGTGCGGGCCCCATCGAGGATCACGATCTCGTGCATCCCGAGATCTTGGGCGGCGCCGCCGTGCAAGTCAAAGCGGCAGGACGTCGGACGGCCGGACCCGCACGCGCGGTCGCGGAGCGAACGCCGACCTCGCGCAGCCCGCCAACCCCGCCCGGGACAGCGCGACGAACCGGCAACCGCTCAGGTGCGCAACCACCACCAGAAGAGCGCCCCCAGCACCCCGACGTGGAGCACGCCGATCGACCAGAACACCAACCGGAAGGGGCGCTTCTGGGTCTTGTGGCGAAACGTCCGCTGACCACCCCACGCGCCGATCCACCCGCCGCACAGCGACCACAGGTGCAGCGTCCGCTCGGCGATGCGCGGTGCCCCACGCGTCGCGGCGCGCTTGTCGAGCCCGTAGAGCACGAAGGTGACGAGGCTCGCCGCGGTGCTGAGCGCGGCGTAGCCGAGCAACACGCCCTGGGGCCCGGTCATTCCGCCTCCCGTCGGCCGCGCGACGCGACCCGCGAGCGGTGCGATGCCGTCGGGAACACGGCTCGGCGGTCCCCTGAGCTGCAGGGGCCGCGGACTGTGCCGGCACGCGAAGATTCGTCGGTACCTCCCATGACACGTGGAAGCTGTTTCGCCGGCAGGTAGCGGCCCCGGAAGCTCCAGCCAGCAAGCGGCCCAGGCCTCATGGCGGCGCGCAGCGCCGCGCCCACCCAAGTCTTTGGGTGCGGCCTTGGCCGCGATAGGGGAGAACGGTGGGAGTTCGATTCGTGCATCATTGGCGCGTGCGCAGCAATCTTGCGGCCGGAACCGGGATCGGAGAAGAGCGAGGTCCGACGGCGCTGCCAATCGGGCATCGTTGCCCCGCGGCTGCCACACCGGCAAGATCGACCGCGATGGCACGTCCTGCTGTGGATTCGCGCGCGCGCCCGGCGTGGTGACCACTCCGGCGCCCAGCACTGCTCCCGTACGAGCCGCTCGATGGCTCGGCGCCGCGGCCCTGGTGGCGGCGGTCGGCGTGCTGGTGTTGGCCGCGGCCCGCCGGATCTGGGGAATCGACTTCTGGTGGCAGTACACCACCGGGCGGCTGGTCGCACAGCACGGCATTCCGCAAGTCGACACCCTGTCGTACACCCGTGCCGGCGAACCTTGGATCGAGCTGCGATGGCTCTACTGCTGGACGCTGTACTCGCTGGAGAACGTGGTCGGCGCCGCGGGGTTGGTGTTCGCCAAGACGCTGCTCTTGCTGCTGACCTTCGCGCTCGTGGTGCGGAGCGTCGCGTCGCGCCCGAGCACGGGCGTCACGGCGTCGGTGCTGCTCGTCGGAGTGTTGTGCGCGATGCCGCGCTTCTTCGTCCGCCCGGAACTCGTATCGATGCTCGGTTTCGCCTCGTTCGTGTGGCTCATCCGGGGCTTCCTGGCACACGGGGATCGCCGGCTGTGGGCCCTGCCGCCGCTGCAGGTGCTGTGGACCAACGCCCACACGGTGTTCATCCTCGGTCCCCTGCTGGCAGGGCTCGCAGCTCTCGTGTGCGCGCTGCGCGTGCTGTGGGCGCGGCGCGGCGGTGACGACCACACTGCGGCGATGCGCCAACTGCGCGCCGCCGCCGCGATCACCCTGCTGACCATCGCGGCCTGCTTGGTCAACCCGTACGGGGTCACCGGGGCGCTGTTTCCATTCAAGCTGTACGCGGAGATGAGCGGCTCGGGCTTCAAGGACTACATCGAGGAGTTCAAGAGCCCGTTCGTGTTCACCGCGCTGGCGGCGTTCGACGCCTGGATCGCGCTCATCGTGCTGTGTGGCGTAGCCGCGGCGTCCAACCTGCGCCGACTCGACCCGTTCTGGAGCATCCTGCTGGCCTCCCAGCTGTTCCTGTCCTGCGTGGCGGTGCGCAACCTGCCGCTGTTCGCGCTGGCCGCGATCCCGTTCGTGCTCGACAACTTCGCCCGCTCACCCTGGCTCGCGCCACCCCACGCGCGACGCAATGCATGGGTCGGATCGGTTGCCGCGCTGCTGGCGCTGTCGCTGGGCGGCTACTACGGGGAAGAGCTGTGGACCAACCGCCTGTACCGCCGCACCGGCGACCCCAACGAGACCGGCTTCGGCATGGCGCGGCACCGCTATCCGGTGCGTGCGGTGGAGTTCATGGAACGACACGGAATGCGGGAACGCGTGTTCCACACCTTCCTGGAGGGCTCCTATCTGACCGCGCACGGGATCCCGGTGTTCATCGACCCGCGGCTCGAGGTCTACACCGAGGAGCAGTTCGTCGCCTACATGCAGCTGGTGCAGGGCAAGGGTGACTGGACGGACGCGGTGGCACGCCACCGTTTCACGGTCGCGTTGCTCGACCTGCATTCGAGCCTGGTGGAGCCGGCGTTGGCCAGCGGGTGGACGCTGCGCTACTTCGACGAGGTAGCGGTGGTGCTGGCTCCACGGGGGACGTTCCCGAAGGCACGGCCGATCCGCGAGCACGCCGACTTCGCGGCGGAGGTCGCGCGCTTGCGCAAATTGCTGCCCCCGCCGCAACCCGCCGCATGGGTCGTCGGAATGCCGCAACCCTACCTGCGGGTGGCCGGATTCCTGCTCAAGCGCGGCGTCCCCGACCTCGCCCGCCCGTTCCTGCTCGACGCCCGCGCCGCCTACCGCGACACCGAGGACATCCGCCGCGGACTGCGCCTGGTCGACGAGACCCGAACGCAATCGTTGGACGCGTTGCAGCGGGCGGCGCGAGAACGGCCCGACGACGGCACGGCATGGCTCCGGCTCGGTTGGGCACAGTTGCAGCAGGCCGATGCGCGGGCGGCACTGCGCTCGGTCGACCGGGCGGTGCAGCTGGTCCCCCGGCGCAGCGACGCGTGGGAGATGCGAGCTCGCATCGCCGCACACCTCGGTGACGGAACGGCGACCATCGAGTCGTGGCAGCGCGCCAGCCAACTGCAACCCCGTCGGGTCGAGTTGTTCGTCGAACTCGCGCGGGCCCAACTGCACTGGAACCAGCGCGACGCGGCGCGCCAGTCGATCCGCCAGGGGCTGCGCATCGCTCCCGAGAACGCCGAGCTGCGCACGCTGCAGTCGAGCCTGGCCAAGCAGAAGTGACCCACCACCAGATCACGCGGGAGGGCGCCCACGCCGGTCCGCCCCCCGGGGTCGTCGCAACATCGCGCGCAACTCGGCGGGGGTGATCGGCTCCCGACCGCTGCGCAGCGCCGCTCCGAGGTCGGCCATGCGATCCTGCCCCCAGAACAACTCCCCGCGCCAGTCGAACGTCGGCACCCCGAACACACCGGCGGCGAGTGCCCGTTCGGTCGCGTCCTGCAACGCCGCCTTCACCGGCGGTGCCGCCAAGCTGTCGGCCAGCGCCGCGGTATCCGCGCCAACGCCGCGGGCGACCCGTGTCAGCACGTCCAGGTCGGTCAGGTCCTCGCCCCCGGACCAACACGCACGCGCCAGCGCCGCGGCCAGCGGGATGGCGTGCGGCTGGGCGAGGTCGCGGGTGACCAGACGGAGCGCCTCCAAGGAACGGAACGGGTGCGCCGGGGGGCCGGTGATCGACAACCCCATGGCGCGGGCGGTGCGCACCACGTCGACGAAGGTGTATTCGCGCTTGATCGGGTTCTCCGCTGGCCCGACCAGCCCGGTGCGGTCGAGCAACACCGCGTAGACCACCGGCACGAGGCAGAATCGAACCCGGTGCTCCGCCGCGAACTCCTCGACCCGCTCCAGGGCGAGCCAGGAGTAGGGCGAGATGAAGTCGAAGTAGAGGTCGATCGACGGTGTCGGCTCGGGCATCACGTCCGCAGGTTAGCCCGCTCCCGCGCCGACTCGGGGGCGGACGCGATGAATGTGCCGATGTCGCCGATCGGGCGGACCGGTGCGCCCGCGGCGGGGATCGGCTACAACCTGTTCGGCCCGCGAGCCGATAGGACCGGCGGAACGTGACCGACAGCACCGATCCACTGGGCGACGGGACGGAGGAGCCGACCACCGGCGAGGTGACCCTGATTCTGGCCGCGGCGCAAGGCGGTGACGCGGCGGCCCGCGAGCAGGTGTTCGGCGTCGTCTACCAGCAGCTGCGCCGCATGGCCGCGTCGCAGATGCGGCAACAGCAGGTCGGCCACACCTTCGCCCCCACCGACCTGGTGCACGAAGCCTGCCTGCGCCTGGTCGATCGCGACGCACCGTGGGAGAGCCGTGCCCACTTCTTCTGCGTCGCCGCCAAGGCGATGCGCTCGGTGCTGGTCGACCACGCCCGGGCCAAGCGCAGCGACAAGCGTGGCGGCAAGCTCGAACGCACTCCGCTGCACGACGCGGTAGCCCACTTCGAGGAGCGCGCACTCGACCTCGTCGCACTCGACCTCGCCCTCGAGGAACTCGCGAGCTTCGACGAGCGGATGGCCCGACTCACCGAGCTGCGCTTCTTCGGCGGTCTCTCCATGCCGGAGATCGCGCGCGTGCTCGGCATCTCACTCGCGACCACAGAGCGCGAATGGGCGGTGGCCCGGGCGTGGCTTCGGCGTCGGGTCGGCGAGCCCTAGCCCGGCGAAGCCGGGGCATTTGAGTCAAGTTTCCGTCGAGACAAGCAGAACTCCCCCCTCCCGCGAGAGCAGACGCGAGGCCAAACGGCGAACGACCTGGCATAAGCGAGGCCACGCGAAGGTGGCGCGAGTTGACGTGGAGTGTCGAGGTCTCCGACAGGCAGAGAGCCGAAACCGCGAGATGCGGGCATTGAAGGGCGCCGGGCGTAAGCCGATGCGACCTCGTTCGAGCCAGGAGCAAGATGCTATCCGACCACCGCTCGTCGGGCTGGGGCGAAGCCCCGTTAGGAGTCTGCGCCACGGGATGACAATCCATGAGATCCGCACCTTCTAGCACCCGTCACCCCCCGAGAGCCTCGCCGAATCCACCAGTTCATCTGCGTTCTCAGGCGGCGACCTGCGCCGAAATCCACGCACCTCCTGAATCGCCCTTCCGTGGCGCGGACTCCTCCGCGAGGAGAACGGCACTGCCCGGAGGTGGGGTGCCTCCCTGTCGAGGAGCAGGTTTCTGACGGTCGACGAACAGCCGCGATCTTGCGCGATCGCAGCACGCGCCGCGGCCCTCCGCCTGGGCGTTGGCAGGGCGGAAACGGTGGCGGGAGGCAGGCTCGGTCAGGAGTAGCCCAGCTGTCGCCGCACCTTGCGGTACTGACCGTTCGCGAGCGGGACGAAGGCGTGGCAACCCTGCATCTCGCCACCGTAGATGTGCAACGTCACCGCGGTCAGGTCGCGGCGGTTCTCGATCACGTGGTAGTCGAACGGCGGAATGAGCGCGCCGGCCATGCCCTTGCCAGCCGCGACTTCGCGCTCGCAACGGAACACCACCGTGTGCTCGTCGATCGTTTCGGTGAGGTCGTAGGACACCACCTGAATCTCGCCCTGGTAAACGCACTCGACACACCAGTGGCCATCGTGGTCGTGGATCGGGGTGCCCTGTCCAGGGCCCCAGACCATCACCACTGCGGCATAGCCGCTGCCGCGGTGCAGCAGGTGTCGGGCGTAGCCCGTCGAAGACGGGCGCAGGAGTTCAGCGGGGAGCCGCAGCCCGCCGCCGATCTCCTCGACCAACGCACGCTTGACCGCCGCGCAGATGCTCTCGCTGTCGGCGAGCGACGCGGCGGCGTCGAGGCGGTCGATCAGGCGCTCGACCGAGGCATCACGAATCTGGTCGGACCTCACTGCTACTGGATGTGCATTTGCACCGCGTTCGACAGCGCGAGGTTACCGTTGTCGACCACGCCGACCTGCCAGTAGACGTCCAACTTGGTGCTGGTGGGAATCGCGAGCGGCACACTCAGCGTGCCGGCACGGGGGCCGGTGCCACCGAGGGTGAAGGCCAGCAGGACCGTGGTCGTCGGCAGGATGTGCAGTGAACACCCGGGCCCGATCGGCGCGCTGGCGTTGCCGAGCCCGAGCGCGAGGTAGCAAGGGGCGCCGCCGAGCCCGTTCAGCAGCGACAGGGTCGCCGTGGTGCCCGCCGCCGGACAACTGCCGAACAGCGTCGGGATCGCATTACCCGAGCCCGGGCAGCCGGCGCCGTAGATCCGCGAGAACGCGGTGGTCGTCGCCGGGACGAACGCCATCCCTTTCACGGAATGGTCGAGCGGACCGACGTAGGTCACGACGCCCGCGGTCGAGACCAGGTAGAGGTCGTCGTTGACGTCCGACAGCAGGTACTGGCCACCAGCGACTTGCGTCATCGCCAACGCCTCCTCGTAGTCGTCGCCGGACAGGGTGACGCTGGTCACCTTCTTGCCCGTCAGGTCGATGATCTCGAGGATCTCGGTCGAGTTCTGAGTACCGATCCCCGAGGCGTGCAACAGCGACAGGCTGCCCGGGATCATGGCGAGGGTCTCGCCGTCGTTGCCGTTGCCCAGCGCCATGAACAGCGTCATCGCACCATTGGTCTGGCTCAGCGTGTAGAGCGTCTCCGGGGTGTTGGCGCCATCGCCGGTCACCCCGTACAGCGTCCCCGCGATATCGAACGCGATCCCGGCGATCTTGTCGGAGAGCGCACCCACCGCGGTGACGGCGCCGGTCGTCGGGTTGACCTTGCCGAGCTGCCGCCCGGCACCACTGACCTGCAGGACGACCCAGAGCTCACCGGTGCTCGGGTGACGCGCCAGTCCGTTGGCACCGATAACCGTGCCACTGGTCAAGGTCAGCGTCCGCGTCGCGAGCGTCTTGCCCGTCGCGGGGTCGAGTTCGCGCAGCGAGTTGTCGAACGGGCTGACGGTGTAGAGGACATCCCCGCCGGCGTGCGCGAGGGACGTGAGCGAGAACAGGGTGAGGAGACCGCCGAGGAAACGGGAACGCATGGAGGGATTCGAGAAAGTGCCGGGAGGCAGGCGGGGCAGGGCCCGACCGGGAATCACAGCGCCGGCGGAAAACCGCGCAAGACCCGGCCCGGAAGGACATCCCGGGACGACCCCTGATGCACTCGCCCCCCGTAGGCGCTGCGGAATCGAGTCCACCACGCGCCAGAGTTCGGGTGCGGAACCAGCCCTGGGACGGGCGGTGTGTAGGGGGTGGCGGTCCGGCGCCGCAGCGCCGGACATCCCTTCACTCGTCGTTGTCCGCGGGCTCGACCTCGAGATCCGCCTTCGGCTCCGGCTTGCGCCGCGGAGGATCGATTCCCTCGAGACGGATCACCGGGCCACCGGTGTCGGCCAAACCCTCGGCACTGGCGCGGGAGATCTCCGCGGCCGCGGCTTGCAGGTCGACGTTCTTCTGCACACGGGTCTTCTGGTAGTCGCGGAAGCCGGTCCCGGTCGGCACCAGGTGGCCGAGGATGACGTTCTCCTTCAGCCCGACCAGGTGGTCGGCCTTGCCGGCGAGCGCCGCCTCGGTGAGCACCTTGGTGGTCTCCTGGAACGATGCCGCCGAGATGAACGACTCGGACTGCAGCGAGGCCTTGGTGATGCCTAGCAGCAGCGGCGATGCCGTCGCCGGCTTCTTCTTGTCCCGCAGCAGTTCGCGGTTGGCCTTCTGGAAGCGGAACTTGTCTACCACC
>JACKIB010000013.1 GCA_020638695.1 Planctomycetota bacterium
CGCCGCGGTCTACCGTAGCGCCGCCGCGGAGGCGTCCCGGTGACCGCCACCGTGCTGTTCGATGGCAGCGTGCTCGACGCCAGCATCACCGGGGTGGGGCGCGCGTTCCTCGACACGCTGGCGGCGTACGGGCCGCGGTCCACCTCGCGATGCGTGCTACTGGTGCGGCGCGAGCTGGACCTGTCGCTGCTTCCTCCGTTGCCCGAAGTGGAGGTGAGAGCCGTGATCCCGCGCGGTCGCTGGGGCCGACTGCTCGCACTGCGGGCCGCCGCGCGCGAGCACCGCGCCGCGCTGCTGCACAGTGCGGTAACCGCGATGCCGTTGCGGGTCGCTTGCCCGATGGTCGCGTCGGTGCACGACCTGCCGTGGCGCGACCGCGCGCTGCTCGGCGAGCCTGGCGCGAGGCGCCGCCGCCGGCTGGCACTGGCGTTGGCTGCGCACAGCGCAGCGGCGCTGGTGGTGCCGTCGCGTTCCACCCGCGACGCGCTGCTGCGCGAACACCCTGGCACGACCCCGCGGGTGCACATCATCCCGCACGGCGTCGCTCCGCCAGCTCCCGACCCGACCGCGGTGGCCGACCAGCCACCGGCGGGCGGGCCGCTGCTGGTGATCGGCGACGACCGCCCGCGCAAGAATCTGACCCGCGTGCAGGCGGCGCACGAGTTGGCCCGCCATCGCCTTCCCGACCTGCCCGAACTGCGGCACATCGGGCCACCCGACGACTACGTGAGCGAAGCCGAGAAGTGGCGACTGCTGCGCACCGCGCGCGGCCTGCTGCACTTCTCGCTGCTCGAGGGCTTCGGTCTGCCGGTGCTCGAAGCGTTTGCCGTCGGAACGCCAGTGGCGTGCAGCGACCGCGGCAGTCTGCCAGAACTCGCCGGAGATGCGGCGTTGGTCGCCGACCCGACCGATCTCGAGGCGATGGCCGCCGCGATCATCACCCTGCACGGCGACGAGCAGCGGCGCCGCGAGCTGCGCCGCTGCGGCCTGCAGCGAGCCGCGGAGTTCACCACCGAGCGCAGCGCAGAGGGGTGGCTGCAGTTGCACCGCTCGCTGGCCCACGTGTGAATGCAGCGCACCGACGCACGCCGGCCGAACGCGCTGGATGCGACACCGAGGTCCCCTGCGGGCGGCTCCCGGGTCGCGTCCGCGGAGGATCCGCCACCCCGTTGCGGCTGCACGCTCTCGCTCCCGGCGGCACAGGAAGCCGCGGCGGCGACCGGCTCAGGCTGGTTCCCCCTTGCCGCTGTCCCGGCACCAGGGCGACAATCCGGGACCCGGTCGCCTCGCTCGTTCCGCCGCAAATCCCGTGACCCCTCGCGCCCCCACCGGGGTGCGCATTCGCCGTCCGATGATCCAACGCCTTACCGCGCTTCTCTGCCTGCTCGGCACCTTCAGCGCTCTGCTCTGCTGCCACTCGGCACCGACCCGGCCCCCACAACTCGCTCCGGAGGTACGGCAGCGCATCGATGCAGTGCGCGCCGAACTGCAGAAGCCGCAGCCTGACCTGGACGGTGCACTGGTCACGCTGGACGGGATGCTGCGCGCCAACCCGCGGCTCCGCCCCGCACTGCTGCTGTCCGGCGAAGCCAACATCAAGCTCGCGGTCGCCCGGCCGCAGCAGGCGGAAGCCCTGTTGGGGGATGCCAGCCGCAATCTCAAGGCGGCGCTCGACCTCGATCGGGCGGACGCTGGTTCGTGGCTCGCGCTGTCGGAGATCTACTTCCGCCAGGGAGAGTTCGAGCAGGGCCGCGATGCGGCGCTCGCCGCGGCCGAGGTCCGGCGGGACCAGAAGGCCGCCGAACCCGAGCTCGCCGCCGCCCTCCTGTGGGCGGCACACCACGAGACCCAGATCTTCGTGCGCAGCCTGCGCGCCGAGTCCGATCCGCAGAAGCCCGGACCGGCCACCCTGGAGCGCGCCCAACACGTGCTGTCGCGGCTCGAAGCCTGCCGCGCCGGCAACCCGAGCGAGGCATACCTGCGCCAGTCGTGGATCTACGCCTACCTGGGTCGCGGCAACGAGGAGTTCACCGCGCTGCGACGCGGGGTGTTGGTCGCACCGGAGAGCTTCGCGCTACACGATCGCCTGCGCACCCGCCACGCCGAGCGCGGCGAGCAGGCCGAGTGCGTCGCCACCTACAAAGCGCTGCTGCGCGACCACGGCAACAAGGCCGGTTGGCGCTACGCACTCGGACAGGCCCAAATGGTGCTTGCCGACAAGCTGCGCAACGACGGCAACCGGACGCGGGCGATCGCCACGTATACGCAGGCGGCGGAAGCGTTCACCAAGACTCGCGAGGACCATCCCGAGTGGCGCGATCAGTGCGACAACATGCGGGCGATCCAGCACCTCGCCATGGCACGGATGTACCAAGAGAGCGGTGAGACCGAGCAGGCCAAGGACCAGTTGAAGCGAGCCTACACCGCCACGCCTCGAGTGCTCGACAGCAACCAGACCGGCGCGGTGCTGCACGATTCGTTCGGCGGCGGCTACGGCAGCACCCTCAATCGACTCGGCCAAGCCTTGGGGACCGGTCGGTCCCGGCAGGCGCTGGCGGCGAGCCTCGCCTTGTGGGAGGAGTTCATCGCCTTGCACCCCGGCAAGTTGGCGTGGCTGTACAACAACGCCGCGTTCGACGCACGTGACTTGGGTATCGCGATCGAGGCACAGGCAGCGCGGGCCGAGGCCGCAGCCAAGCAGGCAGCGGCACGCGAAGCGCGGGCGATCTACGAGCGCAGCTACGAGCTCTACAAGGTCGCCGCCGAGTTGGAGCCCGACAACGCCCGTATCGTCAACGACACCGGGCTCGTGCTGGTCTACAACCTCGGGCGCGACCATGCCAAAGCCGAGAGCCTGTTCGCACAGGCGATTCGGGTCGGGCGAGCGGCCCTCGAGGCGTTGCCCGCCGACACCACCCGAGACGACCGGCACCGCCTCGAGGAAGCCGTCGGCGATGCATACTGGAACACGGCCTACACCCGCAACAAGCTGGGTCGTCCGTTCGCCGAGTACAAGGAAGCGCTGCAGGAAGCGGTGAAGTACTTCCCGTATCAGCAGCGGGAAGCCGCGCGTTGGTTGCGCAACGGCGGCGCGGCCGCGCAACCGGCCAGCGGCAGCAGTGGCGGGACGACCCCCGCCCCGGCGGCACGCCAGCCGGACTCGCGCGGACCGGAGTTCCAGCAGGTTCTGGGGCGCGCCGCCCCCAAGGCAGCCGCGGGCGACTTCGACGGCGCGCTGCTCGAGCTGGACAAGGTCGCGAAGACGATGCAGGGCTACCCACCGTTCCACTACCACGTGGGCCTGTACTCGTTGCGCTACGCGCAGGCGAAGATCGCCCCCAAGCAGGGTGAGCGAGCCGGTTCGGCCAGCCAGATCGACGGCCTGCTGACCGACGCGCGCAACCAGCTGCAGCGCGCCGTCGAACTCGACGGCGAACCGATCGAGCCCCGTCTCCACTTGGCGCAGGCCAACCTCGAGAGCGGGGAGATGCTCACCGCGGCCAAGCTGTGCGATTCCCTGCTCACGCACATCAGTTCGCGCGGCGGCGCCAGCGGCGATGTCCTCGCGGAGACGCACCGAATCCGCGCGCTGGCCGGCAACCAGCTGTTCACCGACGCTCGCTTCAACAACCGTGACGACCCGGACCAGCTCGCCGCGGCACGCAACGCGTTCCGCGCCCTGGAGAAGATGAACCGGCTGCCGGCCGAACTGTGCCGCACCTGGTCCGTGCTGGAGCAGCGAGCCAAGAACAACGACGAAGCGCTGGCGATCTACGCCCGAGCGCTGCAGCGGACACCGAACGACGTGAAGCTGCTCGGCGGGCTGGTGACGCGTGGCAACGAGACGCAGGACGTGGAGCGGGCCGCGGCGATCCTCGACAAGCGGACCGACGCGCTCGGGTTGTTCTACTCGGGCATGGCGCGCTACCACGCCGGCACCTTCGCGCCCCTCGTCGCACGGGATCCGGGCAAGACCAACGCCTACCTGCGCGCCGCGGTCAGCGCCTTCACCGGCTCGATGGCGAAGGAGTCCGGATACGGCGACAGCTGCTCACAGTGGATCGCGATCGCCCAAGCAGCCCAGGGTTTTGCGGCACTGGCGACCAACCCCCCGCAGGTCGACGGCGCACTGCGGCACTTCCTCGACGCCGCGCGCATCGCGCCGGCGCGCTTCACCGCGCCAGTGTCCGGCGAGCGGAGCGTCAAGACCGGCATCCAACTGGTGGTCGACCAGTACTACCGCAAGCCGGACTTGCCGGGAGCGATCGCCGCACTGCGACAGACCTGCGCGGTGTTCGACGGTGACGCGGACCTGTGGAACAACCTCGGACTGTTCTGCCGCGACCACGGCGTGGCGCTGGAGACGGCCGGCAAGCCGGAGCTGGCCAAGAAGCTGTTCGAGCAGAGCCTGACCGCGTACGACCATGCCGTGCATCTGGCCCCGACACCGCGGCATCACAACGACAAGATCGTGCTGCAGCTCTACCACCTGAACCGCGACACCGAGGCGGCGGCGAAGACGCTTCGCGAGTGCATTGTCACGGGAGAGAAACAATTGGCGGAGGATCCGCCGCAGAACCCCCAACAGCTCCGCGATCTCCAGGAGACAGTGGGTGACTGCTACCAGAACCTCGGCTACTACCTGATGAAGTTCGCCGGGGACCCGAAGGGCGCCCGGTCGAACTTCGAGAAGAGCCTCACCTTCCACCCCTTCAAGGAACGCAGCAGCAACGGGTGGTTGGCCGAGCTCGACAAGCAGCCCGCCAAGTAGCCAGCCCCCGAGCCGATGCGACGAAACCTCCGCGCCGCCCTCTCCACCATCGACCTGTCGGCTCGAGTGCGGGACGCCGCGCTGCTGCTCCTGTGCGCGACCCCTGCCGTGGCGCAGGTGTCCGGCGAGGACTTCCGCGCCCGCGCGTTCGCCGCCTACTCCGCCGGCAAATTGGCGGAAGCGAGCGACCTGTTCATGCGGCTGTTCCACGCCGGCGCGGCGGATCGCGACCTGCTGCGCACCGGTGCCGAGTGTCTGGAGAAGAACCAGCGCTTCAACGATGCACTGGACGTGTTGGCTCGCGGCAAGAAGCAGTTCCCCGATGACGAGGTGTTCCGCGTCGCGCTGGCGCGGGTCTACAACCTGAAGGCCGCAGGCCTGCTCAAGTCGACCGGCAAGCTGGACACCAACGCGGTGTTCAACTTCCAGGACGCGATCCGCGAGGCCAAGGAGCTACTGGCCACCAAGCCCGACAACCGCGACGCCAGGCTGATCCTCGCCAACTCCTACTACACGATCGGCAAATGGGAGGAGGCGAAGCAGCAGGCCGACGAGTTGGTCAAGCGGTTTCCCGCCCACCCGGGTGGACACATCGTACTCGGCGACCTCGCGTTCGAGCACTTCAAGCTGCATCGCCAGAAGTTGAATCAGAAGGGGGCCGACACCACGGACGCCACGATGCAAAAGGTCGCCGGGGCGCGCGAGTCGGCACGCAACAGCTACTCGGAGGCCATCCGGCTCGACCCCGAGCGACTCATCGCGCACTACAAGCTCGGCGACCTGTGCGCGTGGAACGGCGAGACCAAGCAGGCGCTGGCCCACTACCGGGCCGCGTTGCTGCTCGACCCCAACGCACCGGTTTCCCATTCATGGGTCGCCTCGAGCCTCGATCCCGCGGCGCGCTACGCGTACTACGAGCAGCTCGGCAAGGACTACCTGACGAAGCCTGGCGCCGACAAGTCGAAGGCGGCGTTGCTGGTGTGGTACGCCGCCAACGCGCAGGCTGCGCAGAAGAAGTACCTCGAAGCGGAACAGCTGTACACGCTCTCGGCGAGCTTCAACCCGAGCTACGCGCAAGGTCACTACTACGCGATGTACTACGCGTACTACAACCGCAAGGACCAGGACGCGGCGCTGCTGCACGCCGCGCGCTACGCCGCAGCGGCACCGATCGAGTTCGCTGACCTGGTGCGCGCCTCCAGCGAACGGGAGTCGGTCACCCAGCTGATCGATTTCCTGGCGCGGCAGGCGATGAACAAGAACAACCTGCCGGCCAGCCGCGACCTCAACCGCGTGCTGGCCGCGCTGGTCGACACCGCCGACGCGTGGAACAACTACGCGTTCATGGCCCGCGAGTCCGGTCAGTTCGACGCCAGCGAGAAGGCCTACCGACACGCGCTGGAGATCGAGCCGACCTCCGGCCAGCTGATGAACGACCTCGCGGTAATCCTCCACTTCCACAAGCGCACCGTCGAGTCGTGGCGCGAGGCCGAGCGGCTGTACGTCGCCGCCGGCAAGGCGGCCAAGTCGGTGCTGGCCGATTCCCGCGCCAGCAAGGCGCGCAAGGACTCCGCCCGCGTCACGGTGCGCGACGCGGGCAACAACCTCCGCGACCTGCGTGCCCTGATGAAGCAGTTCCCCAAGGGTCCGCCGAAGAACAAGTAGCCGCCGGGCACTCCCACGGACCCGTCGCGGCGGGCTGTCGAACGATTCGACAGTGCCCGACCGGGTCTCCGCACGGCATCAGGAATCGAGGTCGGTCGTGCCGAAGAACCCTTCGGTCCCGCCGGTCGTCCCGATGCCACAGGAGTCCCTCGAAGAAAAGCTGCTGGAGCAGCTCGCCGCGTTCCTCAAGGCGAGCTTCATCTATCCCAGCAACAACGAGCGCGTCTACAAGGTGTGCGACGAGCTCCGGCGGGTGTTCGAGGAGTTGCCGCGTGAGCGCGAGTTCGGCCATAGCGTGGCAATCGAGGGGGACGACTTCCGGGTGTCCGGGATCAGCGTCAAGGCGGCGACCCCGGGCGCCAAATGGCTGCACGACGCGTTGCTGCGCGCGCGCGTCGGCGGCGTCGAGATCTCCGGCGACGTGACGCTCGAGGCACTCCACACCTTCGCCGAGAAGCTCCGCGCCAGCTTCGCCCGACCCGACCAGAAAGAGCTGAACCTGCTCGGCATGGAGTTCCCCGGGATCCGCCCGCTGGAGCTCCGCTTTTCCGGGCGCCATGACCAGGCTGGCGTGCGGGCCGTGGCCCGCACCGGATACCTGGTGCACCCGCGCGGCGACATCATGCGCGTCCTGCAGGAGGACGCAGCGATCCTCTCCTCGGTCGAATCGCTCGAGGAGATGGTCGAGAACCTCTCCGATCACAGCGGAGCATCGGTCCGACTCGACCTGCTGGAGCTGATCAGCGAGGCACTGCCGGTCGAGGCGCTGATCGACCACCGCGCGGCACGGGAGCTGGTCGGGCAGATTCTCGAGCGATCGAGTTCCCGCCTCGAGCAGCTGCTGATCGACGGCGTGAACAGCCCCGACGACTCGCTCGAGTTGGCGCTCGCCGACATCGGCCGGCGGTTCTTCAAGGCGCAGATCGACGACGTCACGGCCAAACAACAGCAGGACCTTCCGGAAGGTCGGCCCGGGGACGAGAAGATCCACGAGGACCTCGACGCGATGCTCGCGGAGTACCACGCGTTGCCGGACGGTGACGAGCTCGAACTCCGCCTCGAAGACGAGATCTACCCACGCGAGACCGCCGGCGTGTGCCTGTTCCAGATCGTCAACAGCGACGACGAGGACGTGGTCAGGAATGCCATGCAGCTGCTCGCCAAGCTGATCGCCAAACGGCCGGAGATCAGCGATCTGCTGTGCAGCTACGTCGAGATGTGCGTGTCCGAACAGGGCTTGACCAAGGAGTACGAGAACTACTGGCGGGTGATCGACTTCATCCAGGACCAGGGACTCGACACGCTGCTGGAAGGCCGCGACTTCCTGCGCCCGGAGGTGGTCGCCACGACTTTCCCCCACCAGTTCGTGCCGTTCCTGGACTCGCTCAACTCGACCCAGCAGGACGATCTCGACAAGCTCACCGAGGCGTGCCGCGTGATCGGCCGCAAGCGCCTCCGCGCCGAGACGGAGTTCCTGGTGCACAAGAAGGCACTGATCACCAAGAGTCGAGTGAAGACCATCCTGTCGGTCAACTCCGACCACGTGCTACCACTGGTGCAGATGATCGTCGAGCACGGCGAGGAGTGGGTCCGTGGTCCAGTCGCGAAGTTCATCTTCGACCGCAACACACCGACCAAGGAAGCCGCGGCACTGCTCGCGGTGCGCCCGCTGAGTGACTTGGATCCGCAGTACCTGGCGGCGCTGTGCGAGCCGTACCTGGGCCGCAAGCAGCGGATGTGGCTGTGGGACCGCTCGGCGTACCTGCTGCGCAAGTACCTGCGCCGCACCGCCGACTCCGACGAACCGACCAAGCGGCGGATCACCGCTATCGACATGCTCGGGTTGCTGCCCAGCCTCGAGAACCTCGAAGCTCTGCGCGCCGTCGCCAAGGAAGGACCGCGGCTGATGTTGACCGCCGACCAACGAATGCTCCGCAAGGCCGCCAAGGACGCGGTGGCGGCGATGCAGCGACGCCTCAAGGGACCGGACCATGGATGACCTGTTCTTCAACCGCGATCCGGACGAACCCGACGCGCCGCGGACCCCGGAGGCGATCGTCACCGAACTGGTCGACAACCTCGTTGCCTCGCTGATCAACGCCCGGATCTACTGGACCAATCACCCCCGGGTCCTGGCGTCGCTGCAGACCGTGATCTCGCTGCTGCAGGAAGCCTGCGTGAAGACCGCCAAGGAGTCGGTCGCAGTCGCGGTTTCGACCGACTTCTTGGTGTTCGACGACCGCCCGCTGCTCGGCGCCAGCATCGCCGCTCCGCGGTTGATCAAGGCACTCGACGAGTGGAGTTCGGGTGGTCTCAAGCTGAGCAAGTCTGCCACGGTGGCCGACCTCGAGGTGTTGCTCGAGGCGATCCGCGCCGCGCCCGCCGAAGGCAATGGCTACGAGCAGATCAACGAGAAGCTGCGCCGTGGCAGTCGCCAGCCGATCGAGTTGCTGCCGGTCTACCGCGAGATCGAGGACGGTGTCGAGGGCAAGCCACCTGAGCTGCGCGGCAAGTGCGTCGTTCCACTGCAGCTCTACCAGTCTGCAATGGACTTGCTGCAGGGTCTCACGGTCTCGGTCTCGACCGGCAAGACCATCGACTTCGCGCCGATCCAGACCCACGCCGAGCTGATGCTGCAGCGCCTGGAGAGCAACGAGGGGGCGCTGATGAACCTCGCCCGCCAGGACCATTACGACGCTTTCACCTTCGGCCACTCGGTCCGGGTCAGCGTCCTGGCGCTGAACTTCGGGCGCTCGCTGACCAAGGACTCGGGGGCGTTGATCCAGCTCGGTACCGCGGCGCTGCTACACGACGTCGGCAAGGCGATGGTGCCATTCGAGGTATTGCACTCCAACAAGGCACTCAGTGCCGAGGAGCGCGCCGAGATCTGCCGCCACCCGGAGTACGGTGCACAGATCCTGCTCGACCACGAGCACTGCGACCCGCACGCGATCTCCGCCACCTTCGGACACCATTGTGCACACGGCCATCGCGGCTATCCCAAGACACTGCACGAGCACCGCGTATCGATGGTCACCGACATCGTCGGGATCGTCGACGTGTTCGAGGCGCTCACCGCGGCGCGGCCCTACAAGCGGCCGATGTCCCCGGTGCGCGCCTACCGCATCATGATGGGGATGGAGGACAAGTTCGACCGCCGCCTGCTGAAGCGCTTCATCCAGTGCAACGGCATCCACCCCAACGGTCAGCTGATCCAGCTGAGCAGTGGAGAGCGGGCACGGGTGATGCGGCAGACGACCGACATCGCTGCGCCGATCGTGAAGGTCGAAACGGACCGAGAGGGGAACTTCCTGCTACCGACCGAGCAGTGGGACCTCGACCTCAGCGTGCAGAGCACCCAGGTGTTCCACGTCACCGAGCAGCTCGCCGAGGACCCGGCGACCCTGGTGTCGTCGGCGTAGGGCTCCTCACTCCGGAGAATCCGCCGGAACCGGTCGCCGGCGTCGCCGCCAGCCGGTGAACAGCAGCACACCGCCGCTGAGGAACGCCAAAGTGGCGAGCGCCAGTCCGAGCTTGGTCGACAGCGGATCGTAGCGGAACCGCACCTGCGACTCGCCGGCGGGAACCAGCACACCGCGGAATGCGTGGTCGACGCGCTCGACGGGGACGGACGTGCCGTTGACGCGGACCGACCAGCCGCGATCCCAGACGTCGGTGAGCACCAGCAGCGAACGGCGCGCCGCGTTCACCCGCAGCAGAACCTCGCGGGGCGCGTGCCGCAGCATCTCGACCCGGTCACCGGGATCCGTCGCACCGGCGATCGGGGTCTCCGGGGCTCGCTCCACGACGGCGTTCCAGGGGTCGAACGAGGCACTGGACAGGTAGTCCAACCGCTTCGCCGGATCGGTGATGACCTCGACGTGACGGGCGAGGAAGGCCCGCGGCATCACCTGTGGGTTCTCGTACACCAACACCTCCGCGTCCAGCACCTTGCGCAGCGGAGCCGGCAGGGGACCGGTGGCGAGGAAGTAGCGCACTCCGAACAGGCACATGAGCGGAAACGCCTGGATGTTGGTGAACGCACCGACCTGCGACAGGAAAGGGAACTCCGGCCGGCCGCTCGCCATGCGCAGCGCCAACTCGGTCAGTGCCTTGTCTTCCATCGAGTCGTACCCCGACACCATCGAGATCCGGTAGAACACGTTGGCGTTCGGCTTCAGGATCGAGTTGTCGACCCCGAGCGTGCGGTGGAACCCCTGGTTCGCGCGCAGGAAGCGAGTCACCTCGGTCTTCGGCACGAGGATCCCGGGGTCGACCTGCGGGTTGTAGCCATGCGCGAACCACAGTTGCTCGACGGCGATCAGCACGAACACCGCCACCAACACCGGCCTGCGGTAGCTGTTGCGGCGCAGCATTCGATCGAGGCCCATGGCCCCGAGCACTGCCAGGCCGAACGCGACGAACTGCAGCACGCGCATCAGCTTGGTGCTGCGCAGCCGGGGGATCGATGCGAAGAACGAGTACACCGGCTCGACTTGGAACGCGACCAGACCGGAGACCACCACCACCACCACGAAGAACAACGTCGGCGCCCAACTACGGCGCCGCCAACCGACCCACATCGCCTGCAGCAACGCGAGCAGCACCAACACACGCCCGACGTAGCCACCGATCAGCTCGTTGTAGTTGAGATTGGGGCCGGTCGGACCCGAGTAGTCGTGGGTATGGGGTCCACCGAAGTGGGTCGGGTCGACCATCAGGATCGCCGCCGGCGTCACCCCGCCGCGCGCCACCGTCTCCATCGACTCGAACACCTCCGCAGCCTGGCTGTGCGACAGGTACTCGAAGAACGGCAGCAGCTGCGGTGCCGCCAAGCAGCTGCCGAGCACCAGTCCCGTCAGCAGACACATCAGCGCTGCGGCTCGGCGCCGCAGTCCACCACCGCCGACCACCATCTGGAACAACGCGTAGGCGGCGGTGAAGATCGACAGATGCAGTGACGTCTGGATGTGCCCCGCCAGCAGCTGCAGGCCGAACAGCAACCCGAACAACACCGCCTCGCCGCGGCTCGGTCGCGCGGTGACGCGTTCCACTGACCACAGCATCGCCGGGAGGAACAGTGCGGCACTGACGTGCGGGTGGTTCAGCCACACCACCATGAACCCCGAGAGCATGTAGCCGAGTCCGCCGATGCTCGCCGGGCCGTTCCCCATGCCGAGTCGACGGAGGAACAAGAACGTGAAGAAGCCCGCCAACCAGAGACGCACTAGGGCGATCCAGGCGTGCGCGTGCCACGACGGCCAGGCGTAGTAGATCCAATTCAGCGGCCAGTAGAACGCCGACTGGTAGGTGCCGACCAACGGCTCGCCGCAGTAGTTGTAGGGGTTCCACAACGGCAGCTCGCCGGCAGCGACGCTCTCCGCCTGGAAGTGCAGCCAGGGCAGGAAGCCGGTCGACTGATCGAGCAGCAACTCGTTCGACGGGCGGAATCCGCCGGCAGCGAGCTTGGACCACGGAGCGAATTGGTAGAGCGCGTCTGCCTGGGTCAGCACCTTCCCGCCGAACAGCGAGTCCCACAGCAACACGCACAGCGTCGCGAACAATGCGGCCGACGCGAGCCAAGCACCCCACCAGGGGTGGACGGGGACCGATTCCGTTGTGGGCCGTGCAGCCACTCCGACCTCAGGTCGACGCTTGGACCCGGTGCCGGCGCAGCGCGAAGTCGCGCGGCCCTCGGCGCAGCCGATTCCACTGTCCCTCCAGGTAGCCGAGGATCTGCGACAGGTCCTTGGTGAGCAGGATCACCGGCCCGAACCACAGCACGCCGGGTGCGGGGCAGACCGCGAACGCGCGCGCGGTCGGCGGAACCAAGTAGCCGAGCAGCACCACCGCGGCGCCGATCACGCCGAGCCAGCCGAACCACGGCAGCGCACACACCAGCGCGTAGAAGCCCATCCGCAGCACGTGACGCCGCAGGCCGAGGCCGATGTTGGCGTCGCCCCAGGCATAGCCGCGGTATTGGCGCGCCACGCCACGCAGGCTGGCCCGCGGTCGCCAATAGGTCGTCGCTTCGACCGCGCGCACCATGCGCAGCCCGGCGGCGTCGAGTTCGCGCAGGAACACCGCATCCTCGCACGGGTACACGTCCTCCGGGTAGCCACCGACCCGCTCCCACGCCGCGCGCCGGAACGCAATCGACACACCTCCCGCATACAGCAACTTCACCTTGCGCGCCGGCCGGACCAACATGGCGCCGGCGTAGCGTTCGAACGGCGTATCGCCTCGGGCGACGAACCCACCGATCGCCACGTCGGCACCGCCATCCGCCACCAGCGCGTGCACCAAATGAGCGAGCCAATCCGGGTGCACTTCGGTCCCCGAGTCGGAGCAGGCGACGAAGTCGGTCGCCGCGGCGCGCACTCCGGCGTTGCGCCCGCGACCCGGGCGCGAACCCTGGAGTTGCAGGAGCCTGAGGCGCAGCGGCGCATCGGTGCGCTGCATGTAGTCGCGCACCCAACCACACGTGCCGTCACGTGATCCGCCGTCGACGACGATCACCTCGGCAGGGCGCAGCGACTGTTGCTCGAGCGAGGCGATCAGCCGCGGAAGCGCGCGCTCCTCGTCGAGCACCGGGATCACCACGGTGGCCTCAGCTGGCTGGTTCACGGTCGGTTTCGTGGTGGTCGCGGCGTCGCATGGGGCCAGGAGCATACCCATGGCATGGCGCCGCGCCCCTATCACCCTGCGGGTGATAGGATTCGGTGTGGTCCTACGGCCGGTGTCATGACGCCCAATCTCGATCTGTCCCATGAAGATGCGCTGCGCCTGGCCACCCGAGCCGGCGAGCTGGTGGCCTGCGTGTACGGCAGGCCCGATCTGGTGGTCGGGATCCAGCGCGGCGGCACCGCCGTGGCGGGTGCATTCGCCGACGGCGCACGTGCCGGGGAGGTCGCCCTGGTCGGCACCGTCCGACAGGGTCCACGGCGTCTGGCGGGGGACGTTCGCACGCGGGTGCGCGACCTCGTTCCTCGCGGCCTACGGCGGCTCTACAAGCGCATGTTGTTCACCACGGTGGTGCGCGCGACCAAGCGGTTGCATGCCCGCGGCGCCGAGCTGAAGCCCGCCGACCGCAGTCGACTGCGCAGTGCGCTGACCCGCAAGTCCGACTCGTTCGTCGTGGTCGTGGACGATGCCATCGACACCGGGAGCACGGCAGCCGCGGTGCTCGAGGTGATCGCCGAACGGCCGAACGCCACCCGGGTGCTGTTGTTCGCCCTCACGTCTACTGCCGGTGTCGTCGTGCACCCCGCACAGCTCACCCTGTTCGAGGGAATCGTCGACTACCACGAAGGCGACCTGGGCGAGCTGTCCGAGGAGTGGCGCACGCGCCTCGCGGAGCGGCGGGACGCACCCGGACCGTCCAAAGCCGACGCCGCGCCCCCGACCCTCGCCAAGCGGGACCTGTACCTCGACTTGGATGGGACTCTGGTACCGAACTCGTTCCGCTCCGCCATCCACACCCTGCTCGCACTGCACGTCGAGCGGCGGCGATTCGGGAGGTGGCTCGGCTTGCTCGCGGGACGCGTCGCTCGCCGGCTGCGGCTGACCGGCCACGGCACCCTGCTGCGGTTGGTCGACCACCAGATCCTCTCCCTCCCGGAAGCCGACCGAACGCGGTTCCAGGAGCGCCTGGCTGCTCGACTCACCGGAGACGCTCGCGCCGCCATGGTCGGGATCGCCCACGCCCCGGCGGTGCGGGCACGGATCGTGACCGCCGCCCTGCGCAGCTACGCGCCGGCGATCGAGCGCGCATTCGGAATCCCGGTGCTCACCGGCAGCGGACGGCAGGCGGACGGCACTTGGCGCGACGTGACCCCGGCCGCCAAGGTGGCGGCGATCCGTGACGACACCGACGCGGTGCCGAGGAACCCCTCGCTGTTGATCGGCGACACGATGCTGGAAGCACTCAGTTCGACCGCTGACCTCGATGTGGCGATCGTCCCGCCGTGGGACCGCACCGGTCTCCTGACCGTACTCGGCGCCACCAGCTGGTGGTCGGCCGGCCGATCGCGCACGCTGCCGGTCCACCGCCCCGGGTGGACCGCATTCGGCACCTGACCGCGCAACCCGCGGCAGTGTGGGAATCGAGGTGACTCGTCGGGCCCCGGGGCGCACCATGGCGCGGGTCCGTGACCACCGTCCGCCTGACCACTGCCGCGACCAAGCTCGCCCGCAAGGGGCACCCTTGGTTCTTCTCCGACGACCTCGCCACGGACGCACCGCAGGGGGACGCCAAGATCGTGCGGCTGGCCGGCCACCGCGGTGAGGACCTTGGGCTCGCGTTCTACTCGGCCGCGTCACGGCTTCGGGTGCGCCGCTGTGGCGGATGGCCCGGCGCGGCGGTTCCGGGGCCGGAGGAGTTCTTCCGCGAACGGCTGACCGAGGCCTGTGCGCAGCGCGCCGAGCAGCGTGCACCAGAGCCCCGAGGGGTTCGCCTGGTCCACGGCGACGCCGACGGCTTGCCCGGGCTGGTGGTCGATCGCTACGCCGACTGCCTGGTGCTGCAGAGCAGCGCCGCGGTGATCGAGCGACACCTGTCGTGCATCGTCCCGTGGCTGCGCGAGCACACCGGCGCGGTGTCGGTCTTGGCGCGCAACGACCTTCCGACGCGACGCCGCGAAGGCATGCCAGAGGAAGTGCGGCTGCTCGACGGCAAGCGGGTCGAGGAAGTCGTGATCGAGGAGCTCGGCATCCGTCACCGGGTGCGGCCGTTCGCTGGCCACAAGACCGGCTTCTACCTCGACCAGCGGCTGGCACGACAGCGCGTGCAGGAGCTGGCGGCGGGTCGGCGGGTGCTCGATCTGTTCAGCTACCAGGGGGCATTCTCGCTGGCGGCGCTGCGCGGCGGGGCCAGCTCGGCGCTCGCGATCGACCAGTCCGCGCCGGCCCTCGAGCGCGCGTCGGCCGCCGCCGCGGAGAACGGGCTGGTCGGGCTCGAAGTCGAATGCGCCGAGGTGTTCGCTTGGCTGCGCACGGCCCGCCGCGCCGAGCGACGCTTCGATCTCGTGGTGCTCGATCCGCCCGCGTTCGCCAAATCGCGCGGCGAGGCCGAAGCGGCGCTGGCGGGCTACCGCGACCTGAACCGTCTGGCGCTGCGCCTGCTGGCCCCGGGCGGATACCTGCTGAGCTGCTCGTGCAGCCACCACGTGTCCGGCGTCCAGCTCGAAGGAGTCGTGCGCCAGGCTGCCGCCGAGCTGCCGTTCCGGATTATCCTGCGCGAACGCATCCCCGCGGCGCCCGACCACCCGATCTGGGTCAGCCTGCCGCAGTCCGAGTACCTGAAGGTTCTGCTGCTGCAGCGCCCCTGCGTGGTTCCGGAACCTCCCCGACCATGACCGATCGATCGCGAGCCCAGGACATCACCGTGAACGGGGAGCGCCATACTGTCCCCGTTCCACTCAGCGTCGCGCAGTTGCTCGAGCACCTGCACGTCGATCTCCGGCACGTCGCCGTGGAGCGGAACCGCGCTTTGGTGCCGAAGCGGGACTATGCCTCGGTGGCGGTCGACGCTGGCGATACCTTCGAGATCGTGACCCTGGTCGGCGGAGGCTGACCGGTCGCCCCACCATGATGACTCCCACCGACGACCCACCCCTCGAGATCGGTCCGCATTCCTTCCAGTCGCGCCTGTTCGTCGGCACGGGCAAGTACCGCGACCTCGACGTCATGCGCGACGCACTGGCCGCGTCCGGCACCGAATGCGTCACGGTCGCGGTGCGCCGGATGCAGCTCGGGGTTCCGGCCGGCAAGTCGCTGCTCGACTACCTGGACCGCGAACGCTACCGCCTGTTGCCCAACACCGCGGGGTGCTTCACCGCGGACGACGCGATCCGAACCGCGCGGCTGGGTCGGGAAGCGGGCATGTCGGACATGGTGAAGCTCGAAGTGCTCGGCGATCCGGACACCCTGCTGCCCGATCCGGTCGGAACGCTGGAGGCCGCCGCGGTGCTGGTCAAGGAGGGCTTTGTCGTGCTCTGCTACACCAGCGACGACCCGGTGGTGGCCCGCCGCCTCGAGGACCTCGGGGTCGCCGCCGTGATGCCGGCCGGCGCCCCGATCGGCTCGGGTCAGGGGATCCTCAACCCGAACAACATCCGCATCATCCTGGAACGTGCCCGAGTCCCGGTGTTGGTGGACGCGGGCGTGGGCTGCGCCTCGGACGTGACGCGGGCCATGGAGCTCGGCGCCCACGGCGTGCTGCTCAACACCGGAATCGCGCTCGCAGTCGACCCGGTGCGCATGGCGCGCGCGATGCGGCGCGCTTGCCAAGCGGGGCGGGACTCGTTCCGCGCCGGCAGAATCGCCAAGCGACTGTACGCCTCGGCCTCGTCGCCGACCGAGGGGCTGATCGAGTTCGCGGGCGAGTAGGCCGCCGGTGGCATCGGGTATGAAGACGGCGGACCCGCCGGTCGAGTTGGCTGCGATCGGCGAAGCCGTGATCGCACTGCTGCTGTTGCTGGTCCCCGGCCAAGCGGTGGTCGCGGCGACCAGCCGACTCGCCGATCCACCACCGCCGTTGCACTGCGGGGCGTACGGGCTGCTGGCCGGCGCATCGTGCGTGTGCGCATTCGGCTGGATCCGCCGGGCCGACCTGCCACTGGCACTGCGCACCATTTGGTCGCTGCGGACGTACGCGCTGTTCCTGGTCGGTTGGCTGCCGTTCGCCTTCCTGCTCTACCCGTACGTGATGCACCGGCTCGGCCATCGCCTGCCGCCTCAGGCGATGCTGGAGTACCTCGCCGGCACACCGGATTGGGGCTTCGCGTGGCTCGCGCTGCTGCTGGCGTGCCTGATCGGTCCGATCGCCGAGGAACTGGTGTTCCGCGGTTTCCTGTTCCGCGCGGTGGCGCCACTCGGTGGTCCAGCGGCGATCGCGTTCACCTCGGTGCTGTTCGGGCTGTTGCACGAAGTCAGCGTGATCGTGCCGGTGACCCTGCTCGGCGGGTTGTTCGGCTTCGTGCGATGGCGAACCGGCGGCATCGGCTCATCGATCCTGCTGCACATCGTGCACAATGTGTGGACCGTGATCCTGGTGCTCGGGCAGCCGCGCCTGCTCGAGCTCTGCTTCGACACCAAATGAGCGGCGAACGCGAGTTCAAGGTATTCCCCGACATGGTCGGCCGACTGCGGCGCCGCGGCTCCGCGATGGTTGCGGACAACGCCACCGTGCTGGGCGACGTCCACTTGGGCAGGGACTCCAACATCTGGTTCGGGGTGACCATCCGAGCCGACGACTCGTCGATCCACATCGGCGAGCGGACCAACATCCAGGACAACAGCGTGATCCACGTCGACCTGGACGCACCGCACGTGATCGGTGATGGCGTCACCGTCGGCCATGGCGTGATCCTGCACGGCGTCGAGATCGGCGACTACTGCCTGATCGGCATGGGCTCGGTCGTGCTCAGCGGGGCGCGGATCGGCGAGTACTGCATCATCGGGGCAGGGGCGCTGGTGCCGGAGAACGCGGTGATTCCGGCGGGATCGCTGGTGGTCGGCCTGCCAGCGAAGGTCAAACGGCAGGTCACCGACGAGGAAAAGGCGGCGATGCGATGGCGCGCTGCGCACTACGTCGACCGGGCCCGCAGCTACCTGCTGCCATGCGACCTGGAGCTGCCGTGACCTGCGGGCTGGACTGCTGAGTGCGGCCGGGTGAGAAGCCGTGCGCGGCGGCATAATGCCGCGGACCCACAACCCCTGAATCGAGCCACCGTCAATGCCGCCGCCGAACGTCCCCCTCCCGTCCTCGCGCCGCCCAGCCGCCGGCTCCCGTGACCTGATGGGAGTCATCCTCGCGGCCGGCAAGGGCACCCGGATGCGGCCGTTCTCGACGCACTACCCCAAGCCGATCCTGCCGGTGCTCGGCAAGCCACTGCTGGTCTACCAGATCGAGATGCTGGCGGCGGTCGGTGTCCGCGACCTGGTATTGGTGATCGGCCATCTCGGCCACGAGGTCGTGCGGGCGCTGGGGAGTGGCGAGCAGTTCGGTGTCGACATCACCTACGTCGAGCAGGAGGAGACGCTGGGGATCGCGCACGCGGTGTCGAAGCTCGAGCAGCACGTCGACCGGCCGTTCTTCCTGTTCCTCGGCGACATCTTCTTCGAGTTCCACACCGACGCCGACCTCAAGTCGATGGTCGAGCGCATGCACAGCGACCGCGGCGTGTCGGGGGTGCTCGCGGTGCGGGTGGAACGCGACCCCGAGGCGATCAAGCGCAATTTCATCGTGATCGCGAGCAACGACGGTCGCGTCACACGCGTGATCGAGAAGCCGCGCCACCCGCAGGTCGACCTCAAGGGCTGCGGCATCTACCTGTTCGACAACACCTTCTTCGACGCCGTGCGGCGGACCCCGCGCACCGCGATGCGCGACGAGTACGAGATCACCGACTCGATCCAGATCTTCATCGACGACGGCTATCGGGTTGAGGCGGCCGACGTGGTGCGGCGCGACATGAACCTCAGCTATGCCGCCGACCTGCTGGACCTGAACCTCTACGCCCTCGACCAGACCGGCGCGCCGAGCTTCGTCGGCTCCGGAACCACAGTGCACCCCGAGGCGCGGCTCGAGCACTGCGTGCTGATGGACGGCGCTCGGGTCACCTCCCCCGTCACGTTGCGCGACTGCCTGGTGTTCGCCGGCGCGACGGTAACGGCCGAGCGCGACTGCCAGCGGACCATCTTCACCCCCGAAGCGGAGATCCGCTGCGATGAGTGAACCCGGCGCTGCGCCGCCCGGATACGAGCAGCGGCTCGCAGCGCTCGAGCAGCGGTTGGCGGAGCTTCCCGGCGCGGTGGTGGCGTTCTCCGGGGGCGTCGACTCGGCGATGCTGTTGTTCGCGTGCCGCCAGGCGCTAGGTCCGCGGGTGCTGGCGGTGACCGCGGACTCGCCTTCGCTGCCGCGCGACGAACTCGCCAGTGCAGAGGAATTCTGCCGTGCGCACGACATCACCCACCGGGTGGTGGCTACCCGCGAGCTCGAGCGGGAGGGCTACCGCACCAACGCCTCGGACCGCTGCTACCACTGCAAGTCGGAGCTGTTCGACAGCATCGCCGCGCAGGTCGGCGAGGCCGGCGAACGCGGCTGGCCGGTGCTGTTCGGCGCGATCGCGGACGATCTCACCGACCACCGCCCTGGCGCGCGCGCCGCGTCCGAGCGCGGGGTGCTGGCCCCGCTCGCCGAAGCCGGGTTGAGCAAGCGCGACGTCCGCCACTACAGCAGCAGCCACGGGCTACCGACCGCCGACAAGCCGTCGCTCGCCTGCCTCGCCTCGCGGGTGCCGTACGGCACTCCGGTGTCCGCCGAGTTGCTCGCCAAACTGGAGCGAGCCGAGTCGGCACTCCGAGCGCTCGGTTATCGCCAGCTGCGAGTCCGCCACCACGGTCCGGTGGCGCGGATCGAGGTCTCGCCGGAGGACCTGCCGCGCGCGGTGACGATCGACCGCGAGCGGATCGTGCAGGGTGTGCGTGCGGCGGGGTACACCTACGTCAGCTTGGATCTGGTCGGGTACCGGAGCGGTGCGATGAACGAGGTGTTGCGATGAAGACGAACGGGTTGGGTTGGTTCGCCACGGTATTGCTGGTCGGGATCGGGTACGCGAGCGCACAGGGTCCGGAGAAGCCGACCGCACCCGTGGACTCCGGGCCGATCGCCGCGCGGCGGGTTGGCGAGATCCTGAAGTTCCTGGCCAGCGACGAACTGGCCGGGCGCGACACCCCGAGCCCGGGCCTGGAGCGGGCCGCCCGCTTCCTCGCCGATGGTTTCAAGGCCGCAGGACTGCGCCCGGTCGGCAAGGACGGCAGCTACCTGCTGATGTACGAGCAGCCTGGCGTGGAGGTCGATTCGACCAAGATCGCGCTGACGATCTACACCCGCCCGGCCAATGGCGAACAGAAGAACCAAGACGAAGCGAGTGCGGAGGCTCCCGAGCAGGCCACCAAGTTGGTCGGCGATGTGGACGTGCGCCTGCTGACCCCGCCGCGCCAGGCATTCGCGCGCTCCGGGAAGGAGTCGGAAGCGCTGGTGATCGAGGAATCGCTGGCCGGACGACGGCTCGGCCGCGCCGCATCGCGCAAGCCCGTGCTGATCGTCGTCGACGAAGCCAAGTCGGCACTGTGGAAGGTGTGTGGCGGCAAACGGCAGCTGTTCGACTCCCCGCGCATGCAGCGGGCCCCATGGCTGCTGGTGCGCGCCAAAGCGCTGCCCAAGGGCACCGTGACGCGCATCGATGTGAAGGTCCCGGAGCCGCAGCGGGTCACCCTGAAGCTGCACAACGTCGCCGCGCTGTGGCCGGGCACCGACCGCGCCAAGGAGCTGGTGATGTTCAGCGCCCACTACGATCACCTCGGTGTCAAGCTGCCACGCCGCGGCGACTGGATCTTCAACGGGGCCGACGACGATGCTTCCGGCACCACCGCGGTGCTCGCGCTCGCCGAGGCATTCGCCAAGCACAAGACCAAGCTCGGCCGCAGCCTGCTGTTCGTGTGCTACTCAGGTGAGGAGAAGGGGATGCTCGGCTCCCGGGCCTTCGCCGAGAACCCACCGGTGCGGCTCGCCGACGTGGTCGCCAACCTCAACCTCGAGATGCTCGGCCGGCCGATGCCCGGCAAGCAACGCTGCTGCTGGATCACCGGCCGCGACCTCAGCGATTTCGAGCAGGTCGCGACCCGCGGCTTGAAGCGCGCAGGGATCGAGTGCATCGAGTTCGCGCAGGCACGCGGACTGTTCTACGCGAGCGACAATATCTCACTGGTACGCAAGGGTGTGGTAGCACACTCGATCAGCGCCGGGAGCCTGCACAGCGACTACCACCGACCGACCGACGAGTTCGCCAAGATCGACCTGCCGCACATGACGGCGGTGATCCACGGCATCTACGAGGCCGGATTGGAGTTTGCCAACCGCGCCGGTCGCCCGCGCTACAACGAACGCGGCGAGGAGATGCTCGAGCGGATGCGCTGAGCGACGCGCGGCGAAACCCGCATTCGGCTCCATCGCACCAATCGCACCGGCGATTGCCGGCCTCGCCACGGTTCGCTCTACCGCGCCCACGCGTCTTGCCGAAGACATCCTGTGGCCTGTAGCAGGCCGAGGAGTCACATATGGGGGAAGCCGCGTTTTTTGTCTGGGATCCGAACACCCTGTCCGTGCACGTCGACTCGATGGACGGCGAGCACCAGAAGCTCATCAAGATGATGAACGGCCTGCACGAGCGCCATGTCGCGGGCGATGCGGACCGCGCGGAGCTCGCCCGGCTGTTGGACGAGTTCGCGGCTTTCGTGGTCGAGCACTTCACCCACGAGGAACGCTACATGGCGTCGATCGACTACCCGGACCTCGGCAAGCACAAGAAGGTGCACGAGAACCTGCTGGAGCGATTCGCCACCATGCGGCAGGAGTTCGACGCGGGCGACGGCACGCTGCCCGACTCGCTGTTCCAGTTCCTGAAGTTCTGGCTGAGCGCCCACATCCGCGGGGTCGACGCGAAGTACGGACACCACGCACCGGTCCGCTGACCGGAGCCCGATCCCGACCCGGCCTACTCCAGGTCGAATGGGTTGCGCGGCTTGCTCTTGTCGTGCTTGGCCTTCTCCTTGGCCTCCGCGAGAAGATCGTCGAACCGCTCGGCCTGCCGCTGCTGCGCGTCGACCGCCCGATCGAATGCGTTGTCGAGCCGCGCACTCTCCTGGCGGTGCTGGTCCAGCAGCTGGTCCAGTTCGACCTTCTGTTCCCCCTCGCCCGGCTCCACCACGCGCGCCCGGCCGTTGTCCGCGTCGAACTCGAGCTTCTTGTGGCAGCAGGGACAGCGGAACTGGTAGAGGTGTGACGGCATGCGCGCAGCGTACGGTTCGGGCCTCGGGCCCGCGGGTTCCGCATGGTAGCCGACTCGCGGCGGCGCCACGCTCTGGCCCTGGACATCGGCGGCACGAAGATCGGTCTGGGAATCGGCGACGATCTCGGCGTGGTGCACGCAGCGCACCAGTTCCCCACCGACCCGACACTGGCCCCGGAGCCGTTGCTCGGCCGCGCGCTCGACTGGCTGCACGCCGCCTGCAACGATCACGGGCTCATTCCCGAGGCTGTCGGTGTGGCCGCACCCGGCCCGCTCGACCGAGCCTCCGGTCGGCTGCTCGAGGTGCCGAACATGCTCCGGTGGCAGGGATTCGCGCTGCGCGACTACCTCGCGCAGGCGACCGCGCTCCCCACCGCTGTGCAGAACGACGCCAACGCCGCGGTGCTCGCCGAAGTGCTGTGGGGCGCTGCCCGCGGCGCCGACACAGCGGTGTTCCTGACGATGAGCACCGGGATGGGTGCAGGGCTGTGGATCGAGGGGCGCTTGATCGAAGGGCCGTGCGGCCTGGCGGGCGAGATCGGCCACATCCGACTCACCGACGAGGGGCCGGTGGGCTTCGGCAAGCGCGGCAGCGTGGAGGGTTACCTGAGCGGCCCCGGACTGGTGCAGCTCGCCGCGGCCGAGGCACTCGCGTTCCACCAGCGGGGCGCTGCGACGACACTGCCCGACCCGCCTGCCTTGACGCCCGAGGCGGTATTCGCCGCGGCCCGTGCGGGCGACGCGGCGGCGCGCGCGGTAGTCGGGACCTTCACCCGCATGCTCGGCCGACTGTGCGCGATCCTGGTCGATCTCCTCAATCCGGACGTGATCGTGTTCGGCACCATCGGCACCGCACACTTCGATCTGTTGGCGCCCGGTGTCGAGGAACTCCTGCGCGTCGAGGCGCTCCCGGAATCCGCCGCACGGGTCGCGCTGCGACCCTCGGGACTCGCCCAGCGTGGCATCCAGTCGGCACTGGCGGTGGCACTCGCGGCGCTCGACCGAGGAGCTCGAGCGACGGGAACGGCGAAACACACCGACCGACGACGTCCTCGGTGATCGACGCGAACCCGGACCTGTGCGTCGCCGGCCACACCTCCCCCGATTGCCGGCCAGCGCCCGACCAGCGGACGACCGGTTCGGCCACCAAGCACCCGTCGACGGCCGACCGCACTTGTGGCAGGATGCACCCCATCAGGCTGCCCGCGGCGGTTGGCATGTGCTGGAAGTTCGATCCGATGCGCATCGTCCAGCGTCCTGGTGCGCATCGAAGTGCTGTTCTGGACACCCCTTGGCCCGCCACGAAAAACCACAGCCCCAAGGAACCCTCGCTGCGAGGGACCGTCTCGACGGGCCGCCCGCCGACCTACCGGCGAATCCCAGCGACCAGCACATTCATGCCGAGCAGCTCAGTGCCTTGCGAAGGGCGCAAGGTGGCGACCACGCGGCCTTCCAGTGGCTCATGGAGACCCACCAAGACCGGGTGTTCGGGCTGGTCATCCGGGTGCTCGGTTGTGATCGTCACACCGCGGCCGACCTGTGCCAGGAGGTGTTTCTGCGGGCCTTCCGCGCCATCGGGAGCTTCGATGGCAGGGCGCTGTTCAGCACCTGGCTGCACAAGATCACGATGAACCTCTGCATCAGCGAGTACCGCCGCCGCAAGGCGATGAAACGCGATCGCGCGACGCTGTCGCTCGATGCTCCGGTACCCGGCAGCGATGACCTGACGCTCGATCCACCGTCGCGCGAGCACGACCCGCTGAGTCGGTTGCACCACGGCGACATCCGCACTGCGGTTCACACGGCGATGCAGCGGCTGCCGGAAGACTTCCGCCAGTGTGTGGTGCTGCGCGACATGCAGGACCTGAGCTACGAGGAAATCGCCGAAGTGCTCGACCTTCCCGCTGGCACGGTGCGGTCGCGGATCCACCGTGGACGGCTCCTGCTGCAGCGGATGCTCAAGGAGTTCACCCCGTGAACGACCCCAACCACGAGCTCGACGAGCGCTTCGCCGATTGGATCGATCAGCGTCTCAGCGAGGAGGACCGCACCGCGCTGGAAGCCGAGTTGGCCGCCGATCGCGACCTGCGCGAGGCGGCGGAAGCGTACCGCGCGACCGTCGAGCTGGTGCGCTCCAACCGCGCCGTGGACGCGGTGCCGCCACGGCACATGGTCGGCAACGTGATGGAGGCGCTGCGCACCGACGTGATCCCGCCCGCCGCGCCCCGCTCGTTGTGGCGCTGGACGGTGGGTGGTGGCTTGGCCGCGGCTGCGGGCATCACCGCCGTTCTGTGGGCCGGTGGCTTCCTCACCTCGGATCGCCCCGAGGAGGACCGAACCGCACTCCAACCCGAACCGGCGCCGACCGGTGCCGCACGGACGCGCGACCAGCTGAAGGTCGAACGGCAGGAAGACCGTATCGACAGCGGCCTACGTGTCGGGGAGAAGGGTGGTTCGGTGAACGAAGTTCACAAGTACCTCGAGAAGCTACGGCGCGACCGTGCGGGCGCGGTCTCGCCCCCCCCCGAAGCGAAGAACCCAAACGACCACGCCGATCCGCGGCGGGGCACGTTCGGATCCGAGGATCCGGCGAACTCGGACAAGGCGGCCGGTGGAGGAAAGACGGTCCACCAGTTGCCGGAACGAGCCAAGCTCGCGCCACAACCCAGCGTCACCCCGGCGACACCGGCGAAGGCCGCCCCGACCCCACGGGTGCCGCCGGTGGAGAAGCCGGGAACGACACCAAAGCCCCCTGCCGCAAGTCACGACGCATCCGAGCCTCGGGGTCCCGTGACCGGCTCGCGCGAGGCCGCCAAGAATGGCCGAGGAAGTCTGGGCGACAGTGCCGGGAATCGCGTGGGCGCGCCGAGCAGCGAAGGTGCCGCCGAGAGCAAGCGCGGCGCCGAGAGGGGCGGGATCAACAAGGAGGACCGTACCGGGACTGGCGATGGCGCCGGCTTCCGCGGCGGTCGACGGCGCGCACCGGTGTACGACTTGCCCACCGACGGTGGCTCGCTCGAGCAGCTGGTGCAGCGCGAACTCGGGTCGATGCACATGCCTCCCGCAGTGAAGCTACGGAAGTCCCTGCCGCGGCCAGCCACGGACAAGGACACGACCACTGAGGAAGAGGCCGTCCAACCCGACAAGGGTGCCGCTCCCGGTGGAACCCAACGAAACACGCCGGTGCCGGGCCCCACCGGACCGTCGACCCCGGGACAGGGCAGTCGCGGTGCCACCGGCGCAGGACCGACCGACAAGAAGGCCCACGCGTTCGTTCCGCCTTCGGCCGGAGCCCCGCGTCGGTCCGCGGCGCCCTCAGCCGTGCCGACAACGGCGGTACTCCTCGTCGAACTCGACCCGCCGGCAGCGGATCGCAGCCAGCGCGCCGCAGGCAAGGACCAGCAAGGCGGCGACGACTTCTTCCTGACCCCGCCCAGCATGGACCGGGACGGCTTTCTGTACTCGCGTGGCAGGTTTCGCGCTGACGTCGTACGCCGAATCCAGGCCAGCGAGTTGTCCGCCGTGGAGCCGACCCGGCGGATCCCGCCTGCCGGCGCGCCGCACCCCCGACGCGACGGTGCGAGTACCCGCTACGCCTGGCAGAAGGGCGACATCACCTACCTGGTGACCGGAACCACCGAGGAGGTGCGAACAGTGCTACGGCAGCTGCGCCGGCAGCTCGACCGCAGAGCTGCCAGGACTCGGTCGGCAAACACCCGGCGCGCAGTGACGCGCCTATACCGGGTCGACGGGCGCGAACCAGCGACCGAACTGCGCGATGAACGACGGCCGCCAGCCAGCAAGAAGGTCGAGAAGGGCTTGCAACGCGTTCCCGACGCACAGACTTGGCGGGCTCCCGAGGTGCACCGCTTCTACCTGGTCCTGCGGCACCGCTGAACGACGCGCCGGCGCGATGCACCGTGCCCTCCTTCGACCCGCACGTCGGCTGCCGGCCATGCGGTGGCTGCTGCTCGCCGCACTCGGCGCATGCTGCGCCGCACCGCCACAGCCTCCCCCACTCCCGCCCATCCCCCCCGGGGAGAACCCGCACCGATGGGCCACCGCGATTGCCGAGTTCGAGACCGCGGATCGCGCAGCACCCGTAGAGCCCGGCAAGGTGGTGTTCGCCGGCAGCTCCAGCATCCGCCTGTGGCACACCCTCGAGCGCGACATGGCACCGCTGCCGGTGGTCCACCGTGGGTTCGGCGGCGCCAAGCTGTTCGATCTCCTGTACTACGCGGACACCTTGATCAGCCGGCACCGTCCCAGCGTCGTCGTGCTGTTCTGCGGCACCAACGACCTCGACCGTACCCAAGCCAAGACCCCGGAGCAGGTGTGCACGTTGTTCCAGCGGATCGTCGCCCGGCTGCACGCCGCCGATGCGTCCCTGACGATCGTGTACATTGCGATCACCCCGACTCTGGCGCGCGACAACCGAATCGAGCAGGTGCGCGACGCAAACCGCAGGATCCGCGACGTCTGCGCCACAGACCGTCGGCTCGAATTCGTCGACCCCTCCCCCGCGCTCATGGACGCGGCGGGCCGCCCTGATCCAAAGTGGTTCCAGCGCGATCGCCTGCACCTCAATGCCGAGGGGTATCGGGTCTGGACGCGATACATCCGCCCGGTGGTGCTGCGGCTGTTCGAACGCGCGCGGCGGTAGCGCGACACGAACCAGCGGGACCGAGTCCTGGCCCCTCTTCCCCTCCAATCTGCCCGCCTTCATCGCGTCGCATGAGCTCGCGCGACGCTTCGACTCGCCACTCGGTCAGGGAATGCACGCCATTCGGCACCCACCGGTCACTTGGCGGGAACGTCCAACTTCGCGAACAGCTCCGCCGGCTCCTTCACGATCACCCGCGCCTCGTCGCCATCGCGCACCCTGCGAAGTCCGTCGACCAGAAACGTCTCACCGTCGACCAAGCCGCTCCTCACCACGTACACATGCGGCTTCTCCGCCGCGACGGCGATCTCCCGAGCCCGGATCTTGTGCTCCTTGTCGACCACGAACACGTACTTCCTGTCCAGCACCTCGAAGGTGGCCTTCTGTGGGATCAGCATCGCACTGGGGTACTTCGAGTAGGTGAGCACCTCGCCGGTCTGACCGTGCCGGAGCAGCCCCCCGGGATTGGGGAAAGTGGCACGAAACGCGATGGTCCCGGTGGTGTTGTGGAACTCCCCCTCGATGGTGTCGACCACGCCCTCGTGCTCGAACATCTTGCCGTTGGCCATCCGGAGCTTGACGCGCATCGGGTCGCCACGATCACGTCGCGCCTGATAGTCGAGGTACTCGGCCTCGGTCACGTTGAAGTAGACCCACATCTTGCTGTTGTCCGACAGCGAGGTCAGCAGTGCGCCCTCCTCCAAAAGGCTGCCCTTGCGCACGTGTAGGCGATCCATGATGCCGCTGAACGGCGCCTTGATCTCGGTCAGCGACAGGTGCGCCCGCGCCAGGTCCGCCTCGGCCTTCGCCTTGTTCAGCTTGGCCTTCGCCAGCGCCACCTCCTGATCGGAGACCACCTTGCCGCCCTGCAGCATCTTGGTGTTCTCGAACTCGATCCGGGCGAACTCCGCCTCCGCGTTCGCCTTCTCCATTTCCGCCTGGTACAGCAGCGGCATCACCTGGAACATCCGCTGCCCCTTCTCCACCCGCTGCCCCTCGTCGACGAACACGTCCTGCAGGTAGCCGCGCTCGAGCGTTTGCAGTTCGATGTGCTGGCAGGCGCGGATCTGGCAGACGTATTCCCGCGCGATCTCGGTGTCGCATCGCATCGGGGTGGTCGCTTCGAACTGCGATGTCTCGGCCTTCCGATGCACCTCCTTGTGGCACGCCGCCAACCCGAGCAGGCCGAGCACAACGAGTGCGGTGCGGATCAGGAGTGGGGATTCGATTCTGTTCATGGTCGCTCTCTCGTTCGGTCTCTGGTTGGCGGTGCGAGTCGCCGGGTCGGTCGGAATCGGGGTCACTCGGCGCCCTCGCGCCACCCACCCCCGAGTGCCTGGTACATGTTGACCATCGCGCTCATCTGACGCTTCTTGGTCTCGATCAACTCCATTTCGGCCTCGAGCACATCACGACGAGTCAGCAGGACTTCCATGTAGTCCGCGCGCGCCGAGGAGAACAGTTGGCTCGACACGTCGATCGCCCGCCGCAGGATGTCGACCTGCTGCTGCTTGAGCTGGTACTTGCCGCCGAGGTTGGCGATCATGGCGATCTGATTGGCTGCCTCGGCGAAAGCCTTGCGGATCGTCTGCTCGTAGGTCAGCACCGCCTGCATCTGCTTGGAGTTCGCCACCCGGTAGCTCGCGGTGAGCGCCTTGCGGTTGAGCAGCGGCGCGGTGACGTTGGCGAACGCGTTGTAGAACAGGGATTCCGGCAGGGCTTTCAGACTGTTCAGCTCGAACGCCTCCAGGCCGGCGGAACCTTCGATGCTGAGTGACGGGTAGAAGCGGGCCCGCGCAACCGACACGTCGAGCTTCGCCGCCGCCAGCCCCATCTCGGCTCGCTTCAGATCCGGCCGGTTCTCCAGCAACTGCGTCGGGACTCCGGTCGCGACGTCGGAAGGCCGCAGACTGGCGAATCGCTGGGAGTTGCGCTCGACGCGCTGGGGAAACCGACCGACCAGGTAGTTGATCCGGTTCTCGGTCTGCACGATCTCTTGTTGGACGTCGAACACCCGGCTCCGGCTACGCAGCACTTCGGCTTCGAACCGCTGCACCGCCAACTCGGTGACCCGTGCCGCTTGCTTCTGCACCCGCACGACGTCCAGCGCGGCTGTCTGGATCTCGATGTTGCGCCGCAAGACGTCGAGCTGGTTGTCCAGCGCCTCCAGCTCGAAGTAGCTGCGCGCGATCTCCGCTACCAGACGCGTGATCATGAACTTCTTGCCTTCGACGGTCGCCAAGTAGCGGTAGAACGCCGCCTTGGTGGCGTTGCGCAGCTTGTTCCAGATGTCCACTTCCCACGAAGCGGCAAAGCCGAGCCCGTAGCTCTGCAACTTCTGCGGGACCCTACGACCTGGCTTGATCTCGTTCGCGGCATCGCTCGCGCCCTGACTGGTGAACTCACCCACCTTCTCGATGCCCGCCTCGGTCCGGATCCCCAGCCGCGGCAGGTACTCCCCCTGGCGTGCCATGATCTCGCTGTTGGCGATCGCGATCTCCTGCTGGACGATGTTGAGCTCTTGGTTGTTGTCCAGTGCTTGCTCGACCAGCTTCACCAGCGCCGGGTCACGGAAGAACTTGCTCACCGCGAGCCGCGCGGAATTGGTCTCGTCCTTGGACGCGCCGAAGCTCTCCGGTACGGACGTGTCGACAGGGCGCGCTGCAGTCTTGCCCAGATAGGGCACGCACCCGCCGCACAGCAGGCACAGTGCCGCGGTCAGGATCCAGGACTCGGTTGTGCGATCAATCATGGTGTGAAATGACTTCGGTCACGGGGGTCACGGCCTCCTCGCGGATGAGCTGACGCCCCTCGACGAGCTTGCCGAACACGTAGTAGAGACCGGGCACCACCAGCACGCCGAACAGCGTGCCCAGCAGCATGCCCCCCAGCGCGGATGCGCCGATCGTGTGGTTGCCGACCGCACCCGGTCCGCTGGCGATCACCAACGGCACGAGGCCGGCGATGAACGCGAACGAGGTCATGAGAATCGGCCGGAAGCGGGTCTTCGCGCCCTCGATCGCGGCATCGCGGATCGACATGCCGCGCTGGTGCGCCTGCACCGCGAACTCGACGATCAGCACCGCGTTCTTGCCCAGCAGACCGACCAGCATGACCAGCCCGACCTGGGCGTAGATGTCGTTGGCCAACCCCATGGCGTCGAGCAGCAGGAACGAGCCGAACACGCCGGCCGGGAGCGACAAGATGACCGCGAGTGGGATCACGAAACTCTCGTACTGGGCCGCCAGCACCAGGTAGGCGAATGCCAGCACGATCAGAAAGATGTAGAGCGATTCGCTCCCGCGCGCCGCTTCGTCGAACGACAGCCCTTCCCAGGCGATGTCGTAGCCGCGCGGCAGGACCTTCTTGGCCGTCTCGCGCACCGCGGCGATCGCGTCTCCACTGGTGAACCCCGCGGCCGGTGCGCCGCGGATCGCCGACGAAGTGTAGAGGTTGAAGCGGGTGATTTCGTTCGGCCCCTGGGTCTTCCGCATCTTCATGAACGCCGAATACGGCACCAACTCACCGTGGTCGTTCTTCACGTACAGGTTCATCACGTCCGAGGGCAGCCGGCGGTACTCCGGCGCCGCCTGGGTGTAGACCTTGAAGAAGCGGCCGAAGCGGATGAAGCCCTGCTCGTAGGTGCTACCGATCAGGATGTCGAGGTTCTCCAGGGCCTTGCCGATCGACACGCCCTTCTGCATCGCCAACTCGTTGTCGATGACCAACTCGTACTGCGGGTAGTTCGCGGCGAAGAAGGTGAACAGCCCGGTGATCTCCTTGCGCTTGCCGAGCGCCGCCATGAAGTCCTTGTTGATCCGATCGAATTCCTCGTAGTCCGCCGAGTCGGTCTTGTCGAGCAACCGCAGCGCGAACCCGCCCGCTGCGCCGTAGCCGGGAACCGCGGGCGGTTCGAAGAACTCCACCACCGCGCCGATGTCCTTGGCCTTCGCTTCGAGTTCCTCGATCACCTCGTTCACCGAATGCCGTCGCTCGGCCCACGGCTTGAGGTTGATCAGGCAGGTTCCCGCGTTCGAACCGCGGCCCTCGGTGAGTATCTCGTAGCCGGCGAGCGACGAAACCGAGGCGATGCCCTCGACCCCCTCGGCGATCCGCTGTAGCTCGCGCGCCACCGCGTTGGTCCGCTCCAGGGTGGCCCCCGGCGGCGTCTGGATGATCGCGTAGATCATTCCCTGGTCCTCGTTGGGGATGAACCCCGATGGCAGGGCTTGGTCGAGGCCGAAGATCCCGAAGCCGAACGCGATCATCACCCCGAACGTCACCACGCGGCGGTGCGCGACGTGCTCGAGCAGTCCGACGTACCGCCCGGTGAGCTTCTCGAACAGCCGGTTGAACAGGTCCAACAGGAAGCGGATCGGCGTGCGCCGCCGGAGACGGCCGTGCTCGTTCTTCAGCAGCATCGCGCAGAGCACCGGGGTGAGCGTCAGCGCGACCACGCCCGAGAGGATGATCGACGACGCCATGGTGATGGAGAACTGGCGGTAGAAGACGCCGACCGGCCCGGTCATGAAGGCCACGGGTACGAACACCGCGGTCATCAACAGCGTGATGGCGATCACTGCGCCGCTGATCTCGCCGAGCACCTCCTGCACCGCCTGGTAGGGTTGCAGGTTGGCCGTGGCCATCTTGGCGTGCACCGCTTCGACCACCACGATCGCGTTGTCGACCACGATGCCGATCGCCAACACCAGCGCGAACAGGGTCAGCAGGTTGATCGTCACCCCGAACGCCTGCATGAACGCGAACGCGCCGATCAGCGACACCGGCACGGCGAGGGTCGGGATCAGCGTCGAGCGCCAATCACCCAGGAAGATGAACACCACCAGAGCGACCAGCAGAAACGCCTCGATCAGGGTGTGCAGCACCTTGTCGATCGACGCGTCGAGGAAGTTCGACACGTCGTAGCTGATCTCGTAGTCCATCTTGGGCGGGAAGGTGCTCTGCTTGAGCTCCTCCAGCTTGCTCTTGACGCTGGCGATCACCTGACTGGCATTGCTGCCATAGGTTTGCTTCAGCACGATCGCCGCCGACGGATGCCCGTCGATGTTCGAGTAGATGTCGAAGAACTCGCTGCCGAGTTCGACCTCCGCAACGTCCTTCAAGCGCAGCAGCTCGCCGTCCGGGTTGGAGCGGATGACGATGTCCGCGTACTGCTCGGGCTTGTTGTAGCGTCCTTGGTAGATGAGCACGTATTCGAGCGACTGCGAGGACTTGCCGGAGCTCCGCCCGATGCGGCCCGGACGACCGATCACGCTCTGCTCTTCGACCGCCTTCATCACCTCCGAGGTGTCGACGTTGTACGCGCGCATCCGGTCCGGCTTCAGCCAGATGCGCATCGCGTACTGCCGGCTACCGAGGATGCGCGCGCGCCCCACGCCCTTGATCCGCTTGATTTCGGGCAGCATGTGGACGTTGGCGAAGTTGTAGAGAAACCGCTCGGTGGCCTTCTCGTCGGTGCTGAAGACGTTGACGTACATCAGCATGCTCGACTGCACGCGGCTCACCACCACGCCCTCGCGCTGCACCAGCGGCGGCAGCCGATTGAGCACCTGGTCGACCCGATTCTTCACGTTGACCACCGCCTGGTTGGGGTCGGTGCCCAGCTCGAAGATCACCTGGATGGTCGCCTCGCCGGCGCTGGTCGCGTCGGAGATCAGGTAGCGCATTCCCTGCACACCGTTGATCGATCTCTCCAACGGGATCAGGGTCGACTTCACCAGCACGTCGGCGCTCGCACCGGGATACGCGATGGTCACGATCACCTGCGGTGGCGCGATCTGCGGGAATTGGGAGACGGGCAGGCGGCCGATCGCCAGCAGCCCCAGAAAGACCAGGACCAGCGAGGTCACGATGGCCAGCACTGGCCGGTGGATGAACTTCTCGAACATTGCAGTGGGTGGGTGCGAGCGCGGATGAACCGGCAACTCGCCACGGCGAAGGCGAACCTGTACGGACCGTGGGCGGAGTCGGACGAGCCCCACTCCCGCTCGGAGCAGGCACCGTGCGGTGCCTCGGTCCCGAACGAGGTGCGGGAGGTCAGGGGCCAGCCTGCGGCGGGCGGACGCACACCACAGGTGCCGAGCCGGCGCCGCGGCAGCGGCATGGACCGACTCGAGCAGCCCTCAACCCGGGCGATTCATGCGCGGCGTCCGCGAGGTAGCGCAGCGTCGTTGCCAGCGAGGAACGGCAGGTCCTACCCGGCGGGGCAGATCCCCGTGGCGGAGCAGGTTCTGGCGTGCCACGCGGCAGCGACCCTGTGCACCCGCGGCAGCTCGGTCACGAATGGTCCGGGCTACCGCTGCGTGGCAGGAGGCGCGCGCGTGAGGCTCAGCAGCTCGCAGCCGGACTTCGGGTAGGCGACCTGGGGTCGCACCGCGGAGACCGAACCACCGATGCCGCGGTGGACCCAACCGACCAACTCACCCGGTGCGGCGTTGTCGGATTCTTCGGAGTCGAGGCAGCCGCGTTCTTCGTCGTCCGATTCGACCGCGAACACCGCCAGCAGCGCGCGCCCGATGCCGGGCACTCGACGCGCAAGCGCAGACGCGTCGTTCGACTCGGTTGCAACCTCACGCGCCGCCGACGGCGGTGGCATCGCGGGCAAACCACGACACCCGAACACCGCGGACGCCGCCCAGCACAGGTACAGGATCACGCCCCACGCGCCAGCGCGGAATGCGGATCGATCTCGTTGCAGGGTGTGCATGAAGCGGGTGGCGATGGAGCCCGGTGGCTTCCGTGAGCGCGAGACGTGCCGGCCTACTCGATCCCTCCCGAGTTTCTCGGCACAAGGATGGGCGTCGCCGAAGTTCGTCGAGTCGTGCGGATCGGCGACACCCAACCAAGGCGAGTTTGGCACCCGATACGGCGCACGCCCCGGATACGGAATCCGCATCACGATCCGCCCCGCGGACTACTCGTAGCTCAACCCAGGCACGGGAAGCCCCCGCGTGTCCGTGAACTGCACGAACAGCACCGGATCACCGTCTGCCGCCAGCCGCACTTCGAACGCGTTCTCGCCGCGCTTGAGGGTCGCCACCACCGAGTCCTGGTCCCGCACCGCCGCGCGGGCGCCGGACTCGCTCGCCAGCTCCGACCCTGCGCACGACAGCGCGTAGCCGCAGCCCGATCCGATCCGCACCACCACGTCGTCCCGATCGCGATCGCACCGGACCGAGAACTTCGCCGTGCGCGGTGCACGCGGCCCCAATGCCAAGCGTCCGTCGGCAGCTTCGACCTGGCGCCAAGCCGCACCCGCCTCTCCCGACCGCACCTCGAAGCGGGTGACGTACTTCGGCCGAACCACCATCCCGCCGCCCGCGGCGAAGTCCGTGAGGGTCTTCAGCCAGGCCGGATGGGACCAGAAGCGCTTGTTCTTGAAGGTGCGTCGATCGCTCGCGTCGTAGCCGACGTCGAGCAGGAGTGTCTTGTGTGTCGGCTTGCCGCCATCCAACAGCGCCTTGACCAGCTCCGGACCGGTGAACGGCAACCCGGTGTCGACCACCGTGGTCTTGTCGCCGCGCAGGATCTCGGCGCACTGCGGACGGTTGGTCAGCACCAGCAGGTCGGCACCGGCCTTCTTGGCCATCCGCTTCGACTCGGGCACGAGCGTCGGACTGCCGTCCAGGAAGAACTGCTCGTGATCCTCGCGCCAGAACTCGGACTCGTTGACCTCGCCGCTCTGCCCACCGACCTTGCCCTTGTAGAGGTAGCGGACGAACATCGTGCCGGAGACGTCGGCGTCGACCTGGTAGCGGCCGCGCTTGGGGTTCTCCGACAGCAACCGCATGCGGAAGCGGAACCGGCGGTGGTCGACGTTGGGATCGCGGCGGTAGCGCGGGTCGCTCTGCGCGTCGTTCGCCTTGCGCTCCTCCTCGCTCAGCGGAGCGGTGAACTCGTCGACGTGCACGCTGAATGCCCGCCCGTCCTTCTTCAGGTTCTCCATCTCGAGGAACTTGCAACCCTTGGGCATGCGCAGCTTGACCTTGATGGAGGTGTTGTCGAAGTACGGGACGCTGACGTGGCGCACGCCGTTGAGGGCGAAGACGAACGCGTCGAGGTTGATGCCACACTCGTTGGGTGACATCCGGTGCGGCCACTCCGGATCGTCGCTGGCGATCGGTCGACCGGAGGGGTCGTAGAACCGCCCCCATTCGCCCGCAGGCGCGGCGATGTCCATCAGGTCCTGTTGCGCCTGGTAGCGTTCGCGACCGTCGCGCTCGACCAGCGCGGTGAGCAGCATTCCGGGCACTTCGCCGGTGAAGTGCCCCACCGTCGCGGTGGTGCCGACCAGCGTCCGCACCCGCTTGCCGTCCTTCTCCTCGTGCCACAGGCGGGCGAGCGTGTTGCGCAGGTTGTGGCGGCTGCGCTCCCCGGTGGTGAAGGTGAACCCCATCCACAGCGGCAGCAGGTTGAGGTTGGCGAACGGCTCGGCGTGCACCGTTCCGTTGACCGGCGAGATCGCCGGGGCGAACAAGCCAGTCCAGTCCACACCGAACTTCAGGTCCTTGCTGATGTCCTCGCGCACCTTGAAGCTCGGGTCGCTGAAGAAGAACCGTCGCTCGACGTCCTTCATCACATTGAAGCTGCGCTCCAGCCACTTCGAACTCGGCTTGTCGTCCGGGCTCTGCTCGCCGGCCCACTTGTCGGGGCGCTTCACCCGGTCGATCCCGTTCAACAGCTCGCCGTAGCCCTGGATCGCCATGAGGAACGCGACCGAGGCGCCCAGCGAGTAGGACCGTCGACCGTGCGCCGGATCCTCGGCGACGAACAACGGATTCCGGCGGAAACCCTCCAGCGGCAGCCGATAGAGCGTCGGCTCCATGTAGGACTCGTGGCCGCTGAAACGGAACAACGAGTCCTTGCCCCGCTTCTGCCGGCGCAGCAACTCGAGCAACAACGGCTGGCGCTGCTCGATGTACGCCGCGTCCCAGGTCGCGCGGTAGTACCAGAAGTGCTGCAGGATGAGCCACGACGGCAGGTCGCTGTCCGGCAGCGCGATCTTCGTGTAGTCGGGCTTGGTCCCCGCCAGCCGCTTGAAGTCGAGGTCGAGCGGATAGTACTCGCGCACCTCGCCGGTCAGGCAGATCGCATCGTGGTAGTAGTCGAGGATCGCCTTGGCCTCGGCCCACAGGTTGTAGCGCAGGAAGGTGAGCAGCGGCCCGGTGCTCTCCCGGATCCACGCCCCGCGCCGACTCACCATCGGCGACACCACGCCGGACCGCGCGTCGCGCATCGTCAGCATCAGGACCTTCCAATCACCGAACAGATCCATGATCCGGTGGTTGTCGGTGCGCAACGTCGGGGTGCCGCGCAGGCGCTCGCGCCACCAGCGCACCGTGCCCTGTGCCGCGGTGGTCGCCGTCGCCACGTCGGTCGCCGCGGAGGTTCCACCCTCGGTCCCCGCCGCGGTGGCCACCGTCAACACCGTGGTGAAGCTGGCGCCGGGCGCCAGGTCGCCGAGCTTGCACCGCAGCGAACCGTTCTGCGCCTCGGCCCGGTCCATCGCGATCCTCGCCTGCGCCCCGCGTCCCTCGCTGCGCCACACGAGTTCGAGTTCCGCACCGCGAACCTGCGCCGGCATGCCCGTGCGCGCCCACAGCACGCCCCCGACGAACGGTGCGCTCCCGCCGTTGTGCACTTCGACAACCCTTGTGATCACGGTCGAGTCGGGCGCGGCGAACGTGAGGGTGCGCAGGGCGATTCCCGACTCGCTGCGATCCTCGGTGACGACGAAGTTCGCATCGCGCACCCGCCGCACCCGCTGTTCCGTCAGCTCGGCACCGTCGAGCTCCAGGGTCAGCTCACCGAAGTTACCGCGCGGCATCGACCGCTCCGGCGCGGCGTAGGTCGGACCGGTGATGGCCAGCATCGTGTTGGCCCGCACCCCGAGCCCGACGTACGTGAACACCTTGCCGTTGCCGACCGGGTACACGCCACGCTTGGACTTGTCGGGCTTGGCTCCCTCGTAGCGGGTGTCCTGCGCCCAGCTCGATTGGTTGGCGAGCTCGGCGACCTGCTGCTGGAGCGGACTCCGGATGCCGGACGGGTCGGACTTCGACGCCCCGCCCTGGGCCGCTACAGCCGCTGCGAAGGCGAAGACGAACAGGAACGGGAGGACGCGGCGAGGCTTCGGCATCGAGCGATGGATCCGGCGGACCGCCGGCGGTGTTGCGGAGACGGGGAACGGGGGGCCTGACGGCCGACCGGGAGCAACGCTCCCACCATTCGACTCGTCCCCGGGGTTGAAGGCACCGCAGGCTACTGCAAAACTGCGCCCGCCACGAGGGCGAACGACGCGATGTGCCTGTTGATCGTGCTCCACCGGATCGACGCAGCCTTCCCGATCCTGGTGGCCAGCAACCGCGACGAAGCACGCTCGCGCGGCAGTACACCGCCCGGGCTCTACGTCGGTGAACGGCGCCGCATGCTGTCGCCGCGCGACCGCCGGGCGGGAGGCACCTGGCTGGCGGTGAACGACCGGGGGATGTTCGCCGGAATCACCAACATCGCGGGGGCTTCACCGCGGGACGTGCCGACCACACGCGGCGAGCTGCCCCACCTGGCACTCGACCACGACGACGCGGCCGCCGCCGCTCGAGCCGTGGCCGCACGCTGCGCCGACCAGCCGTTCAACGCCTTCCAGCTGCTGATCGCCGACCGCGAGGAGATGCTGGTCGTGCTCCATGAGGAGGGCCGAGTCGAGATCGCGCGGCAGAGCGGCGGAGTGGCCACCCTGTCCAATGAGCACCGCCTGGGCGCCCTGCACATCCCCGCGGTCGATGCGGCGTGTGCCCCCGACCTGCCGTCCGGCGCTCGGCTCGATCGACTCGCAGCGTTGTTGCTCGACGAGGGCGCGCTCAGCGGCCACCGGATCCGCAAGGTCGGAGGCGAGTACGGCACGGTATCGAGCTCGCTACTCGCCATCCCGCTCGATCCGAACGACCCCTGGGAGTGGCGCTACGCGCCCGGAGATCCCGGTGAGGTCGGATACCGAGCCTACGGAAACCTGGCGCGCCGACTTCGCGGTTGAGCCGGGCCCTCAGCTCACTCGAGTGAGCGCCTCACCGAAGCCGCCACTCCTCTCCAGCAACAGGCTGCGGTAGGCGTTCAACCCGAACACCGCGTGTGCGAGGTCGTTGTAGGCGTTCTGGGTGGCGAAGCAGCGCAGGCCAGCGCGCTTGTCGTCCACCAGGTCGGTGATGTCGACCACCAGGTCAGGCTGCGGGTTGGGCGCCCACACCTCGTAGCCGAAGGCACTCCCCCCGAAGCCGACCGCGACGAGTGCCCGCACCACGACCTCGTGGAGCACGAGGTGGTCCGAATTGTGGTCGCCAGCCCACGGCAGGTAGACCAGGTCGGGCGCGAATGCGCTCAGCTCCTCGGTCACCAGCGAGACCAGCCGGACCTTGTCCGATTCGACCACCACACAGCTGTCGGGCAGCCCCCAGAAGCGGGGCTCGCCCCACCCGAGCAGCTGCGCCGCCGCCCGACTTTCGTCTCGACGCATTTCAGTGTAGCGCGCCGGGTCGAACCGCCGGTCAGGATCCCCGGCGGCGCCGTCCGTGGCGATCACCACCCGCACCGGGTCGCCGCGGCGAACGTGCCGCAACAAGGTCCCGCCGGCACCCAGGACCTCGTCATCGGGGTGGGGCGCGAAACACAGCACGCGTCCGCGTCCAGGATCCCCGGCCCGGCCGGCCGCGGTCTCGCTCACGGCTGGATTTCCAGCGGCGGACGTCGCGATCCGCGGTGGACCAATCGATGCAAGTGAATACAGCCCGGTGTCTTGTGCCCAACTTCCTCGAAGCCTGCGTCACCGAAGAACGACCGCGCGGCGGTGTTCTCCACGTCGACCACCGCCAGGACGCGGCACAGCCCCCGGGCGCGGGCCTGATCCAGCGCCGCCGCCAAGAGGGCGCGACCGTGACCTCGCCGGCGCTCTCCCGGCGCCACGATCAAGGTGATCTCCGCCTGTTGGTCCGGGCCGGTGTCGAGGCGGAAGAATCCGACGATTCGGCCGCCGAGCGTAGCTGTGAAACAGAGAATGTTCGGGTCGTCGATCAGCCGTTCGACCCACCTCCGGCCGGGCACCGTTTGCGGGACACCCAGCCCCGCCCCCGCCAGCCAGGCGCCGAGCAGGGGTGCATCGCCGGCGGCGAACGGGCGCAGGCGGAGGGGTTGCACGAGCTGGGTCATCGTCAGGATCTTACCCCGGAGGAGCTGCACACCGGCGTGGATGCTTGACCGCACCCACGGACCGGATACCATCGGGCCGGTTTGCATCCCCCTAGGTCCTCAGCAAGAGCGGGTTTCCCGCTCTTGTGCGTTTGAGGAGAGGGTGTTGTGATGGTTCCGTTCGCGCGGCGCCTTCGGCGTCCCGGGGCACGCGGAAGATCGTGACACGGCGCCCGAGCAGGGCTCCGTGGGCGGATGTCTTCCGTACTCCGGGTCAGACCGTTGGACCCGCTTCCGCTTCCACTTCCGAAGAATGGCTTCCGAAGAGATCCTCCGCTACATCGACACGCTCGCCCGCGACAAAGAGATCGACCGTGAAGGTCTGTTCGAGTCGATCGAGCAGGCAGTCGCGGCCGCTCTGGCCAAGAAGTACGGCATCGAGGACCTCGAGGTGCGCATCGACCGCAGCTCGGGGAAGTGGCAGTTCAACTACGAAATTTCGCTCGAGGAAGAAGGGCGCATTCTCGCCCAGGCGGTCAAGCAGAGCATCAACGTCAAGGTGCGCGAGGCCGAGCGAGATCGTTTGTACGAGGAATTCGAGCAGAAGATCGGCGACATCGTCAACGGCACCGTGCAACGGTTCGAAGGCGACACGGTGATTGTCAACCTCGGCAACAACATGGAAGGCATCCTGCCGCGTGCCGAGAAGGTTCGTGGTGAGGTCTACAACATCGGCGATCGCATCCGCGCGATGGTGCTCGAAGTCAAGAAGGTCGGCACGCGGGTCAAGGTGATCCTTTCGCGCGGCCACCGCGACCTGGTGCGCCGCCTGTTCGAACTCGAAGTCCCGGAGATCGCCGATGCGGTGATCGCCATCCGCAGGATCGAGCGCGAACCGGGTTACCGCAGCAAGCTCGCAGTCGACTCCACCGACGAGAAGGTCGACTGCGTCGGCGCGTGCGTCGGAGTGCGCGGCACGCGCATCAAGTCGATCATCGACGAGCTCGGCGGCGAGCGGATCGACATCATCCGCTGGAGCACCGAGCCGGAACTGCTGATCGCCAACGCGCTCAAGCCGGCGGAGATCGCCCACATCGAACTCGAGCACAGCACCAAGAAGGCGCTCGTGCTGGTCGACGAGGATCAACTGTCGCTGGCAATCGGCCGCAAGGGCCAGAACGTCCGCCTGGCGAGCAAGCTGGCCGGGTGGGACATCGACATCATGACGCGCGCCGAGCTCGAAGAGTCGATGTCCGACGATGGCGAGGGTAGCGGCGAAGGGAGTAACGACGGCGCGGGCGAGGGCGGCGCGGAGAACGCCGGCGACGATCAGAACGAAGGCCACGACGGCGAGCTTCGCTACGATGGCGATGAGCCGACGGAAGGGGCGCCCCGCGGTGAGGCCGCGGCCGAGACGGCGCGCGATCCCGCACCACAGACCGAGAGCTAGCCGCACCGAGGAGAAGGATTGAGCAAGCTACGCGTTTACGAACTGGCCAAGCAGTACGACAAGAAGGGCCACGAGATGGCCGAGATCCTGCGTGGACTCGGCTTCCCGGTGAAGGGTCACATGTCGGTACTGGACGAAGCGGACCAGATGATCGCCATCGCCCGCCTCGAGGCCCAGGGACTGCGCGCGACCGGCTCATCCGACGACGACGCCGAGCCCGATCAGCCGCAGCTGCGCAAGCTTCCCCGGCGCAAGGACCTTCCCGACGCCGACGCCAAGAAGCCGCTGCCGCCACGCCGCCTACCCTCCGCGCACAGTGGCCCGGGCGGCACGGTCTACGAGGCGACCCAGCCGGAGCTCGAAGTCGAGCCCGAACAAACTCCCCCACCGCGGACCGAGGCGGCCGCAGCGGCGAGCACGCCGCCGGTTCGCACGGAGCCCCGCTCGGTCGAAGCACCTCCGGAACCCCCTGGGCACATCGAAGCCGCGGCAACTCCGGCAGCCGCAGAGCCTGCGCGCGAAGCGCCCGCAACTCCGCGTAGCGAGCCCGAACCCACGCCCGCGGTCGAAGCCCCGGCGGTGGCACCGCGCCCCGAGACACCGGCGACGGAGTCGACCCGCAGCACCCCCGAGCCCGTGCCGGCGGCCTCGTTGCCGGCAGCAACTCCGCCCGTGGCCGCCACTCCCCCCACAACCGCCACGCCCCCCGCGGCCGCTTCACCGGCCGCGGCGGCGAGCACTCCCGATGCCCCGGCCGAGACCAAGCCGGAGGCGCCCGCCGCACCGCGTGACGACGTCAAGCGACTCCTCACCCCACAACCGCGCGCCACGGTGCTCGGCAAGATCCAGCTGCCGGAGTCGACCATCCGCGACGCCAACCGTCGCTCGGCCCCGCGCGACCCCGGCTCGGTCAGCCAGGAGCTGCGTCGCAAGGCCCTCACTCACACGCAGTCGCGTTCGGCGACGCGCACCGGACCCGGACAACGCCGCGGCCCTGGGCAGCGCTCCGGACCGGGGGTGCGCGGTCGCGGGCGCGACCAGGGTGGTCGCCGTGGCGGTCGCGGCCGCGCCGGCAGCGGCATCTCGACGCCGATCGATCCGGACAAGGTCATCGAGATCGAACCGCCGATCACCGTGAAGGGCCTGTCGGAGGCCCTCGGCGTCAAGGTCGGTGAGCTGATCGCGGCCCTCACGTTCAAGCTCGGCGTCGCCGGCAAGACCATCAACTCGTTCCTCAACAACGATGAAGTCGAGCTGGTCGCCGACGAGGTGCAGCGGAAGATCGTCATCGTCGAGCACAAGGAGGCCGAAGAGCAGCTGCTCGAGGACTTCGTGAGTGCCGCCGAGGATCACTCGGCGCATCAGCGCGCACCGGTGCTGACATTCATGGGGCACGTCGACCACGGCAAGACGACGCTGCTCGACGCACTGCGCGACAGCGACGTGGTGAAGGGCGAGGCCGGCGGAATCACCCAGCACATCGGCGCCTACAAGATCACCACGCGCGGCGGCGAGCAGTTCGTGGTGCTCGACACCCCGGGCCACGCGGCGTTCACCTCGATGCGGGCCCGCGGCGCCAGCCTGACCGACATCGTCATCCTGGTGGTCGCCGCGGACGACGGCGTGATGCCACAGACCGAGGAGGCGATCGCCCACGCGCTCGAAGCGAAGGTGCCGATCGTGGTCGCGATCAACAAGTGCGACGCTCCCGGCGCGAACTCGATGCAGGTGCGCCAACAGTTGGCGGTCAAGGGGCTGCAACCCGAGGAATGGGGTGGCAACACCCAGGTGGTCGACGTGTCCGCGCTGACCGGACAGGGGCTCGACGACCTGGTCGAGAAGATCATGCTGGAGGCCGAACTGCTGGAGCTCACCGCCAAGCCGGAAGCCGACGGTTCCGGCATCGTGGTCGAGTCCCGCCAGTCCGCCGAGCAGGGCATCGTGGTCAACGTGTTGGTCACCGACGGCACCTTGCGGCTGCGCGACATGGTGATCTGCGGCGAGAGCTACTCGCGCGTCCGCGGCATGGTGGACGACCACGGCAACAGCATCTCGGAGGCCGGTCCTTCGACTCCGGTGTCGATCATCGGACTGGCGAAGCTGCCGAACCCGGGCGACCGATTCCTGGCGGTCAAGGACGCCAAGCGAGCCAAGGCGGTGGTCGAGGACCGGCAGCGCCGGGCCCGCGCCAACGACTTGGCCGATCGCTCGCGGGTCACCGCGGAGAACCTCGCCGCGAAGCTCCGCGATCAGGAGATCGAAGAGCTCAAGGTGGTGTTGAAGGCCGACGTGATGGGCTCGCTCGAGCCGATCCGCAACGGCCTCGCCGACATCGGCACCGACGAGGTTCGGGTGAACATCATCCACAAGGGACTCGGCGCGGTCACCGAGAGCGACGTGGTGCTCGCCGAGGCGTCGAACGCGATCATCATCGCGTTCAACACCGTTCCCGAAGCCTCGGCCCGCCTGGCGGCGGAACGCTCCGGGATCGAGATCCGGCAGTACAACATCATCTACAGGCTGCTCGACGACATGAAGCTCGCCCTCGAGGGCATGCTCAAGCCCGAGGAGATCGAAGAAGTCGACGGCCACGCCGAGATCCGCGCCGTGTTCAAGTCGAGCAAGTTCGGCAACATCGCCGGGTGCTACGTCACCGACGGAACCGTCAACCGCAACCACGAGGTGCGGGTGGCGCGCGACGGCAAGGTCGTCTACCGCGGGAAGATCGGCAGTTTGCGGCGCGTCGACGACGACGTCCGCGAGGTGCGCGAGAACTTCGAGTGCGGCCTGACGATCACCAACTTCAACGACATCAAGGTCGGCGACGTCCTCGAGTTCTTCCGCGTCAAGCTCGTCGCCCGAACCCTGGACTGAGCTCAGGGGCCGCGAATCGTGCCGGTACGCGGAGATTCGTCCGTACCTTCCATGACACGTGGCAGCTGTCTCGCTGACATGCAGCGGCCCCGCTCCAGCAAGCACGCGGCCCAGACCGCATGGCGGCGCGCAGCGCCGCGCCCACCCAAGTCTTTGGGTGCGGCCTTGGCCGCGATAGGCTGGCGGTCCGGACCGCCAGGATCACGCCGTCGATCGGCTGTCCCGGCCCACCGTCCCCCCACGAGACCAAGCCGTTTGCGCCATGCTGCACATCGGAGTCCTCCAGTTCACGCTGGAGATCCCCCACGCCACATCGCTCAAGGAAAAGCGCAGCGTCATCAAGGGGCTTCGCGAACGGCTGCGGCGCGCACACAATATCTCGATCGCCGAGACCGACGACCAAGAGGAGTGGACCGTGGCCACCCTGGGGATCACTGCTGCCGGGAGTGACATCCCGCAGCTCAACAGCCTGCTGGACAGGATCCTCAACACTCTCCAAGACTGGCGCGACGCCAGCCTGATGGATCACCGGATCGAGATCTTCAGCCCGCAATGAACGAGCGCCGCATCGCCCGCATCGAGCAGCAGATCAAGGAACGCATCGCGACGCTCCTGGTCCACGAGATCAACGACCCGCGGCTCGGCTTCGTCACCGTGTCGCGCGTCGAGGTCGATCGGGAGCTCACCCGTGCGCTGGTCTACTGGACGTCGCTGGGTGACGAGACCGCGCGTCGACTCAGCGACACCGCGCTACACCACGCCGGTGGGTTCCTCCGCAAGGAGGTCGCTGCAATCCTCCACACCCGGACCGTGCCGCGGCTGGAATTCCGCTACGACGAGAGCGTCGCCGGGGCGCTGCGCATGCAGGGCATCCTGGACGATCTGCGCCGCGAGCGCGAGGACCGAGAAGGGTCGGACGACCCGTCCGCTGCCCACCCGTCGGATGCTCCGGACGGGGAATCTGCCTGAACCGCAACGCCCGCGCGTCTTGCCGTGGGCCAGCCCGGGCCATTCGGGAGCGGCGTCGCGAGATCGTACGGAGTTCAGTTGCTGACCACGAGAACCGCAGGTTCCGACCTGAGTCGGGTGCATCCCCTTCTCGGAGCAGGTTCTGGCGCTCGACGAGCCAGCAGCGACTTCGCGCAATCGCGGCTACCCCGGTCGCGAATGTCCGGGCCTGGGGCCGGCCACGTCGAGCCGCACGCGCCTTCGCTCGCGCGTGCCGTACCCGCACATACGCACCGCCGCTACAATCCCACGGCATCGATACCCCACCCATGATCCCGAAATCGAACCACCGGTCGTTCCCCGTGATCGCCCTGCTCGTCGCCGCTTCGGCCGGCGCTCAGGGTGAGACCAAACCCGTTCCCCAGGACGCAAAGGCGACCCCGACCACACAGGCGACCGATCCGACGGCGCTGGCGGACTCGCTCCGCAAGGGAATCCACAAGATGGCGCACGTTCGGGCCGGCAGCTTCCGCACCACGGAGCAGCAGGACTCGGCGATGACCCGCATGGTGGCCCGCCAAGTCGGTGGGCTCGGGGGCGGTAACCCATTCGGCGGCGGCGATCGGGAGGTGCGCGGCGTGTGGTCGGACGGCTACCTCAAGGCGACGGTCGGCGACGGAGGCGACGAGATCCTGGCGTTCCGCGGTCGCATGGTGGCGCGTAATGACAACGTGGGGTGGAAGCTGCGCCGCGACCGCACGGTCACCGGCAGGCCGCTACCGTTCGTGCTCGACCCGGAGCGGTTCTTCGAGTGCCTCGCCGCGTTGCCAGCCGCCGCACTGCGGGTGCGCGACCACAGCACGAGCACCTACAAGGGCAAGGAAGTGCAGATCCTCAGCGTCACGCTGGAGGACGAAGACGCGCAGGAGTTCGCCCTGAGCGGTGCGCTGCCCCCGGTGAGCGCAGGATTCGGCGGCGGCGTGATCCTCGGCGCAGTCGGCGGTGGGGCGGTCGGCGCCCAGCAGCTCCCCGACTTGGTGGTCGACATGGCGCTCTACGTCGAACCGGCCACCGGCTACATCCACAAGGTCAAGACCTGTGCCTACCAGAAGTCGAACGGGATGGGCAACGTGCAGGTGCAGATCGCGGGCGCCGGCCTCGGCGGCGACAACGACAACGACCAGGAAGACGAGGACAGCAAGGTCAAGGAGAAGGACAAGGACGGCAAGCGCATCTACAAGCGCGGCATGCCGGTGCGCCGGCTCCGCAGCGACACCTCGAAGCTGACCTTCGACATCCTGCTGAGCGACCACGAGCGCCCCGCCCCCCTGAAGCTCGACGAAAAGTCCAAGAAGCTCCTGCGCATCGAGCAACGCTGAGACCCGGAGGATCCCCACGATGCATCACACACTCACTTCGCTCCCCCTGATCGCCGCACTCGCGGTGTCCACCGCGGCCCAGGCACCGAACAAGCCCGGCGCCGACGACACTTCGATCGACGGCAAGCGCGCGGCCAAGCTGCAGCGCGTTTGCCAGGCAACTGCCGCATTGCGCGCGCTCTCCTTCACCACCAGCCACAGCGCGGGCCGCTCGGCGATCCGTGGCTTCGCGCAGCGCGGCCGCGCCGCTCCAGCCGGCCAGAGTTCCGCGACGACCACCAAGGGCGTCTGGCAGCAGGACCTCCTGTCGGTCGAGATCGGCGACCACAGCGTGCTTCTGCACGGCCGATCGATGGTCGCCAAGAGTGGCGACGGGGAGTGGATGCTGCGCCGCGGCAAGCTGGCCGACGGTTCGGATCCGGTGCTGCTGCTCGACCCGCAGCTGCTGTTCAGCCACCTCGCGAGCTTGCCTTTCAAGGTGCTGCACGCCGAGGTCGGCGCGCTCGCGGGCAAGCCGGTCGAGACCTACACGGTCACCCTCACCGGCGACGCCGCGCGCACCCTGCTGTGGACGGGATCGGTACCCCAGCCCAACGGACTGACGTCGTTCGGCGGCAACGGCGCGGTGCAGGTGTTCATGGCCGGTGGCAACGCCGCGGTCGCGCGCCCGGCGCCAGACGTCAAGGTCGACCTCGCGATCTCGTTCGACCCAGGCACCCAGGTGGTGCACAAGGTCCACGGTCGGGTCCTCAGCAAGGCCAATCCGTTCAACAGGATGATCGCGGTGCGAGCGGCCGGTGGCGTACAGCTGCAGCAGGACGAAGAGGAAGAACCGGAAGAGGAGACCGGCAAGCCCGCATTCAAGGACGGCCTTCCGGTGCGCAAGTCCAGCGAGCTCAAGAAGCTCGCGGTCGCCGAGTTCACCTACACGTTCTCCGACCATGGGACGGCGATCGTGAAGGGGCTCGACGCGCGGGCCCGCACCCTACTGCGGCTGCCCTCCGGGCGATGAGTTCGCCGCGGGCTCGGCATGCTTGCGTCGAGCCCGCGAGACGCGTCACATGGGCGCGTGACTGAACGCCAAACCGAGGTCGCGGCCTGGTTCGATCGGACCTACCAGACGGCTGGGTTCAAGTACCTCCGACCGATCGAGGCTTATCCCATCTTCCTGCAGCTGCTCGACGGCAAGCCGGGCGAGCGGCTGCTCGACGTCGCCTGCGGACTGGGCCTGTTGCTGAAGGCCGCCACCCTGCGCGACATCCAGCCGACCGGGATCGACATCTCCGCCGCCGCGATCGAGATCGCCCAGCGGTTCGTCCCGCAGGCCGACCTGCGAGTGGGCAACGTCGAGCAGTTGCCGTTCGCCGACGGCGCGTTCGACATGCTGACCTGCATCGGCGCACTCGAGCGGTTCCTCGACCGCGAGCGGGCACTGCAGGAGATGCACCGGGTGCTGACCCCCACTGGGCGCATGTGCGTGATGGTGCGCAACGCCCAGGGCGTCGGCTGGAAGGTGTGGCGGAAGTGGCTCGGCCAGCAGAACCACACCGGTCACCAGGACGCCAAGACCCTCGAACAATGGCGTGCGCTGCTGGAGTCCCAGGGATTCGATGTGCAGGGCGTCTACATGGACCAGTGGGGGCGCCAGAAGCTGCGCCGACTGCTGCGCGGGTTCCGCCCGCGCGACCTGACCCAGCCGGAGCCGGTCGCCCGCCCGCTGCTGTCGCTGCGGCTCGCGTACGAGTTCATCCTGATCCTGCGCAAGCGCGAGCGTCCGACCGCCTGAGATGGTCGCGGAACGCCAGCACCTGGGGCGGCTCTACGACCAGCTGTCGCGCTACGAATGGTGGCGGCGGCGACTCGCCGCGGCGCGACCGGGAACGCGCCTCGAGCTGCGCAAGCGGCTGCGCGAGCCTGCGGACCTCGACGCCTGGTTGCACCAGCGAACCGCTCCACGCAACGGGGCGTCCGTGCTCGACCTCGGCTGTGGATTCGGCGGGACGCTGTTCCACTTCGCCAGGTGCGGACAGGTCTGCACCGGCCTGACGCTGAGTGGCTACCAGGCGAACAAGGCCCGACTCCTCGCCGAGCGATTCGGACTCGCCGCGCGCTGCGCGATCCGCCAGCAGAGTTTCGACGAAGCGATCGAAGGTTCGTTCGACGTGGTGCTCGCCGTCGAGACGCTGTTCCACGCCCCCGATCTGCAGCGGACGCTCGACAACGTGGCGCGCAGCACCGCTCCCGGCGGCACCGTCGCACTGGTCGAGGACATGGCGGTCGATCGCGATGCCACCGCACACCCGGCCGCCCGCCGCCTGCTCGACGAATGGGCGACCCAGAACATGCACACGATCGCTGACTACGACGCCGCACTGGCAGCGAGTGGGTTCACGGCGCACGAAGCGATCGACCTCACCGACCAGGTGCTGCTCCCTGCAACGCGCGACTTCGCGGCGCGACGGCGCCGCCTGAGCCGTCTCCGCGCCGTGTTGCCGTTCGGCCGCAGCGTGGTCGACGCGTTCGTCGGCGGCCTGGCGATGGAAGAACTCTATGCCGCCGGACAACTGCGCTACCGGGCGATCTTCGCGCGGCGCGACTCGTCACGCACACCATGAGGCTCGGCGCGGTCCCCACGCTCGCACTCGGCGTGCTCGCTCCGGTGCTCGGCTTCTACGCCGCGACCCTCGGTTACCAGGTGTTCCTCCCATCGACCCGTTCGATGGCGAGCCTGGGGGCGCGGATCAGCTTGCAGTTCGTGACCAGCGCCGCACCGATGCTGCTCCTGTTCGCACTGCTGGCCTGGGTCGCCGCCGCGCTGTCCCCGACACCCTGGCGCGAGCGGCTCGCCCTGCGTCGACCTCGCTGCACCTGGTCGACCGTTTGGCTGGCGGCACTCGGCAGCTTCGTGCCGATGTTCCTCGGCCGCCTCGCGGCCGAGGCGGTGTTCGCGGAACCCTCCGAGCGGATGCGCAACACCTACGAGATGCTCACGCTGGCCCGCGGGCCGTGGAGTGTGTTGTTGATCGCCGCGATCGGCATCCTCCCGGCGCTCGGCGAAGAGCTGGTGTACCGCGGCTTCGTGCAGTCCGGCCTGCACCGGCGGTGGTCCCCACTTCCGGCAATGCTCGTGCCCACATCCATGTTCCTCGCGATCCACCTCGATCCGATGCACATCCTGACCATCAGTCTCGGTGCGGCGTGGTGGTCGTTCGTGTTCTGGCGCACCCAGTCGGTGCTGGCGACCATGCTGCCCCACCTGCTGAACAACCTGGCGTCAGGGGTGTTCGTGACCATGGGCTGGATCGATGCCAGGCACACCCATCCGGTACTGCTCGTCCTGCTGGTCACGGTGTGTGTCCCGTCGTTCCTGGTCGCGGCGGCCCAGCTGATGCGAACCGATCCGCTCGCGGTGCCCGCCGTGGATCAGCCGATACCCTGAAGCGGGCGGCACCTGTGGGTGACGCCGAGAATGCGCAGGAATCGTCCAGATGGCGATCGTGGCGACCGTGGCTCGCGGACTGCCCCCCGGCATCGACACTCAGCGTCGCTCCAGTCGCCGCAACACCACGTCGAGGTAGCCGACATTGTCCCCGTACTCTCGCGGCCGATCGTTCATCAACAGAGTCAGGCTGCGACGCACATACAGCGTCCTGCCACGTTCGTACTTGCTCCACACGCCGTCACTGATCAGTAGCAGCTCTCCGAAGCGCGCCGAAGGATAGCTCGTACCACCGGTGTTCGACTTGTACGGGTCGCCATCGGCACCGACCCATCGGGTATTGCGCGAATACGACCAGGTGCCACTCGGGAGCACTTCGTAGGTTCCCGCGGGAAGTCGCAACGTATGCCCGTGGTTTCGATTGGCGAAGACCCGAACCGGCTGGAACTCCTGCGCTACTCGCAGTCCCGGCGCCGGCGAGGATCCGCTGTCGATGCCCTCCGCGCTCCCGCACACGTGGCATGCGGTACCGTCGATTCCTCCTCCGTTGGCGGAGACGGCAGCGTCGAACACGTTGATCTGATGCTGGCGATAGATTTCGTCATCCACCTTTCCGCGCACGGGGTGCAGGTGGCCGAGATTGTGCAACATCTCGTGCGCTATCACACCGGCCCACTGGTTCGTATCCGACCCTTGGCCGCGGCTGCCGAGCCAATACCTGTTCAGCTCGATCTCGAACCCACCGGACACGGTTGCCCGCCCTCGGCTGAAACGCAACTGCACCCTGTCGGTGTTGGCCCTGCCCCAGTCGTTCCCCGTCGAGTGATAGGCTTTGATTCGAACGTGTGGGAAGCGCACGGAACGCAGCGCCGCGAGTTGGTGGAACAGGTAGTCCCCGACCGCCATCCCTCGCTGGTACTTCAGACCGGAGGCGCGCCAGTTGCCGTTGGACACGGATGCGTACTTGTATCGGCCACGCGTGATCCTGGCCACTCGAGGATCGCGGAACAGCGAGTGCACCTTGTCCATCGCTGCGCGAATGATCGCCACCTCGTCGTTCGTGAACGCAGCGTCCCACGAGTAGGGTATCGGCGTGTATTGGGCACGGACAGTCGATGCGGAGGTCGACCCGAATGCGAGGAACACGAGCGAAGTGGAGATCAAGGACCTGCTTGTGGACATGTCAGCAACCTATCGCATGAACAACTGATGCTTTCCTACCGCTGTTGCACCGCCAGCCCACCGCGGCGATCGACGATGTCGTATCGACTGCCTCCTCGCACGGTGAACGGCGTGTATCGCCCGACACCGCCAGGAGCCTCCCAGACGTGCAGGGTCGCCGGCGACTGACGGAGGACGATCGTCATAGTGCTGCCTCGCTTGAACTCATAGCGCCTGCCCTCGACCCAGAACGCGATGCCGTGCGGGTAGCTGGATGCGTAGTGCACGCTCAGCGTCAGGCCGGCCTTGCGCCGCCGCGCCTGCGCTGCTTCGATCGCCCGGAGGACTTGCCGGCCATTGTGCAGGAGGTTGCCGAGTGCCGTACGCCGAGCCTGGCGGAGACGTTGAGCGTCGCTGGCCAGGCGCGTGGCCTTGTTGGCGATCCGCGTGACGAGAGGTCGGATCGTCACCTCGAGATCCAGCCACGCGAGCCCGAACGCGTCGCGGAAGAACGCGTCGAGCACCGGAGCCTCGTGGAGCGTCTTCATCTTCTCCTGCAACCCGGCGAGGACGCGGTCACTCCGGTGGCTCGCAGCCGCGATGCCCTGCAACCGCCGCACCTCCTGGTCCAAGCGGTCTGCTTGCTGGCTCAACTCCTTGGCCAGACCCTGGATCTGCCTGACGACCTTGCGCTCGGTCCGTTCGTCGTCGCCACGCAGCCTACTCCCCCTGCCAATTGCTTGCAGCAGCTCGGCGGCGGTGAACTTCCACCCTGCCGAGGGATCGTCGAGCCACAGGGCAGTCAATCCTTGGAGCGCCTGCTTCAACTTGACCTCGACAGCGACGAGCGTCAACGCGGGGCGGCGTGGTGGCTTGCGTCCCACTTCGGCGTTGCCGACCACCTGCAACGTGTAGTCGAACACGTCCGAGAAGGTCCGCAGCGTCTGCAGGAGATCGATCGTCCGTGGCAGGTCTTGGATGGGGCGTTGCGCCTGGATCACCACGGCGAGGGCACACACAGGTGCGAGCGAGCGAAGGGTGTCTTTCACGAATGGCTCCACGGTTGCCGACGACCCCTTGTGCGGACCGGGGCCGGAGCTTTGGGCGCCACTCCTCGAAAAAAATATCCACTCGATCATTCGACTGGGGCGATCCTGACGATTCCGCCGTGGGCGGCGGCGAACTCGGCTGCCTGGCGGGTGTCCCAGGCAACCCGCTCGCCAGCGAGGACGTAGTAGGCGTCTCGATCGTGCGAGTCGGGCCTTCCCACGAAATAGGCCGTCACCTTGCTCCGGTCCCTGTAGAACCGGAACCGGTTGTAGACGACCACGCCATCGCCATAGGTGCAGGCCCACATCGGCAACAGATTGCCGGAGCGGATGTCGCGGATCTGGCGCGCCAAGGCACGCGCATCGACACGGTCCGCCAGCAACGAAGCATGGGCGACGAGCAGCGCTTCAAGGGCCCTGAGAACTGTCTCCGCGTAGCCGCAAACGGCGATGATCCCGACTGCTGGAGGTGGCTGCTGCCGCAAGGCCGCGGCCACCGCGTTGGTCGCACCCTGCACCCCGAGAGCGTCGAGGTCCGCGGGCAGACGCCAGGCGTCCAGCATGCGGTCGACTTCGACCGGATCGCGGGTCGTCACGAGGACCAGTCGGGCACCTGGACCACCCAGCAGCTGGTCCGCTGGTACGGTCGACGATGCCGCGGTTCGCAGCTCCTTGCGCCAGGAACCGTCGAACGACCGCGCAATCCAGCTGACCCGCGTGCCCGCGGGGAAGCGCAGAGGATCGACCCTGAGCCCGTCGCCCTCGGCGAGCGTGATGTGGCACACGCCGCCGACCATGCCTTCGGACGCACCCAACAGGTGTATCGTCCGACGCGCCGGCCAGGGCCAGAATGCGACCAGAACCGCGGCGGCCGCCAGGAGACCCGCAGCGGTCAACAGACGCTGTCGCCGGCGCCCACGCGAGCTCACCACCTGGTCTGCCACGATCAGGTCCCACAGGCGGGCGCGGTCGTGTGGGTTCCGAAGCAGCCGACGGATCGTGCCTGCTCGCTCCTCGAGGATCCCCGTTCCGTCGACAAGGCTCTCGAGCCGGTCGGTGGCGCACGCCGGCACATTCCGCGGGGGTGTGCGGATCTCCTCACGCATCCGAGCGATCAGCGCTTCGAAGTCTGCATCGTCGGATCGCGTCACTGCCTTCTCTCCTCCTCGTACAGTTCACGCAACCTGTGCTTCGCCTTCTCGAGGAGCCGCTTGATCTGGTCCCGGCTCTTGCCGAGCCGTTTGGCGAGTTCCGCCTGGGTGGCACCCTCATCACTCGCGAACTCCATGAAGATGCCACCGAGCAACGCGTCCTCTTCGAACAGCCGAGCATGCGCTCGCGAAGCGGGACCGGTGGGCTCATCCACCGGGGCTGCCAACCCGACCTCGGGCAAGGGTTCTGTCCGCGAGCGATCGCGGAATTGATGGCAGGGAGGATTCAGCTTGCGGGGGTTCTGGCGACCCGTGATCTGCTGCCGAAAATGCGGGTGCTGTCTCCGGTCGTTCGCCGTGGCGAGCCCACAGAACCCACGCAGAAAGTGGACACAAGCCGAGCAGCGTCTACGTCCCCATTGCGCACGCAGCGCATCGACGACGAGATGCCTCATCTTGTTGTAGAGCACGGCAGGGCTGGCCGGCAGGCTGGCACCCATCGGGAGTCGAGCGAGGACGTCCAACACCAGCGCAACGAGCACGTTCAGGTCCAGACGCCGCGGGACCTTGCGCTGCACGCGATCGGCAATCGCCAGGACCCGGATCCAGACGGCACAGCACTCCTTTCCGCGAAGCCCAGCGTTGCAGGAGAGTCCTCCCCCATCCGGAATGCGGAGTTCGCACGGATCCTCCCGGCAGGACATCAGCTCCGGTTCGACGCGGTCGCTTGGCACGAGCGTCAGCACCCAGGTTTGCCGGCCAACACCCGAAGGCTGCCTGATGTCGTCAAGAGCATGAGCGTTCCGTCCTGCTGACCCGCGCGCCAGCCGCGCGAACCTGCGCATTCTCCGCCGACCCGACGCTTTCCGTCACCCCCCCCGGACCAGCAACGTCATCCAGCCGCACCCGTACTTGTCCCACGCGCGAACCCATCCGCGCGCCGCGCGGCCCCACGATCCGGCCGGCGCACAGTCCGGAGCATGGTGTGAGCCGCGCAGCCACTACGATGCGCGACCATGCACACCAGCTCCTGGGTGTTGGTCCTCCTGGCCACGCTACCGCTCGGCGCGATGGCAGGCTGCGTCGGCAAGGCGCCACCTGCTCCCCCGGCGGGCTTCGCCTCGACCGAGGGCATGCACCACAACCCCGCACTGCCGTTCCACCGCGTGTGGCGGGATCCGTCGTTCGACTGGCGGGCCTGCCGGTTCATCCGCATCGCGGAGGTCGACACCGGATACCTCCTCGAACACACTTGGTGGCAGGGCTTCGGGCGCGGGAGCAAGGCGCACGCCGACGCGGTGGAACTCGCGGTCGAGTTCCGCCAGCGAGTCATCGAGGCGTTTCGGAACGATCCGCAGCACCGGCTCACGGTGGTCGATTCCGTCGCGCCTGGGGCCAAGACCCTCGAGCTCGAGTTGGCGATCGTCGAGCTGGTGCCGCACAAGGCATTGATCCAGGCGCTGACCTATCCGGCCGGCCCGTTCGGCATCCTGGCCCGCCAGTCGATGGACCGTGCGGGCGCGACGTCGATCGCCATGGAGGGCCGCGTCCGCGACGCGGCTACCGGAAGGGTGATCGCCAAGGTCGCCGACCGCGAGCAGAAGAAGGCCGGGCTGATCAACATCAAGAACTTCACCTGGTACGCCCACGTGCGCGAGATCATCGACGAGTGGGCCACGCAGTTCCGGCAGGTCGCCAACAAGGCCCCCGACGACGTGGTTCCCGACACACCCGCCTTCCGACTACTGCCCTGGTGACCCGCCATGTCCAAGCTGCGGATTCCCGAGCGCCTGAAACCGTTCCTGTTCATTCCACCGGTGCTGCTCGGCATCGCCGCACTGGTCTGGATCGCGGCGTCCCGTAAGGGCCCTGAGCGACGCAGCGCCGTGGAACAGCCGCAGGCGGTGCGCTTCATCGTGGCGAGCAAGTCAGCGGTGGTTCCCCGCGTCACCGCATACGGCACCGCACACCCGGCGAATACCTGGCGCGGCGTCGTGCAGGTGAAGGGGCGGATCACCGAGAAGCACGACCATCTGCAGGCCGGAGCGATCCTCGATGCCGGTGCGGTGCTGGCGCGCATCGATCGACGCCACTACGACTTGGCCGTCCAAGAGATCGAAGCCGGCCTGGCCGAGCTCGCCGCGCGACAGCGCGAGGCGGAGATCCGGAAGAACAGCACCGAACAACTGCTGGCGCTGGAAACCGCCAACCTGGAGCTGGCGACCGCGGAACTCGACCGCCAGAAGAAGCTGTTGGCCGACGGGGCGAGTTCGGCGGCATTGGTCGACCAGGAGTCGCGCAACGTCCTGGGTCGGAAGACCAAGGTCCAGGAGCTGCAAAATCAACGCGCCCTGATCACTGCCGAGCAGGCCACGCTGCGGGCGAGCGCCGGGAGCCTGGCAGCCCGCCTCGACACCGCCCGTCTCGACCAGGCCCACACCGAGATGCGCGCCCCGTACGCCTGCCAAGTCGCAGCCGTGCAGTTCGAGCGCGACCAGTTCGTCGGCGTCGGCCAGGAGATCGTCAGCTTGCACGGTTTGGACGCGGTCGAGGTCACGGCCAACGTCGCTCCGCAGCGAATCCGCCCCCTGGTCCCGGAACAGAGTCCCGCACCCGACCTGCAGCAATTCGTCGCCAACGACTTGCTGAAGCGCCTCGGCCTGACCGCTGAGGTGCGCACCATCGGCATTCCGGGTGCTGCGGCCCGCTGGCAGGCACGGGTCGCGCGGTTGGCACCCGGACTCGATCCACGCACCCGGACCGTCGGCGTCGTCGTGGTCGTGGAGAAGCCGTGGGAGAAGGTCAAGCCCGGCCAGCGACCACCGCTACTCGACGGGATGTACTGCGAGGTCGAATTGCGCGGTGCGGCGCGACCGGACCGGGTGCTGATCCCGCGCGCAGCGATCCACGGCAGCGATGTCTACCTCATCGACGCGGAGAACCGCCTGCGCCGCAAGCATGTCGACGTGGAGTTCGAGCTGCAGGAGTTCGCATGCATCCGAGCGGGAATACAGGCAGGTGAACGGGTGATCGCGTCGGACCCGGTGCCGGCGATCGATGGCGGGCTATTGCAGGGAACCCGCGACGACGACCTCGAGGCACGCATCGCCGCGGCATCCCGCGGGCCGGGCAACCCCCGATGATCCGTTTCTTCGCCGGCCACCCCACGGCCGCCAATCTGCTGATGATCGTGTTCGCAGTGGTCGGCTGCTTCGCGATCCCGGGCCTCAAACGCGAGACCTTCCCCGAACTGCAGGCACGCCTGATCGAGATCCGCGTCGCCTACCCGGGCGCCACGCCACAAGAGATCGAGGACGCGGTTTGTGGCCGAATCGAGGATGCGATCGACGGCGTCAGTGGCATCGAGGAGGTCCGCTCCGAGGCACTGGAGGGCAGCGGCCGGGTCACGGTCGTGATGCTGGAAGGCGAGAACGCGCAGCTGCTGCTCGACGATCTGCGCACCGAAGTCGACGCGATCGACGACTTTCCAGCGGGCGCTGAAGCGCCGGTGATCCGCCAACTCGGTCGCACCGACCTGGTCGGCGCGGTCGCCATCACCGGCACGATGCCGCTGCCCGACCTCAAGGCGTACGCACAGCAGCTCAAGGAGAAGCTGCAGGCCGACCCGCGCGTTTCCCTGGTCGAGGTCGCGGGGTTCTCCGACCACCAGATCCGCGTCTCCCTGTCCGCCGACGTCCAGGCGAACTTCGGGATCACCAGCCAAGACGTCGCCGACGCAATCCGCCGCCAGAGCCTCGACATGCCGGCGGGAACCGTGACCACACGGGAGCGGGACGTGTTGGTGAGGCTGGCAGCTCAGCGGCGAACCCCACTGCAGTTCGCCGACGTGGTCGTGCTGGGTGTGGAGGGTGGCGCCGAGGTCAGGCTCGGGGACATCGCCGTGATCGAGGACGTGTTCGAACTCGACGAGGCGAAGCTGCTGTTCAACGGCCAGCGGGCGGCCTTGCTGCGCGTCCAGAAGACGCGGACCCAGGACACCCTCGAGGTGATCGACGCAGTCAAGGAGTTCATCGCCGCCGAAAGCAAGATCCAGCCCAATGGCGTGACCCTGACCCTGACGCAGGACCTGTCGTCGGTGGTCCGCGACCGGCTGCAGTTGTTGATCACCAACGGCTGGCAGGGGCTACTGCTGGTGTTCCTGTCGCTGTGGCTGTTCTTCAGCCTTCGATTGTCGTTCTGGGTCGCCGCCGGGCTGCCGGTGTCGTTCCTCGGTGCGCTGTTCTGCATGCAGGGGATCGGCTACTCGATCAACATGATGACGATGGTCGCGCTCCTGCTGGCACTCGGCCTGCTGATGGACGACGCCATCGTGCTGGCCGAGAACATCGCGACCCACCGCAGTCAGGGCAAAGGTGCACTCCGCGCCGCGATCGACGGCACCCTCGAGGTGAAGACCGGCGTGATCTCGTCGTTCGCCACCACGGTGTTCGTGTTCGGCCCGATGGCGTTCATGAGCGGCGAGGTCGGCCAAGTGCTCCGTGTCCTGCCGGTCGTGCTGATCCTGGTGTTGCTGGTCAGCCTGGTCGAGGCATTCCTGATCCTGCCGGCCCACCTCGCGCACGCCATGCACCACGAGACCGGGCATCAGGGACGATTCCGCCGCGCGTTCGACGCCCGACTCGACATGGTGCGGCAGAAGGTGGTCGGCCGCTGCGTCGACGCGTTCGTCGCCTGGCGCTACCTCGGCGTCGGAGTGGTCGCCATGGTCTTTCTGCTATCCGTCGGCACGCTCGCCGGCGGCTGGTTGAAGTTCCGGGTGTTCCCCGATATCGAAGGAGACGTCGTAGTCGCTCGTGTGCTGCTGCCTCAGGGCGCGCCCCTGCGCCGCACCGAGGAAGTGGTCGAGGCGCTGATGCGCGGCCTCGCCGCCACCAACACCCACTTCAAGGCGACGCAACCCGGCGGTCGGGACCTGGTGCGCAACACCACCGTCGAGTTCAACGCCAACGCCGACGCCAACGAGACCGGGGCCCACGTCGCCACCGTCACCGCGGACCTGCTGCCGAGCGAAACCCGCACCTGCGCGATCGAAGACGTGTTGGGTCACTGGCGTCGCGCGGTAGGCAATCCCGCCGACGTGATCCAGCTGCAGTTCACCGAACCGGCGAGCGGCCCAGCCGGGCGGGCCATCGAGGTTCGCTTCCTGGGCCGCGACCTCGAAGAGCTACAGACCGTGGCGCGGCGGGCGCAGGCGTGGTTCGCGGGCATCGTCGGCGTCACCGACCTCGCCGTCGACCTGCGTCCCGGCAAGCCCGAGTTGCGCGCCGAACTCCGCCGCGGCACCATGGGGCTCGGACTCGATGTTCGCACCATCGGCAACCAGCTGCGCGGCGCGATCCTCGGCGAGACAGTGCAGCAGCTGCAGATCGGTCCCGAGGCGTACGAGGTCGTAGTCCGCAACGCACTCGCTGACCGCGACGGGCTCGCCGATCTCGACGCATTCCAGCTGACGCTGCCCGGCGGCGCGCGCGTACCGCTCGCTGCCGTGGCGGACCTGCGTCGCGCCCGCGGCTACTCGCGGATCGCCCGCGTCAACGGCGTACGCACCGTGACCTTGATCGGCGACGTGGACTCGCGGCGCGCCAACGTCGCCGAAGTGATGGCGGCATTCCAGACCGAGTTCCTGCCCGGGCTGAAGACATCGAACCCCGCGGTACGGGTGACGCTGGAGGGCGAGACGAAGTCCAGTGCCACCACCGGCGCATCGCTGGCCCGAGCGTTCCTGATCGGCTTGATCGGGATGTTCGTGTTGCTGAGCTTCCAGTTCCGCAGCTATCTGACACCACTCGTGGTGATCGTGACGATTCCGTTGTGCTTCATCGGGGTGATCTGGGGGCACCTGCTGATGGGGCTCGACCTGACCATGCCCAGCATGGTGGGCTTCGTCTCGCTGGCCGGGGTAGTCGTCAACGACTCCATCCTCCTGGTCGAGTTCATCAAGATGCACATCGCCGATCACGGCGTCGCCACGGCAGCGCGGCAGGCCAGCCGCTTGCGGTTCCGCGCCGTGCTGCTCACCTCGCTCACCACGATCGCCGGGATGGTGCCGCTCCTGCTCGAAACCAGCACTCAGGCTCAGGTACTGATCCCGCTGGCCACCAGCATCGTGTTCGGGCTCACCGCTTCCACCCTACTGGTGCTGATCGTCACGCCGGCGCTGTACACGATCTTGGGCGACTGCGGCCTGGCCGGCACGACCGCGGAGCACGCTCCGTCGACCGGAGCCGACGCCGAGCACGACGGGTAGTCGGGACGACCCCCACTTGGTCTGCGCACGCGGACTGCCGAGCGAAGAAGCGCAGGATCACGTCCAACACCGCGAGCCGCTGTCGAGTGGCAGACGTCGTCGAAACTCGCAGGACCGCGTCGATGCACGGGTGCTCCGCCGCCCACCGTGCTACCGTGCGATTCCATGGACCGCTTCCACCCCATCGGTACTCCCGGCCAGCCGTGGACCGAAGCCGACAAGGCCACATGGTTCGCGCAACGCGCGATCCGACGCAGCTACGCCGACGAAGTGCTGCGGAAGATCGACGTACTCACGGGCTTCTCGGTCGAGCGGTACGGAGTTCTCCCGATCGACCCGCACCGGTACCCGCTGCGCGTGGTTCGGAGCACACGCGCGGGCGGGAATGCCCCGTGGGTGTTGATCACCGGTGGCGTGCACGGATATGAGACCAGCGGCGTGCAAGGCGCGCTGGAGTTTCTCGCCACCGCGGCGGTGGACTACGTCGACCGATTGAACCTGGTCGTGTGCCCGTGCGTCAGCCCGTGGGGCTACGAGGTGATTCACCGCTGGAATCCGCACGCGATCGACCCGAACCGCTCGTTCTTCCCCGACAGCCCGTCCGAAGAGGCCGCAGCTTTGATGAGGTTGGTGCGCAGCCTCGAGGCCGAGGGTGCCGAGTTCCTGGCCCACCTCGATCTGCACGAGACCACTGACAGCGACGAGACCGAGTTCCGCCCCGCGCTCGCCGCGCGCGACGGCTTGCCGCTCGAACCGGGGACCATCCCCGACGGCTTCTACACGGTGGGTGACACCGAGAATCCGCAGGACGCGTTCCAGGCAGCCATCGTGGCCGAGGTGCAGCGGGTCACCCACATCGCCCCAGCCGATGACAACGGGCAGATCATCGGCGCCGACGTCACGCAACACGGCGTGATCAACTACCCGTACCGCGAACTCGGTTTGTGCGCTGGCGTGACTCGCGCACGCTTCACCACCACCACCGAGGTCTACCCCGACAGCCCCCGCGCCACCCCGGAGATCTGCAACGCGGCCCAGGTCGCTGCGGTGTGCGGGGGACTCGACCACGCCCTCGCCCACGCATGACCATGAATCGATCCGCGACGCTTCACTCCCTCCTCTCGATCCTGTTCACCTGGTCGACGGCGGCAGCGCAGAGTCCGACCCCACGGCTGCTGGTCGATACGGACCTCCGACCGGCCGCGGTGGTTCCGCCAAGCGCGCAGGGCTTCCTCAACCTCGGAGCCTACACCTACTTCGCGGCAACCGACGCCCTGCACGGACGCGAGCTGTTCCGCTGCCGCGGCCATGCGGCGCCTGCCGAGCTGGTAGCCGATGTCCTCCCGGGAATGGGTTCATCGGAGCCAGCGGACCTGACGGTGGTCGGCAGCCTGTTGTACTTCTCCGCCGACGACGGCCGGCACGGGCGCGAGCTGTGGGTCACCGACGGAACCGCGCAGGGCACGCGGCTCGTCGTCGATCTGGTCGTCGGTCCACTCGGCAGCGTCCCGCAGGGGCTCGCACGCGGCATCGGCGCAACCGTGCTGTTCTGGGCCTATACCGCTGCCACCGGGCGCGAACTGTTCGTGTCCGACGGCACGGCACTGGGCACCAAACTCGTGGTCGATCTCACGACCGGTGCCACGGGCACCGAGCCAGGACCGATCCTGACCGTCGGCGGTGTGGGATTCTTCTCGACTGGGCCAGGCAACTTGTACGCCACGGACGGCACCGCACCGGGCACCAAACAGCTGGTCACGTTGACCAACGTCCAGGAGATGGCTGCGCTCGGCAGCAAGCTACTGTTCTTCGCGTCACAGGACCCGAGTGGAAGCGAGCCTTGGGTCTCGGATGGCACAGCCGCCGGGACGACCCTGCTGAAGGACGTCCACCCGGGCCCCGGTGGGTCTGGCAGCTTCCTCGGCTTCCGCACCGCAGGCGACGGGTTCCTGGTTGTTGGCTCCCGCGCGTTCTTCCCGGCACACAAACCGCAGGGTGGGATCTGGAGTACCGACGGCACCGCTCAGGGCACGGTCGAGGTGGCGGGAGCACCGCAGAGTTGGACCTTTCAGTCGCTGCGCAGCTTCGGCGGACGGATCTGGTTCGTTTCGCCGGCGCTCGGCGGCGTGCTGCCACTCGGGATGATTCTGTGGCGATCCGAGGGGACCCAGAGCAGCACCGTGCCCGTCGCCTACTTCAGCGAAGGGGACCACCTGCCACAGCTCGAAGTCGCAGGCAGCCGAATGTACTTTCACGCGGCAACCAAGACCGAGGGCATGGAGCTGTGGAGCAGCGACGGCACCGTCGCAGGCACCCGTATCGTCCGCGACCTCGCGCCCGGCCCAGCCGGCTCGTTCGACGGACGCTCCAGCGGGCTCCTCCATGCGGACAGCGGCGGCGGACTACTGTTCAACGCGGGCACGTCAGGGGGAGCCGAAGTGCTGTACGGAACCGATGGCACCACTGCAGGCACCCAACCGCTCAAGGGAATCGGGCAGCCTCCCCTCGGCGCGACCCGCGGCGCGGAGGTGCTGGAACTGAAGGCGGCGGCGGGGCTGATGTGGTTCCGCGCCGGCGACGCGCTGTGGCGCAGCGACCGCTCGGCCAGCGGCACGTTCGCCGTCGGCGCGAAGCTCGGACCAGGCGCGAGCAGAGCGGAAGTGCCGGACGATCTGTCGCTGGTCGGAATCGGCCAACGCGCGCTGTTCCGCGGCTGGGATCCGGCACACGGATACGAGTTGTGGAGCAGCGACGGGACCACCGCCGGGACGTCGCTCGTCGAGGATTCGAATCCCGGTCCAGCGGACGGGCTGCTGACCACCGGGTTCGCGCGCTCCGGAGACGAGGTCTACTACCTCGCCACGAGCAGTGACCAGGGCGCTTGGCAGCTCCGCGCCACCGACGGTGTGGGGCCGTCGCGCATGCTAGCGCGCTACCCGACGTACTACTCCGAGTTCCGACTGTCCGCACTCGGCCGGGTCGACGGTCGCCAACTCTTGGGGACGCTCGCCTGGTACGAGAGCGACCTCCAGCAGCAGGTCTGGAGCACCGACGGCACGGCCGGTGGGACCAAGCAACACTTCAGTGCCTACCAGAACTTCGGACGGTACCGGAACCTCGCCCCGCAGCCCGAGACTTTCGTCGAGCTAGGTGGTCTCGCGGTGTTCCTGACCTTGGATAGCTTCTCCACGTCCTATCCGAGCCTCTACCTGACCGTCTCGGATGGCAAGTCGGTCCAGAAGTTGAACGTGACCACGCAGGTCGAGGGTCCAGTCGTCGAGCTGGCGGGCCGCGCTTTCTTCCTCAGGGCAAGCGCATTGTTCGCGACGGACGGGACCCAGGCGGGAACCGGTGCAGTGTGGACCTCCGCCAACGAGTTGGGCGCCAGCGGCCTGAGCCGCGCCGGCGACCGGCTGTTCTTCTCCACCAACACGCTCACCTACGAGCCTGGGACCTCGACCTACCTTGGCACCGCCAGCGCGCTCTGGCGCAGCGATGGAACCACTGCCGGCACCGTGCGCGTGTCGGATCTCGCCGGACCGATCGAGCACCTGACGGCGATCGGCGAGCACGTCTGGTTCACCACTGACGCAGGGCTATGGACCAGCGACGGTACGGCCGCTGGGACCCAACTGGTGACGGATGCCCTGCGAGTGCGCGCCGCGGTAGCAGACCGTGGGACTCTCTGGCTCGCCGCCGACGACGGTGTGCACGGCCTGGAGGTCCACGTGATCGGACCGCTGCCCCACGCCCAGGACCTCGCGGGCGCGTGTGGCAGAGGATCCGGTCCGCGGCTGCGCGGAACCACGCCGCAGCTCGGCCGCGACCTGCGGCTGTCGCTCACCGGTGGTGTGGCGTCGGCTCTCGGGTTGGTCTGGCTCGGTGCGCCGCAGCAGCCCGTCAACCTCGGCGCCGGCTGCGAGCTGCACGTGGCCCCCGGTCAAGTCGTGTCACCGGTACGCTGCGATTCCTCGGGGACGTGGACCGCGACCCTACCCGTCCCCGACCTGCCCGCCCTGCGTGGCCTCCGGGTGCATGCCCAGGTAGGGCTCGGTTCGACCAGCCAACCGCCCCTCGGGGTCGACTTCAGCAACGGGTTGTCTCTCGGACTGTGAGACCCAGCTCCGTACCGTGGGCTCGATCGGTGGCGCGGAAGCCATCGAACGCGCCGCTTCACCCACCGAACACGACCTGCAGCGCGTCGGCGATCGACAACTGGTTGGCGAACGCGCCCTGCGGGTCCTCGACAAAACCGGTGATCACGATCGACAGGCCCACCAGAGTCGGCTGGTTCGGGATCGGCGCGCTCAGCGAGAACTGCCCGGCGCCGTCGGTCCGACCGAACACCAGCACCGCCAGCGGATCGACCCAGAGCCGGCAGCTCGACCCGAGCGGCACCGACACTCGCTGCGCCCCCAGCGCCAGGCCGCACACCGCGTTGGCCCGACCCTTGGTGAGCGACGCCTGGAACGCCGACGTGCCGATGGTCGGCGCTCCGGCGCTCGCCATCTGCGGTCGAATGCCGCCGGTCCCCGGACACCCGTAGCCGTACTGCGTCGACCGGCCCGCGGCGATCTCCTTGTAGGTCACCGCGAACAACTCTTCACCGACCGTGCTGTAGCTCGCCGCGAAGTAGATGCGCTCCCCGGCAGCAAAGAAGTAGCCCGGATTCGAGCTGCCGGCACCGGGCTCGATCTCCTGGAGCCGCCGGGTTCCCGCAGACGTGCCATCGGACGTCCACAGCTCGAGCCCCGTCGTGCCGTCGTCGGCCGCGAACACGATCTTCCGGTCGGCGCCGCCTGGGCCGAGGATCCTCGCCCCCGGATTCGCGCCCGGCCAGACGTCCCGGACCAACACCGTCCCCGTGGTGGTGCCGTCGGTGCGCCACAGCTCGGTGCCGTGCACCCGGTCGTCGACCAAGAAGAACAGTAGGTCACCCGCCACGACGAACTGCCAGTCGCCGCCCACCACGTAGCCGGGGCGAATGTCGCGAAGCAGCATGGTGCCGGCAGTCGTGCCGTCGGTCACCCACAGCTCCTCGCCGTATGACGGGTGCTGCGCGGTAAACACCCCCAGCTTGCCGAACTCCGTGTAGGAACCCGCGATCGAGCTGGCCGAACCCGGGTAGACGTCCGCCAGCAGCTGCGTCCCGGCCGGTGTGCCATCGCTGATCCACGGCTCGTCACCGAAGCTGGTGCTGCCGAAGTTGAGAAGCAGCCGATCGCCCAAGCGCCCGAAGATGCGCCCACTGACGCTGTTCAGCGTCATCACGAACCCGGTCCCCGCGGGCGTCCCATCGGTCTTCCACATGTGCTTCTGGCTCGTGGGGTTGCCGACCGTGAAGAACAGCTCTTCCCCGAGTCTCGCGTCGGTGAGGGGGGTCTGGTTCGCGAGCACCTGGGTCCCGGCCACCGTCCCGTCGGTGGCCCACAGCTGAGGCTGCCCCTGCACCGTGGCCACGAACAGCAGCCGGCCACCGACAACCCGCCACGGGATCGCTTTCGAGCCAGTCACCCCGGGCTCGAGATCGAGGAACAGCCGTGTCCCCGCGGCGGTGCCATCCGTGGCCCACAGCTCGCTGCCGTGGGTGGCGGTCTCGTGGTTGAAGTACGCGAGGCCGTGGAACTTCACCGCGTGCCAGGGCCCCGTCACGGAGGTGCGCGGGTCTGAGGACAGCTCCGTGACGATACGGGTCCCGGCCGACGTGCCGTCGGTACGCCCGAGCACGACGTTGCCGCCGCGCGTCGTCGAAGCCAGGAATAGCGACGAGCCATCGTCCAAGTTGACGCCGAAGCGCGGTTGCGAGCTCACCGGCAGTGCCCCTCCGCCGATGTCCTTCACCAGCTGAGGCGGCTGCCCGGGCACCATGGTGTAGAGCTCACGGCCGCGGCTACCGTCGTCAGCGGCGAACACCAGTCGGTTGCCCCAGGTGCCGAACATGCGAGGGTCGGAGCTCGTCTTGCCGGGCCAGATGTCCGCCACGAGCTTCGTCCCCGCGGTCGTGCCGTCGGTCTGCCATACCTCGCCACCGAAGCTCTCGTCGTCGCCGCTGAAGTACACAAGCCCCCCGAGCGGGACGAACGACGTGAGATAGCGAGGCTCACCGTTGGTGCGGATGTTCTTCAACAAGCTCGTCCCGGCGGTCGTGCCGTCGGTCGTCCACGGCTCGAAGCCGTTGGCGTCCTTGGCCCAGAAATAGGCGCGGTTGCCCACCACCGTGAAGCCAGTCCGAAGTCCGTCCGGCCGGCCCGGGTCGATGTCCTTGACCAGTTGCGTACCCGCCGGCGTCCCGTCGGAGATCCACACCTCGCGGCCGTTCGCGTCCTTGGCGCCGAACAGCAGGCTGCTGCCGAACGCGGCGGGGTAGCGCGCGTCGGCCGGTCCGCCCAGCCACACGGTACCACTGGCGGTACCATCCGTGACCCACAGTCCGGCGGAGGCGAAAGGCGACTGGATGTGGAAGAACACCTTGCTGCCCACGGTCACGCAGAAGGACCCCGCGGAACTCGCGGTCCCCGGGTTGAACTCCTTGAGGACGGTCGTGTTCGCTGACGTTCCGTCGGAGATCATGAGCTCGACTCCGGTCGCCGGCGTGCTGCCGAAGTACACGATCCGCGTTCCCAGCACCGCCGGACTGGCGAAGTAGCCGCTGCCACTTCCCGGAACGACGTCGAGGACCTTGGTCCCGGCCACCGTGCCGTCGGTCTCCCACATCTCCGTCCCGGTGCTCGGCGAAGTGGCCTGGAAGTAGACCTTGCCGCCGAGGGTCACCACGCTGAATCCGAACGAGGAGCCGGACCCTGGGTTGATGTCCTGGAGCAAGATGGTTCCCGCGGCAGTGCCATCGGTCACCCACGGCTCCACCCCGAGGCCCGCGGCACTGGCGAACAGCAGCAACTTGTTGCCGACCGGGTAGGTGAAGGACCCGCTGCTCGAGCCGCCACCCGGCGTCAAGTCGGCCAACAGCGAAGTGCCGACTGCGGTGCCATCGGTCACCCACGGCTCCTTGCCCTTGCCGTCATCGAACGCGTTGGCGAACAGCACCGCCCGCGCCCCGCCGGGTAGCACCGCGAAGCTGTCGGGGCTGGACCCGTTGGTGACGACGATCGGGTTCAGGTCGCGGACCAGGGATTGCGCTACCGAAGATTCGGCGAGCAGCAGGAGGACGGGCAGGACAGGGATCGGCGAGCGACGGATCAAGGGACACCTCTGGGGCTCGTTGGATGTGCGGACGCGCGAATGCCGCCGCCACCGCGGCCCCGACCTTCGCGAAGAGGACGCACAGGCGCGTGCCTCGTGTGGCACTGCGTCTGGGTCCGCGCGAGCGAGGCGAGAATCTCGGTGTTTTTTGCGACCGCCGGGCCGCGCGGGCCATCCAGGTTCGATTCCCGGGGCGTGATCTGCGCGGCGGGCGCAGGCGTTCGGCCTACTGCTGCCGCGGAGCACGACGGACAGTCGGCACGACCACCCGCTTGGCCCGTGCGAGCGGACAGCCGAATCAGAAGCGCAGGATCACATCCAGGACCGCGAGCCACTGATGGTCGCTCGTGCCGTCGTCGAACGGACGCAGCCCGGCCACGCCCGGACCCTCGTAGCGGTCGAACGCGATCGCCGGCCGGACGATGACGTTCGCCGACGGCGTCCACTTGGGCCCGACCATGAGGCGAAAGAAATTGCCTTGGAACAACCCGCGCCGGAACGACCCGCCGGAAGGACTGCCGTACGACGGCACCGCGCCTCCCACCCGGAAGCCATCTTCGTCACGGAACCACTCCACATTCGCTCCGAGCCGCCACTGCGGAGCAACCTGCCAGAACAGGAACTGGTTGAGGCCGTACCACTGCGCCGAGCTGCTGCCGGTGGGGCTGACGATCGCGGCACGCTGGGTACCGAAGTCCGACTGCACGATCCAAGTCCAGTCGCTGGCCACCTCGCGGCTGTACACCACGGTCTGCAGGTAGCGCGGGGTGCGGCCGATTCCGGTACTGTCCGGCTCCTCGCTCGAGACGAACACGCAATCGAGCGAGTCGTGCGCATCGAACACTTCGGACTTGCTCAACGTGCCGAGCCCACCGACGTGCCGGTTCCAAGCATCGGATCCGAAACCGCGACTCTCCGACGACCAATTGGCGGTGCTGTCCCACCCGTCGGTCAGCCCGGCGCCCGCCGACCAACCGCCCCCGAGCTTCGTGGACGAAAGGAAGCCCGTGTGGGTGAACGGCTCGCCATACTGGAAAGTGTATGGCAGGACGGCAAAGAAGTTGTTGGCCGCGCCGATCGCACAATAGCCGACCGGTGACGTGAAGTGACCGAGCTTGGTGTCGACAGCACCGAGCTGCACCTCGGCGTACGCATTGGGCATCGCCAAGCCGTAGCTCCGACCGGTGTTCCACGAACTCTCGAGTCCGGCCGAGGTGAGAAACCGATAGGTGGTGCCATACACGAAATCGACACGGGCTCCCACTCGCCAGTCGTCCCCGGAGAGGATCGACGGGTTCTCGATGGTCGCGTAGATCTCATCGAGCTGGTACTTGTTCGCGCGGTCCAGTGGACCCTCCAGTTGCGTAGTTCTCGCCTTCGAGGCGCGCGAGCCGCGTGATCCGCAACGCGAATCGCATTCTCCATTGCCGATCGGATCCGCGAGCGGAGTTCACGCCCAGTGAGATTCGCGTGCACGGTCGAGATGGAATGAAAGAGCCTGACATCCATGTTGTTGCGTCGTTGCTCAGTCAACCCATCAACACGAAGCAGGCTCACGTGCGACTATCGCGGGAAGAAGTTCGAAGCGCAACCCACACCCTTCCGGAGATTCGTTTCGAGGAGCACGACCTGACGTCGTTCTCGGGTCTGGTCATCCTCCAAGCGCTCTCGAACGGTCTGCAACTACGGAAGATGCTGCAGGACTGCGTGCGGCACTTGTCGAGGTCGGTGAGCTACGGCGCGAGCACGATGCTGCTGATCTTGATCACGCACTCGTTCCTGGGGTGGCGGCGTCTCCGGGACCTGGACTACTACCGCGACGACCCTCTGCTCAAGCGGTTCCTCGGTCTTCGGCGCGTTCCCGACGTGTCGACGTTGTCTCGTCGGTTGCCGCAGATGGATGAGCGCGTGGTGACGAACATGCGAAAGCTGATCCGCTCGCTGGTGATCGAGCGCGTCAAGATCAACTCGCCGAGTCGGGTGACGATCGACTTCGACGGCTCGGTGATCAGCACCAAGAGCCGACGCACCGAAGGAACTGCGGTCGGGTACAACAAGAAGAAGGGGCAGCGGAGCTACTACCCGCTGTTCGCAACGGTCGCGCAGACCGGTCAGGTCTTCGATGTCCTGCATCGATCCGGCAACGTGCACGATTCGAACGGCGCCCTCGAGTTCGTCAAGTCATGCATCGCCGAACTGCGGGAAAGCGGCTTCCGGGGGCGAATCGAGACCCGCATGGACGGAGCGCACTTCAGCGAGCAGACCTGCGGCTGGCTCGAAGCCGAAGGGGTCGACTTCTCGATCAGCGTGCCCTTCGAGCGCTTCCCCGAGGTGAAGGGGATGATCCGTGAGCGGTCCAGGTGGAACGTCATCGACGACGAGTGGTCCTGCTTCGAGCTGACGTGGAAGCCGAAGAAGTGGGCCTCGAAGATGCGCTGCATCATCTATCGACGTCTGGTCCGCAAGCCGATCCAAGGACCGATCCAACTCGACCTCTTCCGGCCGATCGAGCGGGAGTGGGAGTACAAGATGGTCATCACCAACAAGACGGTCTCGGCAAAGGCAGTACTCCACTACCACAACGGTAGAGGCTCGCAGGAAGGGATCTTCGCCGAACTGAAGTCGCAGGGATCTCTCGACTACATCCCCACACGCCGGGAGATCGGCAACCGCGTGTACATGTTGTCCTGCGTCATCGCACACACCCTGGGCCGCGAGATGCAGATGGAGTCCCGGCCACCGGAACGTCGTCACACACCAACCCGCGCGTGTCTGTGGGTCTTCGAGAAGCTCGACACCATCCGCAAGGGCGTGATCCAACGTGCAGGCCGACTGACCCGACCCAGTGGGCGGCTCACGTTGACGATGGCAGGCAACGAGCGCGTTGCCGGAGAATTCGAGCGGCTACTCCGGCCGTGGGCACGACGAGCGGCTTGACAGCCGCCGGAACCCCTACAAGTAATGCAACATCAGGGTGGAGTGACCGGTCCGTTGTAGTGGTCGGTCGGCCGATCGGGGTTGAACGTGAAGCTCTGCTCGACCCACCCACGAATGCGGAATCCGGGTGTCTTCGGGGTAGAAGAGAACAACCGCCACGGTTCCTCCACTTCGATCGGCAGTGACACCTCGTCGCGCTTCGCTGCCATCAGTCCGCGCAGCCGCTGCAGTTCCCTGCGCATCACGTCGACCTCGACACCCAACCCACGCAGGTTCTGGATCTCTTGACGCAACGTACGGATCACGCCGTCGTCCTGGGGAGGTCGGTCGTGCGTGACGGGATGCTGCGGGCTGATCAACACGCTGCCGGCGAGGAGGGCGGTGAGCACGCGGAGATCGAACGCCACTGGAGATTCGCCGCCAAGCCCCGAGTCGGCGGCGCGATTCCCTCGACCGAACGGTAGGCTCGGTGCGGCTTGCCCACACGTCGCGCAACTCGCGGTGCTGTGGCCGGGAATATGCTCGCGTCGCTCGTCGCAACACCGAGCGGCCCGCCCTCGATCCGTGAACTCGCAACCCCTCTTCGCCCTCTGGTTCGGCACCGTGCCGGTCACCCGCTCGCCGTACGTGCGCTCGGGCCTCGCGCTGATGGCGCTGAAGTACGCCGTCGAGGCGACCGCAGTCTGGCTGGCGTTCGGCGTGTTCTTCGATCCGTGGATGTTCGTCGTGCCGAGCCTGGAGGGGCGGCGGGTGCTCGCAGGCGAATGGGCGCCGCTGCTCGGGGCATCGTGGTTCGCGTGGACCCTCCCGTTCGTCTGGATCGCCGTCTCCTGACCGTGCGTCGGGCCATGGATGCCGGGTGGTCGCCGTTCTGGGGGCTCGCGATCTTGGTGCCGGTCGTGTGCCTGCTCGCGATGCTGGCGTTCGCGGTGGCGCCATCGGCGAGGCGGACGGATCCACCGCCGGACACGGACTTCGATCCGGAAGAGGAACCACCGCGAGCGCCGACCCAAGCCCAGGCACGGGGTCACCTGCTCACCGGCGTTCTGCTCGCCGTCGCGGTCGCGGCCGCCATGCTCGGCTGTGCAGTGTACGTCGCCGGCGACTACGGCCTGCCGCTGATGGTCGGGACGCCGATCGTCATGGGGATGATTCTCGCGGTCGTGCGCCACGACCCGACGGACGGCTCGACCTCTTTGCTGTGGAGCTCGGTGTTGGCGCTACTCGCGTGCGGCGGGTTGCTGCTCGTGTTCGGGCTCGAAGGTGTGTTCTGCATCGTGATGGTCGCTCCGCTCGCCCTTCCCCTGACCTTCGCCGGTGCCCTGATCGGACGCGGCATCCTGCGGGCCGCGCACCGACCGCGCCGGCAGATCGGGGTCGCGGTGTTGCTGTTGCCGATCTGGTTGAGTGTCGACGCGGCTTCCGGCGCCGTGGCTCCGGTTCACGCCGTGTGCACGTCGATCGACATCGACGCGCCGATCGAGACCGTGTGGCGGACCGTGATCGCCTTCCCCGAGCTACCCGAACCCGAGGAGTGGGTGTTCCGGGCGGGGATCGCGTGCCCGATCGGCGCGACGATCGAGGGGCGCGGCGTCGGCGCGGTGCGGCGCTGCGAGTTCACGACCGGGACCTTCGTCGAGCCGATCACGGCTTGGGAGGAACCGACCCGACTCGCGTTCGACGTCACCCAGCAGCCCGCACCGATGTTCGAACTCAGTCCGTACCACGACCTTCATCCACCGCACCTCGATGGCACGTTGCGCAGCCTGCGCGGCGAGTTCCGGCTCGAGCGGCTCCCGGGAGCGCGCACCCGACTCCACGGGACGACGTGGTACCAAGTCGAGATGTTCCCGCAGGCCTACTGGGTGCTCTGGTCGGATTGGCTGATCGGTGCGATCCACCGCCGCGTCCTGCGCCACGTCGCGCGGGTGGCGAAGGAGCGACGGTGACTCGTCAGCCCTCGGGAGCCCGGACCAGTCGTGAGCAGCCTCGCGAGATCGTTCGACGAAGTCGGCAGCGACCCTGCGCGAGCGCAGCAGCTCGGTCACGAATCGTCCGGGCTCGGCGCGCCGCGCCGCCAACCGAGCTACCGCTACCTCACCGGCACCAGAACACCGTGATCTTGTGCACCACGACGTCACGAGTGACCGAACGGTCGAGGACCAGTTCGAATCGGTAGCCATTGGTTCCGGAGCCGAACAAGGTCGGCTTGGTGCCCGCGAACGGTCCGACGAACTCGATCCACGGCGTGGCGAGCCCGACCGGCTCCCAGTGGCCGCTGGTGGCGAGCCCGACGGTCGCACCCTGCACCGTGAGGCGCAGCGGCGAGGACGGGCCGCTCGCCAACGGGCCGCGCGCGGGGTCATCGGTGAACACGACCGGCTTGCCGTCGACCGTCGCCTCGATCTCGTAGCGCAGGAACGTGGGGGCTGCGCCGCCGGTGGTGGGGTACCAGCGAGAACGGACGAACGCGACATCGAAGTCGGTGTCCTCGATCCGAGAGATCGGCGCATTCGGCGGCACCGTAGTGCCGGGGGTGTAGCTGCGCGGGTCGCCGCCGACCTCGAAGTGCACGATCCCCGGCGCGCCGTCGCCACCGCGCGAGGCTGCGCCGTTGAAGATCGCGTCCAACGGGTGGCCCACCGACTGGCCGCCCGCACCGCCTTCGGTGGTCACCGAGCCGCGGTTGTCGATCGCCCGGTTCACCTGCGCGAACACCGATCCGCCCGACCCGCCTCCACCGGCCGCCATCAGTCCGCGGACCGAGAAGTACAGATCGTCGAATGCGCCGGCTCCACCACGCGCCTCGATCGCGCCCGCGACGTGCAGACTGCCACCGATACGCAATCCCAGCGCGCCGCCGCCACCCCCACCGGCCCGACCGATCCGCCACCAGATCTTCGGGGTTGCGGAGTGGATCGTCGCCGTGGAACACGACCCACCACCACCACCGCCCGAGCCGCCGACCAGGAAGTGATCCGCGTGAGTGAACCCGTTGGTGTAGGTCGGAAAGGTGCTCGGGAAGTCCAACGCGATGCCACCCGGCGTACTGCCCGGCGCTGCCCACTTGGCGTAGGCCGTGTTGGGCGGCCCCCACACCGCGGTGCCCGCGCCCCCCGGCCCGGTGAACCCTCCGCCACCGCCGCCGCGGTTGAGCTCGAGCGCGATCACGTTGACGTAGCCCCACCCGATACTCGCGTCGCGGCCGTCCGCGGGGAACTGCGGCGAGCCGAGGCCACCGGTTCCCCGCGCCGCGGCGGCGTAGGCGTGCCCTGCCTTCAGCACGACGTCGGTCCCGGGTTTGCCATCGAACGCCGACTTGTGCACCAGCCCGTCGCCGCGGTCGCCGCCGGCGCCCCCCGTGCCGCCCATCGCCCCGGCCACGCCACCGACCTCGCCGGCCTGCGGACCTGCTGCCTTGTTGGGCGCGACGCGATCTGCTGCCAGCACCTCGCCGTTGGTCGTGAGCCGGCCATCGATCACCGCGTCGCCGCTGACCCAGATGCGCGCCGGGTTCGACCCGACGAAATCGACGCGCACGTTGGCGGGGATCGTCAGGCTCTCGAAGTGGAACCGACCGTCGGTGACCGTGATCGAACTTCCGGTCCGCGTGGCGCTGCCGGGGATGATCTGCCGGTCGGTGCTCCACACGTAGTGGCCGGGTGCCACCTGCGTGCCGTGGCGTGGATCGAATACGCCGAGGATGCCGCTGCCGCCGACCAGGCTGAAGCGCAGGGCCCCACCACCCCAGGTACCCGCCGAGACCTGCGGGTCGAAGAAGCGATCCGTCCGGAAGTCCTCCGCCGTGAACCGGAGCTGCGGGCAGAGGTTAGCAGTCAGCGCGTTGGAGAACGCCAGTCCCTGGGTCGCCAGCGGATCGGCGACCACCGACTGCAGGTAGACGGTGGCGGCCAGCAGCCGTTGGTCGTTCGGCACGTTCACGAGCATGCTCGCACCACCGCCGACCGAAGTCGGCAGGAGGAACACTGCGTCGGCGGCCGGCACCAGCACGCCGCCCCAGATCGGCAGATCGGATCGCCGGGTACTGAGGACCAGCGCCGCGAGGCTGCTCGGTCGCGCCGACGCCAGCGTGATGGTGAAGCTCGCGCCGAGCTGCGGTGCGACGGCGCTGAGGTCGGGGTAGCCGGCGCTGCCGGCTTTGGCATGGCCCAGGTTGCGCCACGCAGACTGCGCGGCGAGGGACGATGCGAGAATCAGGGAGGTCACACAGAGGCAGGCTGCTTTCATCAGGGACTCCTCGCCGCGTCGAGCACGGCGTTCTCGTCGGACGGGCCGTGCCCGCCTGACCCATTTCCATTGCAGAACGGGGGCTGTCTCCCCCATCCAACCCACTCCTCGAGCAAGAAGCCAGTCCCGCGAAGTGAGTGGGGTGTCGGCGAGGTGCGAGGGGTCCGGCCGGAACGGACTTCTTCCCGAGCGTCCCGGCCTGACGACAAAGGAGCCGCGGCACGAGACCGCGCGAGGCGAACCCGGCGCCGTCGAAGAACCGGCCGCGGGCCGGAGTGCCCCGTTACCCGACCGCACGGCACGATGCGGAGGGCAAGCCGGCGGACGAGTTTCGCCCCGCAGGCATCATCTCTGCAGGTCCGCTCGCTACCGTCCCACCTCCCATGCCCGCGCCCGACGCATCCGCCTCGATCGACCTCAGCGTGGTCGGCGATTCCGCGTCGCCGCGCACGCTGCGACTGCGCGGTCGGCTCGACAAGTGCACCGTGGAGACGATCTGGACGCGAGCCTGCCAGGCGCTGCCTCGGTCGGGCGACGTGCGGATCGACGCCGCGGAACTCGAGTACCTCGACGGGTTCGGCGTGGCGTTGCTGCACGACCTGACGCAGATTCAGCGGCGCCGCGGCGGCAGCGTCTCGATCCACGGTCTTGCGCCCGATCAGCAGGCGTTCCTCGACCTCGCCGAGCTCGACCAAGACCTGCAGACGCCCTCGCCGCGGCCGCCTGAGCGATCGTTTCCACAGCTCGTCGGACTGCGCACCACTGAGCTGTGGCACGACGCCCGCAGCCTGTTGACCTACTTGGGTTCGATCGTCGCCGGCACCGCAACCGCCGCACTCCGACCACACCGAACGCCCTGGAGCGAAGTGTTCGAGCGCTGCACCACGGCGGGCGCGTTCGCGCTGCCGGTGGTCTCCGTGATCGGCTTCCTGCTCGGCTGGGTGATGGGCTTCTCCGCGGCATTCATCATGCACGACTACGGTGCGGACACGCTGCTGGCCGCACTGATCGGTCCGGCGATGGTCCGCGAACTCGGTCCGCTCATGACGAGCGTGGTCTTCGCCGCCCGGTCCGGGTCCGCGTTCGCCGCGGAGATCGGCACGATGAAGGTCAATGAAGAGGTCGACGCCCTGACCACGATGGGACTCGACCCGATCCGCTTCCTGGTGGTGCCCAAGATCATCGCTGGCGTGTTGATGACGCCACTGCTGGCGGTGTTCGCCAACGTGGCCGGGATCGTCGGCGGCGCGCTGGTGTCTCGCTTCGTGCTCGATCAACCGTTGGTCGTCTACACCAACCTGCTGCGCGACGTGCTGACTCCCACCGACATCGCACTCGGCATGGTCAAGGCGCTGGTGTTCGGCGCGCTGGTCGCGGGAATCGGCTGTATCCGCGGCCTCCAGACTGCGGCCAACCCGACGGCCGTCGGCAAGTCGACGACCAGTGCGGTGGTCACCGGAATCGTGTTCATCGCGATCGCCGACGCGATCCTGGCGATGGTCGTGCAGGTGCTCGGAATATGACGCCTCGGCCGATCATCGAAGTGCGCGACCTCGACGTCGGCTACCCGGGATATCGGATCCTCGACGGCATCGGTTTCGACGTGTACCCGGGCGAAGTATTCGGCATCCTCGGCGGATCGGGTTGCGGCAAGAGCACCACGATGAAGCACATGATCGGGCTGCTCCCCTTGCTGGGTGGTTCGATCAAGATCGCCGGGACCGACATCAGCCTGGCGCGCGGCGAGGAGCGGGTCGATTTGTTGCGGCAGATCGGCGTGATGTACCAGCAGGGGGCGCTGTTCGGTTCGATGACCCTGCTGGAGAACGTCCGCCTGCCGTTGGACGAACACACCCACCTGACCCGTCATCAGCGCGACATGGTCGCGTTGCTTCGCCTGCGGCTGGTCGGTCTGCAGGGATTCGAGCGCTTCATGCCCTCCGACATCAGCGGGGGAATGCGCAAGCGCGCCGCAATCGCGCGGGCGATGGCGCTGGAGCCACGCGTCGTGTTCCTCGACGAACCGGCGGCCGGCCTCGACCCGATCACTTCGGCCGAACTCGACCAGTTGATCCTGCGGCTCGCCAAGACCCTCGGGATCACGTTCGTGATGGTCACCCACGAGCTCGCCAGCATCTTCGACACCAACGATCGGGTCATCCTGCTCGACAAGAAGGCCCGCGGCATCCTGGCCGAGGGCCGTCCGGCGGAACTGCGCGACAGCCCGAACCCCGCCGTCGCTCGCTTCTTCCGCCGCAACGCGGAGGCATCCCCATGAACGAGAACCGCCAACATTTCTATCTGGGCATCTTCGTGATCACGGCGATCGCGCTCCTGATCACGGCAGTGACCTTGCTGGGCGCCCGCACACTGTGGGAGGACTACACGTTCATGCAGTCCTGCATCGACGAGCCGGTCAGCGGACTCGAACGCGGGTCCCCGGTCAAGTTTCGCGGCATCCCGGTAGGCAAGGTCGAACGTGTGACCACGGTGCGCGACGTGTACCCCAACAGCAAGCAGACCTATGCGTTGGTGCGCTTCAAGGTGCGGACCGCGGCCATGCACATCCCCGCCTACGGCGATACCGCCACGACCGTGGCCGAACGCGTGCGAAGCGGCCTGCGGGTCACCCTTTCGAGCACCGGAATCACCGGCGGTCAGTACCTCGAGGCGCTCTACATCGAGGACAAGACCAAGTACCCGGAGCTGAACATCGACTTCGACCCCATCGAGATCTACGTGCCGTCGACGCCGAGCAAACTGTTGCAGCTCACCAGCGCGGTCAGCACCGTGCTCGACAAACTCGCGAAAGCGGATATCGACGGGGCGGTCAACGGCGCGCGCGACGCGTTCCACAGCGTGCGCAGCGCCGCCGACGGTGTGGACGTGAAGCGGCTGCGGGACCGGATCGAGACCGTGCTGACCAGTATCGACGGGGCGGTCGCCCGCGCCGGCAAGGACGTCGATCGCATCGCGAAGGGCCTCGACGGCGTGTTCGGAGAGCTGCGAAGCAGCGTGCGCGGAACACTGGACAAGGTCGATGCGCTGGTCGGTGACCCCAAGGTGCACTCGACCATGAAGCGGCTCGAGGGACTGTTGGTCCAGGGCGAGGCGGCGATCGCCGAGATTCGCAGGGCGGCGACGGTGGCCAGTAGCGCAGTGGACGGCGTCGACCAAGTGGTGCGCGGCCGCAGCCGCGAATTGGCGTCGGCAGTGACTCACCTGCGGCAGGTGCTCGGCAACCTGAGCACGCTGACGGGCAATCTCAGCGAGTATCCATCGCTGCTGTTCGTCGGCAACGCACCGAAGCGGTTGACGCGGGACGGCAAGTGATGTGCATCGACAAGCGTGGCAGTTTGTTCTGGTCGGTGTCCCCGCTGCTCGCACTCGGGCTCGCGGGATGCTTCCGCGTCGACCTGGACGACCTGGCCAAGGAGCCGCCCAGCAAGCAGCGCTTCATGCTGGATGTGAAGCTCCCCGCGGAGCCCACCGCCCTGTCGGAGCGGCAACACCCGGTGCTGATCGTCGAGTCGGTCCACGCGGTGGCGCCGTACAACGGGCGTCCCTTCGTGTACCGCACCGGACCGTCGCGCTACGAAACCGACTTCTATGCCGAGTTCCTGGTCGACCCGGGTCAACAGCTGACGCAGCTGACGCGGCAGTGGTTGCAGGCGACACAGGCGTTTCCGGTGGTGGTCGACTCCGCTTCCGGCGTCGTGGCACAGTTCGCCCTCACGATGGACCTGACCGAGTTGGTCGGCGACTTCCGCGACGCAGGCAAGCCGAAGGCCGTTGTCGCGCTTCGGGCGGTGCTGACCCGTGTCACCGGAGAGCGCGCGATCGTCTGGCAGAAGGCCTACCGGGTGGAGAAGTCGATCCGCGACCGGGATCCGACGAGTCTGGCCGCGGGCTGGGGTGACGCGGTGCGGGATCTACTCGGTCAGGTCGCTGGCGACGTGCGGTCACGCGGGCAAGCGAAGTAGTCCACGGGGATCAGGGACCGCGGGCGCACAGCAAGGCGTTGTCGACCCACTCCCACCAACTCGAGCACCAGTTGTCGTCGAAGAACGCGAGGTCGATCAGGAGCGTCGCCATGATCAGGAGCGGGCGCAGCTCCTCGATGCCGAACACGTCTGCGTCGGTGAACATCTCCTTGAGCAAGCCACCCCACTGCTTCGAGACCTTGCCGACTTCGACCCCGCGGTACAGAAGTTCGAACGTCCACCACCGGTGCGCCGGCCCACGAATCTCGAATACCGGCGACCCGGCAGCGTTTTCGATGACGAACCTGCGGCGTAGCGGCCCCCACTTCCGCTGGATCCCCACTCCTTCACCTGGCAGATCAAGATTCGGCGCAGCTGCGGCATCGGAGACGTAGCTTAGCCCGGACCATTCGGTCATGAATCGTTCGGGCCGAGTTGCGCCGAGGTTGGTCGCACACGTCGTCGAGTCACGCGGTCTTCGCCATCCGCGGCGCCACGGGATCGAGCAAACCAACAGGACTGAGCGCTGCGGCAGCAGCCGGATCCTGCCGATCCCCGTGCCTCGCCCGCTCGGCGGGAGCTCCGGGCTGGAGCCGCCGATTCGAACCGTCCCTGCGCATCTCGATGCACTCCGGCGGCGAAGTCCCCAGCGTGACCAAGTCGGTGTTCCGTACCCGGCTCGAGGAACGACAGCCCCGCGCCAGTGGTGATCGGCGTTGGGTATTCGTGCCCTACGACCAGTTGACCGACGCCGTCGGACCGTTGGCCGAGACCGACGCGGAGCGGCTCGGGATCGTCGTCGTCGAGTGCCCGGCGAAGGGCGCACGCCGACCCTACCACCGGCAGAAGCTGGCGCTGGTGATCGCCAACCTGCGGCAGTTCGCGTTGGAACAGGCCGAACGTGGGGTCGCCGTCCGACACATCGTGGCCGAACGCGACTACGGCGCGGCGCTCGCTCCTTTGGCCGACGAACTCGGCCCCCTGGTGTGCATGGAACCGGCCGAACGCGAACTGCGGCAGGACCTGCAACCGCTGGTCGCGCGGGGGGCGCTGCGAATGGTGCCCCACGCCGGGTGGATGTCGACGCCCACCGACTTCCAGACAGCCCACCCGCGCGGGGCGCCGTTCCGTATGGACCGCTTCTACCGGCAGGTGCGGCGGTCGACCGGCGTGCTCATGGACGGAGCTGGCGAGCCGGTCGGCGGCAAGTTCAGCTTCGACCCGGAGAACCGCGAGGCGTGGTACGGTGACCCCCCGGCGCCGACGCCGCCGCGGTTCACCCCCGATGCCGTGACCGAGGAAGTGCTCGAGCTCATCGCGACCCGCTACGCCGACCATCCCGGCAGGCTCGACGCAGAGTCGCTGCCGGCGACCGCAGCGGACGCCGAGACACTCTGGATCTGGGCGCAGCGGGAATGCCTTCCCGCTTTCGGTCCGTTCCAGGACGCGATGTCGACCCGGTCGTCGTCCCTGTTCCACGCCAGAATCGCGCCACTGCTGCACCTGCATCGACTGTTGCCACAACGTGTGGTCGCCGACGCCCTGGCACTCGACCTCCCGATCGCCAGCTGCGAGGGATTCGTGCGGCAAGTGCTGGGATGGCGCGAGTTCGTGCGCCATGTGCACCGCGAGACCGACGGCTTCCGCACCATCGCCGCCGACGCGGCCCCGCGATTCTTCGCTTCGGCAACGGAGCCCCTGCCGCCGGCGTTCTGGGGCGAACCCTCGGGGCTGCACTGCCTCGACACTGTGGTCGGCGATGTGTGGCGCGAGGGCTACGGCCACCACATCACGCGGCTCATGGTGCTGGCCAACATCGCCACGCTGCTCGATGTGTCGCCGCGCGAGCTGACGGACTGGTTCTGGGTCGCCTACACCGATGCCTTCGACTGGGTGGTCGAGCCGAACGTGCTGGGAATGGGCACCTTCGCGGTGGGCGACCTGATGACCACCAAGCCGTACGTCGCCGGATCCAACTACATCGACAAGATGAGCGACTACTGCGACGGCTGCGCATTCGACCCCAAGAAGACCTGCCCGATACGCTCCCTCTACTGGGCATTCCTCGACCGGCACCGCGATGTGCTCGGCGACAATCCGCGTCTGCGTATGCCGATGGCCAGTCTGCGCCGGCGCAGCGCGCAACAGCGCCAACGCGACCGGGAAGTGCTCGAAGCGGTTCGCCAGCGCCTGCGCGCCGGTGCGCCACTTCGCCCGGGCGACGCCACGCTGGTCGACTGACCCGATGGCGAGCAGCGGCAGCACTCGGACCAAGCCATGCCCGGTGTGCGGGCGGTCGTTCGCTTGGCGACACAAATGGGCGCGCTGTTGGGACCGGGTGAAAAACTGCAGCCAGCGCTGCGCCCGCCGGCGCGACGAGGTGCGTCACCCGGTGTGGGAGCACGCGATCCTGTCCCTGCTCGCAACTCGGAGCGGGGCCGCGACAGTGTGTCCCTCCGAAGTAGCCCGACGCGAGCGCCCCGACGACTGGCGAGGCTGCATGGAGGCGGTCCGCCGCGCGGCTCGCCGCCTGGTCGGACAGGGAGAGATCGAGGTGGTCCAGGGCGGCAGGGTGGTGGATGCGGCGACTGCACGTGGGCCGATTCGTCTGCGACGCCGGCAGTAGCCCGGGCGACCGACCACGTCACGTCCGGTCGCGCGCGGAACAGGCCATCGAGTCGCCGCTGGCGCCTGTCACGACCACCGGACGGTCGTCGCCGCTCACCGGCGCGACACCGGGCGCAGTCGGGCCAGCCCTCCGTCCACGCGCAGCACGTGGCCGGTGACCCAGTCGTTCGCCGGATCGAGCAGCCACACGATGGCCGAGGACACGTCGTTCGGTTCGCCGATTCGACCCAGGGGGTGCATCGCCCGCGATGTCTCCAGCGCACGTTCGTTGCCGGTGATCGACTCCGACATGCCGGTGCGTACCAGCCCCGGAGCCACCGCGTTGAAGCGCAGCCCGCGGGCGGCGTAGGTCGCCGCCGCCGAGCGCACCAGTCCCTCGACGCCAGCCTTCGCCGCGGCGATCGCATCGTGGTTGGCGAGCCCGGTGCCGGCCGCGGCGGTGGAGCAGAACACCACGGATCCGCCCTCTCGCATCACTCTGCCCGCACACCGTGCGACGTGGAACGCGGCGGTGAGGTTGCGCGCGAGCACGTCATCCCACTCGGCGTCCGTGGTCAGGTGCGCTGGCTTCAGCAGGATGCTGCCGACACACAAAGCCACGCCGGCGATCGCGCCGCCGCCGAACTCCAGCGCCTGCTGGAAGCACTCCTCGACCTGCCCCGGCGCGGTCACGTCGCACGGCGTGTTCCGCACCGCGCTGCCGAGGTCGAGCGCCGCCAATCGGTTCACTCCCCGTGCCGCAGCGACCACATGCGCGTCCCGGGCGGATAGCGCTCGCACAACCGCGGAGCCGATACCGCCGGAGGCGCCGAACACGATGAACCCACCGGACTCCGAGAAGTCGCCCTCGCGCATGACACTGGCTTCGCCCATGTCGCGCCGGCGGATGCGCCCCCGCCGGTAGGAGATGGAATCCGCGCCGCGTCCAGCGGCACACCGAATACGCTACCCCCGTGGCACGCCCGAGTCAGGCGGAGGAACAACGCACGCGGCTGTTGCCGATCCTGGTCGACGCTTTCGTCGAACTCGGCTACCGACGTTGCACCACAGCCGAGCTGGCGCGGCGCTGTGAAGTACGGGAGAACATCCTGTACCGCCTGTGGCCGGACAAGAAGGCGATGTTCATCGCCGCCATCGAGCACGTGTTCACCGTTTCGGCACAAGCCTGGTCCCGGGTCCGCACCGGCGACGGCGGCAGTGCAGCGGAACGGATCCTCGCCCACGAAGCCCGGCATCACGGCGAATTCGGCAACTTCCGCATCGTGTTCGCCGGGCTCAGCGAAGCGGACGATCCGGAGATCCGCCGAGCGCTGCGACACATGTACCAGCACTTCCACGCGATCATCGAGGCGGAAGTCGCGACGCACCGGAATGCAGCAGGCCGCGAGCCCGGCGACGCAGCGCTGGCCGCGTGGGCGCTGATCGGGATCGCCACCACGGCCAACATCGGCCGCCAACTGCGCTTCCTCAGTCAGGACCAGCGGCGCGCGCTGTTCGAGGGTATCGGTCGGCGACTGTTGGACTGAACCCGCCGCGGGCGGGGCAACCGGTCACTTCGGCACGTGCACGATGCGCGGCTCGAACCCCTGCGGGATCGCAGCGTGCCGGGTGAGCAGTACCTCGACGCCCGGGATCGGGTCACTGCCGCCCTCCACCACGGCGATCAGTCGCACCGCGTTGCCGACGCGCCCGCGCAGGTGTTCCACCGCGGCGCGCGGCCAGTGTACCGGGCGTCCGAAGCTCGCGTGCGGCAGCAACAGTGCGACGGTCCGACACTCGCCGACGAGCGCCGACCACTGCTTGTCGAATTCGCGCCAGCATGCTCCGTGGTAGCAGCCCACGCCGCGACACGGACCGTTGCGGTCGACCTCCTCGCACTCCGTGACCCAGACCGGGATCACCCTGCTCGCCGGAGCGATCGCACGCACCGCAGCGACGAACCGCGCCGCCGCGCCGGGTGGGCCCAGCTCGGCGCTGCGCAGTGGCGGCGCGCCGTGCAGGGTGTAGTCGGTCGCCCACCGACAGAGCGCGTTCCCGCAACCGCACGACGACGGCGGACCCTGCAAGTCGCTGAGGTAGACGACCTCGGCGACAGGCAACTCGACCAGTTGGCGCCGGACCCGGGCGAGGTGCAGGTCGAACGCCTCACGGTAGGCGACCGGCAACCACGGCCAGGCCTTCACCACTTCGCCGGCACCCGGCGACGGGGCCGACGCGACCGCCTGCCGCCACTCGCGGTGCCCTTGCAGGCTCGCCATCAGATCGGGGCGGGCGTTGGCGAGTGCCACGCTGCGACCGACCTCGAGCCAGTAGCCCAGCTGCAGCCCAGCTGAACGGACCAGATCGGCGGCCCGTCGATCGAGCTCGGTGACCGCACGATCCCCGAGACACAACACGATGCCGGTCACGCCGCGCCGGCGCACGCCAGCGAGCAGCGCAGCGTCGATCTGCGAAGGATCATGGAGCGCTTGGCGCACAGCCAAGGACTGGCGCACCGGTGCACTCGGCGCGGGCGCGCCACATCCGAACAACAGGACCGGCAACCCGATGGCGCTCGCCAGCAGTCGTGTCCTCACCGCCCCTTCTCCCCGGGCCCCTTCCTCGAAGGCGTCGCGGGGTGATGCACCGCCGTCCGTGGGTTCTCCGCAGACCACGCGAACCAGCGACACTGGATGCTGTCCACCCAGGTCAGCTCCCGACCGCGCAGCAACCCATCGATACCTCTTCCAGCGATCGACCAACGTGTCCGGGTGTTCGCATCGCGGAACGGCGCGGTCCGCGGAGCGATGGCGTCGGGTTCGAAGCGCAACAGCGCATCACCGGCCACCGCGCGATACGCGGCAGCCGTACGCGTACGCCCCTGCCAGAACACCACGACGGTCCAGCCACCGACCTTGTCCTGCAGCACCGCGCGATCCGGCAGGCCATCGAGCGGGAAGGCCATTCGCGCCGCGCCGACGCACACTCCGAGCACGTCCACGTCCCCCGCCAGCCGCGCATCGACCTTTCCCCGGCTCGCCACCGAACCTCGCGCCGGTTCGGTGGGCAGCGCGACCACCGGGTAGCGCTTGCCGTCGAACAGATCGTACGCCGTCGACTCCGGATGCTGCAGCTTCCACTGCTCCCAGGTCGTGGCGATGCTGGGCAGCCGCGTCAGGCGCTTGCCGGAGCGCGGCCCGGCAAACGCCTCTCCGGTCAGCGCGGAGAACAACGTCCCGTCGGTGTGGCGAACCACCATCACTCCCCGGCGCCAGCCGTGGAACGTGTACCCGTAGTCCTTCTCGTAGCCTGCCACATAGCCACCCTCGGGGTCGAAGAAGAACAGGCCGTACGTGTCGTTGATGACCCGCGGGCCGCTGAGGAAGTGGCGGATCGGAATCGCACCACCGTTGTGCTTGCCGCGCACCCAGGCGATGACCGGATCGGTTGGCGTGATCAGGCCTTTGGCGTCCTGCGTGATGACGTACGAACACGGCGGCTCGGTCAGGGGCCGGCACTCGGCACACGGCACGATCTCCGCGGCGGGTCCCTGAGGTGCCACGGAAGCGGTGGCGAGCAGCAAGGATTTGAGCATGGCGCAACTGTAGCCCGGACCGGGCAGATCGAGACCTCGTGAGGACCGTCGACCCGCACCGCGGGTTCGCCTCGAGCGATTCTCGCCCGCGTCGCTCCGAGATACTGGCCGCGACGTCCCCGTGCTCGCAGCGGCTCGGATCGCGCAGCCACGCGCGCATCACGGCGAGCTGGGCACCGGCAACACTGCGCCGCGGCGAGACCGACGGGCAGGCGCGACTCACGATCCGGTCGCACCGCGAGACGTCCCGCCTTCCTCGCCGTGCGGTCGACTCGGCTGCTGGCGGCAGCGGCGCTGATCGTCCCGCGAGTACTCGGCGCGTTCCCGCGCCGAGCACGAAACCTCATCTCGTTGCCACGGTTCGTTCCCGACAGGGGACAAGCGGCATCGGAATCCACCCGATAGTCCGGATTGCGATGGCCGCCGACTCGACCGCTCGTTATCCCAAGCAACTCGACTGCAGCGACTTGCGCTGCCCGGAGCCGATCGTCCGCTTGTTCGAGGCCATGCACGACCTCGATGCCGGCGACAAGATCGAGGTGGTGGCCACCGACCCGGCGTTCAAGAGCGACCTGGCTGCGTGGGCCGAGATGACCGGCCACTCCCTGGTCGAGTTCGTCGAAGGGCCGCCACATCGCGCTCTGGTGGAGAAGCGGTCATGAGCGGCGACACCTCGACAATGGCGCTTCCGGAACTCCAAGAGCTCGTGCAGCGCGAAGTCGCGGCCCAACTCGCCGCCACCCAGCGGCGGCAGAAGGCCCTGACGATCGTCGCGTTCAGCGGCGACATGGACAAGCTCCTCGCCACGCTGATGCTGGCCAACACCGCCGCTGCATCGGGCGTGCGTGTGCAGCTGTTCTTCACCTTCTGGGGTGTTGCTGCACTGCGCCGCCGCGCGCTCTACCGCGGCAAGGGACTGTGCGCCCGCATGCTCACGTTCATGTTGCCGTCCGGCGCGAACAAGCTCGGCACATCGAAGATGAACATGCTGGGCATCGGCCCGCGCTTCTTCCGCTACCTGATGCGGCACAAGAAGGTCGACGACGTGCCGGCCGCCTTGCTGCGGTCGCGAGCACTCGGGGTTCGCCTGCTGGCGTGCACGACTTCCATGGACCTGATGGGGATCGGCACGGACGAGCTGGTCGACGGCGTCGAGTGCGCCGGCGCTCCGACGTGCCTGCAACAGCTGCTCGACTCGGACTCGACTCTGTTCATCTGAGATGACCGCGACCGAACACCCGCTCCAGTTCCTCATCCTGTGCGGCCCTGGCGACGCCGAGCGGGCGACCATGGGCCTGCAGATGGCGATCGCCGCAGCCTGCTCCGGCGTGGCGGTGCGGGTGTTCCTGGCCCATCACGCGACCGCCTGGGCCTGCGCACACCCCCCGGAGGACGAAGACTACGCGGCGATCCACCGCTTGCTCGACAAGATCCGTGGGCTCGGTGGTCATCTGTCGTGCTGCTCCGCCTGCGCGGACAAGCACTGCATGACCCACGAGGAGCACACGGAGATGCCCGAACTGCGCGAAGGGGTCGACCTCGCCGGCCTGGTCACGGTGACTCGGTCAGCGGTGCACGGCGCCAACACGCTGGTGTTCTGAACCATGGCGGCGGTGGACTCCGAACGCTGTGCGCACTGCGCCGAGCTGACCCGCCGGATCGCCGAACTCGAACGGGCCAACGACAGCCTGCGCGAAGAAGCCCACCACGTGGCTTCGGCCAATGTGCGCGCCGCGCACCAGATGGCGCAGATCAGCCAAGCGCGCCAGCGCGAACTCGAGAAGCAGAAGACCGAACTCGAACAGGCCCTGGCGGCGGCGCGGCAGGCCGCCGAGAAGCGCGACGAGTTCCTGGCGATGGTCTCCCACGAACTCCGCACGCCGATGAACGGTGTCTTGGGGATGCTCACGCTGGCCCGCGATCAGGGCATGTCGCCAGCGGTACGGGACTGCATCGACGCAGCGTCCGACTCGGCACGCCACCTGCTGCATCTCATCGAGGACATCCTCAACTTCTCCCAGTTGCGCGCCGGCCGCCTGCAGCTGCACAGCGAACTGGTCGACCCGTGGAGTCTCGCTGAGGACGTGGTGCGCCTGTGTCTGGCGGGCTACGACAACTCCGAGGTGAGCACCTGCCTGCTGATCGGTTCGCGGGTCCCGCGCAGCGTCCCGCTCGACCGGGTCCGGCTGACCCAGGTGTTGGTCAACCTGACCGCCAACGCGCTGAAGTTCACCGACGTCGGCTCCGTCGAACTCGAGGTCGACGCGGTGGAAACCAACGGCCACGCCACGCTCCACTTCGCCGTGCGGGACTCCGGTCCGGGCATCGACACGGATTACCTACCCCATCTGTTCGAGGCGTTCACGCAGGGCCAGCGGTACCAGACGCGCCGCAAGCCCGGAACCGGGCTCGGGCTGGCGATCAGCCAACACCTGGTGCGGCTGATGGGCGGGGAGATCAAGGTGGAGACGCAGGCCGGACACGGTTCGGAGTTCGCATTCTCCTTGCCGCTGGCCATGCCGCTCGCCGCGCCCGGTCGGGCGGAACCGGACACCCGCCTGATCTGCATCACGCGTTGCCCCGATGTCCGTCAGGTGGTCTCCCACACTCTGTCGCCGCTGGGCGCCCAGATCGAGTTCACCGACACGCTGGCGGCGGCGAACAACCCGTTGACCGACGTGCTTCTGTTGCTCGACCCGCGAGTCGCCCGGAACGTCGACTACTGCAGTATCGTCCACGCGTGGGACGAATCCGGTGGTCGCTGTGTGGTGTTGGCGAATCCCGGTGGATCGGTCCCAACCTGCACCGAGAGCAACGGACAGCTCCTCCTACCGATCGCGCCGCATCGCCTGCTCGAGCTGGTGCGCTACACCCCGTCGGGTCCGATCTCGGCGGAGCGCGATCGCCCCAAAGCGCTGACCACCGACCCCCGACTCGCCGGCCTGCGCGTTCTGGTAGTGGAGGACAATGCAGTCAACCAGAAGGTCGCACGCGGAGTCCTGGAGCGCTTCGGCTGCCACGTCACCAGCGCCTTGGACGGCGCGATCGCGCTGCGGATGAGCGCCGACCGCGTCTTCGACGTGATCCTGATGGACTGCCAGATGCCAGGAATGGACGGTTACGCCGCCGCCCGGGCGATCCGTGCGGACGTGAAGAACCCGAACTGCCAAACGCCGATCATCGCGGTCACCGCTCACTCGATGCCGGGTGACCGCAAGACCTGCCTCGACGCCGGGATGGACGACTACGTCGCCAAACCGTTCATGCCGGATCAGCTGCGTGAAGCGATCGCCCGGCAGATTGCGCGCTGCCGCGGCCGCGCCGGCGCGCCGGCCGGCCAGTCGTCGGGTGCTGGCACGGACCGCTCGTGAGCAACGCCGCGCGGTCGTGCGAGGCGGTTGCCGGCACCCCAAGCGCTGGCCGTCCAGGGTAGGATGCAGCGGCGGATGGACGCCGCCCGATTCGAACGCATTCTCGAGGTCTTCGACGCGGCGCGGCAGCAGCCGACCGCGGGGCGCGACCGATTCGTCCGGGAACGGTGCGGCGGAGATGCGTCGCTGATCGCCGAAGTCCACGCCTTGCTGGCCGCGGACGCCGACCCGAGCGGTCCGCTCGGCGAATCGCAGCTCGGTTGCGGAGTCGCCACCGGATCGGTCCTGACGCCGGGCATTCGCATCGGACGCTACGAGATCCTCGAGACTCTCGGGGAAGGTGGCATGGGGGTTGTCTACAGGGCCCTGCAGACCGAACCGGTGCAGCGCGTGGTCGCCCTCAAGGTGCTGCGCCCGGGCATGCAATCGGCCGAGGGCCGGGCGCGCTTCGCCGCCGAACGCCAGACCCTGGCCCTGATGAGCCACCCGCACATCGCGCGGATCTACGACGCCGGAACCAGCGACGGAGCCCCGTACTTCGTGATGGAGTTCGTCGAGGGGACTCCCCTCACCACCCACGCCGAGCGTTGCGGTCTCGGACGGGCCGAACGGCTGCGGCTGATCCTCGACGTGTGCGCCGGCGTGCACCACGCACACCAGAAGGGCGTGATCCACCGCGACTTGAAGCCCTGCAACATCCTGGTGGAACACAGTGGGCTGCCGAAGATCCTCGACTTCGGGATCGCCCGGGCCGTGGGGGCGAACCACGGCACCCAGGTGCTCCGAACTCGCGCCGGTCAGCTGCTGGGGACGCTGCCCTACATGAGCCCCGAACAGCTCACCGGCGACCCGGATGGGGCGGACACGCGGCTCGATGTCTACGCGGTCGGGGTGATCCTCTACGAGTTGCTCACCGGACGGCTGCCGCACGAACTCACCGACAAGCCGCTGGCCGAAGCCGTTCGGGTTCTCCTCGAAACCGATGCGATGCCAGCCGAACGAATTGCGCCGCAGCTGCGCGGTGACCTCGCGACGATCCTCGCCAAAGCGCTGGCCAAGGACCGCGAACGTCGCTACGGCAGCATCGCCGAGTTCGCCGACGACATCCGCCGCTTTCTCGACGATCGACCGATCCGCGCCCGTCCGACCAGCACGGCCTACCAGCTGCGCAAGTACGTCCAACGCAACAAGCTGCTGGTCGGCGCCGCGTGTGCATTGCTCGCGGTCATGGGCGGCGCCATGACGGTGTCGCTGCTGGCACTGGGGCGCGCCAGATCCGAAGAGGCCCTGGCCAAGGAGTCGGAGGCGCGCGCTCAGAGCGTGCTCGAGTTCCTCCGCGGCGCGCTCGGATCGACCCACGTGCTGCAGAATCCGCGCGGTGTCGGCTACACGATGCGCGAGTTCCTCGACGAAGCGGCACAGCGGGTCAACGACCTGCACGGCCAACCCGCGGCCGAAGCCGAGGCCCGCTTCCTCATCGGCGACGCGTACCTCGCGCTCGACATGGCACGCGAGGCCGAGCCCCACCTGCAACGCGTACTCGCCCTGCAACGATCCACCGGGGTGCCGACCGATCGTGTTGCAGCGACGGTCAGCAAGCTCGGTGTCGTGGCGTTCGGCAACGGGGATCTGCAGGCTGCCGAACAGCACTACCGCGAAGCGATCTCGATGACCCGTCCGCTCGGATCAGCGTTCCACCCGCAGCTCGCATCGTGCCTCGGCGGACTCGCCGGTACCCTTTCGCAACGTGGCCAGCAGGCCGCTGCGAAGCGCTCCTACGAGGATGCGTTGGCGCTGCTGACCAGTGGACATCCCGCGCAGCGGATCGCGACGCTCGACGGTTTGGCGAACGTCTTGCTGCACCTCGGCGAGGTGGACGCGGCCGCCGCCGCGATCGCCGAAGCCGCCCGACTCGCTGGATCGCCGGACCGAGAGGCAGCGGCTCAGGGCGCGGCCCGCCTGCAGACCGAGGCCCGGCTGCTGCTGAAGCGGGGCGACCATGCCGGCGCGGCTCCGCTGCTGCGGCGCGCGCTGGCCCAGTTCGAGAGCGTACTCGGCAAGCAACACGATCGAGTCGCCAGCACCCTCGGACTGCTTGCCAGGGTCGAGGAACTGGCCGATCGCAAGCAGGAAGCCGAAGCGCTGTACCGGCGCGCGATCGAGATCCGCCAACAGGCTCGGGGACGCGCGCACCCCGAGCTCGCGCTCCTGCACTCCAGTCTCGGGGCGTTGTACTCCCGCCAGCGCCGCCACGGCGAGGCGCAGCGCGAACTCACCGCGGCGCTGAAGATCCAGGTCGGCTGCTACGGCGAACAGAGTGCCGAGGCATCCACCACTCAGTTCTGGCTCGGAAGCACCTGCTACCAGCAGCGTCAGTTCGCTGCGGCGGTGGGTTGGCTGCAGAAGGCGCTAGCCACGCGTGAATCGACTCTGGGCAGCTCGGACGAGCGCACGATCGCGTGCCGATCGGCACTCGCCACCGCGCTGACCGGCCGTGGCGATTTCGATGCGGCGGTCACGCTGCTGCGCCGCAACGCGGATCTTCGCCAGAACCAGTTCGGTGCCGAACACGCGAACACCATCGCGGCGCAGAAAATGCTGAGCTCGAGCCTGGTCTCGGCAGGCCAGTTTGCCGCCGCAGCGCAGTTGTGCAGCACCCTGGCGGCGTACTACCGCAAGAAGCGCAACGTGCCGAAGACCATCGCGGTGTTGAACGGCCTGGCACTCGCCGAGCTGGGGCTGCAGCAGCGCGCACGCGCCGCAGCGGCAAACGATCAGGCGATGGAGCTGTGCGCCAAGGAGTACGGACTCGCCGCCCGTGCGTCATGGGTGACGCGTAGGATCCACGCCTGCGTGCTCGCGGCCAGTGAGTCGAGCGACGCCGTGGTGCGCGCCTTCACCGAGGTTCTGGCCGACGGGAGCCGACTGCGGATCCGGCGCTGGCGCCTCGGGGAAGTCCGCGCCGGACTCGCGCAGTTGTTGATCCGCCGCGGCGAGAGGACCGAGGCCAAGACGGTGCTCGAAGCCGCAGTGCAGGACCTCCGCGCCGACCGTCCTGCATCCCACCCCTTGCGGCGCCGCGCCGAAGCAGACCTGCAGCGCTTGGTCGAGCAGCTCGCGGTGCGATGACCGGGCGTCAACACGTCACGCGCTTGCTGCAGGATGCGCGACGCGGCGACGCGCTGGCGGAGCAGGCACTGTTCCCGCTCGTCTACGAGCAGCTGCGTGGGATCGCCCGCGGCTATGTGAACGACGACCCCGCGGCGATGACTCTGCAGGCGACGGCGCTGGTGCACGAGGCGTACTTGCGGTTGTTCGACCGCGCATCGGTCGACGCTGTCGACCGGCAGCACTTCGTCGGGATCGCCGCCCGCGTCATGCGCCAGGTCCTGGTCGACCACGCGCGGCGCCGGCGCGCCGAGAAGCGTGGCGGCGGCCAACTGCGCGTGTCGCTCGGCGAGGTGGCCGCCGAGACGGTGGCCGGCGTCGACGTGCTGGTGCTCGAGGAAGCGCTGACGCGCTTGGAGACCCTGCACCTACGTATGGCGAAGGTCGTCGAGTTGCGGGTGTTCCTCGGCATGTCGGTCGCCGAGACCTGCGCGGTGCTCGGCGTGTCGCGGGCGACCGTCGACAAGGAATGGGCGATGGCCCGCGCCTGGTTGCGGCACGAACTGTCGTAGCTCGGAGAAATCCGTACGCATTCGCCGACTCGCGCGCGCATCCCCGGCAGAGCGGCGGCGCCGCCGCCAAGGACATTCCTCGCCCGAACACGCCCCACGAGCCATGCCGACCACCCGCATCGCCTTCCTCCTCGCCCCGCTGCTGACCGCGCTCGCGACACCCGCCCAGACCGTCCGCTTGGTCAAAGAGATCCGACCCGGAATCGCCGGATCCAACCCGACCGGCCTCACCGACTTCTCCGGCGCGCTGCTGTTCGCCGCGGACGACGGAACGCACGGCGCAACGCTGTGGCGCAGTGACGGCACGGACCCTGGCACCTTCATGCTGTCTTCCACCACCAGCAACGCGCCCGGCCGACCGCGCAACATCTTCCCGTTCGGCGCCATCGCCCTGTTCTCGGGAACGGCTCAGGGTTCGGCCGACGAGGAACTGTGGAAGACCGACGGCACCCCGGGGGGGACCGTCTTGGTTCGGGAGTTCGTTCCCGGCAGCGCGGGCGGTCACCCACAGGGCTTCTGCCAGTTCCATGGCAAGGTCTACTTCCAGGCCTACACCGGAGCGACCGGCGAGGAGCTGTTCGTCACCGACGGGACCACCGCGGGAACCATGCTGGTCAAGGACCTCGATCCCAGTGTCGGCGGCCGCGGCCGACCGAACTCGCTCACCGTGTGCGGCGATCAACTGTTCTTCGTCGCCGAGACCGCGGCCACCGGTAAGGAGCTTTGGGTCAGCGATGGCACCGGCGCCGGAACCCGGATGGTCAAGGACATCTTCCCCGGCAAGGAGCCGTTCCTGGTCGCCCCGACCGACTTGGTGTGCCTGGACGGCAAGGTGTACTTCGCAGCCGACGACGGGACCAACGGCCGCGAGCTCTGGGTGTCGGACGGCACCGCCCCGGGCACCGTGATGGTCAAGGACATCTTCCCCTTGGCGGGCAGCGGTCAACCCGCGGGAATGCACGTACACCGCGGGAAGATCTACTTCAGTGCCATCGACACCAACCAACACGGCAAGGAGCTGTGGGTGTCCGACGGCACGCCCGCGGGCACCCAGCTGCTGTTGGACATCCACCCGAGTGCAAGCTCGGATCCGATGTTCTTCCAAAGCGTCGGCCCGACCCTGTTCTTCCGCGCCAACGGCTTCATCGAGCACTACGAGCTGTGGAAGAGCGACGGCACCGCGACCGGCACGATCCGGATCAAGGACATCAACCCGGGCGGCGCCTCCTGGCCGGCCGACCTGACTCCCGTCGGCGAGCGGGTGTTCTTCAGCGCGCAGAATGGCGTGCCGCCGCAGGGCAACGGCAACGAGCTGTGGGTCTCGGACGGCACCGCGCTGGGCACGGTCTTGGTGAAGGACATCTACCCCGGCTCGGGATTCAACTCGTCGTATCCCAAGGGCCTGGCACTGAGCTGCGGCCGCGTGTTCTTCCAGGCGCGCGCGAGCGACGACAACTACGAGCTGTGGGTCGCGGAGCTCAACGGCCCGTCGGTCCAGTCGATCGGCCTGCCGTGCCATCCGGAGAACCCGACCCTGGACGCGACATTGCCGGTGTTGGGGTCCACCCTGACGGTGTCCGGGACCGGGCCGGCGAACCACTCCGGGTTCCTCGCCTTCTCGCTGCCAGCCGGCGCGTTCTCGCTGACCGGCGGGTGTCCGATCTACTTCGACCTGGCGCATAGTGTGCAGGCGAGCCTCGGCTCGACGCGCAACTTCGCGCTGCCGGTTGCGCTGCCGAACGACTCGTCGTTGGAAGGAGTATGCGTGGTCGGGCAGACGCTGTGGGTGCGTACCGTCCCCGGTCCGGTGTTCTCTACCAGCAACGGCGTGAGCTTGGCACTGGGGCGTTGACGCCGCGGTTCGGTGCAACGCTACGCGTTGCACGCTTCCCGCCGACGAACGCGGTTCGGTGAAACGCTACGCGTTGCACGCTTCCGCCGACGAACGCGGTTCGGTGCAACGCTACGCGTTGCACGCTTCCGTTGCACGCCGACGATCGCGGTTCGGTGCAACGCTACGCGTTGCACGCTTCCTCCGACGATCGCGGTTCGGTGCAACGCTACGCGTTGCACCGAACCACCGCGACCATGCGATACTCCGGTGATGCGACTCGCACTGCACCGCTGGGTCTGGGCGCTACCCCTGTGCGCCTGCGGACCCAACGCACCCACGCCGCCGGGGCCACCCATCAGCGGCGCGGCACAGCAAGTGACCCAGCCGCTCGACCCCCAGGCAGCGGCGCGCGCATTCGCCAAGGCCCAGCGACTGCGCCAGGAACGCAACTACACCGCGGCACTGGGTGCCGTGGAGGAGGGCTTGCTAGACGCGCCGAAGGACCCCGCAGCTCGCCGCCTGCGCGCCGAGTTGTTGCTCAACCTCGACCGGCCCGACGAGGCCGCGGCAATGCTCGAGTCGCTCCGCACCGAGTCGCCCAACGATCCGGTTGCGACCGGGTTGTTGGCCCTGACCCGACGTGAACAGGGCCGCACAGCGGACGCCCTCGCGCTGTTCGACTCGATCCCCGAGCGGATGCGACCGATTCGCGAGTACGCCGATCTGCTGACCCGCGCCGGACGCCACGAGGAAGCGAGCGCGTGGGTCGCCCGGTTGCTGGTCCGCGACCCCTGGCACGATACGGCCTACTACCAGCTCGCCTGCGTCGACCAGCGTCGGGGCCGAGAAGCCCAGGCGGCAGTGTGGGGCGAGCGACACCGCGCATTCGAGCTGGTGCGCTCGCACGACAACAGCATGCGCCACGCCACCGCCACGGGCGCCGCCCCGTGCGCCCGCACGACGCTGGCCCGCTCGCTCGCCGAGAGGGGCATGTGGTATGAGGCGATGGCGCTGCTTTCCGCCGCCCTGCGCGAGGATCCGCGGTTGCAGGAGGCCGCCCGCATGTTTGCAGAGTTGTTGGGGAACCTGGGGCAGGGGACGAAGCGGGCGCAGGCACTGCGCCGCTGTGTCGAGTTGGCGCCGGATGACGCCGCACTCGCGGCCGAGCTCACCTCAGCCCAATCCGCGAAGGACCGCCCGATCCTCGAAGTCGCGCGCGAGCACGCGGCGGCCGGACGGCGGGACCAAGCGCGCGCCGCCAGCCTGTTCGCCGCCAAGCGGAACATGAACGACACCGCCGCGCTGCTGCTGGTCGGCGAGTTGTGCAACCGGCCGGGCGATGCGTTCGTCCGCCTGTGGGCGTGGCGCCAGCTGCGCAAGTTGGACCCGGCGAATGCGTCCGTGGAACAGCGGGTGCGCGCCGAATGCGAGCGCCTCGGCATTCCGGTGGCTTCCGTCGACGCCGGGTGAACGATCACTCCTCCCGAACGGAGAGGATCTTCCCGGGAGCGACATCGGTCAGCGTGGTCGTTCCACGGCGCGGCCAATGCACTTCGATCCGGTCGATCCGCGGCGCGGTGCCGATCCCGAAATGCGGGCGCCGGTCGCTGACCGAGCAATAGGCCACCGCGCCGTGCACCACCGCAACCTGGCGGCGACCGCCGGCGTGCAGCTCGACCCGCGTGCCGATCGCGTCGCGGTCGCCCCGCTTCGGTTCGAGCCGCAGGGTGATCCAGCCGTTCGCGGTGCCTTCGTTGCGCAGCACCACTGGCCGGCCGTTGAGGTTGTTGATCACCACGTCGAGATCGCCATCGTTGTCCAGGTCACCCACCGCACTGCCACGGCCGCACAACTTCCGCGCGAAGTGTGCACCGGGATTCGGAAAGGCGTCGAATCGCCCCTTGCCATCGTTGCGCAGCAGCAGATCCGGGACCCCGTACTGCTCGGAATACGGGCTTTGCTTGGTCGCCGGCTTCTGCCGCTCGACCTCGCCGTTGCAGACCAGGAGGTCGAGATCGCCATCGTTGTCGGCGTCGAACAGGTTCGGTGAGAACCCGGTGTACGGCAGGGTCAGCGCGTGCACTCGAGTGGCCTTCGACGCCTCTTCGAAGTACTTCCCGCGGTTGAGGTACAGCGCACACCCCTGGGTGCGCAGCACCGGGCTCACGACATCGATCCGACCGTCTCCGTCGATGTCGCCGACGTCGACTCCCATCGTCGATTCGCTGACGCCATCCGCGTCGTAGGCCAACCCGGAGAGCACCGACCGGTCGACGAACGTGCCGTCACCCCGGTTGGCGAAGTAGTAGTTCTCCATCGCGTCGTTGGCGACGAACACGTCCGGATGGCCGTCGCCGTCGAAGTCGACCGCCGCGAGCCCCATTCCACGGCCCGCCGCCTTGTGCGTCCCTGCCGCTTTGCTGACCTCGCGGAACGTCCCGTCGCGGTTGTTGCGGTACAGCAGGTCCGCAGCGCCGCGGAATGCCAACGGCGAGTCGTAGTCGTTGCGCATCGCGCGCAGCTCGGCCGCGAGGTCGTAGCTGAGGTAGTTCTGCACGTAGATGTCCAACCAACCATCGCCGTCGAAGTCGAGGAACGCACACGCCTGGCCCAGGCCCGGGTTGTCGATCCCGGCCGACCGCGTGACATCGGTGAACTTCCCGTTGCCATCGTTGCGGTACAGTCGGTCGGCACCGAGGTTGGTGACGTACAGGTCGATGTCGCCGTCATTGTCGAAGTCCCCGGTGCAGCAACCCTGACCGTAGCCGCTGTCACCCACCCCCGCAGCCGCCGTGACATCGGTGAACGTGCCGTCCCCGTTGTTGCGGTACAGCACGTTGGTGATCTTGGGGTCGGCGGGCTCGGCGAGGTGGTTGCCGTTGACGAAATAGATGTCGAGCAGCCCGTCGTTGTCGAAGTCGAACAGGGCAACACCCGCTCCCATGGTCTCGGGATACAGGCACCGGCCGGTGGCGCCGTTGCAGTGGGCGAAGGTGATTCCCGTGGCTTGCGTGATGTCGGTGAACAGTCCACGCGGCGCGGCGGGCGTGGACCCGGACGGCGCGGGGTTGGGCGGGGTGGCGCGTGGTGCCGCTCGGTCGCTGCATCCGAACAGCACGACCGCGAGCAGCGCGGCGGCAACCCAGCGGACGCGGCGGGGCCGCGGAGTGTCGAAGCCACCGCGACGGTCGTCCGCGGGCGGACTCCCGACCGCTCGGTTTCCCGGTGATCCGAGAGTATCGGCAAACAGGCAGACTTCGCGACCGCAGCTCATGGCGGTCGATCATCGCAACCCGCCGGCTACTTCTCCAGGCGTTGGAGCAGCGACTGCATCGCGCTGCGCGTCGCTGGGGTGGCGCGCGGGTCGGCGAGTCGTTCGCGGAGCACACGCACCGCCTGTGCACGGTCGCCGATGGCCGCCAGCGAGGTCGCCACCGCCAACCAGATGCGGGGGGGCGGAGTCGGAACGTGGCGTAGGACCTTCTGCACCGACGCCAGCGCAGGGTAGTGTTGGCCGGATCGGGACAATGCGACCGCGCGAAACAGCGCCAGGTACGGATCGCCCGGCAAGCGCCGCTCCCCCTCCGAGAGCATCGCCTCGAACTCCTCGTGGGCACCGACGTCGTCGAGCAGATCGAGCGCTTGTACGCGCAGCGACGCGAGATTCGGGAACCGCCGATCCACCACGCGCAGCACCTCGACTACCTCGTTGCGCTGCCGTGCGGCGGCGTAATGCCGCGCCAACCGGAGGTGCGGCTCCGGATCCCAGGGCTTGGAGTCGCGCGACAGCTTCAGATCGGCCAGTTGTGCGCGCCGATCGCCCCGGCGCTCGTGGATCCGCGAGCGGAGGAAGTACAGCGTTTCGCCGTGTTCGGGGCGAAACCTCGGGCTCGCCAGCGCCTGCGCGATCCGCGCCGCGGCGGCGTCTTCTTCGCGGATCGCCGCGGTGGCGTCACCGACCGACAGCAGCGCATCCCGGCGCCCCAGGTGCATGTAGGCCAAGTCGTTGAGTGGCAGCGGGTGGTCGGCGTCGGGGTGGACGTGCAGTGCGCGGTGCAAGTACTCCACCCACCGCCGCAGACACTCTTCGCCGCGCGGCCCGGCGAACCCGAGCGATTCCCCCTCGATCCGGAAGCCCCGACCCGCGGCCATCTGCATCCGCTGGGAGTGCGGCTGCGTCGCAGCCTCGTGGATGAACAGCGTGGTGTTGTCGTGCCAGACACCGCAACGCATCACGACCACGGCGAGGCACGCTACCAGCCAAGCGCCGAGGACGACGAGCAACACCTTGCCGAACCGCGGCGCCCGGCGAGCGAACTGTTGCGCCAGCCATGCGACCACCAGGCTGAGTCCGGCCGCCGGCGTGTACATCAGTCGCTCGCCGTAGATCGTCTCGATCCGCACGACCAGGTTCGCCGTCGTCGCCGCAAAGCCGAAGTACATCGCCGTGCCGAGGAACACTGCCGGATGCCGGCGCCCGAACCGCGTTCCGGCGATGAGTGCGCCGACGAGCACCGCGGCCGAAGCGAGAAAGCGCAAGTCCCCCCACGACTCGGCGAGCGGCAGCGAGTCGAAGCTGTAGTCCACGTGCAGCCAGAACGGCGCAAGCGACTGGCCCAGGCCGTGGCCCGCGACCACCAGCGCGGAGCGCAGCCGCGTACCGAGATCGCAGTCGATCAGCGGGTTGTTGACGACGCTGATCGGCAACTCGCGAGCCGTGACGATCGGCAACCAGAGCGGGAGGAAAACCAGGAGCGGTAGGATGACCACTAGACTCACGGCCATCCACGCCGACCGCGTGGGCGTGGTCGAACCGTCATCCGAACTCCGCCTGCGTCGCAGCCCCACGTACAGCGGGACGAACGCGATCCAAGCGAGCGCACTCTCCTTGGCGCCGAATGCCAGGAACAGGCAACACGCGGCACCGGACGACCAAGCCAGTCGCCGGAGTCCCCGGCGGTCGACCGCGCGGTCGGCAGCCAAGGTCCCGGCGACTCCGAACACGAACGCCAACACCTCCGCCCGACCCACCAGGCTCAACACCGGATCGGAGCGCAGCGCGTGGCAGCCGAACACCGCCGCCCCCACGAGCGCCGGCCACGGAGAACCCACGACACGCGCGATCAGCACCGCGATCAGCCAGGTCGCCAGCAGGTGTAGCAGCACGTTCACCAGCCGCTGTGCCACGGGCGGACTAGCGGGGTCGGCCGTCCCGAACACCGCGTTGACCAACGCGAAGCTCATCACCGTGGTCGGGCGGAAACCGCGACCGAGCACCACCGCGGTCTCCCCGTAGTACGACGTGAAATAGCGGCGCAATCCCTGCCAGCGGCCCACCATGTCGTTCGGCCCGGCCTCTCCCGGGGCCATCACGTAGTGCCGATCGTCGTAGGCGAACTGGTTGGCCAGCCCCCGCGCGTACGCTGCACCGACCAGCACGAGCAGCAGCGCCAACAAGACAGCGGGAGAGCGCGGCATACCGCGCCCAGGCTAACCCGGAGCGGCGGGGACCCGAATGCGGCGATCCCGCAAAGTGGGCCGGCACTTCCAGGCGTCGATGCGCGGCAGGGACACCGGCAGAGCCATGGTGGCGCCGCAGGAAGTCGACACGCGATCGTCAGCGGGGCTCGGGTCGCGCGGTATACCACCCCCATGGCGCGCGTGCAGCTCTGGGTGTGGATCGCGGTTGCCGCGGCAGTGGCGCTCTACGCGCGCAGTCTGGCGTGCGGCTTCACCTACGACGACGCCGACCAGGTCCGCGTGCCATCCCTGTCGACCGGGCATCCGAACCCGTACATCGCCGAAGTCCAGCCGCTCGAGGTGTACTTCTCGACCTCGTACACCGCCAGCCACGGCGGCCACGGGCGCGGGTTCCGCCCACTGACCAACCTCAGCTTCGCGCTGGTGCACGCTGCCACGAAACACGAGCGCCCGACACCGGGGTCGCCCGCCGCGCCGGCATGGCCGCAGCACCTGGTGAACGTGTTGCTGCACGCGTTTGCGACCTGGCTGACGTTCCGGCTGTTGGCACTGCTGTTCGGCGCCGGCCCGCCGGCGGTGTTGGGCACCGCGGTGTTCGGTCTGCACGCACTGCGCAGTGACCCGGTGATCTCGATCGTCGGCCGCGGCGAGCTGCTCGCGTACGTCTTCGGCCTGCTGGCGCTGTTCGCCTACCTCGCCGGACTGCGAGCGCACGGCGGAGCGCGGTGGCTCCGGCTCGGCGCCGCGGCGGTGGCGGTGTTCTGTGCACTCGGGTCGAAGGAGAGCGCCGCGCCGTGGGTGGTGTTCCTGCCGCTGATGGTCTGGGTGGCACGACGACGCGACGCCAGCCTGCCGACGTTGCAGCAGCAGTTGGGGCCATGGACGATCGCCGCCGCGTTGCCGCTGGCTGTGTTCTCGTTCCTGCTGGTGCGCGTCTGGTTGGGGTTGCCCCAGAAGTTCGAGCCGAGCTACGTGTCGAACCCGCTGTGGTACCAACCGGCTACAGTCCGCATCGCCAGCGCCCTGGTCGTGCTCGGCCACGCCGCGCTGCTCGTGCTGGCACCGTTCTCGCTGTCCCACGACTACAGCGCCATGGTCTTCCCCCTCGTCGACCTGGCAAGCCCACGGGCGTGGCTGTCGGCCGCCGCGCTGCTGGGCCTGCTGCTTGCCTCGATCTGGCGGTTGCGGCGCGACCCCGCACTGTTCGCTGGCGCCGCGATGTGGTTCGGCTTCACCTTCATCACTTCGAACATCCCGTTCTCCATCGAGACGGTGTTCGGGGAACGCCTGCTCTACACCCCCGCAACAGCGCTGTCTATCGCGGTCGCCTGGGCGATCCACCGCTGTGGAGCGCGGGCGGGCCGAATCCTGGCGGGTATCACCCTCCTCTGGCTGACGGCAAGCGCCGCGTGCATCGTCACGCGGACGTTCGCCTGGACGGACAACCAGACGTTGTTCGACACCGACGTCGGTCACCAGCCGCGCTCGATTCGCATTCGGATGGCGCGCATGCAGTTCCTGCGCTTCGGCGATCCCGCGACCTGGCACCGCGAGATCCTCGCCGCGCACGAACTGGACCACACCGCCCCCGGGCCGCTGTTGGAGCTGTCGTTCTTCCACAACGCGATGGGCGCGTACGCCGAGGCCGAAGCGAGCGCGCGCGCCGGGCTGGCGTCGCCACACGTGGACGTGCGGGACAACCGGGCTCGCTTCGAGCTCGAACTCGGGAAGGCGATCGCCGGGCAAGGACGGTGGGACGAAGCAGAGCGGGTGCTTCGCAGCGCCGTGGCTCGAGCCGACCGGGAAGCCGGAGCACCCGAGCCGCGAACCCGCATGGCGTTGGTGCAGGTTCTGCTCGATGCCGGCCGGCAGCCCGCAGCCAAGCGGGAGTTGCGGCAGCTCACGTCGCAGGTGCCCGCGTTCCTGCCGGCGTGGGACGAGCGACTCCTGCTCGCGCAGGCGGAACGCCACGACGGTGACGTACAAACCCTGCTCGCCGAGGCCGAACAGCTGTTCCCCGGCGCAACTCAGTGGGTACTGCACCGCGCGCTGCTCGCGGCGCGCCGCGGCGACGCTGCCGGAGCTCTCCAGGTGTTCGCCCGCGAGATGCCTCGCCTCCCGATGCTGGCGGAGACAGCCGGGTACTGGGAGCAGTACGCGGTGCTCCTCAACCGGCAGGGACGCTCGGACGTGGCGGTCCGGGTGCTGCGCGACCTGACCCGCCTGCCCGGCATGCGAGCGAGCCTGCGGCATCGTCTCGCCGAGTCGGCAACCCGACTCGAGCAGGGCAGGGCTCGTTAGCCCAGACTGTCCGTGAGCAGCATCGCGAGATCGCGCAGGGTCGTTGCTGCAAGGAAGTCGAAAGGCGCTGCCCGGAGGCGGGGTGCACCCCCGTCGAGAAGCGGGTCCTGACGTTCGACGAAGCCAGCAGCGACCTTGCGCGATCGCAGCAGTTCGGTCATGCATTCTCCGGGCTTGGCTTGTCGCCGAGTTCTGCACGGCTCGGCGAGTCCTTCGGTTCGCTCGCTGGGGAAATGCGACGGCTGCGGCGCCGTGAATCGCCGCACCGGCTCGTCGGGCTGGATCGCCCGCCGCCGCGCAGGGCGGCCTGCAGCCTGCACCACCTCCTCTGAGCCCGGCGATCCGGCACTCTCCGTTCGGCCCCACGTGTCACCAGCGACGATGGTGAGCGTCCGATGCGGCTGCCCGCCGGCAACCACCGGTGCGATCGGCAAAATAACCCCGGTTTACGGTGGTCGCTGATCGACGAACGGGCCACTTCCGGAATTTGATGCTCCGATCTTGTGGACAATCAGGTGTCGACTGCTGCATCATGCCCTAGACTGGGACGGGATGCGACATATTGGTCGCGACCCTGTCCCCTCGTCACCCCAACCCAACACCATGAAGACCACACTGCTTCTTTCCATCGCTGCGCTCGCCTCGTCGGCGTTCGCCCAGAACATCGTCGTCCCGAGCCAGTTCGACACGGTCGAAGGCACGTACTACCACAGCCGATTCGGCGTGTATCCCGACATGCGCCTGCAGTGGTGCGACGGCGAGTTGCCCGCGGGCGCCCACGCCATCAAGGGCTTCGGTCTGCGCGAAGACGTCAACATCGGCCCCTGGACGCAGTACGGCCGCAAGCACGACCTGACCGTGTACGCCTCGGACGGTGACAACACCGCGATGACGAGCACGTTCAGCGCCAACATCCTGAGCACCCCGACCATGGTGTTCAGCGGCAGCATCGCCCTGCCGCAGGCCAGCTCCCCGACCACCGGCCCCGCGCCGTGGGCCGCCGCTTACAACTTCGCGTTCAGCACCACCTACGTCCACACCGGCGCCAAGGACCTGCTGCTCGACATGTCGTTCACCAACGGCACGCTCGACAACAACGTCGCGTGGAGCGGCGCCAGCTACCGCGGCTACTTCCTCGACAGCTACACCGGCGGCAACACCAGCTCGTCCTCGGCCGGCGCGCGCATCTACTACCCGGGTGGCACGACCTCCATCCCGACCACCGGCGGCTGCGCCGACTCCAACTCGACCGTCACCAGCACCTCGTACAACTACACCTACCTGCTGGCCTACGGCCCGAACTACTCCACCACGTCGCTGCGCAACATGATGCGCGGCTACGTCTACGGCTACTACGTCCCGCCGTCGACCAACATCGCCAGCGTGATCGGCTTCGGCACCAACGTCGCCGGCTCGAGCTTCCCGGGCGTGTCCTGCCAGAAGGTGTTCGTCGACCTCAACCTGCCGTACCTGGTCCTGTTCGCCACCTCGTCGACCTCGACCCTGAGCTACACGAGCTTCTACAACTACTTCCTCGGCGGAAGCTCGGTCTACATCCCCTACAACCCGGCCTACGTCGGCCTCAAGGTCACCACGCAGAGCGCCTGGACCGACACCGGCAACGGCAGCCTGAAGATCACCGCCGCGGCGGTGACCTCGTACCCCGAGTTCGTGCCCGACCTGAAGCGGAAGTCGGTCTACTCGACCAGCTCGACCGCGGCCACCGGCACGCTGTCGACCTCGACCTACTACGACACCGTGCGGCAGTACGTGAAGTAGTGAGCTCGGCGCGCCGGCGAGTTGCCGGTCGCGCGTGAAAGCAGACCCAGGGCCGAGGCGGTTCCACCGCCTCGGCCCTGGGTCGTTTCCGGAGGGTGCGATGGGGACTCCTCCGGTTCACGAGACCCATGATCGGCAATCATGGTCCGATATAGATTCGTGATCGGGTCTGCACTGCCGATTTCAGGAAACACCTCTTGACTTCCGAGCACGCAGTCTTCGCGGGATCTTCTCAGCAAGCCGCAGCCACACTAGACTCCGCCGCGACCGAACGCCGCCATTTCCATGCATTCGTCAGTGTGGCGGTCCGACACATCCAGTTCATCCCCATGAAGATCTCCTCAGTTCTCCTTTCCATCGCCACCCTCACCTCTGCGGCATTCGCCCAGAACATCGTCGTCCCGAGCCAATTCGACACGGTCGAAGGCACCTACTACCACAGCCGGTTCGGCGTGTTCGCCGACATGCGCCTGCAATGGTGCGACGGCGAGCTGCCCGCCGGCGCCCACGCCATCAAGGGCTTCGGTCTGCGCGAAGACGTGGACATCGGCCCCTGGACGCAGTACGGCCGCAAGCACGACCTGACCGTGTACGCCTCGGACGGTGACAACACCACGATGACGAGCACGTTCAGCGCCAACATCCTGAGCACCCCGACCATGGTGTTCAGCGGCAGCATCGCCCTGCCGCAGGCCAGCTCCCCGACCACCGGCCCCGCGCCGTGGGCAGCAGCCTACAACTTCGCGTTCAGCACCACCTACGTCCACACCGGCGCCAAGGACTTGCTGCTCGACATGACGTTCACCAACGGCACGCTCGACAACAACGTCGCCTGGACCTCCGCCAGCTACCGCGGCTACTTCCTCGACAGCTACACTGGCGGCAACACCAGCTCGTCCTCGATCGGTGCGCGCATCTACTACCCGGGCGGCACGACCTCGATCCCGACCACCGGCGGCTGCGCCGACTCCAACTCGACCGTCACCAGCACCTCGTACAACTACACCTACCTGCTGGCCTACGGCCCGAACTACTCCACCACGTCGCTGCGCAACATGATGCGCGGCTACGTCTACGGCTACTACGTCCCGCCGTCGACCAACATCGCCAGCGTGATCGGCTTCGGCACCAACGTCGCCGGCTCGAGCTTCCCGGGCGTGTCCTGCCAGAAGGTGTTCGTCGACCTCAACCTGCCGTACCTGGTCCTGTTCGCCACCTCGGCGACCTCGACCCTGAGCTACACCAACTTCTACAACTACTTCCTCGGCGGAAGTTCGGTTTACATCCCCTACAACCCGGCCTACGTCGGCCTCAAGGTCACCACGCAGAGTGCGTGGACCGACACCGGCAACAGCAGCCTGAAGATCACCTCCGCGTCGGTCACCTCGTACCCCGAGTTCGTGCCCGACCTGAAGCGGAAGTCGGTCTACTCGACGACCGCTGCGGCGGCCACCGGCACGCTGTCGACCTCGACCTACTACGACACCGTGCGTCAGTACGTGAAGTAGTGGAGCGGTGAGACCCGGCGCGAGCCGGATCGAATCCACGAGGAGCCGAAGTGCTTGGCACTTCGGCTCCTGTCGTTTAAGGGGCCTGCCGGACCATCACCGTTCAACGCCGCGAAGCGCGCACACTTCACGTGTTGCGTCGATCCACCCGCGCGTTAGAGAGCGGAACTGAAACCGCAAACACACAACCTCTCCTCGACAGACGCTACATGAACAACTACTCCATTCTCGGCTCTCTCGCCGTCCTCGCCTCGTCGGCGTTCGCCCAGAACATCGTCGTCCCGAGCCAGTTCGACACGGTCGAAGGCACCTACTACCACAGTCGGTTCGGCGCCTACGCCGACATGCGCCTGCAGTGGTGCGACGGCGAGCTGCCCGCGGGCGCCCACGTCATCAAGGGCTTCGGTCTGCGCGAAGACGTGGACATCGGCCCCTGGACGCAGTACGGCCGCAAGCACGACCTGACCGTGTACGCCTCGGACGGTGACAACACCACGATGACGAGCACGTTCACCGCCAACATCCTGAGCACCCCGACCATGGTGTTCAGCGGCAGCATCGCCCTGCCGCAGGCCAGCTCCCCGACCACCGGCCCCGCGCCGTGGGCAGCCGCCTACAACTTCGCGTTCAGCACCACCTACGTCCACACCGGCGCCAAGGACCTGCTGCTCGACATGACGTTCACCAACGGCACGCTCGACAACAACGTCGCCTGGACCTCCGCCAGCTACCGCGGCTACTTCCTCGACAGCTACACTGGCGGCAACACCAGCTCGTCCTCGATCGGTGCGCGCATCTACTACCCGGGCGGCACGACCTCGATCCCGACCACCGGCGGCTGCGCCGACTCCAACTCGACCGTCACCAGCACCTCGTACAACTACACCTACCTGCTGGCCTACGGCCCGAACTACTCCACCACGTCGCTGCGCAACATGATGCGCGGCTACGTCTACGGCTACTACGTCCCGCCGTCGACCAACATCGCCAGCGTGATCGGCTTCGGCACCAACGTCGCCGGCTCGAGCTTCCCGGGCGTGTCCTGCCAGAAGGTGTTCGTCGACCTCAACCTTCCGTACCTGGTCCTGTTCACCACCTCGTCGACCTCGACCCTGAGCTACACGAGCTTCTACAACTACTTCCTCGGCGGAAGCTCGGTCTACATCCCCTACAACCCGGCCTACGTCGGCCTCAAGGTCACCACGCAGAGCGCGTGGACCGACACCGGCGACAGCAGCCTGAAGATCACCGCCGCGGCGGTGACCTCGTACCCCGAGTTCGTGCCCGACCTGAAGCGGAAGTCGTGCAGCTCGACCACCGCCGCGGCGACCACCGGCTCGCTGACGACCTCGACCTACTACGACGCCGTCCGCCAGTACATCAAGTAGCGCCTGACTCGCGCCGGCACCATGTCGGTGCGGGTTCCGATCGAGGCCGAGGTCGAGACACCTCGGCCTCGTTTCGTTGGATGGAAGGCGAGTCGACGCACCGGACGTTCAGTGCCGCGCCCTCGACGGGCCACTCTCGCTCGCCGCCGCAACCGCACTCACCGAGAGCGCAACCGTCGATGCGTCGAGGAGCGCGACGGAGCGCGACGCAGCCAGCGCAAGCACTTGCCGCGGCGCGGGCTACAATCTCCGCATGCCAAGCCCCGCGCGCGCACCGCGCCAAGCCCTCGCGCTGGCATTCGCCTTCGCCGCCACCGTGGCCTGCTCCGAACGGCAGCAGCCCGGCCAACCAACGCCCCCCCAGACCGCCCGGTCCGCCGATCCCGGCGACCACGACGCGCTCGGACCGCTGCCGGAGTCGGTCGGCGGGTGGCGCGTTTCGCGCGGCGCCAACGCCGGCTACGTGCCTGATCAGGCGTGCAAGGAATGCCACCAGCAGCTGTTCGACAGCTACCAGGCGATGGGGATGGCACGCTCGTTCTACCGGCCGGATCCGGCGAAGGCGGTGGAGAGCTTCGGCACCCCGTTCGTCCAGACCGCGACCGGACGGTCCTACGAGATGGTGCAGCGCGACGGGAAGTACCTACTCCGCCGCTACCTGCTCGATCGCGAGGGGAAGCGCTATGCCGAGTACGAAGCCGAAGTCGCTTGGGTCATCGGCTCCGGAAACCACGTGCGCAGTTACCTGTCGCAGAACCGCTACGGCGAACTCAAGGAGCTGCCACTCTCGTGGTACCCGGGGCACGGCTGGGGTATGTCGCCCGGCTACGACCACCCAGGGCACAAGCGGTTCGAACGCGTCATCACCCGAGGCTGCATGTTCTGCCACAACGCCTACCCGGAGATCCCGGTGGGCGCCGATCGCGCCGATCGCGCGTTCCGCTTCCCGGCCGAGCTGCCACACGGCATCGGCTGCCAGCGATGCCACGGGCCCGGGGCGCGGCACATCGAGCAAGCCGCCAGGGAAGAGCCCCGCGACGAGGACGTGCGCGCGCGAATCTACAACCCGGGCCGGGCCAGCCTGACCGAGCGCGAACAGCTGTGCGCGAGCTGCCACCTGCAGCCGGAGTCGATGGTCGGCGAGCTGCTGACGACCCGCTTCGACGTCCCCGAGTTCAGCCTGCGCCCCGGCCAACCGCTCGAGCAGCACCGGGTCTACCTGGATCACGGTGCGGCAGCTGAACGCAGCGAGCGCTTCCAGGTGAACCATCACGGCTACCGACTGCGGCAGAGCCGCTGCTACACGGTGTCGGGCAAACTGACCTGCGTCACCTGCCACGACCCGCACCGCAAGGTCGCTGCGGCGGAGCGGCCCGCGTTCTACCGCGCCAAGTGCGCCGGTTGCCACCGCCCCACCGACTGCCGCGGACCGGGAATGTCCGACTCGAACAAGGCCGCAGCGAGCGACTGTGTCGCCTGTCACATGCCCACGCGACGGCCGATCGACGTCGTGCTCGCCAAGGTCACCGACCACCGCATCGCCCGCCGGCGTCCTGGCGGCGGCGCCGAGGCAGCACCCCCCACGGAGTCCATGCCCGACCCCCGCGGACACACCGCGCACCCCCTGTTCCCCGGCTCGAACGATCCACAGCTGCGGCTGTTCGAGCTGCTGGCATTCCTCCCCAGCGAGCCCGCCAAGACTCGGCGCCAGCTACGCGACGAGTTCCTGAGCAGCCGGCCGCACGGGATCGACGCGTACCTGCGGGTCGGTCGCGCGTTGCTCCTCGACGACGATCCGTCGCTGGCGCTCGGCGTGCTGCACGAAGCGGTCGAGAAGTTCCCGAACGACGCCGCGACCCACTGGGCACTGGGGGACGCGCTGCTGGCCGCTGCACAGATCGACCCCGCGATGGCCGCCCTGCAGAAGGCACGCCGGATGGCGCCCGATCATCCCGGGATCCTGCGCTCCCACGCCGAGGCACACTCCAAGCGCGGCGCCTGGCCGCTGGCCGTGGCCGACTACGCCCGATCGCTGGAGCTTCGCGAGGACGACCGGTTGACGCTGCAGGGCTACGCGGAAGCGTTGATCAAGACCGGGAAGTCCGAGCAGGCGCGCCACACGCTACTGCGGGTGTTCGCGATGAATCCGAGTGACGAGTACTCGGCGATCATGGCGGCGCGCCTGGCCGGGCTCGACGGGCAGTACTCGGAGCAGATGCGCATCCTGCGCCAAGCTTCGACCCATTTGCCCGAGATCACCCTGCACTGGATCGGCGAGCTGCTGACGTCACCCGATGCCCGCTCGCGCGACCCGGCTACCGCCTTGCGCCTGGCCGAGGGCCTGCAGACCTCGGGAACCCACCGCAAGAGTGCTCGCCTCGCGATCGCGTTCGCCGCGCTGTTCACCGAGGCCGAGGGCGACCACGCTTCGCGGCTCCGGGCGGCGCGCGACGCGGGCGCCGATCCAGCCTGCTGCACCGGCCTCGAGATCCTCGGCTCCGTGCGCAGCGGCCGCCCACCCGCCCCGCTGCTCCTGCAGCGCTACCGGCAGGAACTCGGCCAACCCGAACCCGACGCGCTGCGTGGACCGATCTCCCGGGCGATTCGCGACGCGGATCGCGGCCGCTGAGCCACCGCGCCCGCGGACCGCGCAGCGCTTCCGCCACCTCCGTCGTCCGGCATCCCACGGACGGGCCCGAGCAACCCGTGGTCATGGCGCCATTGGGTCTGCAAAAACTCACCCTGGGCGGGGATTCGCCACGCTTGCGGCCCGCGGCATCCGCCAAGATGTCGCCGCGACTCGTGCGCTGCCCTGCTCGGCGGCACCACTGCGCGTTCCGCCCGATGCAGGAGTTACCACAGAAGCCGCCGCGACGCCTGCTCTGGGCGCTGCTGCTCGGTGTCGTGTTGCTGTATTCCCCGAGTCTGCGCAACGGCTACGTCATGGACGACGAGCCGATCGTCGGGTCGACCTGGATCCGCGAGCGCGGCAAGCCCGATCCGGTGATGACGCGGGCCGCGAACGAGAGCTGGTTCCACTACTTCGGCAAGCTGTTCGTCACCCACTACTGGAACACCGAGTCGCACAACGACGGGCTGTACCGCCCCACGGCGACATTCAGCTACGCCGTGGTCTACCAGCTCGCTGGACGACACCTGGCAGCCGAGGAACTGCCGCAACACGTGGTCAACGTGCTGTGCCACGCGTGGGCCGTGTGGCTAGTCGTGTTGTTGTCACTCCGGTTCGGCCTCTCACCCACCGCGTCGCTGCTCTGCGGGGTGCTGTTCGGCGTGCACGCGATCCACAGCGAAGTCGTGTCCGGCATCGTCGGGCGGGCCGAGATGTTCGCGTTCTGCTTCGGGGCACAGGCACTGCTGTGCTTCGCGCGGCCCGGTTTGCGCAACGCGGGGCTCGCCGCCCTGCTGTTCCTCGCGGCGTTCGGCGCCAAGGAGAGCGCGCTGGCATGGATCCCGTTCGCGCTCTGCTTCCAGTTGGCCCGGGGTTGGCAAACCGAACCCGGCGCGAATCGCTGGGCAGGCATACGACGGCCTGTGCTCGTTCGGCTGCTCGCGGTGCTCGGCGCCGCCTTGGTTCCGTACCTGCTGCTGCGTTGGTACACCTTCCGGCTCGACGCGCCGATCGCGCTCGCCGCGGACTACTCGAGCAACCCACTGGTCGGCGCACCTGCGGTGGAACGCGTGCTGACCGCCACCAAGGTACTGGGTTACGGCCTCTGGCTCTGCGTCGCGCCATTCAAGCTGAGCTGCTTGTACGGCCCGGCGGTGTTCTCGACCGTCCAGTCGGCCGGCGACCCGTGGTTGCTCGGCGCGGCCGTGCTGCACCTCGGGCTGGTGGCAGCTGGCCTCGCACTGGCGCGCCGCGTCCCGGCGCTGTTTCTCGCCGTGGCCTGCTTCTACGGCTTCGCCTTCCTGACCTCGAACATCCCACTCGCGATCGGCACGGTGTTCGGCGAGCGCCTGTACTACACGCCGAGCCTCGGCGTCTGCCTCGGCGCAGCACTGTGGTGGGACCGGGTGGGACGCACCGGACGACGCGTCATGCTCGGGCTGTTGACCGCGTGGTGCGCCGCCAACGCTGCGATGACGGTGCACCGCTGCCTGATCTGGCACGACACCTGCGCGGTGTTCAAGCACGACGTGGAAGTGTTCCCCGAGAGCATCGATCTGCAGCGCAAGGTCGCGGCGTGCTATTCGATCTTCGGACCCGAGATCGATCTGCCACGCGCGATCCGCCACCTGCAGGAAGCGAAGCGGATCTACCCGGACTTCGTCCACGCCTACCGCGAGTTGGCGGACATCTACCGCAAGCAACACCGCTACGCGGATGCGCTGGCGGAGTACCGCGCCAGCCTCACGCTGCACTACGCCGAACTGCCGGGCGCGGAGAGCATGGCGCACATGGGGATCGGCGACTGCCTTGCAGCGATGTCCGGCCGCGCGCAGGGTGCCGAGCGGGATCGCCTGATGCGCGAGGCGCTGCACAGCTACCGCCGCATCCTGGACCTGCCGCAATTCGGCGATTCGCACCGCAAGGCGTTCCAGAAGCTGTTCGAGAAGGCCGGCACGTTGCTGCCCCGAACCGAGCTCGCGGCGCTGTACGAACGCGCGACCAAAGTCGTCGGCGAAGACCACAAGCTCGCGATCCTGATGGGCGTCGCGGCGTACCGCGTCGGACTGCCTCCGTCGTACGTCACCAAACCGATGGGTTGGGCGTTTCAGCACACCCCGGCCGCCGATCGCACCCGGGACTTCTGGCTGTCGCAGTTGTTCTACAGCGACGCGTTGCTGGCGGAGGGGCGCGGCGCGGATGCGCGGCAGCTGCTCGAGGTGCTGCTGACCCGTCCCGAACTCGATGCTGCACGGCAGGCCGAGGTCCGCCAGCAGTTGCGCGAAGATCCCCGGCTGCGGCACTGAACCATGCGGGTGGCACGGGACTCAGCGCAGGGAGTGAATCACCCGGGACGTTGCGTGATCTCACGGCGCTGCCCGCGACCGGTCCGGGCTACAGTGGCCGATGTGCAGCATGCTGAATCCAGGATGCCGGGGCCGGTGAAGAACCTCGGCGACACACCACCGGGGCCCTGCGTCCGAGGTTCGCGGCACACGTATCAGGCCGATCGATCCGCTCGCTGCGTCAGTCGAGGGGCACTCGCGAGTTTGGTCGGAATCCTGGCGGGACTGCTGGTCGGATGCGGCCAGAGCGAGTCGCCGTTCCAGAGCGTCGGCAACGAGACGCTCGCCAAGGCCCGGCAGCTGCGGGAGCGCTTCGACTACGAGGGTGCACTGATCGAGGTCGACCGCTTCCTCCGCGCCAATCCGGGGCACCGCGGGGCACAGGTGCTGAAGGCGGAAGTCCTGCTCAACCTCGACCGGTTGGACGATGCGGACCGCCTGCTCGGGACGATGCAGATCGCGTCCGCCGGCGATCCCGTGGCCCGAGCGCTACTCGGCCTGGTGCGCAAGCAACAGGGCAGGACGAAGGAAGCCCTGGAGTTGTTGCGGTCGGTACCGGCAAAGCACGTGCCCCGACTCCAGTTCGCCGAACTGCTGGTCGACGCCGGCGACTGGAAGACAGCAGCCGCCGAAGTGAGTGCACTGCTGGTCGACGATCCCTGGCATCCGTCGGCCTACTTCATGATGAGCAAGATCGACGGACACCGCGGCCGCGAAACGCACGCCGAGGCCTGGGCCGCGCTGCACCGCGCACACCGGCTGATCCGCCAGCGCGAGACCCTGTTGCGCAACCGCAGCGCCAGCGGCGACGTCGCCAACGCCCAACGGCGGTTGGCGGAAGCCCTGCACGAGTCGGGTGCCTGGTACGAAGCGCTGGCGCTGCTGCAACAGTCCGCGCGGTCCGATGGAACGCGACCGGAGACCTTCCGGCTGATGGCCAAGATCCTCACAGAGCTGGGCCAGCACGCGGCGGCTCGCCCGTGCTACGCACGACTCGCGAAGCTCTCACCACAGGATGCGGAGGCGGCGGCGCACCTGGCCCAGGAGCTGCCATCGCGCCCGGCTCTCGAGGTCGCCCGCGAGCACGCCAAAGCCGGTCGAACCGCCCAGGCGCGCGCCACCGCGTTGTTCGCCGCCAAGCAGAACATGCGCGACCCCGACGCCCTGCGCCTGGTCGTCGAACTGCACTCCGAACCCGGCGACGGGTTCGTGCGACTGTGGGCTCTGCGCCAAGCGGTGCGCACCGCACCCCGAGATCCCGAACTCCCCCGACTCGCCGCGCAGACCGCCGCGGCGCTCGCTGTGCCGGACCCGACTACCGCTGGCGCACGGTGAGGATCCGGTTCGGCTCGACGCCGTCCAACACCTGCGTCTTGCCGTCCGGCCAGCAGATCTCGATCCGGTCGATGCGCTGCGCCCGGCCGATCCCGAAGTGCGGCCGTGGGTCGCTCTGGGACAGGTAGGCGCCGCCGCCGCGCACCACCGCGAGCTGCGTCTTGCCTCCCGCCGTGAGCTTCACCGTGGCCCCCACCGCGTCGGCGCGACCTCCGACCGGCTGCAGAACCAGGGTGATCCACCCGGCTCGCGGCGACTCGTTCCGCAGGATCACCGGGCTGCCCTGCAGGTTGTTCACCACGATGTCCAGATCGCCGTCGTGGTCCAGGTCGCCGACCGCACTGCCACGCCCGACCAGCGCCCGAGCGAAGTGGTCGCCTGCACCGCGACTCACGTCGTCGAACCCGCCGGAACCATCGTTGAGCAACAGCTGGTCGCGCACCCCGTAGCGCTGCTCGTACGGCGCGTCGTCGCCGACTTCCGGCTGCTTCCCCACGCCACCGTTGCACAGGAACAGGTCGAGGTCGCCGTCGTTGTCGGCATCGAACAGATTGGGCGAGAACCCGGTGAAGCGAACCGTCGCCGCATGGAGACGAGTCGTGCGCGAAACGTCCTCGAACGTGCCCCCGAGTCCGCGATACAGCGCACAGCCCTCGCCGCGCAGCGTCGGACTGACCAAGTCCAGCCGACCGTCGCCGTCGACATCGCCGACATCCACCCCCATCGTCGATTCACTCGCACCCTGCTGATCGTAGGCGAGCCCCGACCGAACCGAGTTCTCCTGGAACTTCCCGCCCCCGAGGTTGCGGAAGTAGAAGTTGTCCATCGCGTCGTTGGCGACGAACACGTCCGGCTTGCCATCGGCATCGAGATCGACGCAGGCCAGTCCCATCCCGCGGCCGTCGGCACGGTACAGCCCGGCCTGCCGGGTGCACTCGGTGAACGTCCCGTCGTGGTTGTTGCGGAACAGCAAGTCCGGCGCCCCTTGGAATTCGATCGGCGAGGTGTAGTCCGACCGCTTCTTGCCGAGCTCGGACTGCAGCGTGTAGGTGAGGTAGTTCTGCACGTAGAGATCGAGCCAACCGTCCCCGTCGAAGTCGAAGAACGCACACGACTGCCCAAACCCCACGCTGCGGATCCCCGCCGCGGCCGTGACGTCGGTGAAATGACCCTTGCCGTCGTTGCGGTACAGCCGGTCGGCACCGAAGTTGGTGACGAACACGTCGAGGTCGCCATCGCGGTCGTAGTCAGCGACGCAGCACCCCTGGCCATAGCCACTGTCCCCGAGGCCCGAACTCCCGGTCACGTCCTCGAAGGTCCCATCGCCCTTGTTGCGGAACAGCGCGTTGGTGCACTTCGGGTCGGCGGTGCCGACCAGTTGGTTGCCGTTGATCAGGTAGATGTCCAGCCAACCATCGCCATCGGCATCGAACAGAGCCACGCCCGCCCCCATGCTCTCGGGGTAGAGGAACTGGCCCGTCGCTCCGTTGACGTGCCGGAACACCACCCCGCTGTTCGCAGTGACGTCGCGGAACACAACGGCCGATGCGGCCGCAGCCGAGGGCGGTGGCACCGCTCCGCCGGGCTTGGTTCCGCAGCCCGCACACCAGACGACCCCGGCGAGGGCGGTGGCGGTGGCGGCGTGGAACGAGCGGAGGGGCGAGCGCGAGCGGACGGGAGGAAACGCCGCAACGGTCGGTCGGCAACCCGCGGTGGAAGGCACAGATCTCATGGCTGGCTGTTGCTGACGTGGACTCCCGGACCGCAGCACCGCATTCCGCTGGGTAGACAACTCGCGGTGCAGGAGCGCAGCGGACGATCGACTGGTCGGGTTCGCATATGCTGCGACCCCCGCACGCTGGGCGCCAGTGTAGCGTCGCGCGAAGTCCGGCATCCGCGTTGGTCCGTGGTCCGTGCGGTTGCAGCGATGGCGGTCGTTCGTCCGCGGGTCGTCACGAGGACGCAGCTGTGTGGGTGAACTTCGTTGCGGACGCGGTGTTGTGTGCTGTGTCGTTCGAAGGGTCGGTTGGAGGTTGAAGTCCGCGGTCGCGAAGCGGACCAGCGTTGTCGCCGAGCCCGGTTGCCAGCGATCGGGTGCCAGGTGTGCTCGGCTCTTGGGGTGTGGGGCTCGGTCGGCCTCAACCTCTGAAACCGCGAGGGGAGTGGGTGGAGTCCTGGGAGGGCGGGAGTGCGATGGTGGGCTTCAGCCGGGCACCTCGTGGTGACCGATCAGGCCGTGTCTTCGCCAGCCGACATTGAGGAGCCAGTTGCGAGCGTTTGCAACTGGCCGGGAAGGTCCTGACGGGGGTTTGCCGGTCAGCTTCTCGCGCCAACCGTCGAACCAGGACCCCGACGTGAAATAGTGATCTCCTGCGCCAACCGAACGCCGTGGCGGCGGGCGTTGTTCAGGACGTAGGCCAGCGCGTGGCGCACTTCGCGCGGCGTACGCAGGATGTGGTCGTGGTAACGATCGGCGAACACCTTGCCGGCGCGACGCCACAGTCGGTTCAAGGCTCGCGCAATACGAACCAACAACCCCTGCATACCGCGTGACAGGCACCTGCGGTCGATCGCCTCCACGATCATGTGCAGGTGGTTGCCTTGCACGGAGTAGTGCACCAGCCGAAACCCGTTGCGGTCGCAGCCCATGGCAAACGCCGCGCGCAGGACCGCGTACACGCCTTGACTCCGCAAAGACGGAAGCCCCCGCGTCAACCTCGTGGTCACGTGAACCGGGAAGCGTGAGGCCAACGCCGCGCGGCGGCGGTGTGACACCCCGGCCCGGTCACCCTTCGGCTTGGGCCCCGCCCCCCTACGCCGCCCTCCCCAGTTCAAACGAGGAAACGGGAGTAGACCCGTCTTGTCTTTCGCTCGCCCCGTCCTCATCAAGGCAGAATGCTACGTTCCCACGTCGCGAACGTCAACAAGTAACTACTTGTTTTCACGCCAATTAGGCAACCATCACGAGCGATCCCGCGATGAACTTGTCGATCGCCAATCCACGTCCGTCGTACACCCGAACCATCCCAACTTGTTCGAGCACTGTTCCAGGAACCAGGCCAGCCACACAACTCCACGTTTTCACACCTAATCCGCCACGACCGCGCCGCGACCCAACCAGCACACCGCGCAATCGCCGATCGACCAGCATCACCGCACAACCCCACCCCACGCGAAGCGACTCACCCATACCCCACTTCACCCCATACCCCACCCACTCCCCCGCGGCCCCGTCGCCGTCGGCATCGGTCGCTCCTAGCCGAGCGAAGCGAGCCTGGACCGATGCCGACGGCGACGGGGCTGCGGGAGAGCCCCGCGGCTTCAGAGCTCGAGGTTGAGGGAGCCCACGACCCACGACCCCACGACCCCAGGCCCTTCAGCCCAAGACCCAGCCCCATCCCCCACCCCACCCTCAACTCACGCGCACCGCCACTTCCTCCACCGCAGCGAACCCACCGATGATCACCGCAGAAACCCCGTTATCGCGACACCGCCGCTCCGCCAACGCCGCATCCGCTGACTCGATCGCCAGCAGCAGTCCCCCCGACGTCTCGGCATCGAACAACACGCTGAGCAACAAGTCGTCGACCCCGTCCGCGGCGAACTGCCCCGAGATGTGCTTGCGTCCGCGCTTGGCGGCGCCACTGACCAACCCGGCTCGCGCCAGATCGAGGGTCCCGGGAAACAACGGCACCGCCGCAGATTCGATCTCCAGGGTCAACTTCGCCCCGACGGCCATCTCGTGGGCGTGACCCATCAGGCCGAACCCGGTGACGTCGGTCGCGCCGTGCACGCGCAGGTCCGCCACCAGCTCCGCGGCGAGTCGGTTGAGCTGCGCCATCTGTTCGAGCGCCGCCAGGTGAAGCTCCGGATCGGTGAGCACACCCTTCTTCATCGCCGAGGCGGCGATGCCGATCCCGAGCGGTTTGGTCAGCATCAGCAGGTCGCCTTCGTGCGCGCCGGAGTTGCGCCAGAAACGTCCCGGGTCGACCTCACCCGTGACCGACAACCCATACAGGATCGAGCCATTGGTCACGGAGTGGCCACCGCACAACACCGCGCCCGCCTCCCGCACCTTCTCGTCGCCCCCGGCCATGATCTCACCCAGCCAGGCGACGTCCAGATCGGTGGGCCAACCGACCAGGTTGAGCGCAGTCAACGGCACTCCCCCCATCGCGAACACGTCGGACAGGGCGTTGGCCGCGGCGATGCGGCCGAACCAACGCGGGTCGTCGACGATCGGCGGGAAGAAGTCGACCGTCTGCACCAAGGCGCGGTGCGCGTCGACTTGGAACACCCCCGCGTCCTCGTAGCCGGACGTACCCGCGAGCAAACGCGGGTCGTCCACCGGTTGCAGTTTGGCGAGAACCTGCCCGAGGCTCCCTTGCGGCAGCTTGGCCGCTCAACCGCCGCCGGAGGCGTATCGGGTCAATTGGATGGGTTCGCTCATCGCTCGATCGCGCCGGGATCCAGCTTCATTCGGACCTGCTCGGCGACGAACTCGAGATCTTGTCCCTCGAGCGAGCGCAGGTCGAGCAGCACGTGCCCGTCTTCGATACGTGCGAACACCGGCACCCCGGAGCCATTGCGCAGCTGATCGCACAACCGATCCCCGCCGGGCAACGCCACCGCCAACGACGCGATCGGATGCGCCGGGTTGGCCCCGCTCCCGGCGAAGGACTGGCTGTGGACCACGCGCGCCGCGGTCAGCTCGCCACCGGAATCGGCGAGCGCGGCTCGCAGGGCTTCGGCGCGCGGCAGCAGCTCGTCGACCGAGCGCGACAGCGCGGCCAACACCGGGATCTCCGCCAGGGGGTCACCGTCGCGGTAGATCATCAGCGTCGCCTCGAGGGCCGACAGGGTCAGCTTGTCGCAGCGGAACGCGCGATACAGCGGATGGGCGCGGCAGCGCGCCACCAAATCGGCCGAGCCGACCAGGATTCCACACTGCGGCCCACCGAGCAGCTTGTCACCGGAGAAACACACCAGGTCGACACCCGTCGCCAGGCTGTCCTGAACCGAGGGCTCGTGGACCAAGCCGGCGACCGGCTCGCGACAGATCAGCCCCGACCCGAGGTCCTCCACCGCGTGCAGGCCGTGGCGGTGCGCCAAGACCGCCAGCTCGGCGAGTGGCGGCACCCCGTGGAATCCCACCAGCCGAAAATTGCTGGTGTGCACCTTGAGCAGCAGCGCCGTGTGGTCGGTGATCGCCCGAGCGAAGTCCTCGAGATGCGTGCGGTTGGTCGCCCCGACCTCGACCATCGTGCAGCCGGCTTGTCGCATCACCTCGGGGACGCGGAACCCGCCGCCGATCTCGACCAGCTCGCCGCGCGAGGTGATCACCTCTCGACCTGCCGCCAGTGCCGCGAGTACCAGCGTGGTGGCGGCGGCGTTGTTGTTGACCACCAGCCCGCCTTCGACGTCCAGCAACTCGCCGAGCAACCCGGCGATGCGCACCTCGCGCTGGTTGCGCAGCCCGGTGACCGGATCGACTTCGACGATCGCGTAGCCGGCCGCCGCGGCACAGGCCTCCGCCGCCGCCGGAGCCAGCGGCGCGCGCCCGATCCCGGTGTGCAGCACGATCCCGGTGGCATTGATCACCGGCGTGTGGTGGCGCGCCCGCGCGCGTCGGCACCGCGCCACGACAGTGTCCTCCGCGTGGTCGGAGGCGAACATCCCGTCGACTTCCTCGACCTCGAGTTCGCCGGCGAGCACCCGCCCGCGAACCTCGTCGAGAAACTCGCGCGACTCGCGCGACACCACGGCACGAGGCAGGACGGCGAGCCTTTCGCGCCGCAGGAAGGCGTCGAGCGACGGAATACTGCGCAAGGCCTGGCTGCGGTCGGGCTCCATCATCGGATCGATTCTCGGCGACGGATACCATACCCTCTCGCGGCATGCGGCGTGCTCTTCCCCCGACTCCCGAGAAGGACCCGCGAGAGCGCGCGCTGGCTCGGTCGCTGGGAGTCCCGGACCTGACCGCGCGGGTGCTGCTGGCCCGTGGCGTGGATGATCCGGACGCCGCCCGCACCTGGCTGCGCCCCGACCTGGGTGGCCTTGCCGACCCGTACAGTTTCCGCGACATGGGCCGCGCCGTGGAGCGGATCCGCACCGCGATCCGCGGGGGCGAGCGGATCGTGATCCACGGCGACTACGACGTCGACGGGGTCACCGGCACGGTCCTGCTGGTGAAGTTCTTCAAGCTGATGTCGGTCGACGTTCAGCCGTTCATCCCGGATCGCGACGACGGCTATTCCCTGACCGACGCGTCCGTGCGTGCGGTCCGCGAGGGCGGCTTCACACTGCTGATCTCGGTCGACAACGGCACCAACGCGGGCGAGGCGATCGCCGCGATCCAGGCCTCGGGTTGCGACGTGATCGTCACCGACCACCACGGCACCAGCGAGGACGTCGCCGAAGCCTACGCGGTGCTCAATCCACGCCTCCCGGACGCCGGCTACCCGGACCGGGACCTGGCCGGGGTCGGGGTGGCGTTTCGGCTGGTCGCGGCGGTCGCCGAGTCGCTGTCGCACGGCACCACCTTGTCGCCGGAGTTCCGCTCGTTCCTGATCGAGGCGATGGCCTACGTGGCACTGGGCACAGTGGCCGACGTGGCCCCGCTGCGGGGTGAGAACCGCATCCTGGTGTACCACGGGCTCCGTGCCCTGGCCGCCAGCCGGAACCCCGGCATCCGCGCGCTGATCGACTCCGCGGGACTCGGAGACCGCTCACCGACTTCGGAGGACATCTCGTACCGCATCGCGCCGCTGATCAACGCGGCCGGTCGAATGGGCAGCGCACTCGATGCCGTTCGACTGCTGACCGCCCCCGGCTACCAGGAGGCACAGCAAGCCGCCGCGATCCTCGAGCAGCACAACCTGGACCGTCGGCGGGTCGAGCGCGAAGTGATCGAGGAGGTCACCGCCCAGGCCAAGCAGATGGAAGACGCGGTGCTGGTGCTGGGAGGCGAACGGTGGCACCGCGGAGTGCTCGGCATCGTCGCGGCGCGGGTCGCCGAAACTCTGCAGAAGCCGACCCTGCTGTTGTCGTTCGAGGGCGGCTTCGGCCGCGGCTCGGGCCGTTCGGTGCGCGGCTTCCACCTGCGCAACGCGCTGAGCCGCTGCGCCGAGCACCTGCTGCGCTACGGCGGGCACCACGCCGCGGTGGGTCTCGAGATGCACGCCGACCGACTCGACCTGCTGCGCCAGGGAATCAACCGAGTGTTCGCCGAGGTTCAGGACGACACCCCGCTGCTCGACCTCGACGGGCCTGCGGAACTGTCCGAGCTCGACGCCCGCGACATCCGCAAGCTCGACATGCTCGGGCCGTTCGGCCCCGGCAACCCGCGACCGGTGTTCGTCACCGAGAACGTGCGGATCGTCGGCCACCCCACCGTCGACCCACGGGGCCGCGATCTGCGGCTGCGCGTGGCCAAGGACGGTGTCCTGCTTCCGGCGCGCCTCCACGAAGGCGCGGAGTCGTTCGAAGACGTGCGCAACCAGAACGAGCCGGTAACCCTCTGCTACACGCCGCGCCTCGCCCAATGGGCCGAGGACGGACCGGTGGTGCTGCACGTCTGGCACCTCGAGCCCAACAGCAACGGCCACCAGCCACCCCCTTCGCCGCCGTGACCCAACCGACCGCCGACGCCCTCCCGCAACGCAGACCGGGCCTCTACCGCCGCTTCTACAACTGGGTGTTGCACTGGGCGTACACGCCCTACTCGCAGCCCGCGCTGGCCCTGATGTCGTTCGCGGAGTCGAGCTTCTTCCCGATTCCACCCGACGTGTTGCTGATGCCGATGTGCCTCGGCGACCGCACGCGCGCGCTGCGGTTCGCGCTGCTGTGCAGCGTCGCGTCGGTGCTCGGCGGAATGTTCGGCTACTGGCTTGGCATGCAATTCTGGTCTGCCGGCCTGGATCAGTTCTGCTACCGCTACGTGCCGGGCTTCTCGCCGGAGAAGTTCGCCAAGATCCAGTCGCTGTACCGCGAATGGGACTGGGTCGTGGTGTTCATCGCCGGGTTCAGCCCGATCCCCTACAAGCTGTTCACCATCGCCGGCGGGGTGTTCGCGATCCACTTCCCGATGTTCGTGCTCGCCTCGGCGATCAGCCGCTCGGCGCGCTTCTTCCTGGTCGCGGCGCTGCTGCGCATCTGGGGCGATTCGATCCGCAGCTTCATCGACAAGCATCTGGGGTGGTTGAGCATCGCGTTCTGCGTGCTGTTGGTGGCCGGCTTCTACCTGGTGAAAGTCGTGCTGCACTGATGGCGGCCAAGCGGCTGTTCCTGATCGACGGCACCGCACTCGCCTACCGCGCCCACTTCGCGTTCGCGATGGGGCCGCGCGGGGGCCTGACCACCAAGGACGGCCGCGCCACCTCGGCGGTGTTCGGCTTCCTCGCCACGCTGCGTTCGCTGCTCGAGCGCGAGTCGCCGGACGCGATCGCAGTGGCGTTCGACGGCCCGACCGCAGAGCTGCTGCGCACGCAGAAGTTCCCGGAGTACAAGGCCACGCGGGAGGACATGCCCGACGAGCTCTACCAGCAGCTCGCGACCATCGAGAAGGTGGTCCACGGCTACCGTATCCCGATCCTGCGCAGCCCGGGCCACGAAGCCGACGACGTGATCGGCACCTTGGCCCGGCGCGCCCGGGAGAAGGGCATGAAGGTGTTCATGGTCACTGCGGACAAGGACTTCATGCAGCTGGTCGACGACGACGTCAAGCTGTGGAACCTGCGCACCAGCACCAGCGCACCGGAGGTGATCGGCCCCAGGGAAGTGGAGGTCAAGTTCGGGGTCCGACCGGACCAGATGGTCGATCTGTTGGCGCTGATGGGCGACAGCTCGGACAACATCCCGGGCGTGCCCAAGGTCGGCCCAAAGACCGCCGCGGAACTGCTGCAGCAATTCGACACGCTCGACGGGGTCCTCGAGCACGCCGAACAGGTCAAGAAGCCATCGATCCGCAAGGCCCTGCTGGAGAACCGCGACAAGGCGCTGCTGTCGCGCGAGCTGGTCACCATCGACACGGATGTGCCGCTCGCGATCGGGGTCGACGATCTCGGCCCGGCCGATCCGGACCGGGCAGCGCTGGAGCCGTTGTTCCGCGAGCTCGAGTTCGACTCGCTGATCCAGACCCTGCCGCAGGTCGAGGTGGAGCAGCTGCCGCAGCACTACTCGGTGGTGCAGAGTGACGCCGAGCTGCGCGCCCTCACCGAACGCCTCGCGGCGGCGGATCGCTGGGCATTCGCCGTGCACACGACGCCCGGCAGCTACCGGCGGGCCAAGCTGCTCGGGATCGCGTTCGCCACGGCGCCGGGCGAGGCGCAGTACGTCCCCCTGGCGCAGGAGCCTCCTTTGCTCGGCCGCGCGGGTGCGGCCCTCGAACACCTGACTCCCCTGCTCAGCGGCGACTCACCCGGCAAGACGGTGCACGACAGCAAGCAAGCCACCGGCGTGCTGCGTCGCGCCGGGGTTGCTCTGCGCGGGGTCGAGCTCGACACCCTGCTGGCGTCTTACGTCGTCGCCGCCGGAGAGGGCAGCCACGACCTCGACACACAGTGCCTGCGGCACTTCGGCTACAAGCGGCAACCGGCTTCCGCGGCGACCGGGCGGGGGCGCGCGCAGCGCACCTTCGCCGACCTCGACGTGCACGAACAGGGTCGGTCCACCTGCGAGCAGTCGGACTTCACCTGGCGGCTGCGCGACATCCACCTGCCCGAGATCGAGGCCCACGGCTTGCGCGGGGTGCTCGACGACATCGAGATGCCACTGGTTCCAGTGCTGCTCGACATGGAATGGGAGGGCATCACCCTCGATCGCGGACACATGGAGCGGCTCGGCTCGCAATTCGACGCCCGGCTGCGGGAGTTCGAGGAACGCGTGTTCGCGCTCGCGGGAGAGCCGTTCAACCTCAACGCCCCGGCACAGATCGGCGCCGTTCTGTTCGACAGGCTCGAGCTACACAGGACCGCCAAACTGCGGCCCAAGCGAACCAAGACCGGCCAGTGGAAGACCGACGCGGCGATGCTGGACAAGCTCGCCGAGGTGCACGAAGTGCCGCGGTTGATCCTGGCGTACCGCCACCTGGCCAAGCTCAAGGGCACCTACATCGACTCCCTGCCCAAGGAGATCGACCCCGAAACCGGGCGGGTGCACACCACCTTCAACCAAGCCGTCGCGGCAACCGGCCGACTGTCGTCGGACGATCCCAACCTGCAGAACATCCCGATCCGCAGCGAGGAGGGGCGCGAAGTGCGCCGGGCATTCGTGTCGCGCAGCGACGATTGGGTGCTGCTGTCGGCGGACTACAGCCAGATCGAGCTGCGGATCCTGGCCCACATGTCCCGCGATCCGGGGCTGGTCGGCGCGTTCAACCGCAACGAGGACATCCACGCGCGGACCATCGCGCTGATCCTCGGCATCATGCCGGCGCTGGTCACCCCCGAACAACGCGCGCAGGCCAAGGTCATCAACTACGGGCTGATGTACGGCATGGGTGCGTCACGGCTCGCCAGCGAGACCGGGATGACGCCGCCCGAGGCGAAGAAGTTCATCGCGCGCTACTTCCGCGCCCTTCCCAAGGTGAAGGAATTCCTCGACGGCACGCTGGCGCACGCGCGCGAGCACGGGGAAGTCCGCACCTTGTTCGGGCGGCGACGGCGCCTGCCAGAGATCGACTCGGCGAACGTCATGCAGCGGATCGCCGCGGAGAACATGGCCGTCAACACGCCGATCCAGGGGACCGCGGCAGACATCATCAAGCGGGCGATGATTCTGGTGCACCGGCGAATCGGCACCGCGGGTCTGCGCAGCCGCATGCTGCTCCAGGTTCACGATGAGCTGGTTCTCGACGTACCACGGGACGAACTCGAGACAGCCCAGAAGCTGCTGCGCGAGTGCATGGAAGGCGCCGCCGATCTCAGCGTGCCACTCGAGGTGACGATGGGTCACGGGCGCAGCTGGTTGGACGCACACTGATCCGACCCTGCGGTCCGCGCAGCAGTGCGGCGGAACCCCCTGCGCGCAATTCGGAGGGGGTCGCGGCGGCAAGCCCGGTCGTGGCGTAACGCGACACGGCTCGCGACGACGTAACGAGATCATCACGACCCGGGCACCTCGGGAACTTTGTTACCCCCGGATCGACAGTCGGCGGAAGAGACCGACCACGTCGGTGTCCGAAGCAGTGCATGGATGACGGCCTCGCCTGGCGGGGCACCCGAGACGAGGAGAGAGATTCCACCATGAAGATTCCCTACCCCCGGTCTGCCCTGACCCTGGCGCTCGCAGCGCTGGCCGGCACCCCGCTGGTCGCGCAGTTGTCCCGCCAGCCGGTCGCGACCTCGGTGCCGGCGACCATCGATCGGGTCAGCGACCAGGAACTGACCCAAGCACTCGAGAAGTTCGCGAAGCTCAGCGCAGGCCGCCAAGCGGAGGTGCTCCAAGCAGTGGAGCGCGCCGTCGGCGCCATCGACCATCCCCTGCTGCGCGGTGTCGCGTCCTTCGCCAAGCTCGGCACGAACACCGGGCGCACCCGCTACAAGAAGGTCTCCACGCCGCGCAGTCACGCCAACTCCGAGACCGCCGCGAAGACCTCGAGCGCGCTGGTCGACCGGGTGCCCTTCCCGACCACCTGCGAGTACCAGTGGGCGTTCGGCCACATCGAGAAGCGCGATCCGACCCCGCCGGGGACGCGGCTGAGCGCGAGCAAGCGCCGCACTGCCGCGCGCATGGCGCGGCTCGACGGCATGTGTCACGGCTTCCCCGCCGACTTGGACCGGGCTCTCGCCGCGATGCTGCGCCAGCTCGACGACGACCGCTCCGCGGACCCACACGCGGTGCTGCTCGAGTCCTGGCACAACGGTGTCGAGTCCTTCTACGAGGCGTTGGACCGCACCGCGGGCACGCCCGAGAAGCTGTTCTACTTCGACGCGATGTTGGCCGACTGGGCGAAGCGCTGTATCGACAAGCGACACCCCGAGCGCCGCGCGCTGATCGCGTCGAGCAAGGCGACCCAGCAGGCCTTCTACCAGATGGCACGGACCTACCGGAGCTACCGGAGCCTGCGGGAGATGATCGCGCTCACGTTGGTGCTGCCGCCCGACCAAGACCTTCCCGAGCCCCTGCGTGGCCGCTACCAGGACAACGCCGGCGAGGCATACTCGACTCGCACCAACGTCACGTTGTTGCTCGCCGCCCATGGGGGCGACATCGAGGCGGTGTTGCGCGCGCTGGGTGGCAAGCTCGGCAAGATGCCGGCCGACACCTGGCACAAGGGCGACGATCCCGTGCAGGGCCTCTACGAGGTAGTCGGCAACGCCACGGTCGGCAAGGACACCGATGCGTTGCTGGCTCGCCACAAGACCGACCGGTTGTCACTGCACGAGCGCGTCGCACAGGCCGCGCGCCAAGCACTGATCGCTGCACTGCCCAAGCGCTGATCGCTCGCGCTCACTGGCTGCGGGTCCCAGCCGCGCGCTGGCGACGCGGCTCGCGCACGCGGTCGAGGTCTCATGGCGGCGCGCAGCACCGCGCCCACCCAGCCTTGGGTGCGGCCTTGGCCGCGATGGGCAACCCGTCAGTACCGATGCGCCAGGTGAACGTCCCCAACCTTGCCGCGCGCCCGCCACACGACCTTCCCGGCGGCATCGATCTCGACCAGCTCACCGTCGCCACCGACCAGCGTGTGGCCGTTGGTCAACCGTTGTACGGTCTGCGGCTGCTTCACCGGCGCGAAGGTCCGGATCAGCTTGCCCGTGGGATCCCGAAGCTCGATCCTGCGGTGTTGGTTGCCCAACACCACCAGGGTCTCTCCGTTCGGTAGCCGCTGCACGTCGATCGGACTGTTGGCAGTCCACCGCGACACGATTCGTCCCTGTGGATCCACTTCGGTCACCGTGTCCGCCGGGCAGTCGGTCAACAGCGTGTTGCCGGTGGCAAGCCGATCGACATCGCCCGGCCACTTCGAGGCGAAGCTCCACACCTCCTTGCCGGCGCGATCGATCTCGACGACCTTCCCTCCTCGACCGCACGAGATCAGCGTGTGACCGTTGGGCAGTCGGTCCGCGTCGATCGGCGAAGGGCATTCGAACTTCCACAGCACCTTGCCGGTCCGGTCGATCTCCACGACTCGGCCGCGCTTGACCTGGCTGACCAGGAAGCGCCCGTTCGGTAGGAGCTCGACATCCCACAGCCCCCCGTCGACGACCAGCTCGAATACCTGCTCACCCTTGGCGTCGAACTCGAGAATCCGCCCACCTGACGAATCCGCCACCAACGTCACGCCCGTCGGCCGAATGCCCATCAGGCACCACCGCGCGGCGTAGGCGCGGGTCGCATCACCACCCTGGGCGATGCGCTGCAGCACGGGTACCGCCGACGCTGCGGCGGGACCGATCTCGCGCAGGATCTGCAGCACACGACAGAACAGGTCGAGGCGCGGGTCCTCCAGCCGAGTGATCAGCGCGGGCACCGCTGCGCCACCGGCGGCGTGCAACTCGCGCACGGCCTCCGCGCGCCGCTTCGGCAGCTCGAGGAACGCCACCATGCGGCGCAACAGGCGGGTGCGCTGCAGATCCGGATCGGGCTCACCGTACTGCGCGAGCCCCGCGGTGGCGAAGGCCAACAGTGCAGCCAGACCCCGGCGTCCGATACCCATCACCATGCGTCGCATGGTACCGGTTCGTCGGCCGGCGACTGGTCTCGACGCCCCCCGGCGACTCGCAAGTTCTCGCCGCCGCGCGCTGACCCCCTGCGCACCGCATTCGACCTTGCCATGGTCGACTGGGTCGGGGCCTGCAGCGCCGCGACGGGCGTCTACAATCTGCCCATCCCCTAGCGTCCAGCACCGCCGCCGATGAGCCTTCGTTCGATCCTCGCCCCGCTCCTTCTGATCACCATCACTCCCCCGCTCGCCGCGGACAAGTTCCACTTCGGATCCTCCGAGGAGGCCGAGCAGACCCAGGGGAACGCTGGCGCGCGAGTCGTGTCCGGTGTGTTGCTCAGCGAGAGTTCGGACACCTACACGATCCGCGTGGTCGGCGGCCAGATGACGCTTCCCAAGGCGTCGGTGTCGCGCGTCGAGCGCGACGCGCTGACCGTGGCGCAGATCGAGCAACAGGAGAAGGACCAAGCGAGCGCGGTCGCGGCAGCCGACAAGCGACGCCGCGACGTGCAGGCCGCGGAAGCGACCGCGCGGCGCTCGGCCACCGAACGGAATACCACGGGCGGGCCCATCGAAGCACCCGCGCGCGACGAGCTGCGCGTCACCGTCGATTTCCAGGGCCGTCAGCCGGGCTACGAGTTCCGGGTGTACGACCCGGTGATGCACCGCGCGGTGCGCGTCACCCTGCAGGAACTCATCGAGTCGTACCTGCGCACCCAAACGCTGCTGCGCCGCTGATCCGGCCGTGCCGGAGTGCCGGGCCCGGCGGTGCACCCGGCGACGGGGCAAGACCTGCCGTGCACCATCTCGCGACGGGCTCACCGTGATCCGGGCCAGCCCGGACTATTCATGAGCAGCGTCGCGAGATCGTGCACGGCAGGTTCTTGTCCGGAGGCGGGGTGTCTCGCCGTCGAGGAGCAGGTTCTGACGTTCGACGAAGCCAGCAGCGACCTTGCGCGGTCGCAGCAGCTCGGTCACGAATAGTCCGGGCAGGAGTCTGCGCCACCGAAGGCGATTCAGGAGGTGCGTGAATCTCGGCGCAGGTCGCCGCCCGACAACGCTGCTCAATTGGTGGATTCGGCGACGCTCTCGGGGGGGTGACGGGTGCTGGAGGGCGCGGATCTAGTGGATTGTCATCCGTGGCGCAGACTCCTCGGAGTAGCCCTCGCCCCAAAGTTGTGACGTCGCGCCCCCGGGCAGCCCGGCGGCCCCCCGGTGTGGCACCATCCCCGCGTCCCCCGCGGCCCATCCGCCGCAACCGCTCCAGTCCCCGATCATGCCAAGCCACAGTTCGCCGGCCGCGTCCCGCCACGCGGCCGCAATCCTGGTCGTCCTCCCGCTGTGCCTCGCCCCGGTTCACGCACAGGGCCGGGAGCGCGCCAACTACCGGTTGGCGGAGAAGTATTCCGATGCCGCACTGCGCAAGCTCAGCTACAGCACGAGCCTGTCGCCGCAGTGGATCGGCAAGAGCGATCGCTTCTGGTACAGCTATCGAACCAGCGCAGGCACTCGCTACTGGTTGGTCGACGCGGCGAAGAAGACCAAGACGGCACTGCTCGATCACCAAGCGGTCGCGGCCGCGATCACCGAAGCCAGCGGCAAAGCCGTGCTGCCCAGTGCGCTGCAGCTGACCGGGATCCGCTTCGCCAACGACGGCAAGTCGTTCCGTTTCTCCGGTGGGGGCTTCCAGTTCGACTACACCCTGGCCACGCACAAGATCCGCAAGATCGGGGCGGCGCCGCGCGGCCCCCGCGCTCCGGGTGGCACTGGCCGCGGACGACGCGGCATGACCGAAGAGCAGCAGCGACAGCTCCGCGAACGCTTCGAGCAGCAAGGGCTCGGCGGCGGACTCGATGGCAGTAGCAGCAGCTCCCGTGGCAGCCGACGCAGCTCGCCGAGCCGCAGCTACCCGCCCGACGAGTCGTGCTACGTCTACGCCGCGGACCACAACCTGTACTTGGTTCGCGGCACCAAGCGCCGCAGCGCGTCACGTCCTTCGTCGGTTGCCACCGCGAGTGCCAACGGGACACCGGCGGGTCGCGACCGCAACGGCGCGGTCAACGCGACCAACGGCCGCGCTGGCGCCAACGGAACCACCTCGACCGCAGACCGTCCGGAGCGCACCACCCCGAACGCTCCGTTGCCACCCCGCCGCTTCCGCTACCACGCCAGCAAGCCCGTGCAGCTGTCCAAGGACGGCGCCGAAGACTACAGCTTCGGTGGGACGCGACGCTCCAGCAGCGACAACAACACAACGCGAGTCGAGGGCACGCGCGGCCGCTTCGGCGGCTTCCGCACGGGAGGGATGTCGCCGGTGGTCTGGAGCAGCGACTCCTCCGCGTTCTACACCACCCGCCGCGACTCCCGCGGGGTCAAGGAGCTGTTCCTGGTCGACTCGTTGGCCGAGCCGCGCCCCAGCCTGCAGCGCTACAAGTACTCCATGCCCGGGGAGGAGTCGATCCGCACCACGGAGCTGCACACCTTCCACCGCGACACCGCCGCGCTGCGCCGGGTCGCGGAGAAGTGGACGGATGAGAGCTACCAGAACATCCACTGGGTCAAGGGCACGGGCGAACTGCGCTTCATCCGCCGGGACCGGCTGCTGCGCAACGTCGAGCTGTGCGCGCTCGACACGAAGACCGGCGACGTGCGGACGCTGTTCACCGACAGCGCCAAGGACGGCTACCTGAAGATCCAGAGTCTTCGCGTACTGGAGAAGGCCGGGAAGATGATCTGGTGGTCGGAGCGCAGCGGCTGGGGCCACTACTACCTCTACGACCGCTCCGGCAAGCTCGACAACGCCATCACCCACGGCTCCTACCGCGCCAGCTCGATCGTCAGCATCGACGAGGCCGGCGGCTGGTTGTACTTCCGCGGCAACGGCCGCGAGCCGGGCGAGAACATCTACTACGAACACCTCTACCGGGTGCGGTTCGACGGCACCGGCCTGACCCTGCTCGACACCGGCAACGCGACCCACGCGTCGACGCTGTCACCCTCGCGCAAGTTCGTGGTCGACAACGCGTCGCGGGTCGACGCGATCCCGCGCACCGTGCTACGCGACGCCCAAGGCGCCGAACTGATGGTGCTCGAGGACTGTGACGTCGCCAAGCTGCAGGAGGTCGGCTGGAAGCTCCCGGAGACGTTCGTGGTCAAGGCGGCCGACGGCACCACCGACCTGTACGGCAACATGTGGAAGCCGTTCGATTTCGACCCGAGCAAGAAGTACCCGATCATCCTGCACGTCTATCCGGGCCCGCAGCAGGAAGGCGTCACGCACACCTTCTCCGCGACCAACGTCCGGCAGCAGCTCGCCCAGCTCGGGTTCATCGTGATCCAGGTCGGCCACCGCGGCGGCACGCCCACCCGTTCTCGGGCGTACGCCAACTACGGCTACTACAACCTGCGTGACTTCGGCCTGGCAGACAAGAAGGCCGCGGTCGAGCACCTGGCGATGCGCCACCCGTTCATCGACGTCGACCGCGTCGGGATCTTCGGGCACTCGGGCGGCGGCTTCATGACGGCGGCCGCGCTGCTGCAGAAGCCCTACAACCGCTTCTTCAAGGTCGGGGTGGCGTCGGCCGGCAACCACGACAACAACATCTACAACAACAGTTGGTCGGAGCGGTACCACGGTCTCAAGGAGGTCGCCGCGGGTGAACGCGCAACCACCGGAACGTCCGGGACCGGCACGACGGGTTCCACGTCGACGGGCAACGGCGACGTCCAGACTGGACGGCGCCGAGGTTTCGGCCGCCGCCGCGGAACCGATGGCGGGCGAACCGAGCGCGAGCAGACCGAGACCTCGACGCAATCGAGCTCGGGCAGCGACACGACGTCGGACGCGACGTCGGGCAAGAAGAAGCTCTCGATCCACGTGCCGACCAACGCCGAGCTGGCGGCCAACCTCGAGGGCAAGCTGTTGCTGGTGCACGGCGAAATCGACAACAACGTGCACCCCGCCAACACCATGCGCCTGGTGGACGCGTTGATCAAGGCGAACAAGCGCTTCGACATGCTGATCATCCCCGGCGCGCGCCACTCGTTCGGCCGCGCCACCGACTACTTCACCCGGCGGATGGCCGACTACTTCGCCGAGCACCTGCTCGACGCGCGCCCCGAGGGGGCCGACATCCAGCGTCGCTGAGCGACTCGCACGCGTCGACCCGCGGCGCGGTCAGCGCGGGTCGGCTTCCCAGGGGTGGGCGAACGGCTCGGCGTCCAGGCCGTCGAGCAGCGAGCACGTGCCGCGCTCGACGTCGCCAGCGACCGCCTCGATCATCCCGCGGGTGCGCTGCATCTCCCACAGCCCACGCAGCAGCTTGATGCCGTCGAACTTGTCCTTCAGCAGTTGCGCTTGCAGCCGAGCGATCCGTTGCTCGCTCGGGTCGGCAACCGCAGCGTGGTGGCATAGCACGAGCATCGACACCAGGTGCTCGACGCACTTGCCGAACCGCTGCAGCGGGATCTGCGCGCGCGTCAGCTCCAGCTGGAAGAACAGGTTGATGCCGAGGTAGCTCCACCGCAGCCCGCGCAGCCGTCGCTCGGCGAAGCGGGCGAATGCCGCCAGACCGCCCGGCAGGCGGGCGTAGCGCGGGATCAATCCGGTAGGAATCAGTCGGCCGGGCAGCCGCACCACGTCGACCGCGGCGTTGCGCACGATCCAGCCGGCGAGTCGCCAGAACCCCCGGTTGCGCAGCAGTCGCCCGGTGGCGGTCAGGCAGCGACCGGGGAAACGGAATGCGGCGGCGGGACCGATCCGCAGGATCATCTGGCCCGGGGGCACCGGCTTGCCGTCTTCGCCGATGTTGATCGACTGGATCACCGACAGCATGCCCGCCATGCACTGGTCGACGAAGCGGCCGGTGATGTCCTTGACCATCCCCATCAGGATCAGGTCGTCCTCACCCTCGACCACGCCGAACACGTGGATGTTCGCCCGCGCATCGCTGACCCGACCGCTCTTGTGGAAGCTGCGTCCGCCGAGCACGCGCTCGCAAGCGACCAGCGACTCCAACGCCGAGCCGGCGGCGGCCGACTTGGTGAGGTCGCGCAGGCCGGCGAGGTCGACCCCGTCCGCGTCCTGCTGCAGCGACAGGAACGACAGCGCGCGTGACTGCAGCGCGCCGCCGAGCATCCGCCCGATCGCCAACCGCGGCAACTCGTGCTTGATCACCGGGCCGCCGACCCCGAGCCGCTGGATCGCGTAGTGACTCGCGTCGCGCGCCAGCATCCGCTGGTAGCCGGCCGACATCGCCGCGAGCATGCAGCGCCCCATCCGCAGGCAGTAGAACAGCACCTCGACCCCATCCGCTTGGATGCGGTTCGCCTCGGGGATCGGGAAGTTGTCGAAGTGCAACCGCGCGTTGTGGTTCGACACGAACGCCGACACCCCGGAGGGCTCGCAGCGGAACGTGTAGTCCTCGCCACCCGCACCGGTGACGTCCTGCTCCGGTAGCTGCGTGATGAACAGCCCCACCCGCTTGCCGTCCCGCCCCACGCGCGCCACGATCCCGACCAGTGCCCCGTAGGTGGCGTTGGTGATGTAGAGCTTGTTGCGGTCGCCGGCGGCGAACAGCCGGTAGTCACCGTGTTCGTCCTGTTCGACGAACGCGCGCACCTTCTTGGCATTCACCCCGATCCGCACCTCGGTCAGACCGAAGCCCATCAAGCGGCCCTCGACGATCATCGGCAGAAAGGTCTTCTTCTGCGCGGTGGTGCCGTAGGCGAGCAGCGAACCCGCGCCGATGGTCAGCTCGCCCGAAATCTCGACCGCGAGCGCGCCGAGCCCGTTGGCGGCCAGCGTCTCCTCCACCACCGCCAACTCCGGGTAGCTCGCGCCGATCCCGCCGAACTCCGCCGGCACCGTGAACCCGTAGGCGCGCTCGGCGGCGACCGCGCGGCGCAGCTCGGTGGAGAGCGCGTGCTCGGCGGTGAACGCCTCGCCCCGAGCCAGGCAACCCAGTGCCGCGTCGACCACCGCGTCGATCTTCTTCCCGCCGCGCAGTTCCTTGGCCATCCGCGCGCCGCTCTGCAGCTCGGCTGCCGCGGGCTGCGGCCCGTAGATCAACCGCTCGACCAGTGCCCGCTTGCTGCTGCCGAGCTTGCGTTGCGCGGCGAGTGCAGCGTCGTCGAGCGCGCCCACGTCGCGCGCCGATTCGACGTCGCCCGCGGCGGCGAGCGCCTGGGCAGCGGTGGACTGTGCGCCCTCGGGGGCAACGGATTCGGGGGTAGGGGCTTCGCTCACGACAACAGCTTGGCGGAAAGGGCACGGAACGATCCACCCCGCCGGGGAATTGCAGGCCGAGGCGGACCCGGTGGGACGTTCCGCTATGCTCCGGGGCGACCCTTCGACCTGTCGCCGCAACCCGATGCACTCCATCCCCAACCCACGGGGCGGTCGCGGGCCCGCCCGGCTGCTCGCACTGCTCGTCCTGTGCGTTGCGTGCTCCTCACCGCCCAAGACCAAGCCCCAAGCGCCGACTCCGCCGGCCGGTCCTCGGGGTGAGACCGCGAGCCCCAAATCCGCGGCCCCGGCCGAGTTCGCGCCCGGCGTGCTGTCGACCGGAGCCGAGACCGGCCTGGCCTTCGCCGGGGACGGCAGTCGGGTGTGGATCGCTCGCCAAGAAGCGGGCGGCAGCGCGATCCTCACTGCCACCCGCGCGGGCGATCGTTGGACCGCGGCCAACCCGCTGCCATTCCCCGCACCGCACCGTGACGAAGCACCGGCGGTCGGACCAACCGGCACCTTCCTGGTGTTCGCCTCGCACCGGGGCGCCACGCCCGACCGCCAGCGCTTGTGGATGTCGTACCACATCGCCCGCCAGTGGACTCCACCGCACGCCCTGCAACTCGGTGCCCCACGCGACGCCGACGACCGCGACCCCTGCGTCGCAGCCGACGGCGCGCTGTACTTCGCGTCGACCCGCCAAGGTGCAGGCGGCAGCGATCTCTACCGGAGCCCGCAGTCGAGCCGCGGTTACCTCGAGCCCACGCCGATCCGCGAACTGAACACCGAGCACGACGAGCGACAACCCTGTGTCGATCCGCGCGGCGCCTTCCTGATCTTCCGGCAGATCACCCGCGATGGCGCACAGGATCGCCTGATGGTGTCGTTCCGCAAGAACGCCACCTGGGCCGCACCGCGCCCCCTGCGGCTCACCGGCGCCTCCGCCCCGACGCTCTCTCCCGACGGCAGGATGCTGTGGCACATCCGCGGTGGGCGGATCTTCTCCGTCCCGCTGGCTGATGTCCTACCTTAGCCGGTTCGCCTCTGCCTCAGTAGCGTCGGCGCTGCTCTGCGCGTGCGGTGGCGACACTCCACCCGCAGCCGAGCCGCCCAAGCCACCGGCCGTACCCACGCCGGCGCCGGCGCGCGTCGCCACGCCGCGGCGTGAGCTGCGCGCCGCCTGGGTCGCGACGGTGGCCAACATCGACTGGCCATCGAAGCCGGGGCTCGACAGCGGCACCCAGCAGAGGGAAGCGCTGGCGATCCTCGACCGATTGGTCGCGCTGCAGATGAACGCCGTGATCCTGCAGGTCCGACCCGCGGCGGATGCGCTGTACGCCTCGCAGATCGAGCCGTGGTCGTTCTACCTCAGCGGGCAGCAAGGTCGGCCGCCCGAGCCCGTGTACGACCCGCTGCAGTTCTGGATCGACGCCGCGCACACCCGCGGCCTGCAGCTACACGCCTGGTTCAATCCCTACCGCGTCAGCCATCCGAGCGACGATCGCGGCCCGTGCGCGCAGTCGATCGCGCACACCCACCCACACCTGGTCTACCAGTTGGCGACCCCGGGCTACCGCTGGATGGATCCCAGCCGCCGCGCGGTCCAGGACCGGTGCGTCGCGGTTTTGCTCGACGTGGTGTCGCGCTACGACGTCGACGGCGTCCACCTCGACGACTACTTCTACCCGTACCGCGCTTACCACGGCGGCAAGGACTTCCCCGACGATGCGAGCTACCGCGCCTACGCCGCCGGGGGCGGCACGTTGTCGCGCCACGACTGGCGGCGCGCCGCGGTCGACGGCCTGATCGAACGCCTCTACCGCGAGATCAAGGCGTGCAAGCGACACGTCGAGTTCGGTATCAGCCCGTTCGGCATCTGGCGACCGAACCACCCGCGCGGCGTCGCCGGGCTCGATCAGTACGACGTGCTGTTCGCCGATGCACGCAAGTGGTGGAACGAGGGTTGGGTCGACTACTTGATGCCCCAGCTGTACTGGCCGATCGGCAAGGTGGAGCAGAGCTTCCCGGTGTTGCTCGGCTGGTGGCAGTCGGAGAACACACACCACCGCCACCTGTGGCCCGGCACATCGATGCGCAGCGCGCGACCGCCGGCCGGGGCCCGCGAGCTGGTCGAACAGGTGATGGTGACGCGCGGGATGACGCCGGACAGTCCGGGTATCTGCGTGTTCAGCATGAAGGGCTTGCTGCCAGCGGACTCCCAGGTCGCCCAGGCGTTGCGCCGTGGCCCGTACGCCGAGCCGGCGCTGATCCCGGCATCACCCTGGCTCGACGCGCAGCCGCCGGAGGTACCGGAAGTGCGGGTAGTGCCGAACGGTTCCGAGCGGCTGCTCGCCTGGCGTCCACGCGGTACCGAGCCGGCGTTCTGGTTCGTGGTCTACACCCGCCGACCCGGCGCCGGCTGGTCGCTGCGGATCGTGCCGGGGCAGATCCGTCAGGTGCAGCTGGCGAGCGACGTGGACGCGGTGGCCGTCACCGCGGTGGATCGGTGCAGATTGGAGAGCACCCAACATGTGGTCGAGCTCGCGCCCTCGCTGCGACGGCGCTGACGGAGGGATCGGCCGCAACCGACGCGCGCCCCGCCCGTCGGCGAGCGAGACACGCAGATGTCGGCGGTGCGAGAACGGCGACCGAGCGCAGCGGGCTCACACCCCCCAGATCTCCACTTCCGGCACCAGCTCGACGCGAAACCTCTCCACCACGCGGGCCTGCACCTCGCGCATCAGCCCGAGGAAGTCCTGTGCGGTGCCGCCACCCTCGTTGATGAAGTAGTTGGCGTGCTTGCCGCTGACCCGCACGGCGCCGCGGCTCAGCATCTTGCACCCGGCCTCCTCGATCAGCTGGGCTGCGGCGACGCCGTCGGGGTTGCGGAACACGCACCCGACGCTGCGCTCGCTCACCGGTTGGGTGGCGTTGCGGCGCTTCAACGAGGTCTCGAGGCGATCGAAGATGGCCCGCGGGTCGTCGGGGGTCAGCGCGAAGGTCGCCTCGACCACGATGCTGGCGCCGAGCCCGCCATCGCGGTAGCGCGGCCGCATCGCGTCCCGCTCGAGCTCCTGCAGCACGCCGTGCTCGTCGACCACCTTCAAGCTGTGCAAGTGCGTGAAGGTGTCGGTGTCGCGCGTCCCGGCGTTCATCGCCACCGCGCCCCCGACCTGCGCCGGGATACCGATCAACAGCTCCAGCCCGGCGAGACCGAGGTCCTTGGTGCTGCGGATCAGGGCAGGCAACGACGCGCCCGCCTCCGCGGTGATCCGTTCGCCATCGCGCGTCACGCGGTTGAGGTTCGCCAGCGAGAGGGTCAATCCCGACACGCCGGCATCGCCCACCAATAGGTTGCTGCCGCCCCCGATCACCTGCAACGGCACGGCCAGGCTGCGCGCCAGTTCGACGGCTTGGCACACGCCCTGCGCGGTTTTCGGTGCCAGGAGGAACGCCGCCGGGCCGCCGATCCGCACGTGGGTCATCGGCGCCAGCGGCACCTCCTGCCGGACTTCCCCGGGGAAGCCGGTCAGCGCGCTGCGGATCTCCGATGCTTGCGCCACGATGGGTCGGGTGGGTCGGGCCTCACAGGCCGGCGAGCACGTCGTCGACGACACTGCCAATATCGCCCGCGCCGAGCAGCAATACCAGCTCACCGCCGCGCCGATGGTCGCTCACCCGCGCCGCGAGGTCGTGCACGGTGCCGCCGCGCACCGCGTGCCCGCCGCGCGCGCGGATCGCCTCGACCAAGTCGCCGGCACTGACCTTGGACCGCACCTCGGCGCTCTCTCGCGCCCCGTAGATGTCCGAGACGATCGACTGATCGGCCTCGCTCAGCGCCTCGGCGAACTGTTCCAGCAGCCGCAGCGTGCGCTGGTGCTGGTGCGGCTCGAACGCGACCAGGATCCGCTGCGTGGGGAACCGCCGACGCGCGGCACGCAGCACCGCACGGATCTCCGCAGGATGGTGGGCATAGTCGTTGATCAACACCCCGCCGGCGGCGCCGCGCCGCATCTCGAAGCGCCGCTGCACCCCGCCGAACTGTCCGAGGCCGCGGCAGGCGAGCTCCGGGTCGGCGCCGACCACGCTGGCGAGGCCGAGCGCGAACAGCGCATTCTGCATCTGGAACCGGCCGTGGAGCTGCAGCTGGACCCGGGGCAGGCGGCGACCGCGCAGCATCGGCACGAACGAGTAGCGCCCCAGATCGTCGCGCACCTCGGCCGCGCGCACCTCGGCAAACAGCCCGTTGCCGACTCGCAGCACCGTGACATCTGAACTGAGCGCGCGCACGACACTGTCTGGGACGTCCTCTTCGACCAGGGCGGTGCCACCGGGGCGCACGCGGGCGAGGTAGCCGCCGAACGCCTCGTGCAGCTCCACCGCCGACGGATAGCAGTCGAAGTGGTCGTGGTCGACGTTGAGGATCGCGGCGCCGAACGGACGCAGTTGGTGGAACGAGCGGTTGAACTCGCACGCTTCCACCACCAGCAGGTCGTCGGCTCCGCCATGGCCGTTGCCGCCGAGCTCCGGCACGTCGCCACCGATCAAGTGCGACGGATCGAGACCGGCGGCGCGCAACGCCGCGACGGTCCACGCGGTCGTGGTGGTCTTGCCGTGCGTGCCGGCGATCGCCAAGGTGCGACGTCCTTCGCTCAGCCGCCCGACGGCCTCGGCGTACAGCAGGCAGGTGAACCCACGCAGCTCGCACGCGCGGACCTCCGGGTCGTCGAGCGGCACGGCTGCGGAGCGCACCACGTAGCCGTTGGTACCGGTGATCTGCTCGGGACGGGGCGACGACCAACAGCGCACACCCTCCTCGGCCAGCTTGACGAGCACCTGGGGTGCCGCCGCATCGCTGCCGGTCACATCCTTGCCGGCGCCGTGCAGCAGCCGGGCCAACGCCGACATGCCGGCACCACCGATGCCGACCAGGTGGTAGCGGTCGCTGTCGTGGATCAATTGAGGGCGCCCCGTTCGGTCATGTCGCCAAGAATGCGTGCGCAAGGATCGCCGCTGGTGAGCGCCCGCGCGCGTTCCCCCATGGTCGCCAGCGACCCCGGCTCTGCCAACCACTGTTCCAGCCGCTCGCGCAGCGCCGGCGCGGTGAGCTCGGCCTCGCTCCACACCACGGCCGCGCCGGCGCGCTCCAACACGCGTCCGTTGTGCCACTGTTGGCGATCGCGATGATGCGGGTACGGAACGATGAGCGCGGCGCGCCCGGCGGTGGCCAGTTCCGCCACGGTGCCACCCCCGCCGCGGCAGATCACCAAATCGGCCGCCGCGTACAGGCAGGCCATGTCCATCACGACCGGCCGAACCAACGCGTTCACCCGCGGCCGGTCGCCGTAGCGGCAGCGCACCTCCGCATCCTGATCGGCGCCACTGAGGTGCACCACCTGGATCGGATCGCGCAGGCCGCCCAGCGCCTCCGGCACCACTTCGTTCAGCACCCGGGCACCCTGGCTGCCTCCGGTCACCAGGATGGTGGGGACGTCCGCCGACAGCCCGAGGTTGCGCCGCGCGGCAGAGCGATCGATCCGCCCCACCGCGGTGCGCAGCGGAGTTCCAGTGAGCACCCCGCGGCGCGGCATGTGGCGCGGCGGCAGCCCGAAGTAGACCCGTTCGGCCAGCGGCATCAGCAGTCGGTTCGCCCGCCCGGTGACCACGTTCTGCTCCAGCAGGAACACCGGCAAACGAAGGCTGCGCGCCGCCAACGCGACTGGCACGGTGGTCCGACCGCCGGCACCGACCACCAGATCGACGTCGTGGTCGCGGAGGTACGCGCGCGCCGCCACGGTCGCCTGTAGGAGGCGCAGCGGTGCGCCGATCCCGGCGCGGCCAACTCGGAGTTCCTGCGCCTCGACCTGCGGTTCACCCGCGGCGCAGCGCTCCAGCAATGCGCTCTCCACCGCGCGCCCCTCGGTCAGCAGACTCGCCGAGTGCCCCGCGTCGAGAAGGGCACGGGCCAACGCCACCGCGGGCATCAGGTGCCCGCCAGTGCCGCTGCTGACCAAGCAGACGCGCTTCACCACGCTCGGCGCACGCTCACCGCGGGGGAAGCTTGAGGACCGTGCCTTCGACCACCGCGCTCGCGTCGCGGATGTTGTTCAGCTTCAGCAGGCGCGCGGTGTAGCCGGCGGCGGAGCTGCGGCCCACCACCCGCTCGGCGATCAGCCACGGGTTCTCGCCGGGTTGCACCTTGTGCGTGCCGCCGGCCACCAGCTTGCCCTCCGCCGGCGCGTCGCCGCGCTTCGTCGCCGCCTTCTTGGCGAGCTCGCGGTGCGGGATCTTGATGGTGCGCCCGGTCGGCAGCGAGCGCTCGCGCAGCCCTGGGTTGACCGCGAGGATCTTGCGCCACTGGTTGCGGTCGCCGAGGTAGGTGTGCGCCAGCGCCATCAAGTTGTCGTCCTTGGCGATGCGATGCTCGCGCAGCGGCTTCGAACCCCCGGTGTCGTCGGGTCGCTTGTCCGGGGCCGGCGCGGGCTTCTCGTGCACCGGTCCGGGCGCCGGCATGTTCTTCGGCTCCGCCTGCTGCTGGTCGGGGCGCTCCGCGCGACGGAACAAGGTCCGTTGCGCCTCGGCCTGCTCGAGTGCAGCAGACTGCTCCTTGCGCCGGATGTACTCCGCGACCTCGCGGCGGTAGTCCTCCGGAGTCTTGAGTTTGGGCTCGGTGCCGTGGTCCGACACCAGCTTGGTCTGTTGTGGGGTCTTCGGCGGGACCTGCGGGTCGCCGCCCCAGATCGCCACTCCCAAGATCAGGAAGATCACCAGACAGAGCACGTAGAGTCCGTACCGTTCGAGCTGACCCATGGTCATCGCCTCCAGAAGTTGCCCCGGGCGTCCGCCCGCGCTGCATTACCGACAAGTCCGACGGCGGCGAGATAGGTCACCAGACCGGTCCCCCCCGAGCTCAGGAAGGGCAGGTCGATGCCCTTGGCCGGAGCCAACCCCGTCACCACGAGAAGATTGATCGTCGCCTGCATGCAGATCGCGACGACCAGTCCCAAGACGACGCTCCGCAGGAATCGGTCGCGGCAGCCCAGCACCAGGCGCATGCCGGCGATCCCGATCGTTGCGTAGAGCGACAACACCAACAGCGATCCGATCAGGCCGAGCTCCTCGCCGATCGCCGCGAACACGAAGTCGTTGTGGACCTCGGGCACGTAGCCCATCTTCATCCAGCCGTTGCCGAGTCCGACGCCGGTGAGCCCGCCCGAGGCGATTGCCACCAGCGACTGCCACACCTGCCCGCCGCGCTCGGGGTGCAGGAAGCCGACCAAGCGATCCACCGCGTACGCCTTCTGCGCGACGACGAACACCAGACCGGCGAGGCCCGGGATCGCGACCAGCGCGAAGTGACGGAACGGCACCCCGGCGACGATCGCCATGCAGCTGCACAGCGCCAGTACGAACACCGCGTTGCCGTTGTCCGGCTGCTTCAGCAGCCCCGCCGCCAGCACCACGACCGGCAGCATGATGCGCAGCGTGCCAGCGCGCAGCTCGCGGATCCGATCCCCGGTCCGCGCGATGCTGCGCGCCACGTAGACCACCGCCAGCAGCCGGGCCAACTCGACCGGCTGGAACTGGGTGCCCGCGACGTGGATCCAGCGGCGCGCGCCGCCCACCGGGGTGCCGAGGATCGCTGCCCACCACACCCCGGCGACCGCCACCCAGAACAACAGCGGCACGGTCCGCCACAGCAGCTGCATCGGCACCATCGCCACGCCGACGAACAGCACCAGTCCGACTGCCAACTTGGCGCCCTGGGTCTTCATCACGGCCAGCGCGCCCGCTCCTTCGCGCGCGCCAGAGATCGACACGGCCATGATCAGACCGAAGCAACACAGCACCACGGTCGCCAGCATCAGCCAATCGAGCGCGCGGCGGGTGGTGGCTGCCGGCGCCGCAGCGTCGTCGAGCGCGTGGATCGCGGCAGGGGTGCGCATCAACGGATCTTCAGCAGCAGCACGAGGCCGAACAGCGCCAGCAACGCGGCGCAGATCCAGATTCGCACGACGAGTCGAGTCTCGGGGACACCACCGAACTGGAAGTGATGGTGGAGCGGCGCGCAGCGAAAGACCCGTTGCCCGGTGGTCTGGAACGACACGACCTGCACGATGACCGACACAGCCTCGGCGACGAACACCCCTCCGATGAGGAACAGAACCAGCTCCGTCCTGCTGACCAATGCGACGTAGCCCAAGGCACCGCCCAGTGCCAGTGAGCCGACGTCACCCATGAAGACGCGAGCCGGAGGCGCGTTGTACCACAAGAACGCGAGCGATGCACCAAGCAATGCGCCGAGCATCACCGTCAGCTCACCGCTTCCGGCCACGTGGTTGAGCAGCAAGTACTCCGACCAGCGGCTGCTCCCGACCACGTAGGTGATACCGGCGTAGGCTGCCGCGGCGATCGCCACGCAACCGATCGCCAGGCCGTCCAGCCCATCGGTCAAGTTGACCGCGTTCGCCGTCCCGGTCAGCACGAGCGTCGCGACCGCCAGGAACGGCAGCCCGCCAGCCCACGACAGTGCGACCACCGGCCCCTGCACGAACGGCACGTAGAACTGTGGGCCACCGCGCTGCGCTTCGAGCCCGGCGTGGTGCTGCAGGATCCAGGCGACCAACAGCGCACCGGCGCTGAGCCACAACTGCTTGGTGCGCTTCGACAGGCCCTTGCTCCCCGCCACGCGCAGCTTCACCCAGTCGTCGACGAAGCCGACCACCGCGTACCACGCGACCAACAACAGGCCAGGCCACCCGAAAGTGTTGTGCGCATCGAACCGCAGCCACAGAAGGGCCGAGACGAGCATCCCGCCGATCAGGAACAGACCGCCCATGGTCGGCGTCCCGCGCTTGCCCTGATGCAGCCGCGCCAGCGCTTCGGAGTCGGTCTTGTCGGTGTCCTCGCGCAGACCGAGCCGCGCGAAGCGGTCGATCAGCAGCCGCCCGAGCCACAGGCTGAGCAGGAACGCGGTGAGGATCGCCAGCACCCCACGCACCGAGATGTACTGCAACAGACCGGCGCCGGGCAGACTGGAGAACTCCCTGGCCAGCTCGTACAGCACCGCGGTTCAGCCCCGACTGGTCACGGTCGGGGTGCCGCGATGTAGCACATCGCCTCCGAGCAGGGAACCAGCAACAACACTGCGCGATCTCGCGACGCTGCTCATGAATGGTCCGAGCTAGCTCGGTTGCTGCATCGGTGCCGCGGCGTACTGCGCTGCGAGTCCATCGACCAAGCGCTCCAAGCCGACCGCGCGGGAAGCCTTGCACAGCAAGGTGTCGCCGGCGCGCAGCTCGCCGCGGAGCAGCTCGAGCGCCGCGTGGGCATCGCTGGTGCGGTGCACCGCGGACTGCGGCATGCCGGCGGCCAACGCCGCTTCGGCGATCGCCTGCGCGCCTTCCCCGACCGCGATGAGCACGTCGATCCCCGCCTCCGCCACCGCCTCGCCGAGTTCGCTGTGCAGAGCCAGCGAGCGCGGACCGAGTTCGAGCATCTCGCCCAGCGCCACCAGGCGGCGACCCTTCACCGGCAGGCCGGCGACCGCCCGCAACCCGGCTTTCGCTGACGCCGGGTTGGCGTTGTAGGTGTCGTCGATCACCACGACGTCGCCGAGCTGCTTGCGCTCGAGGCGGCGCGCGCTGAGTGGCGCCTCACACAGCCCGGCGAGGATGTCGTCGAGCGGCACGCCGAGCTCACTCGCGGCAGCGATCGTGAACAAGGCGTTGTAGACGTTGTGCGAACCGAGGTGTGGCAGCGTCACCGGGGTCTCGCCCTGCAGCCGGAACGAGGTGCCGAGGCCGTGGAAGCTGAGGTCGGTGGCGAACCAGTCCGCTTCGCGGTCGAGCCGCACCTCGACGGTGCGGGCCCGGGTCGCCGCACGCAGCAGCGGGCTGCGCGGATCGTCGCCGTTGAGGATCGCCAGTCCGTCCTCGCGCAGCGCCGCGACCAACCGCGACTTCTCGTAGGCCACCCCCTCGACCGAGCCGAGTCGCATCAAGTGGCTCTCGTCGATCCGCGTGACGATGCCGATGTCCGGCTGCACCACTTCGGCCAGCCGCGCGATCTCGCCCGGGCCGCTGGTTCCCATCTCGACCACCGCGACCTCGGTTTCGGGCCGCAGATGGAACAGGGTCAGCGGCACACCGATGTGGTTGTTGAACGACTTCGGCGAACCGATCGTCGGCACCACGCGCTCCAGCACCCGCCACAGCATGTCCTTGGTGCTGGTCTTGCCACACGAACCGGTGATTCCGACCACCTTGGCGCGGTGTTGCCGGCGGTGGTCCTGCGCCAGCCGGAGCAACGCGGCGAACGTGTCCTCGACGCGGACCACGAATGCCCCGCTGCACAGCAGGTTGCGCGACACCGGCCGGCACACCACCGCACCGGCTGCACCCCGGGCGAACGCTTCGGACAGGAAGGTGTGGCCGTCGAACTTCTCGCCGGGCAAGGCGACGAAGCAGTCGCCGGCGCGCAGCTCGCGGCTGTCCGTGACCACGCGCCCCGCCGGGTTGCCGCGGCGCAGCACCCGCCCGGCACACACTTCGGCGATGTGCGCAGGTGCGAGCAACGCGCGGCGGTCGCCGCGCAGACGGGTCGCCAGTTCGGTGGGCATCATGATCGGCTCCCTCGCGTCTGCAGGGCGACGCGCGCCTCTTCTCGGTCGTCGAACGGAACCACGCGGTCGCGCAGCACCTGGTAGCTCTCGTGCCCCTTGCCGGCGATCAGCACGGTGTCCCCCGGCCGTGCCTCGCGCACCGCCTGCCGGATCGCCTCGGCGCGGTCGACCACGCGGTAGAAGTGGGATGCGCTGCCGTTCACACCCTTCGCCATGTCGTCGAGGATCTCCTCCGGATCCTCCGAGCGGGGGTTGTCGCTGGTCATGAAGCCGATTTGGGCGAACCGCGCCACGGCGCCGCTCATCAGCGGCCGCTTGGTGCGGTCGCGATCACCGCCACAACCGAACACCACCACCAACCGGCCACGGGTCATCGCCGAAAGCGTCGAGCACACCTGCTCGAGCGCATCCGGAGTGTGCGCGTAGTCGACGAACACCTGCACACCGCTCTGGCGCCCGACCAGCTCGAGCCGGCCATCCACCGCCAGCGCCCCCTCGAGCGCCGCGGCGATCCCCAGTTCCGAGACGCCGAGCGACAGTGCGGCACTCGCCGCTGCCAGCGCGTTCTGCACATTGTGCCGGCCCGGCAGCCGCAGCAGCAGCTCGACCCGCCCGCGCGGCATCACCAACTCGAACCGGGTGCCCTCCAGCGTGCAGCGCAGGTTCTCGCCGCGCACCCGCGCCAACGGGTGCAGGCCGAAGGTACTGGTGTGAACCTGATCCCGCACCGCTTCCAGCATCACCTGAGACCACTTCGAGTCGAGCGAAATGCTGGCGGTCGCTCCAGGCTGCAGCATGGAGAACAACCGCGCCTTGGTCTTGGCGTAGTCGGCGAGCGTGCCGTGGTAGTCGAGGTGGTCCTGCGAGAGGTTGGTGAACACGCCGGCGGCGAGCCGAAGCCCCCGCACGCGCTCCTGGGCCAGTGCGTGGCTGCTGACCTCCATCACGCATCCGCCCGCACCGCGGTCGGCCATCTCGCGCAGATAGCCGTTGAGACGCAGCGGATCGGGCGTGGTGTTGGTGGTCGACAAGTTACGGCCGGCGAACTGCATGCCGTTGGTGCCGATCACCCCGACCGTCAGCCCTTCGACCTCGATGCACTGGCGCACCAAGTGGGCGACCGTGGTCTTGCCGTTGGTGCCGGTCACCCCGACCACCGGCAGCTCGTGCGACGGGTTGCCGTAGTAGAAACACGCCGCATCGGCCAGCGCCTGGCGGGCGTTGCGCACCACCAACACCGGGCACGGCAGGTTGAGCGCCTCCTCGGCGACCACCGCGACCGCACCGCGCTTCACCGCCTCGGCGGCGTAGGCGCTGCCGTTGTGCCGGGTGCCGTGGATGGCGAAGAACACGTTCCCGGGCTGCACCTCGCCGGAATAGAACGACAGACCCTCCGCCGTGAGGTGGCGGAAGCGGTGCACCTCGCGGGGCGACAGGGTGTCGACGAGGGCCTGGAGGTGCACCACCCCCAGACTGCGCGGAAGGCCCGATGAATACGCAATCACTGGTTTGAACCGCCTGAAGTCATCGTTCGGAAGCCGCCCCCGGGCTCCGGTGCGACCCGCGGCGCGGGACGCTGGGCAGCGAGCATCGGGGGAAGCTGTTCGACCGGTGCGCATTCGAGCCGGGCACTGACCACCTCGTCTCGAACGGACCGGTCCGCCTTCTCCAGGGCGAGAGCGCCCAGGAGGAGCCGACCGGCCGGCTGCGCAGCATAGCTTCCCCCGTAGAAGCGCGCAGCAGCAAGTTTCCGAAGCACGCACACCACCAGGTAGCGCGGTCGGTCCGCCGGTGCGAAACCGACGAATGCGGCCGTCTTGTGCCGCACCCCGCCGATCGGCGAGTCGGCCGTGCCGGTCTTGCCGCCGATCAGCCCGTAGTCGTAGCCGAGCTTGCGCAGCATGGTGAACAAGTGCCGCCCGGTGGCCTGCTCGGCCTTGTCGCTCACCACGTCGACCATCGCCGCACGAATCCGCGCGACCGTGTGGTCGCTGAGGAACCGTGCACCGCGCGGTTCGACCCATTCGACCGACTTGCCGGCGCGGGAGATCGTGCGAACCAGGTGCAGCTCACGGCGCACGCCGGAGAGCATCGACAAGTAGGCACGGGCCAGCTGCGCGGCGGTCACGTTCAGCTCGTAGCCGAAACTCAGGGACGGCGCGGTGTAGCGCCCCAGCTGCGTTTCGGACAGTTTGTCGATCCCGGCGATGCCGCCCGGTCGCGCCCCCGGGACCTCACCGGGAAGCCCCAGTCGGGTGCGCGTGCAAAAGCCGTAGCGCACCAGGTAGTCCTTCAGGCCGGTGCGGCCGAGCCGCGTCCCCACGCTCACCGCACCGATGTTGCTGCTGTTGATCAGGATGCCGTGGATGTCCAGCGGACCGCACGCGTGGTCGTCGTAGATGACGCGCTCCGGGAAGCCCGACACCGGGCGACCGCGGCCAGGGCGCGTGGGCGTGCAATCGATCTGCTCGTCCGGGGAGACCTTGCCGTTCTCGAGTGCCAGCGCGATGACCAGCGGCTTGACGACCGACCCGGGCTCGAACGACGACTCGACCGCGGCATTCGGCGCGGCGCCCTTGCGCCCCGGGTAGTGCGAGGCCATCGCGAGGATCCCGCCGCTCGCCACGTCGACCAGCACCATGGTGCCCCACTGGTAGCTACTGCGGTAGTGCGCCTCGACCGCCGCCGCGGCGCTGCGCAGCTCGGCGTGGGCCAGCTTCTGCAGGTCGAGGTCGATGCTGGTCGCCAGCGCCGAGGGTGACTCGGGTCGCTTGCCGATGCCGGTCCAATAGCGGCGGCGGCGCGAGTCCTTGAACTCGATCTCGCAGAAGTCGGCCTGACCTGCAGCGTCGCACGGCCACAGGCCGCGGCACGCCTCGAGTCCGGTGAACCCCTCGATCGACTGCAGGTCGACGCGCTTGCCGCGGCGCACCTTCTTCTGCGCAGCGATGAAGAAGTTGCCGATCGGCCCGAGGGTGAACTCGCGGTCCGGGTAGGTGCGCGACAACTCGTCGAGGAAACGCAGGTGGAGGCGACCCGGCAGCGAGCGGTCGGTGCGCCACCGCTCCACTTCCGCGCGCAACCGGCGTACGGCGTCGTGTGCGTCGAGAGCGCCGGCGACCAAGAAGTCGACTTGGAGGAAGTCCCTGGTCTTGTGGTTCGACGGCAGCAGGCGGTGCGGTGCGCGGTGCATCCGGTTGAGCAACGCGCGGCGCAACTCGGCGCGCGCCGGACCATCCTCGCGCCCGGCGCTGGCGTGGGCGGCCAACCGAGTCGCCAGTAGGTCGAGCACCTCGAGCGGAATGCGCCGGATGCCCTTCGGCACGCGGGCCTGGAACTCGC
>JACKIB010000014.1 GCA_020638695.1 Planctomycetota bacterium
AGGGCCTTGGCCGCTTGCTTGCTGGAGCTTCCGGGGCCGCTGCCTGCCAGCGAAACAGCTGCCTCGTGTCATGGGAGGTACACCTTGGGAGGTACACCGAATCTCCGCGTACCAGCACGATCCGCGGCCCCTGCAGCTCAGAACATGTCGCACTCCTGGTAGGCGCGGATCACCGCCATCTCTCCTTCCTTGCCCGGCTTGCTGTTGCCGTGCTCCATGCCGATCACACCGTCGTACCCCTTGGCGTGGATGTGCTTGAACACGTTCTTGAAGTTCACCTCGCCGGTGCCTGGCTCCTTGCGCCCGGGGTTGTCGCCAAGCTGGAAGTAGGCGATCTCGCTCCATGCGAGATCGATGTTCGGGATCAAGTTGCCTTCGGTGATCTGCTGGTGGTAGAGGTCGTCGAGGATCTTGCACGACGGTGAGTTCACCGCGCGGCACCATAGATATGCCTGCGGCACCTTGCTCAGGAAGCACCCCGCGTGGTCGCGCCACGGGTTGAGGGGTTCGAGCACCATGATCAGCCCGCCGGCCTCGCAGATCTCCGCCGCGCGCCGCAGGTTGTCGATCGCCGTCGCGGTCTGGTAGTCCCATTCGATGTTCTGGCGGAAGCCCCCGGGCACCACGGTGCACCACTTGGCATTCACCCGCTTCGCCACCTGGACCGCGTTGCGCATGTCCTGCAGGATCTTGTCGACGGTCTTCGGATCCTTCGACGCGAAGGTGGGCTTGCGGAAGTCGGCGGTGGCGACGAACACTCCCATCGTCATGTTGTTCTTGGCCAGCGCCGCAGCGATCTTCTCCTGCTGTGGCACCGGCCGGCGCGCCATCCCGTTGTCCTCCATCGCGCGGAAGCCCTGGTCCGCCATGAACTGGATCTGGTCGACGGGGTCCTTGGCGTGGTTCTTGAACATGCCGAGGTGCGGCGCGTACTTGAGCCGGAACGGCTTTTCGCGCGAGGTCGTGTTGGTGGCTGCGGCCGGTTGCTTGTCCTGCCGGTCTTGGCCGGTGAGACCGAATCCGGTGCCGAGGGCGCCCGCGGTGGCGGCCAAGAATGTCCTGCGCTGCATGGTGACTCCGTGGTCGGGGATGGGGAACGCCGCTCAGCCTAATGCCTGGCCTTCCTACCTTCTCGCTTCACGCTCCGCGGATGCGACTCGGCTTTCGGGCTCGATCGACATTGGCGCCCCCCGCATCGTCGAGGGCCGGTCCCGCGCTATTTGCGTGCTCCCGGTTTCGACTCGCGGCGCGGGGTCTCGGTCGTCGGCTTGGCGAGTTCCTTCTCGATCGCGTCGACCAGCTCATCGGGCTTGAAGCCGAACGGTCCGCGGCCACCGGCATACGCGATGCGCCCGTCCCTGCCGACCAAGTACAACCGGTCGGGTCGAGCCTGGTAGGCCGCGTCGACCGCGTTGTCGATTCGATCGACCACCGCCGGGATCATCTGCAGCGACAGCTTGGTGACGCAGGTCTTCGCCACCGAGTGTCGTTCCCCGTCGGTGATCGGTTCCTCGACCAGTGGGCCGTTCGCCATGGGCGCCTGGCCGTCGATCGCGTGTGCCTCGCGGATGTACACCATCAACACCGCGACCTTGGTGCCGTATTGGGCGTGGATCTCCCTCAGCTGACCAGCCGAGCGGCGGAACGGGGGTCAAGTGTAGCTGCCGAAGATCAGCGCCACGGGCTGCTTGCCGCGGAAGCTCGACAGACGCACGCGGGACTTCGCGTCACCGACCCTCGGCAGGTCGAAGTCCGGCGCCATCGCGCCGACCTTGGGTGGTCCCGAGGGTCGCGGGGCCGCGCCGCCGAGTTCGTCTCGGTCGAGCCAACCGTTGTGGTCGCGATCGAGCGTGGCGAACAGCGGGGCCAGCTCGCCTGGCTGAACAACCCCGTCGCCGTTGCGGTCGAGCACCCGCGCACGGCGCAGCAGGGCGCGGTCGGAGAGCGTGTCGCGGCGGAGTGCGGCGAGCATCGGGGCACGCAGTTCTGCGGCGTCGATCCGACCGTTGCCGTCGGCGTCGAGCGCCTTCAACCGCGCCTTCCACTCGGGCTCGGTCACCTTGTCATCCGCGTTGTCGTCGGCGCTGCGCAGCAATTCGTTGGCGAACGCGGTGCGCAGATCGATGCGCGGCGCTGGCGCGGCTGCGCGCCGGCGGGCCAGGCCGTTGCGGAAGTCGTCTGCGGTCAACACCCCGTCGCCGTTGCGATCGTAGGCGGCGAACTTGTCTGTGCCGCGGCCATACTCCTCGGCGGTGATGCGCCCGTCTCCGTTCTTGTCGTGCTGTTCTGCGAGGTAGCGCCACACCTGCAGCGGTCCGGCGCGGGCGGGGTTGCGCTGTGCGGCGAGCGGGGCGGTCACCAGCCACACTGCAGCGAGAACCGCGACGCGAGTCGCGGTGGTCGTCGATTCCAAACGGTTCATTGTCGGGTCGGCCTCCGGAGTAGCCCGGTCCATTCATGAGCAACGTCGCGCGATCGCGGCAGCTCGGTCATGAACGGAGCCGCCGGGAATTGCGATTCTGCCACGAGTGCGGCACCGGCGTCGCGGGTCGCATACCGTGACGGGCGGAGTCGTCGCCGGAGCACCGCGTACGATCGACCGACTCGTCCCGATTCCGTCGCGTCGCTCAGCCGAAGCTGCGCGACACCATGCCCTGGAAGCCCTGCACCGCGGTCCGCTGCATGTAGAACTGCAAGCCGCGCCTGCCGCCGAGCTCTTCGCCACCACCCGCGCGCCCCGGGCCGCCGTGCACCGTGAGCGGCAACACGCCGCCGGGTGGGAATGCCTGGCCAGCGGTCTTGTCCGACCCGATCCACACCCGACCGTGCCACGGCGCGATTCCGAGCACTACCTGCTCGGTCCAGCGGGTCTCGTTCGAGTAGACGCTGGTCACCAGGCAACCACCGCCGCGGTTCGCCAGCTCGATGGCGTGCGGCGCGTTGCCGGAATAGGGCACGACCGTGGCGACCGGCCCGAACACCTCGTCGCCGTGGACCACCGCTGCATGCGGGTCGGCGGCGACCAGCAGGGTCGGCGCGACGAAGTAGCCGCGCTCGGCGATCGACTCGACACCACCGCACGACACCGAGCAATGGGCCGCCAGGGCCGCGATGCCGGCGCGCACGTCGCGCAGCTGCGACTCGCTCGCGACCGGCCCCATTCGGTTGTTGTCGTCTGCGGGATCGCCGACCTTGATGGCGCGAAGCCGTGCGACCAACTCGTCCACCACCCGGTTCAGGCTCTCCTCGGGCACCAGCACGCGACGCACCGCGGTGCACTTCTGCCCTGCCTTCTGCGTGATGTCGGTGACCACGTTGCCGAGGAACTGCGCGAACGCCTCGTCGCCTTCACCCACGTCCGGGCCGAGGATCGCCGCGTTCAGCGAATCCGCTTCGATGTTGACGCGCACGTTGCGCTGTACCAGGTTCGGCGTCGCCTTGAGCTTGGCTCCGACTCCCGACGAACCGGTGAACGACAGGCTGTCCATCGGCCCGAGTTGCGCGAGCAGATCGCCGGTCTCGCCGCAGATCAGCTGGAACGCGCCCTCGGGCAGTGCCCCGGTCTCGACCATGAGCTGCGCGGCGCGCCACGCCAGCAGCGCGGTCGGCGTGCCTGGCTTGGTGATCACGGGCACGCCGGCGAGCAGCGCCTGGGCGAGCTTCTCACCCATGCCCCAGCACGGGAAGTTGAACGCGTTGATGTGCACGGTGATCCCCGGCCGGGTGACCCACATGTGCTGCCCCCAGAACCGCGGCGAACGGCCCAGCTGGACGCCTTCACCGTCCGGCAAGTGGTTGCCATCGCCGAGTTCCTTGCCGAGTTCGGCGTACGCCGCCAGCGTGCCGATCGCCCCGTCGATGTCGAACTTGGCGTCACCCCGGGTGTTGCCCCCGTTCTGCACCGACAGCTCGATCAGCTCCTCACGGTGCCCGTGCAGCGCCGCAGAGAGGGTCTTCAGCAGCTCGGCGCGGCGCGCGAAACCGAGTTCGCGCAGCGCCGGGCCGCCACGTTCCCGCGCGTGGGCCACCACCGCGGCGAAGTCGACTCCCGTCGAGTCCGACGCCGCCATGGTCGCCTCGGTCGACGGGTTGTAGAGCAACCTTGGGGTGCCCGAGCCGTGCTGCCAGCGGCCGCAGACGTAGCTTTCGAGGGTGATCATCGCGCGCCAGTTTCGCGCCGGCGCGGCGAATGCAAAGCGAAAAGGTGTCAGTCGCGCTTGGCCGGCGGGAAGGACACCACGAGCGGCGCCGTGAGCCGGTGCGGGCCGAACCGGATCGACAGCGTGCCCGTGCGGTTGGCCGCGCCCTGGCCGACCGAAAGCTCGATAGCCAGCTGCTTGGCGGGGCCCTGCCCGCTCTCGTGCGTCAGCGGTACCGAGGTCCCACCGGTCGTCTTGGCCGCCTGGAAGCCGTCGAGTCGCTGCGCGCGCACCGCGGCGGCAGGCAACACGTGCAGGGTGAACTTCTTGTCCGCGTCGTGGCTCAAGGTCAGGTAGTAGCAGCCCGGCGCGATCTGCTGACCGGCCAGTTCGACCGGCAGACTGTTGTCCAGCGTGGTCCAGAAGTCCGAGCCCAATCGCCAGCGTTGCCCGGTGAACTTGCCCTCCGCCAGCGCCGCATCGTAGGCATCCCGCCACGGGACGGGCGAGTAGTCGACCGAGACCTGGCCGCCGGACGCGGTGCGCGAGAAGTACGCCACCCGGGTGCGCATGCGCGGGACACTCTGTGCATAGGCGGTGAACGGGTTGTCGGCCTGCGCCTTCTTGACCCGTTCGATCACCTTGGCAAACCGTGGGTCGTTGCGGACGTGCGCCATGTCCTCGTCCTGTTCGAGCGTCGCGAGGTCACGGAAGCCGCGTTCGATCGCCTTGTCGAGCCAGGTGAACGCGTCGTCGCTCTTGTGCTGGATGGAGTACACACAGGCGACGTTGTAGGTCGAGGGGATGCGCACGGCGGTGTTCTCGAACGCCGCAGCGCGCAGGTGTGCGGTCAGCGCCTCGGCGTACTTCTTCTGCGCGTGCAGGGCATAGCCGAGTTGGTACCACCCGACCGCGTCCTGCGGCGCGACCTCGACCAGCTTGCGAGCCGCGGTGGACGCCGCCGACCAATCCGCACCCCACGCGGACCGGATCGCCTTGCGCAGTGCGGCAGCATCGGTGGCGGTAGGCGTCTGGGCGGGGAGGACGGTGCAGAGACTCGCCGCGATGGCGGCGAACGTGAAGTAGACGGGTTTGGACATGAAGGGGACTCCGGTTGACCCCCGTCCGGACGCCGCGTTGGGAGCTACCTAGACAACCGGTTCGAAAGAAACTCCCCGGCCACGGCGGGTTCATGACCGAGCCGCCGTGATTGCGCGGAGTTGCTGCCGGTTTCGTCGAGTCCGAGCCCTGACGCTGCTCGTGCCCATCCCGGTGCGCGCCGCGGACTACGTCGTGGAGTCCCCGGGATCCCATCGGCTGCCCGGCCGACGGGGGCCGCGGGTCAGGCGTCCTCGGCAGGACCGCCGAAGCGGATGGCGAGTGCGTCGACGTCGGCTCCGGCCAAGTCGTCGAGGGAGATCGGCCCCAGGGCGGCGAACCGGCGATGCTCGAGCTGGATCCGCAGCCTGAGCAGCAGGGTGCTCAGATCGCGCACCCGCTGGAATTCGCCACGGCGCAGGCTCTCGCGCGCCAGATAACACGCGGTGAGGCGGGCCCGAAGGTCGACCTTCACCGTCTGGAAGCTCGTTCCACTGCGCGCCTCGGTTCGGTGCAGGTTGCCGAGCAGCGTCTCCATGGTGGAGATCTTGCGGTCGAGTTCGCGCAGCAGCCGGCGGCCGTTCTCGGTGGGCGGCTGGCGGGGGTCGTCAGAAGGGGGCATGACCTCGAAGCCTACCCCGCTGCCGGACGACAGGCGGGCGACCCTGTCCGGCGGGATCCGCGGTCCGCGGGGAGCGCGGGAACCGCGGGGGGTCTCCGCGCCGTTGCCGCCGCGGGATCGCCCCCGCTCTAGGAGGCTGTTGGGTATTGCGTAGCCAAATCGCTCGAACACCACATTCGACCTCGGGACTCCGGGACTGTCGAGGTCGAATCTGGGTTCGAAACCCGCCGTTGCGAATAGATTTCGCTATTCGCAACAGCCTCCTAGTGGGGTGTGTCCGAAGTTCGTTGCATAAGTCGTCGAGTCATGCGGTTCGCTCGCAAGGAGCTGCGACGACACGGCTTGTTGGTGGACAAGCTGAGGAGCTGCGACGCCGCGAGCGGGCCGTAGGGCCGGCGACTTATGTGACCAACTTCGGACACACCCCACTAGCCCGGTTCATGGCCGAGCTGCGCAAGTTCGCTGCTGGCTTCGTCGAATGTCAGAACCTGCTCCTCGACGGGGAGGCACCCCGCCTCCGGGCGGAACCTGCCGGAGCCCCGCGCACCGTCGGCAGTGGGGTTTGACGCGACGGATTCGGGAAGTGGGTTTCGCGACGGTAACCTGCCGCAGACGCCCGCGTGAGACGAGCCACCGAGTCGTCCTGGCCAGCCGGCGCGCGGGTGGCGAGGCTACCGGAATCTGCGCGCCGCAAGCGTCGGAGGCCGACCTGCCGGGCACTCGGGTCGCGCGGCGAAATCCATTGCCCGTCACCCCCCGCCGCCGCTAGAAACGGCCATCACCAATTCGCGCGACAACCTGGGTTGGTGGAAGGGCGGCAGCCTTTGGACGACAAAGCAGCCGGTGGAGATGGCCGCGGCTCTGGCTCGGCTGTCGGTCCCGCTCTTCCTCCTCGACGTCGACGGCCAGCTCGCGGTCGGCGCTGGTGGTTGCGTGGACTTCGCCATCCCGGATGACCCGAACGAGCCCCTGCCGCGACCGGCATCCGACGACACTCGGCGGGACGCCGATCGCGACGGTTGGCCGGTATTGGCGATCGTTCCCCCGTGCCGGCCGGATCAGCTCGGAGATGCGCAGTTCCGCCGCGACCTGGGGTTGCGCCACGCCTACGTCGCGGGCGCGATGGCCAACGGCATCGCCTCGGCCGAGCTGGTCGAGTCGATGGGGCGCGCGGGCATGCTCGGGGTGTTCGGCGCCGCCGGGCTCGCGCCCGCCGAGGTCGCGCGCAACCTCGACCGCATCGCCGCGCGTCTCGGCCAGCGCAGTTGGGGCAGCAACCTGATCCACAGCCCGTACGAACCGGCACTCGAGGACGCGATCGTCGACCTGTACCTGCAGCGCGGCGTGCGACTCGTGTCGGCCTCGGCGTACCTCGACATGACCCTGCCGGTGGTGCGCTACCGGCTGCACGGCATCCACGCCGACGCAGAGGGTCGCGTGGTCACGCCCAACCATGTGATCGCCAAGGTGTCGCGGGTCGAGGTGGCGGCGAAGTTCTTCGCGCCGCCGCCGCCGGCAATGATCGGCGAGCTCGTGCGGCAGGGCGCGCTGACCGAAGCGCAGGCAAACCTCGCGGCGGCCGTTCCCGTGGCGCAGGATCTCACCGCCGAGGCGGATTCGGGCGGCCACACCGACAACCGACCGGCGCTGGCGCTGCTGCCGGCGATGCTCGCGCTACGCGACCGCCAACAGGCGCGCCATGGGTTCGCGCGGGCGCTGCGGGTCGGCGCTGCCGGCGGGATCGGCACGCCGCACGCGGCGGCCGCAGCGTTCGCGATGGGAGCGGCATACGTGCTGACCGGCTCGATCAACCAGGCGTGCCGCGAGGCCGGCACCTCGGACCCGGTGCGCCGCCTGCTCGCCGAAGTCGAGCAAGCCGACGTGAAGATGGCCCCCGCCGCCGACATGTTCGAGATGGGCGTCAAGCTGCAGGTCACCAGCCGGAAGACCATGTTCCCGATGCGTGCCCACAAGCTGCACGAGCTGTACGTCGCCTACCCGAGCCTCGAGGCGATTCCGGCGGTAGAGCGGCAACGGCTGGAGTCGACCGTGTTCCGCCAGCCGCTCGACGAAGTGTGGCGGGAGACCGAGGTGTTCTGGCGCGATCGCGACCCGGCGCAGCTCGAGCGCGCGGCGCGCGACCCCCACCACCGCATGGCGCTGGCGTTCCGCTGGTACCTGGGTCAGTCATCGCGCTGGGCCAACGCCGGGGTCGCCGATCGCGGGCTCGACTACCAGGTGTGGTGCGGTCCGGCGATGGGTTCGTTCAACGAGTGGGTGCGCGGCAGCTACCTGGAACGGTGGGAGAACCGCCGCGCGGTACCGGTCGCCCACAGCATCCTGCGCGGCGCCGCGCTCCTGACCCGCTGGTCGAGCGCGCGCAGCCAGGGTCTCGACCTTCCCGCTGACTGCCTCGACCTCGCACCGCGCGAGCCGGCCGAGCTCGAAGAGAGCTGCACGTGAAGCACACCCGACCCGAATCTCCCCCATCCGTCGGGCCGGTCGCCATCATCGGCATCGGCTGCATGTTCCCGCAGGCGAACGACCTCGCGGCGTTCTGGCGCAACCTGCGCGACGGCGTGGACGCGATCCGCGAGCTGCCACCGACCCACTGGTCGGCGACCGATTGGTACGACGGCGACCCCGCTGCCCCGGACCGCACCTACGGGCGCCGCGGCGGGTTCCTCGAGCAGATCGAATTCGACCCGATGGAGTTCGGCATCGCGCCGCGCGACGTCGAGGCGACCGACACGGCGCAGTTGCTCGGTTTGCGGGTCGCCAAGCGCGCGCTCGAGGACGCGGGCTACCCGAGCGATCGCGACGGCTTCGACCGGGAACGGGTCAGTGTGGTGCTGGGAGTCACCGGCACCTTGGAGTTGGTGATTCCGCTGGGGGCGCGGCTCGGCCACCCGATCTGGCGGCGCGCGCTGCGGGACGCCGGAGTCGCCGATCCGGTCGCCGACGACGTGGTGGCGCGGATCGCCGACAGCTACGTCGGCTGGCAGGAGAACTCGTTCCCCGGACTGCTCGGCAACGTGGTCGCCGGTCGCATCGCCAACCGCCTCGACCTGCACGGCACCAACTGCGTGGTCGACGCCGCATGCGCCTCGTCGCTCAGCGCCGTGCACCTCGCGCTGCTCGAGCTGGCGACCGGCCGCGCCGACATGGTGGTCACCGGCGGCGTGGACACGTTCAACGACGTGTTCATGTACATGTGCTTCAGCAAGACCCCGGCGCTGTCGCCCACCGGCGATGCCCGGCCGTTCGCCGCCGACGGCGACGGCACGATCCTCGGCGAGGGGCTCGGCATGCTGGTGCTGAAGCGGTTGGCCGATGCCGAACGCGATGGCGACCGCATCTACGCGGTGATTCGCGGACTCGGTGCGGCGAGCGATGGCAAGGGTGCCGCGATCTACGCGCCGACCGCCGAGGGCCAGGCACGCTGCCTGCGCGATGCGTACCGCCAGGCCGGTGTCGATCCGCGCACGGTGGAACTGCTCGAGGCGCACGGCACCGGCACCAAGGTCGGCGATGCCACCGAGATCCGCGGGCTCGACGCGGTGTTCGGTGCGGCGCGCCGGGAGGGCGAGGCGCCGTGGTGTGCGCTCGGCTCGGTGAAGTCGATGATCGGCCACACCAAAGCGGCCGCGGGCGCCGCCGGGTTGATCAAGGCCGCGCTGGCGCTGCACCACCAAGTGCTGCCGCCGACCCTCAAGGTCACCCGCCCCAATCCGGCGCTCGACGAGGCCACGCCATTCTACGTCAACACCGAGAAGCGCCCGTGGCTGCCCCACGGCGACCACCCGCGGCGCGCCGCCGTGAGTGCGTTCGGCTTCGGCGGCAGCAACTTCCACTGCGTGCTGGAGGAGTACGCCGGCGCCGAGCCCGGGATCGATTGGGACGGCGAGGTTCAGGTTTGGCCGCTGGCCGCGCGGGATCGCGCCGCACTGGGCCGGCGGGTCGGCGAACTCGCCGCTGCCGAGTGGCGCGACTGGGACGCGGTGCGAGCGGCGGCAGGTGCGGCGCGCCGCGACTTCGACGCGACGGCGCCGGTCCGGCTGGTTGCCGTGATCGAGTGCGACCGCGTCGCCCCGGCTGAACTGTTTCACGCCGCGCTCGGTCTGCTGGAGAAGAACGCCCAGGCGGCGCAGTGGAGTTCGCCGCTCGGCCTGTGGTTCGGCAGTGGCCAGGCACCCGGCGCGCTCGGGATGGTGTTCCCCGGGCAGGGGAGCCAGTACCCGGGCATGTTGCGCGACCTGGCGTGCGCGTTCCCCACGGTGCGTGGCGCGTTTGCGGAGAGCGGCGACCGCGCGCTGCTGGACGCGGTCTACCCGCAGCCGGCGTTCGACGAAGCGGCGCAACAGCGACAACGCGACCAGCTGCGACGCACCGATGTCGCGCAGCCGGCGATCGGTGCGGTGAGCCTGGGTGCGCTCGACGTTCTGGCGCACTTCGGCGTGCGCCCCGCGGCGGCGACCGGCCACAGCTTCGGCGAGCTCACCGCATTGTGTGCGGCCGGGCGGCTGACCCGCCGCGCGCTGCACCGACTGGCCCGCACGCGCGGTGCGCTGATGGCCGAGGGCGATGGCGACCGCGGTGGGATGCTGGCGGTGTTCGCCGCGCGCGAAGCGGTCGAAGCGCTGCTGGCCGAACACGAGTTGCCTTTGCTGGTCGCCAACCGCAATGCACCGCGCCAAGTGGTCGTGTCGGGCCCGAGCGAGGCGATCGCCGAGGCCCGTCGGTTGTGTGAGGAGCGGCGCCTGCGCTGTCGGGTGCTCGAAGTTGCCGCCGCGTTCCACAGCCCCAGCGTCGCGGCCGCAACCGAGCCGTTCGGCGAAGCGCTGCGCGAGGTGGCGATCGCCGCTGGCACGATGCCGGTGTTCGCCAACACGACCGGCGCGGAGTACCCCGCGGACGCGGGGGCCGCGCGCGCCCTGCTCGCCGGACAACTCGCTGCGCCGGTCGAGTTCCAGCGTTGCATCGAAGCGATGCTGGCCGCGGGGGTCGCGACCTTTGTCGAGGTCGGCCCAGGCGCGGTGCTGACCGGGTTGGTCGACGAGATCCGCGACGGCCGGCCGGACGTCGTCGCGGTGGCGCTCGACGCGTCGCGCGGCCGCGGCCGCAGCGATCTGGCGCGGTTGCTCGCGTGCCTCGCGGCGCGCGGCCACGCGGTCGAACTCGCCCGCTGGGATCCCGAGTTCGCGGCGCAGCACAGTGCGCGCACCGCAGCGCGCCGCCCGGCGTTCTCGGTACCGCTCAACGGTGCGAACTACCGAACCCCCCGTCCGCCGCGGCCCCCGGTGCCGCGCCGACCCGAGCCCGTCCACGATCCACTGCCGACCACGGCGCCCCCCTCCGTGCCCGAGCCCCAACAGACCCCCACCCACGATCCCACGGTCCTCGGCGAAGTGCTGCGCGCTCACCAGCAGAGCCTGTTGGCGCTCGTGCAGCTCCAGCAACAGACCGCCCAATTGCACCAGCGGTTCCTCGACGGACAGGCCCAGGCGACCCGTGCGCTCGAACAGTTGGTCGCGGCGCAGCCGCTGGCGTTCGGGATGCCCGCGGCCGGCTCCCCGCTAGCGGGCGACTGGACCGCGCCGCAGGTCGTCGTCCCGGAACCGGCTCCGGCTCCGCTCCCGGTGCACGCTGTCGCAGTCCCCACTCCTGCGCCGGCCGAAGCAGAACCGCCGGTCAAGCTGCCGAGCGCGAACGTGGCGCCAGCTCCGTCGAGTGCGGTGACCGAGGTGCTGCTCGCGGTGGTCGCGGAGAAGACCGGCTACCCGGCCGAGATGCTGGAGTTGTCGATGGGACTCGACGCCGACCTGGGGATCGACTCGATCAAGCGGGTCGAGATCCTGGCGGCGCTGCAGGAACGCCTGCCCGATGCTCCGGTGGTCAAGCCGGAGCACCTCGGCGAGCTGCACACGCTGGCCGACATCGTCGCGTTCCTCGGTGCGCCGCGCAGCGCCGCGGCTCCGGCGGCCCGAACGCCTGAGCCGTCGAGCCCGCCGCCGGCCGCGGTGATGCGCTATGTGGTCGTTCCGCGGCCGGTGCCGTCGCCGCAGGACGCGGCGAACCCGTTTCCGCCGGACGCCCTGCTGTGGGTCACGCGCACCGCTGACCCGCTGTCCGCCAGCCTGGTCGAACGCCTGCGCGAGCTCGGCATCAAGGCGTCGGAGGTCGAGCGAACCACCACCGCCACTCCGCCCGCCGATCTCGCGGGCTTGGTGGTGGTCGCGCCGCTGGAAGACCAACCCCAGCTGCTGCACGAGGCGTTCGCGTTGGTGCGGCACGTCGGCCCGCGGCTGCGGGAGCGCGCGGAACACCAGCCGGCGTTGCTGGCCACCATCGCGCGACTGGACGGGAGCTTTGGCTTCGGCGAGTTGGCGGTGGATGCGGTCGGTTCCGGCGGGCTCGCCGGATTGACCAAGACCGTCGCGCACGAGTGGCCGCAGGTGCGTGCAGTGGCGCTCGACCTCGACGCGAGCGAGACCGATGCCAACTGGGCCGCTGCCCGATTGGTCCCGCGCCTGCTCGGCGACACCGTCGGCGAGGTCGGCATCCGGCGTGCGGGAAGCTGTGCGCTCGAGCTGGTCGCCGAAGCTTCCCCGGAACCCGGTGAGCCGGTGTTCCGCGACCCGGACCTGCTGCTGGTCACCGGCGGTGCGCGGGGCGTCACTGCCGAAGTGGCGATTGCGCTGGCAACCGCCGGTGCACCCCGGTTGTTGCTCCTCGGCCGCGCGGCGCTGCCGGATCCCGAGCCGGAATGGCTGCGCGGATTGACCCGAGAGGCCGACGTCCGCCAGGCGCTGCTCGCTCACGCCGGTCGCAAGCTGTCGCCGCGCGAACTGGCGGAGGCGTTCGCCGGCGTGTGCCGCGACCGCGAGATGCTGCGCAACATCGCTCGGATGGAGGCCGCTGGGTCGCGGGTCGTCTACCGCGCCGTCGACGTGCGCGACCGCGCGGCGCTGCGCACCTGCCTGACCGAAGTGGCCGACAAGCTCGGACCGATCACCGGCGTGATCCACGGCGCCGGGGTGTTGGCCGACAGCTACATCACGGACAAGACCGACGCCGAGTTCGCGCGGGTTCTGGCGACCAAGGTCGACGGGTTCCGGGCGTTGCTCGATCTGCTCGCGGATCAGCCGCTGCGCGCCGTGGTCGCGTTCTCGTCGTCGACTGCGCGCTTCGGCCGCACCGGTCAAGCGGACTACGCAGTGGCCAACGAGGTGCTGAACAAGCTCTGCCAGCGGGAACGCGTGCGCCGACCGGATACCCGGGTTCTCTCGGTCAACTGGGGCCCGTGGGACGGCGGGATGGTGACCCCGGCACTGCGCGAAGTGTTCGCCGGCGAAGGCGTCTCGGTGATCGACCTCGACGCCGGGGCGCGCTATCTGCTCGGCGAGCTGGGCGACCGCGGTGGTCCGGTCGAGGTCGTGGTGCTGGGTGCTGGCTCGGCGCTCCCCGACGCCGGGGTCGATCGCGAGCCGACGGTCCTCGTGCCGAACGCCCCGGTGCTCGCCGCACTGCCCGAGCTACCCGTGGTGGTCAGCCGACCGCTGACGCTCGCGGGGCACGACTACCTGGCGGCACACGTGATCGATGGTCGCGCGGTGCTGCCGGTGGCGATGATGGTCGAGCTGCTCGGCCATGCGGCGCTGCACGGTAACCCGGGGCTGCGCTTCCGCGGTATCGACGGCTTGCAGGTGTTCCGCGGCCTCCGGCTCGGCGCCGGCGAACGCGTCGAGCTGCGGGTCGGCGCCGGCCGTGCGGTGCGCGAACGCGACACCTTCGTGGTCGAGACCGAGCTCGGGTCGGTCGATGGCGCGGGAACCCGCGCGCTGCACGCCCGCGCCCGGGTCGTGCTCGCCGCCACCCTCACCGCGGCACCGGCCGCCGCACCCGCGCCGGAGCTGCCGCCGTACCCCTTGGCGATCGAGCGGCTGTATCGCGAGCAGCTGTTCCACGGGCCCTTGCTGCACTGCATCCAGAGCATCGACGGTTGCGACGACAGCGGCATCGTCGGCGCGGTGCGGCCGGCGACCGACCCGGGCGAGTGGCTCGAGCAACCGCTCCGCCGCCGCTGGATCGCGGAGCCGGGGCTGCTCGATGGCGCGTTCCAATTGATGATCGCGTGGTCGTTCCAGCGCACTGGGCAGGGTTCCCTGCCGACTGCGATGGGGTCGTACCGACAGTTCGTCGAGCGCTTCCCCAGTGCGCCGGTGCGCGTCGAGGCGCGCGTTTCGGTGTGCGACACCAACCGGGCGGTCGCCGATCTGGATTGGCTCGGCGCCGGCGGCGAGGTGCTGGCACGGTTGAGCGGTTATGAATGCGTGGTCGACGGCTCGCTGGCGGCGGCATTCCGCCGCAACGAACTCGACACTCGGACCGCCGCGCGGAGATGAACGAGCGCCCGGCGGTGGCGATCGTCGGCCTCGGCGCGGTGTTGCCGGGCGCGGCCGACCTCGAGGCGTTCTGGACGACGGTCCGGAAAGGCATCGACTGCGCGAGCGAGCCGCCGCGCGGTCGCTGGGTGTTGCCACCCGAGCTGGCGTTCGCGGCAGGCGGCGTGCAGCCCGATCGCGTGTATGCGACCCGCGGCTGTTTCGTCCGCGAGTTCGACCTCGACCTCGACGGGCTCGCGATCGAGCGGTCGCGTGCCACCGCCTTCGACACGATGGTGCAGTTCGCGCTGCACGCCGGTGGCCAAGCCTGGCGCAGTGCGCGCACCGCGGGAATCGATCGGTCGCGGGTCGGTGTGGTGCTCGGCAACATCGCGCTGCCGACCGAGAGCACCTCGCGGATGGCCGACTGGATGCTCGGCCGCGGCTACACCCAGGCGCTGTTCGACGCCGCAGGGATCGCAGCGCCCAGCGACTCGCGCACACCGGTACGTGACCTGGATCGCTACGTCACCGCACTTCCCGCCGGCGTGCTGGCCCGAGCGCTGGGTCTCGGCGGCGGCCACTCGACACTCGATGCGGCGTGCGCCTCGTCGTTGTTCGCGATCGCGCGTGCAGTCGCTGAGCTCCAGGCCGGGCGGGCCGACGCCATGCTGGCCGGCGGGTTGTCGCGGCCCGATTGCCTCTACACCCAGATGGGCTTCGCCCAGCTGCACGCGCTGTCGAAGCGCGGCCGCTGCGCGCCGTTCGACACCATGGGCGACGGGCTGGTGGTCGGCGAGGGCGCAGGCATCGTGTTGCTCAAGCGTCTCGACGATGCGCTGGCGGCCGGTGATGCGATCCACGCCGTGGTGCGAGCCACCGGGTTGTCGAACGATGTCGACGGCAGCCTGCTGGCGCCGAGCCAGGAAGGTCAGCTGCGGGCGATGCGCTCCGCGTATGCAGAAGCCGGTTGGGATCCGGCGAGCGTCGATCTGATCGAGTGCCACGCCACCGGCACTCAGGTCGGCGACGGGATCGAACTGCGCAGCCTGCGCGCGCTGTGGGCGGACGCGGAGTTCGCTCCCGGGCAGTGCACGATCGGCTCGGTGAAGTCCAACGTCGGTCACCTGCTCACCGGCGCCGGCGCGGCCGGGCTGCTGAAGGTCCTGCTGGCGATGCGTCACGGGGTGCTGCCGCCGACCGCGAACTTCCGGACACCGGCGCCGGGCCTCGACCTCGCGCGCACACCGTTCGTGGTGCGCAGCGCAGCCGCGCCCTGGCCGCGGCGCGCCGCGGATGTGCCGCGCCGCGCGGCGGTCAGCGGCTTCGGGTTCGGTGGCACCAACGCTCACCTGTTGGTCGAAGAGTGGCTCGAGGGAGTCCCGCCGAACAGGCAGTCCGCGCGCGGCAACGCCGCTCGTCGGCTCGTCCGCGATCCGGCGCGCGCCGAACATCGGACCCCACCGCCAGCACCGCGGGAACCGGCGGCGATCGTCGGCATGGCGGTGCACTGTGGTCCGTGGGCCGACCTGCGCGCCTTCCGCAAGCGGGTGCTCGGCGGCGCGGATGCGTTCCAGCCGGCTCGCAAGCGACGATTCGCCGGCTTCGACGACGCCCCGACCGGGTTCTTCGTCGAGGAGTTGCGTATCCCGCGCGGCCGCTACCGCATTCCGCCCAACGAGCTGGCGGAGACTCTTCCCCAGCAACTCCTGATGCTCGAGGTCGCGCAGCAGGCGTTGGCCGACGTCGAGGGGAAGGCGCTCGATCCGTTGCGCACGGGGGTGTTCCTCGGAATCGGTCTCGACCTGTCCACCACCGATGCGTCGCTGCGTTGGTCGCTGCGCAGCCGTGCGCAACCGTACGCCGCAGCCCTGGGTCTGCCGACCGAGGGGCCGGAGTTCGACGCCTGGGTACGCGCGCTGTGCGACGGCATCGCGCCGCCGCTCAACGCCAACCGCGTGATCGGCAGCCTCGGCGGGATCGTCGCCAGCCGCGTCGCGCGCGAACTCGGCCTCGGCGGACCCAGCTTCGTGGTCGCCGCCGAGGAGGCCTCCGGACTCGCGGCGCTGGAGGCGGCACTGCGCGCCCTGCAGCGCGGCGAGATCGACCAGGCACTGGTCGGCGCGGTGGACCTCGCGGGCGAGGTGCGAGCGGTGCTCGCGACCGACGCGGACCGCCCGTTCAGCCGGAGCGGTGCGGCGCGACCGTTCGACGCCACCGCGGACGGCACCTTGCCGAGTGACGCGGCAGCGTGCCTGGTGCTGCGGCGGAGTGCGGACGCGCGAAGCTCCGGTGATCGGGTGTACGCCAGGGTTCTGGGCGCGGGTGCAGCGACCGGCGGCGGCGCATGCGACCTCGTGCCGACGCCGGAAGCGTACCGGCGCGCGCTCGACGCGGCGCTCGCCGACGCCGATTGCACCGCGGAGTCCGTCGACTACGTCGAAGCACATGGCAGCGGTACACCGCGCGAAGATCTGGTCGAGGCCCGGGCTCTGCGGTCCGCGTTCCCGGGAGCGCTGGTCGGCAGCGCCAAGGCGGAGGTCGGTCACGCCGGCGCCGCGGCCGCCCTACTGTCGCTGGTGAAGGCCGGCCTGGCACTCCACCACCGGATCCTGCCGGGGCTGCGCCCGACCACCGAGCCGCGCGCCGCTGCCGCAGGACTGCGCCTCGCCGACGCGCCGCGGTACTGGCTGAAGGACCGCGCTGCCACCGCGCCGCGCGCGGTGGTCGGCGGGATGTCGGTGTCGGGAGCGTGTGCCCACGCAGTGCTCGAAGCGGGCGACCGCAGCACCGAGTCCCAGCCGCTGGGCGCACCGCGCGAAGCCCTGTTCGCGGTCGAAGCGGACGACCCCGCCGGCCTGCGCCGCGGACTCGCTGAGCTGCGCGAAGTCGCCACCCAGGCACCCGGTCTACACGCTGCAGCGTGGCAGTGGTGGCAGGCGCACGGTGCGCGGCCCGACGCCGCGCGCGCGGTGGCGCTGGTCGCCGACACGCTGCCCCGTTTGCGCGAGCTGATCGATGCCGCGGAGACACGTCTCGTGTCCGCCGGCGTGGCCGACGAAGCGGTGGTGCCGCGCACCCAGCGCTTGTTCTCCAGTGAGGCGCCGCTCGGCCGGTCGGGCGAGGTGGCGTTCGTCTACCCCGGCTCCGGGGCGCACTTCCCCGGGATGGGGCGTGACCTCGCGGTCGCGTGGCCCGAGGTGCTCCGGGCACAGGAGCAGCGGACCGACGGGTTGGCTTCGCAGCTGCTGCCGGAACGGGTCTGGAGGACACGCGACGGCGCCCAGGAGTGCAGCGGTTCACCGATCCCGTGCTCCACGCCGGAGTCGTGTGGTTCCCACGCCTCCGGGCATCCGACGCCGGCGGACTTGATCCTCGCGCAGGTTGCCCTCGGTTCCCTGGTCACCGACGTGGTGCGGCAGTTCGGCGTGCGGCCCGCAGCATCGATCGGCTACTCGCTGGGCGAAACGGCGGGGATGTTCGCACTCGGTGCCTGGGGCGACCGCGACGAAATGTTGCGCCGGGTCCGCCACAGTACGCTGTTCACCGAGCAACTCGCCGGCCCGTGCCACGCCGCGCGAAGAGCCTTCGACCTGCGCGACGACCAGACGGTCGATTGGGTCCTCGGCGTGATCGATCGGCCGGCCGAAGAAGTGCGGGCGGCGATCGACGGGCGATCGCGTGTCTACCTGCTCTTGGTGAACACCCACGACGAGTGCGTGATCGGCGGCCAGCGGTGCGATGTCGACGCGGCGGTTCGTGCGCTCGGGGCCAGTTGGCACCCGCTGCACGGCGTCACCACGGTGCACTGCGCCGTCGCCGAGTCGGTGGCGGAGGAGTACCGCGCGTTGCACGTGCTGCCGACCACTCCACCAAACGGGGTGCGCTTCTACAGCGCCGCCGCGGCGCGCGCCGTTCCGCTCGACAGCGAGGCGGCAGCCGACTCGATCCTGGCCCAGGCGCTGCACGGCCACGATTTCCCGCGGTTGATCGAGCAGGCGTACGCCGACGGGGTGCGGGTCTTCTTGGAGATGGGGCCGGGCAGCACGTGTTCGCGGATGATCCGCAAGATCCTGGCGGGCCGGCCGTTCGTCGCACGCAGCGCATGTGCACCGGGCATCGACGGGCCGGGAGCGGTGTTGCGGGCATTGGCGTCGTTGGTCAGCGAGCGAGTCCCGGTCGACCTGGCGCCGCTCTACTGCGCCCCGGATGCACCGCCGCAAGCGCCGGAAGCCGGCGCGATCGTGGTGCCGGTCGGTCGGGATCGCGCCGTACCGCCCGTTCCCCCACCTCGGGATAGTGCCCCCGCCGTGGTCGCTCCGGCCCGAGTAGCGGTGCAGGAACCCGCCGCAACGAGCCCGTCGCCTGCGCTCGCCAACCCGGTCGCGGTGCCCGCCATCGAGCCGCGCCAACCCGTGCTCGCGCCTGTATCGCACCCGCTGGTGGCTGCGGCGGCGGCGACGGCGGCGGCGCACGACGCCTTCCTTTTGGTCGCGCAGAGGGCCAGCGCCTTGGCCCATGCTCACGCCATGGCCCCGCTGCGGCTGGCCGCGCGGCTGCGCGGCGCGGTCCTCCCGGAGACTCCGCAACCCGATGCGGCGATCGGTTCGATGAGCGCACCGGCGGCTTCCCCACGCGTTCCGCAGCCGCGCGCGCCGGGGTCCACATCGCCCCGCACCGACGCGACTCCCTCCGCGCCGCGCTTCGACCGGGCGCAGTGCTTGCAGTTGGCGATCGGTTCGTTGGCCGAAGTGCTCGGGCCGGAGTTCGCGGAGGTGGACGAGTTCCCCACCCGAGTGCGGCTGCCCGACGAGCCGCTGATGCTGGTCGATCGGATCGTGACCGTGGAGGGCGAACCCCGGTCGATGGGCAGCGGGCGGGTGGTCACCGAGCACGATGTGCGCCCGGACGCGTGGTACCTCGATCAGCAGCGCATTCCGACCTGCATCGCGGTCGAGGCCGGACAAGCGGACCTGTTCCTGTCGGGCTACCTCGGCATCGACTTCATCACCCGCGGCCGCGCGGTCTACCGGCTGCTCGACGCGGTGGTCACCTTCCACGCCCCGCTGCCCGGTCCGGGGGCGACGATCCGCTACGACATCCGCATCCTCGGGTTCTTCCGGCAGGGCGACACCTGGCTGTTCCGCTTCGCGTTCGAAGCGACCTGCGGCGGCGCGCCGCTGCTCAGCATGCGCGACGGTTGCGCCGGGTTCTTCAGCGAAGCCGAACTCGCCGCCGGCCGGGGCATCGTCACCAGCCGCCTGGAGGAAGCGGCACGGCGCGGCCGATTGGCCGACGACTGGCGTCCGCTGGCACCGATGGCGCGCGGTGCGCTGGACCGCGCGCAGGTCGACGCGCTGCGTCGTGGTGACCTCACCGCGGCGTTCGGGCCCGCGTTCACCGGGCTGCCGGTGCGCCGACCCGCCACCTTGCCGAGTGGACGCATGGAGCTGGTGCACCGCGTGGTCGACCTCGATCCGCGCGGTGGCCGCTACGGGTTGGGCGGTATCACCGCCGAGGCCGACATCCATCCCGACGACTGGTTCCTGACGTGCCACTTCGTCGACGACCAGGTGATGCCGGGCACGCTGATGTACGAGTGCTGCCTGCACACGCTGCGCATCTTCCTGTTGCGGCTCGGGTGGGTCGCCGAGCAGGGCGCGGTGGCGTACGAACCGGTTCCCGGGGTGGCGAGTCGGCTGAAGTGCCGCGGTCAGGTGCTTGCGAGCACCCGCGTGGTGACCTACGAGGTATCGGTGAAGGAACTCGGCTACGGACCGGAGCCGTTCGCGATCGTCGACGCGTTGATGTACGCCGATGGCAAGCCGATCGTCGAGATCGGTGCGATGTCGGTGCGGCTCGCCGGAGTGACCCGCGAGGAAGTCGAGGCGCTGTGGCAGCACTCCGCGACCGAGATGGTCGCCGGACAGCGCGGCAACTCACGTCCCGATCGAGCCCCGACCAGTCACTCTGGCCCCGGGTCGCGTCCTGCCGGCGGCGCGCCGCCACCCGCGTACGATTACGCGCGCATTTTGGCGTTCAGCGATGGCGACCCTTCGGCCGCGTTCGGCGAGCCTTACCGGGTGTTCGACCGCGAGCGCTGCATCGCGCGCCTACCGCGGCCGCCGTTCCAGTTCTTGGATCGCATCCTGACGGTCGAGGGCGAGCCGTTCCGCATGGTCGCGGGCGCCCGCTGTGTGGCCGAGTTCGACCTACCCGCCGATCACTGGTCGTTCGCCGAGAGCCGGCAGCGCGAACTCCCGTTCGCGGTTCTGCTCGAGGCCGCGCTGCAACCGTGCGGATGGCTGGCCGCCTACGTCGGCTCGGCGCTGACTTCGGCCGAGGATCTGAAGTTCCGCAACCTCGGTGGCAAGGCGGTGCAGCACGCCGCGGTGCCGGCGTCTGCCGACACGTTGCGAACCGCAGTCGAGCTCACCGCGGTTTCGAGTTCGGGTGGCATGATCATCCAGCACTACCGGTTCGCGATGAGCAACCGCGCCGGGCAGACGGTGTACGACGGCACGACCTACTTCGGGTTCTTCAGCCGCAAGGCATTGGAAGACCAGGTCGGTGTGCGGGACGTCGCGCCGTACGCGCCGACCGCGGCGGAGCACGCCCGGACACGCGCGTTCGAGATCCCGAGTGAATCCCCGTTGCCGGCGCCGCGCTGGCGGATGGTCGACACGATCGACGCGTGGGTGCCCGACGGCGGGCCGCACGGTGCAGGGTTCGTGCGCGGCTCGATCGCGGTCGATCCGGGTGCGTGGTTCTTCGCCGCCCACTTCAAGCAGGATCCGGTGTGGCCCGGCTCGCTGGGCCTCGAGGCATTGTTGCAGCTGCTGCGGGTGGTCGCCGTCGAGCGCTGGCAGCTCGACGGGTCGGCGTCGTTCCGCACCACCGCGCTCGACACCGAGCACGAGTGGATCTACCGCGGGCAGGTCGTGCCGACCTGTGGCCGGGTGAGTGTCGAAGCGTACCTCAGCGCGGTCGACGATGCGCAGCGGCGGTTGGTGGCCGACGGGCTGCTCAGCGTGGACGGCCGGGTGATCTATCAGATGCGCGGGTTCACCTTGGAGGTTGCGCAGTGAAGTACCAGCGGGTGTACGTCGACGCGATCGGCTTCGAGCTGGCGCCGGAAGTGGTGACCTCGGCCGAACTCGAGGAACGGCTGGCACCGCTGTACGGCGCGCTGCGCATCCAGCCGGGGCAGCTCGAGGTGATGACCGGGATCACCGAGCGCCGCTTCTGGGAGCCGGGGTTCGCCTTGTCGGAGGGCGCGACCCGCGCGGCGCTGCACGCGCTCGAAGGCTCGCAGGTCGGTGCCGCCGACCTCGAGGCGCTGCTCTACACCGGGGTGTGCCGCGAGGATTTCGAGCCGGCGACTGCGTGCCACGTTGCCGCGCGGATGGGCCAGCGCGGCCATGCCATCAGCCTCCACGCCGCGGTCTACGACCTGAGCAACGCCTGCCTGGGGATGCTGAACGGCATGGTCGAAGTCGCCAACCGCATCGAGCTCGGGCAGATCCGCGCCGGCATGGTGGTGAGCTGCGAGAGCGCCCGGGAGATCGTCGACACGATGATCGAGCGGATGCTGCGCGAGCGCGACATGGCGGTGTTCAGGACCGCGCTGGCGACCCTGACTGGCGGTTCCGCGGCAGCCGCCGTGGTGTTGACCGACGGCAGCTTCGGCAGCGGCCGGCAAACGCGCTTGGTCGGCGGCGTGACCATGGCGGACCCGCGGCACCACGAGCTGTGTCGTTGGGGGCTCGAGCCGCAACCGGGACCGCGCCGAGCCGAGTCCGGTGAGCTGACCTACCGGCAGTTGATGCACACCGATTCGGTCGCGGTGCTGGAACACGGAGTTGCGCTCGGCAAGCGCTGTTGGGACGCGTTCCTCGAAGAACTCGGCTGGAGCGGCGTCGACCGCACGGTGTGCCACCAGGTCGGCGCCGCGCACCGCGAGACCATCCTGCAGCTGCTCGGGCTCGCTCAGGAACGCGACTTCGTCGCCTACGACTACCTCGGCAACACCGGAACCGTGGCCCTGCCGCTCGCCGCGGCGCTCGCTGCCGAACGCGAGTTCCTGCACCCTGGTCACCGGGTCGGTCTGCTCGGCATCGGCAGCGGCCTGAACTGCATGATGTTGGGGGTCGAGTGGTGACCTTCGAGTACCCGTTCGCGCCCCACTGGCTCGATCTCGACGGGTTGCGCTACCACTATGTAGACGCGGGCGAACGCGACGGCGAACCGGTGGTGCTGGTGCACGGCAACCCGACGTGGTCGTACCTCTACCGCAACCTGATCCCCGCGCTCGGCACCGGGTTCCGCGCCATCGCTCCCGACCACATCGGCTGTGGCCGATCGGACAAGCCCGGGCTCGATGCCTACGACTACACGCTGGCACGGCGCGTTGCCGACCTCGGCCGGCTGATCGATCACCTCGCCCTCGATGCGGTGCACCTGGTGGTGCACGACTGGGGTGGCATGATCGGGACCGCCTGGGCGACGCAGAACCCCGAGCGGGTGCGCAGCATGGTGGTGCTCAACAGCGGTGCGTTCGGCAAGCCGACTGACAAGCGCGTACCTTGGCCGATCCGTCTGGCCCGCGCGCCCATGCTCGGCGCCTTGCTGGTGCGCGGGCTCGACCTGTTCTGCCGCGGCACGGTGCAGCGCTGCACCGTGCGGCCGCTGCGCCGCGAAGTCGCCGCGGGGTTCCGCGAGCCGTACGCCAGCTGGGCCGAGCGCGTCGCGGTGCACCAGTTCGTGCGCGACATCCCGCTGCAGCAGGGCGATCGCTCGTTCGCGGTCATGGCGCAGACCGAGCGCGATCTACCGCGGCTGCGCAGCGTGCCGAAGTTGCTGTGCTGGGGCATGCAGGACTTCGTGTTCGACCACACGTTCCTCGACGGTTGGCTGGCTCGCTTCCCCGATGCCGAAGTGCACCGCTTCGCTGACGCGGGCCATCTGGTGCTCGAGGACGCGGGGCCCGAGGTGTTCGCGCTGGTGAACGCGTTCCTGCGCCGCGTTCCGGCCGTGAGCCGCGCCACGCGATGAGTTCCGCGGCGGCCCCGCGGTTCGCCAACGTCAGCGCCTGGCTCGCCGTGCGGGCCGCTGCGCAGCCGGACGCTCCCGCGGTGGTGGTCGCGCGCCGCGGCGGCGACGTGGTGCTGACCTGCGCCGAACTCGATCGCCTGTGCGACCGCACGGCGCACGCGCTGCAGCGCGCCGGCATCGGTGCCGGCATGCGCACCGCGCTGATGGTGCCGCCGAGCCCGGACTTCTTCGCCTTGACCTTCGCACTGTTCAAGCTCGGCGCGGTGCCGGTTTTGATCGATCCGGGCCTCGGGGTGCGCAACCTCGGCCGCTGCCTCGCCACGGCCGAGCCGCAGGCGTTCGTCGGCATCGGCAAGGCGCAGCTCGCCCGCGCGCTGCTCGGTTGGGGACGCTCGACGCTCCGGATCCGCATTCGCGTCGGCGCGGGGCTGCCGCTCGGTTCGTCGCTGGCGCAGCTGCGCGCCGCCGCACCCGACATCGCGTTCCCGGTCGCCGCTACCGACCCCGAACAGCCGGCGGCGATCCTGTTCACCAGCGGCAGCACCGGGCCACCCAAGGGCGTCCTCTACCGGCATCGCACCTTCACCGCACAGGTCGAGGCGTTGCAGGCGTTGTACGGGATCGAGCCGGGCGAGGTCGACCTGGCGACCTTCCCGTTGTTCGCGCTGTTCGGTCCGGCACTCGGCATGGCGTCGGTAGTGCCGCGCATGAACGCCAGCCGCCCGGCGGCCGCCGACCCCAGGGCCTTGGTCGAGTCGATCCGCGCCTGGTCGTGCACCAGCATGTTCGCCTCGCCGGCACTGATCGAGTTGCTGGGGCGCCACTGCGAAACCACCGGAACACGCCTACCGACGCTGCGCCGGGTGGTCTCCGCCGGCGCCCCGGCGTCTCCGGCCGCGCTCGAGCGCCTGTGCCGGCAGCTGAACGCGGGAGTCGAGGTGCACACGCCGTACGGCGCGACCGAGGCGCTGCCCGTCAGTTCGATCGGCAGCGCCGAGATCCTGGCCGAGACGCGGGCGAGGACGGATGCCGGCGGCGGGGTGTGCGTTGGCCATCCCGCGCCGGGGATCGACGTCGCGATCCTGCGCATCGACGACGGCCCGATCCCGGAGTGGTCGGACGATCTCTGTCTCCCCCAGGGCGAGGTCGGCGAGATCGCGGTGCGCGGCGCGGTGGTCACCGACGCGTACTACGGGCTGCCCGAGGCGACCGCTCGTGCGAAGATCCGCGACGGTGCGCGGCTGTGGCACCGCATGGGCGATGTCGGCTACGTCGATGAAGGCGGCCGGCTGTGGATGTGTGGCCGCAAGGCACACCGCGTCGAGACTGCTGCCGGCACGCTGCACAGCGTTCCGTGCGAAGCGGTGTTCGACGTGCACCCGGCGGTGCGGCGCAGTGCGCTGGTCGGAGTGCGCGGAGTGCCGGTGTTGTGTGTGGAGCTGCTGGCGGGTCGGCGGGGTTCGGATGAGCTCGTCGAGGAGCTGCGGGCGTTGGGGCAGCGGTTCGAGCACACGCGCGGGATCGGGGTGTTCTTGTTCCACCCCGGATTCCCGGTGGACGTGCGGCACAACGCGAAGATCGACCGGGAGAAGCTAGCGGCGTGGGCGGCGGGGCGGGTGCGGACGTGAGCTTGGACTGACGTTAGGCCTTGGGTAGCGATCGTTGGTCCGCCCACCGACCGCCGAGCCGCGCGCCCGGCGACGACGGGATGGACTTGGCGGGACAGGGGGAAGATCTCGGGGCCCCAGTGGCACGGCGAAGTCGCCCAGCGAGGGCGTGCACATCCGTCTCCCCCACTTGTGTCGGTGGAGACCCAGCGTGAAGCTGCGCGCCTCCCCCATGCGAGATCCTCCCGCGCCGCCGCCGACTTTCCTCGAGGCGCTCGCCGCGATCGCGCCCGACCTGTACGCGTGGGCTCACTTGCGTCTTCGGGGTGCGTTGCGAAACCGTCTCGAGCCCGCGGAGCTGGTGCAGGAGGTGGCCGTGCGCGCCTGCCTCAAGCAGCACACGTTCGACGCAGGACTTGGCAACTTCCGCGGATGGCTCTTCGGGATCGCCAACCGCGTGTGGTTGGAGACGCTGCGCGAACTCGCCCGTGATCCCCTCAGTGGCCCGCGGCGCCTCGGTGGCGACACAGTGCTCGCGGAGGTCCTCGATTCGGTGACGCCGATCACCCAGCGGATCGCGGCGCAGGACGGCCTGCGCGCGGCGATGGCGCGCCTCGACGAACTCGAACCGGAAGACCGCCAGCTGCTCGGCTTGATCGGCATCGAGGGGCTCGGGCACGCGGAAGTCGCGGCGATCCTCGGAATCGCCGTCGACGCCAGCCGCAAGCGCTGGCAGCGGCTGCGTGAACGCTTGCGCGGCGACCGCGACCTGGCGGCCTGGCTGCTCGACCGCTGACCGGTGCTGCCCGATCAGTCGAATCGGACCACCAGTCCGGAAGCGAGGGGGGCGTTCAGGACCACGCCGTTGCCGCTGGTGTCGTTCGCGGTCACGACTCCGAACCGCGGGGCCCCGAACAACGGCACCGTCTGCAGCTGGGAGCCCCAGCTCATCACGAGCCCCCAGTTGTTGGCCTGGTTGTCGACCGCGACCACCTGACTGTAGCCGGTGGCGCCCAGGGCGATGGGTAGGTTGTTCCAACGACCAGTGAGCTGACCCGACGCGTCGGTCGTCATCGGCACGGTCACCGACCAGTCGGTGTTGATGCTGCACGCGCCCGAGGGCGAAGTCGTCGTGCCGGGGAGGACGAACGGGAGCTTCAGGCTGCCCCACTGGTCCCGCGATCCGCCGATCGCGAGCATGGCGTTGGCGTTCGGCGGCAGGTAGTGCGCGGTGACGACGAAGTTCAGTGTTTGCGCGGACCAGTCGGTCGTCGACCCGTTGGTGTAGAGTTCGACCGGGTACGTCTGGCCCGACGCTTTGCAGGTCCCGCCGCCCGGGAAGCTCCATGGCCCCGGCCCATTGCTGTTGCCGTACGCGGCGTCGAGCGGCAGGGTGCCGGAGAAGCTGCGCGAGCGCACGGCCAGCTCCCAGCAGAGCCCCTTTCCGGCGCCGCCCGAGTAGGTGAACGGCTGGCTGAAGGGCAGCGCGTAGTCGAACGAAGCCGGTGCGTAGTAGGCCTCGGTGGCAGGGAAGTTGAACAGCTTCTTGTCGGCGACGAGGGTCTTGTCCAGGCCGTGGTTGTTGGCGAACGAGGTCGACATCGCGGTGCTGGGCACCGCCGCGGTGGAGCAGCTGACGTCGGCGATGACCGAGAACGCCGGCGTGGGGGTGTACCAGTTCCCGTTGCCGACGCTCGGTCCGGTGTCGCGTCGGAACGAGATTCGGTGGACGACGCGGGCGGTGCCCTGCAGGTCGTCGTGCACCTGCAGCACCCGGGCGTTGGCGCTGGCATCGCCGATGCCGTAGGTCACTTGGTACGACGCCTCGATCGAGGTGAACTCGGCCGGGGAAACCGTGGACTGGGCGGGGAGGGCAGGCAGCGTCAGCACGAGCAGCACGGCCGGGACAGCGAGTTTGAGGATCAAGGTTGCTCCTGGATGGGTTTCGTTGAGGTGGCTCGACAGGGCTGTTGACGGGCGGCTGCCTGCCGTGACAGCCAATGCGCGAATCGTCCGACCCGTCAGCTGTGGTCGCGTGCGGCTCAGCGCTCGATGCGCCGAGCCGGACGGACCCCGGCCTCCGACCCGCTCTCGGTCTTCTCCGCCGCGATTCGGGCGGCGGCGCGGGCGTCGTCGGCGGCGCTCGCAAAGCTGCCACCCCGCAGCATGCGATAGCGGGTGTTCTCCCCGGCGCGCAGCCCGTCGCCCGGGCGCGGTGCTACGGCGGGATAATCCTCCCACGTGTCCGCGCACCACTCCTTGACGTTGCCGCCCATGTCGTGGAGCCCGAACCCATTCGGCGCAAAGCTGCCGACTGGCGCGTGAACCATGTGGCCGTCGTCGAGCCACGAGATGAATGGCCACTTCTGGTTGCGGGCCTGCGCGCGCGCGTGGCGGTCGGCCAGGTTCTCGTGCCCGGTCAGGGTCGTTGGCTCGACGCCGTAGGGGTAGGGCATGTGGGTTCCGGAGCGGTAGGCCCACTCCCACTGCGCCTCGGTCGGCACGGCGAGGTCCAGTTCGGTGAGGACGCGTGCGCATGCGTCGAAGCTCACCAGCTCCACCGGGTGCTGCAGGCCGCGGATGTGTGTCAGCGTGCCGCCGGGCCGGTACACGCTCGGGTTGGCACCCGTGTGGCGCTGCCACTGGTCCTGGGTCAGCTCGAACTTGCTCAGGAAGTACGGCTCGAGGTCGACCACGTAGCTCGGCGTCCACTCGACCGGCGCCCGTGGGTCGACGTTCGCCGGCCTTCCGTCCGCCCGCGCAGCGGTGTCCGCGCCGAGCACTGCCCGGCCACCGGGGATCAGCACGAGTACGACTCCGGTGCCCTCGCGGACCGCCAGCTTGCCGCTCCGATCGCGCGAGGGGATCGCGCCCGACAGTGCGTGCGCGAACTCTTCCAGTCCGCTCGCGGAGTCGGGGCCGAGGGGGACCAGACCGACCTGCGGTCGCAGCAGCAGCCCGCCGTAGCGCGGTGAGGTCCGCACGCGCTCGATCACCGCCCGCCAGGCGTCGGCGTAGCGCTCGACGGTCGCGCCGGGCAGGTCGCTGGCTGTGCGGGCACGCTCGCGAACGGCATCGAGCCGCGGCTCGAGGTCGCGGACTTCCGCCACCAGTGCGGTGAGCTGCCGGTGTTGCCAGCGGAGCGCCGTATCGGTGGACGTCGCCGGTAACCTGTCGAGTCGTTCGGCGTGCCCCGGAAGGCGCGTGCGCAGCGACTCGCCCTCCGCCAGCCATGTGCGCATGGCAGCCACCTTGTCGGGACGCGCCGGCCATAGCGTCGCCTCGCGGCGGCGCAGCTCGCGGGCGAGTTCGAGGTCGGCGAGGCGCGTGACGTCGGCCCGCGCCTGCCGCTCGCTCCGCCACAACCACGTGGTCACCGCTAGTCCGACCACCAGCACGCCGAGCAATGCCGCGAGCGTGGTGGCCAGGGCCGGCTCGCGCTCGCGGAAGCGCAGGAGCCTCGTCCACGGGCCGGCGGGTCGCGCCGCGATCGGCAGCGAGCGCAGCACGCGATCGAGGTCGTCCGCGAAGTCCCGCGCTGTCTGGTAGCGCGCGTCGGGTCGCGGCTCGACGGCGGTCGCCACCACCGTCGCCAGATCCGCGGGCACGCCGGGGTTCAACGTGCGGACGTCGGGTGCCCGCTCGCGGGCGATCGCCCGCAGCTCCGCGGCGGCGGTCGCGGCCTGGTGGGGCCGGCGGAGTGCGAGCAGCTCGAACAGCACGCAACCGAGGCCGTAGACGTCGCATCGCGGGTCAGCCGGGTTTCCCGCCAGCCGCTCTGGCGCCAGGTAGCACAGCGTGCCGAACACGGAACCGGGCATGGTGATCGTCGGCGTTCGGCTGCCATCGTCGCTGGCGAGCCCGAAGTCGACGAGCACCGGCTCGTCCGGTCCAGCCAAGAGCAGGTTCGCCGGCTTGATGTCGCGGTGGAGGATGCCCGCACGGTGTGCGATGTCGAGCGCCCGCGCCGCCCGCTCGACCAAGCGCGCGACGCGCAGCACCTCGGCCCGTTCGCGCGGCGGGCCATGACCGTCGGTGGTGCGCGCGGCGATCCACTGCTGCACACTCCCGCCGGGAATGAAGCGCATGGCCAAGTACGAACGGGCGCCCTCCTGACCGACGTCGAAGACCGTCGCGATTCCGGGGTGGTCGAGGCGCGCGAGCGCTTCGGCTTCGCGTTGGAACCGCAGCGCGGACTGACCCGAGAGCGCGGCGGTGTCGCGCGCCAGCACCTTGAGTGCTACTTGCCGGCCGACTCGCAGATCGTCCGCCAAGTAGACGACCGCTTGGCCCCCGCGGCCCAGTTCCCGCACCAGACGGTAGGGACCGAGCTCGTCTTCGGACTTGCCTGACGCTTCGAAGTCCGGTGCTCGCTCCGGCCCCGGTGCACCGGTTGCGAGCAGCCACTCCCGCGCGATCCTCGCGTCGTGCCCGGGAAACTGGGTGCAGTAGCCGGCCAGGTAGGTCTCGCGACCCGCCGCCCGGTCGGCGTGGAAGTGCTCGAGGAAAGCGATCGCGATCCGGTCCTCGATTCCTTCAGGAGTGATGGAGGGGGTGGGATCCGTCAAGGTCGTTGGCCGTTGCTCGTTTCGACTGTGTCTTGACCGGCGTGATCGGACCGTGACATCTGGGGGGTGTCCGAGCTCCACCCGTGTAGCACCCGTGGGGACGGCGCGCCAGCGGGCCCCTCCGACAGCGTCCCGCAGGGGCGCTCGGTGCGGACTCGCGGGCAGCGAGGAGGTTCTGGCGACTACACCGGTGCCCGCACCCAGGTCCTGCAGAAGAAGCAAGTGAACCTGCCGAGTGGGTCGCCCACCGCACCGGCGCCGTTCACTCTCAGCTGCTTGCTGGCCGGCGGAGTTCGGGGCAGCTGGTCGAGGAGCTGCGAGCGTTGGGGCAGCGGTTCGAGCACACTCGGGATCGAGGTGTTCTCGTTCCACCCGGGATTCCCGGTAGACCTGCGGCACAACGCGAAGATCGACCGGGAGAAGCTGGCGAAGTGGGCGGCGGGGCGGGTGCGGACGTGAGCGTGGATTGACGTCAGGCCGAGGGGACTTCGCTCTACTTTCGACCGCCAGCACCCCGATCGCCGCCACTGCGACCGCCCCGATCGCCGCCACTGCGACCGCCGCGATCGCCGCCACTGCGGCCACCGCGATCGCCGCCACTGCGACCGCCGCGATCGCCGCCACTGCGGCCACCGCGATCGCCGCCACTGCGGCCACCGCGATCGCCGCCACTGCGGCCACCGCGATCGCCGCCACTGCGACCGCCGCGATCGCCGCCACTGCGGCCACCGCGATCGCCGCCACTACGGCCACCGCGATCGCCGCCACTGCGACCGCCACGATCGCCGCCACTGCGGCCACCACGATCCGCGCCGCTTCGGCTACCGCGCGCTCCACCACTGTGCCCACCGCGGCTCCCCCCATTGCGGCCGCTGCGATCCCCGACGTTGCCGCGATTGCCGTTGTCGCGTCCGCGACCAGCACCGGTGCGGCTGGCCCCTCGCTCATTCCCGCGGCTGCGACTCCGGTCTGGGGTGCTGGCGCCTCGCGTCGCGGATCGTCCGGCTCCCTTGCCTCCAGCTGCACCGTGTCCGGCCGTGCTGACGTTGCCCCGGCCACCGCGAGCTCCGGTCGCCCGCGTCGAACGGGCGCCGCGGCTTGCAGCGGTGCCAGTTCGCGACCCGCGCACCCGATCCGCCGTCGGCTTGGCCGCTGGGTGCCCCCCGGTCTGGTCGGTTGAACGTTGCGCCGGCGTACTCCGGCTACGTGTCACGGTGTTCGCGGAGTGCTGGCAGTTGTTGGAACGCAGGCTGTAGGACTTCGCGTAGCGGTCGATACGGCCCCGGACCACACTCGCCGGGGCGTTCGTCGGTGTGCACGACACGTCTTTGCGTGTGGCCTCGCGCACGAATCGCCCCTTCGACTTGGCATTCGTGCCATAGAAATCACAGCGCGGATTGCTCTGCCGGTTCTTGGCGGTCACCGGCTGCTGTCCCTTCGGGCAGATCGCGACCGAGCGGTGATGGACCACCCCCATCTTGGGCACCACGCCACCGATCTTGCTGTTACAGGTGTAGACGTCCGCAGCCGTGCTCGCCCTGCGGGCCCGCTGCGTTGCCTGTCCGGTGCCGGGGCTCTGCTTCCCCCGCTTCGAGCTCCGCTCCGGCAGGGGCACACCGGTCAAGGGGTCCACGGCGATCCCGTTGCGACGCACCTCCCAGTGGACGTGCGGCTTGCCGGCGCGGGGAGACCGGAACTGGCTGCCGAACCCGGCTCCCGTGGCGATCGCCTGATCCGGCGCAACGCGCTGCCCTACTCGCACCAAGACGTCGCCGTGGTGCAGCGTCCTGGAGACCCACGCCCCGTTTCGATCGATCATGAGAATGTCGACCTGCTTGCCGAGTCGCGGGTCGTCCGCGACCTTGATCACCGTCCCCGGACGAGTGCCGTGGTATCGCGAAACGTCGCGAAACAGGCCCCGGGAAGGGTCGTCCAGGCCCTGGTGAAGCTGGCGGCCCGAGGAGCGCGTGAAGCCCGCATAGCCCCCGAACACCGAGCCCGGCGTCCTTGTGGTTCGAGCGTCGTTGCACGCGTCTTGGGTCAGCGGCTGGCCCAGCGGCGTAGCGGTGAATGGCGGACTCACCGGATCGAGGGTGCGTGGCACCGGGTGCTGAGCGAACTGCGCCACGATGCCGGTTGCGGACAGCGGAAGAAGGAGGCTGGGGAGTACTAGGAGTCTCACGGGGACCTCGCTCGAAGGAGAGGACGGGTTCGACAGCAACGGCGGAGGGGCCGGACCCATCACTGCGCGACCAGACTGTGACAGCGCCATCCAATCTCGGTCGGTGACGTTCCGGAAATCACCGCGCGGAGGGATGGACCCGGCGCGTGTCAACTGCGCGAAGGCATCCGGTCGCGCCAGTTGAGCCGGTCCGATCACCGAGGGGTGCGCTTCGCTGCGTCTTTCGCCGCTGGGTTCGATCGATCGCAACCCAGTGTTACCTCGGTGGTGCAGAGGTGTACTCACGTGTGTCCCGGTCGCACCAACTCGAGGACAATCAATGCACACTTGCTCAAGTCCGATCGCTCTTGCGATCCTCTTTCTCTCTTCCTCCGGCATCGCCCAGATTGGCTCGCCGGCCGAGTACCTCGCGTCCGAGGCACCGTCGCACGCCTTGTTCGGACTCGCGCCCGCAGGACGCTTCATGTTCGTCGACGGCGAGAGCCGGGGGCGGACGAGGGTCATCAAGGAGCTCGCGTACCGCCACGACGCATCCGTCTACACCGCGGTCACCGGCGCCGGGCGGAGTTGGTCCAGCGTCACGCTCGACTATGCGCCATGCGACGCGAGCAAACAGACCGCGATCTTCGGCGCCGTGCCCTCGGCGACGACTACCCGCGTGTTCGCGGGATCGGTGACTTGGCCGGAGATGTTCGGTCATCCCGGAAGCACCCCGGCGCTGTGGGGCGGAGCAAGCGGACAGCTCGCTTTCCCGTTCTCGGTGGCAGTGACCGCCTCGGACAAGGAGGACTTGAGCTTCGACTACCGGTTCCGCGGGGGGGTCCTGCGGAACAGTGCAGCGTGGAACCTCAGTTCGTATGCCCTGGATGGGTACGACACCGACCAAGCGGTCTACGGGGACCTGCGGATGCACGGCACCTACTGGCCGGGCCGCGGATGCATCGACAGCGGGTCGGTGGATCCACTGGGTGCTACCATGAGTGGCTCTTCGGTCACCTATGGGCCAGCATATGGGAGTGCGAACCTGCGGAACCGGATCCTCGTGCGTTTCCGCAGCGAGGGCACCGCACCGTCGGCTCCGGTGTTCCACGCGGTCGGCCTCGCAGGGATGTCGTGGGGAGGATCGTTCCCCGGTGTGTCCTGCAACACGCTGCACGTGGATCTCACCCAACCGGTGCTGCTGTTCGCGCGGGTCGCCTCGGCGAACGCCCTCGCCGAGACGGACTTCGGCGCGGTGCAGTACGACAAGCAACTCGCCGGGCTGAAGCTCTGGGGTCAGGCCGCCTGGAGCGACTCGCTCACCAAGGCCGTGAAGCTCTCGACTGCCCTCGAAGCGACGGTCGCGCGCACCAACCCGCTGTACCGGCGGTGGATGATCTGGGGTGGTCAGCCCGACGCGCAGTCTGGACTGGTGTTCGTCGAAGGTGGGTTGAATCCCATCGCGCGCTACGGCCAGTAGCACGACCATGCTCTGCGCCGGTCCAAGTCCGACGAGCGCGGACGGACCGGTCGCGCCGGAGGTCGTGCATCGCGACCCCGGTCGTGAAGCCCCCACCGCTGAGCTGCAGGGGCGCGGATCGTGCCGGCACGCGAAAGACGGGTCCGGTACGCTCCAAGACACCTGGGCGGCCGTTTCTGCATCGCGCCGCGGCCCCGGCAGCTCCAAGGGGTAAGGGGCCGAGGCCGCATGGCGGCGCGCAGCGCCGCGCTCACGCAAGGCCATGGGTGCGGCCTTGGCCAGTAGTCTGCACCTGGGATACGCACCCGTCGTTCCAGCCCGTAGCTCCGTCAGGTGGCGATGTCTCGTCTGCCGCGAGGTAGCATGTTTCGCCCGCTACGTCCCCCGCACTCGACCCCTCGTCACCCAAACCCGATGCAAGCCCTGATCACCGGAGCCGGCGGCTTCCTCGGCACGGCGATCGCCGCACAGCTCCACCACCGCGGCGTCGCGGTCCGCGGGTTTTCGCGCCGCCGCCACCCCCACCTCGATGCCCTCGGGGTCGACCAGGTGCTCGGCGACCTGGCGGATGCGGACGCGGTGCAACGCGCGGTCACCGGGTGTGACGTGGTGTTCCACGTCGCCGCGATGCCCGGGGCTTGGGGTACGTTCCAGCAGCACTTCGACACGCACATCGCCGGCACCGACCACGTGGTGTGTGGCTGCGTCGGGGCGGAGGTCCCCCACCTGGTGTTCACGTCCACGCCGAGCGTGGTGTCGCGCGGTCGCGACCTCGAGGGTGCCGACGAGTCGACTCCGTACGCCCGCGTGTTCAAGGCCTTCTACCCGGCGACCAAGGCGCGCGCCGAGCAGATGGTGCGCAGCGCCGACGTGCCCGGGCAGCTGCGCACCGTCTCGCTGCGACCGCACTTGGTCTGGGGGCCCGGTGACCGGCATCTCTTGCCGCGTATCGTGCGGCGGGCCGACGCGGGTTCCCTGCGGCGGATCGGTCGGGCCGACAAGCGGGTCGACACGACCTACATCGACGACGCGGCGCGGGCGCACCTGTTGGCGTGGGACCGGCTGCGCAGCGAGCCGGACGCGGTCGGTGGCAGGGCCTACTTCATCAGTTCGGGGCAACCGATCCCGACCTGGGAGATGGTCGATCGGCTGCTCGCTGCGACGGGTCGGCCACCGGTGCGTCGGCACGTGCCGCGCTGGGTGGCGTACGCTGCCGCTGCAGTGATCGAGCCGTGTGCGCGACTCTTTGGAAGGCGCGAGGAGCCCCTGCTCACCCGCTGGGTGGTCGACGAGCTGAGCACCGCGCACTGGTTCGACCTCGGTGCGGCGCGGCGCGATCTCGGCTACACGCCGCAGGTGACGCTCGACGAGGGATTGCGGCGATTGGCAGCCTGGTGGCAGTGCGAGGGGCGGCAGCTTGCCTGAATCCGGTGAGCCGCGACAGCCGGAAGCCGGCTTGCGCCGCCCGGAACGAGTCGTCGACGTGTGGCACCTCGAACTCGGCGCGGCCCAGGCCGACTCGACGCTTCTGACCGCGGACGAATGCGCGCGCGCGGAACGCTACCGGATCGATCGGCGGCGCCACGAGTTCGTCGCCGGACGGGCCGCGCTACGCCGGATCCTCGGCGGCTACCTCGGCTGTGGGCCGCGCGCCGTCGTGTTGGCGCTCGGTGCGCACGACAAGCCGGAACTCGGCAACCCCGGAGCAGCGGCTGCCAGGCTGCACTTCAACCTGTCGCACAGCGAGGGTCGCGGGCTGCTGGCCGTGTCGACGCAGGAGGTCGGCGTCGATATCGAGTACGTGCGCGAAAACCGGAACCTCGCCGGCATTGCCCGGCGGTTCTTCGCCGCGGCGGAGAGCCAGGCGTTCCTGGGCTTGGCGGCAGACCTCCACCTCGCCGAGTTCTACCGCATCTGGACGCACAAGGAGGCCTACCTCAAGGCCTGTGGCACCGGGTTGTCGTTCCCCTCGAACCGCTTCACGCTCGATTTCACCGCCCAGCCGGTTCGGCTGCTCGCGACCGACATGCCGGGCGACGTGGTGGGCCACTGGCAGTTCCATGGGCTCCCCGCCGCACCAGGCTACGCTGCGGCGGTGTGCTACCGTGGCGAGCGGGTGCGGCCCGGTGCGTTCACGCTGGCCGACCCCCGTTGACCCCGGACGCCGGCACTCGCCGCGTATGGACCAGTCACTACCCGGACCACTCATGAGCAGCGTCGCGAGATCGTGCAAGGTTGCCGCTGTGCACGGACGAGGTTTGCGGCCCCGTCGAGAAGCCGGTTCCGACATTCGAAGAAGTCACCGCCGGCCTTGCGCGTTCGCAGCGGCTCGGTCACGAGCAGTCCCGGCTGGACGATGACCTCACCCAGGTCCCGCCTCCGCGCCAGTGCCGCCGCGACGCTCCTCGGGGTGCTCTGTGGTTGCGGCGGTGCAGCCACGGATTCGAGCGCCGCCGCGACGGTGCGCCGACTGTCCACCGCGCTGGTCGACGAACCGGATCCCGCGGTCTTGTGGCAGGCCCTGCCGGAGAGCTACCGCCGCGACGTCTCGGCCTGGGCCGCCGCGCTCGCCGCCAAGGCGCCGGTGCCGGTCTACGAGCAGCTGTTCGACGTCATCCGGCGGGCCGGCTTGGTGCTCAAGACCCGCGGCGATCTGCTGGCCCGGACGGTGCCGCTCGAGCTCCGGGCAGCGTTGCGGAACGCGGACGAAGAGGATCTCGCGGCCGCGAGCCTCGCGCTCGGGGATGCCCTGATGCTGCTCGGCAGCGGACCGTGGTCCCACGTCGCCGGACTGCAGTCCCTGGACATCGACGCGGCGCTGCGCGCGTCCGGACGGCGCATGCTCGGCAGCGCGCTGCGCGCCAGCCGCGTGCTGCCCCAGGACGCCTCCGGGTTCCTGCGCGTGACCTCGGTCGAGCAGCTCGCCGCGACGCAGCGACGCGTTCGTCTGCGGATCGCCACGCCGGCCTGGACCCGTGAGGTCGCATTCCGCCAGGTGGACCAGCAGTGGGTTCCCGAACTGCTGGCGGACCGGTGGCCCGATCTCGACCGCGCGGTCCGCGCCGCGCTCGACGCGTTCGACCCGCGGAGTTCCGAGGCCCGAGCGGCGGAGGGCTGGTTGCAAACCCTCCGCACCAGTCTCGACAGTCTGGCTGCCGCCAAGGACCGACCGGCGGTCGCCCGCGAGTTCGACAAACTCCGGGCGAACCTCCTGATGCGCTCGCTGCGCGGTCGCTGAGGCATCGCCCACCCGCGGGTTCTCGTCGGCGAGCCGTCGATCGCCCAGGGACGGGCCACTCCGCCCCGACCTGTCCCTGACAAGCCCGCGCCGTGCTGCTAGGCTGCGGCGCACGCCATGAGCTTCGTCCGCACAATTCGGTGTTCTCGAATCTTCCTGCTCGCCTCACTCGCGCCGTGGGCGTGCGCCGCCCTGCTCGCTGCGCAGAAGGGTGAGCGCAGCGACCCGAAGAAGCCGACCGCGAAGGACGCGGCACACTCCGCGGACCCCTACACCCAGGGGGACGAGGCGCTGATGAAGCAGGCGGGATACGTCTCGTTCGGGCCGTTCCAGTTCGGCGACGACCACGGCACGGGCGACATGCGCAAGATGATGCCCGAGACGAAGCTGCTGTTCGTCGAGACCAAGCACTTCAAGATCGCCTCGGCGCTGCCGGCCTACAAGATGCCGAAGGACAGCAAGGCGCGGCGGGAACTGGTGAAGGAGCTGGGGGAGCTGAAGAAGATCCTGCCGAAGGTCAACACACGCGTTCGCGCGCTCGACCGCTGGCTGCGGCTGCACCTACTCGCGTTCCGCGCCGAGCAGCAGTACGCCGCGGTGCAGAAGGTGCTCGGCGTCACCGACGCCGACTTCCCGGCCAAGGAGATTCGCTTCGGCCAGAAGTTCCGAGGCGAGTATCGCGGTGAGGGCCCATACCTGGGCATGACGGCGAAGTTCACGGTGCTGATCACCGACAAGGACAGCGACCTGGGTCGCTACGCGCGGAAGATCGGGCACACGCCGATCCCCAACGAGGGGATCGGGTTCTACTTCACCAAGATCGGCAGCTACTTCGTCGGCGCTCCGACCACGCTCAAGGACGGGCTGCTCACGGTCGATCACGCGCTGCACTGCTACCTGGTCTACGCGATCACCCTGCAGTTGCTGGACGGCTACAAGGGGTACCGCTTTCGCATGCCGCGCTGGGTGGTCGAGGGCATCGCCCTGTGGTTCAACCACGCGCTCGACCCGCGCGAACACCACTTCTGCACCATGAAGGGCGGACTGCCGAGCAAGCAATTCGACCACCGATGGGCGCAGCACGTCCGGGGGCTGGTCAAGAACGGCGCCGCACCACCGTTGCGCGAGACGATGAAGCACTTCTCGACCGGTGGCATGGAGTTCATCGACCTGATGTGCTGCTGGTCGCGGATCGACTACCTGTTGGCCAAGCGCCCCAAGGAGCTGGCCGACTTCATGCGTCGGGCAAAAGACCCGATCGACCCCGGGACCGGGAAGATCGCATCGCCCGAGCGGGTGTTGAAGCAGCAATCCGATGCATTCCGGTCCGCATTCGGCTACGATCCCGACGCTTTCGATAGGGCTTGGTCGGCCTACGTGCTCAAGTCCTATCCTCGATAAGCCACCTGTCGTTGACCCCAGTCGGAGGGCTCCTCATGAGAAGTTCAATCTGTGCAAGTTTGCTGTTGGTTTCGGTGGCCATGGTCTCGCCGCTCGGCGCCCAGCGTGGTTGCTCGCCACCCTCGCGCTACAACGGTCCGACCGAGGGAGGGAATCCGGGCGCCCCGGTCCCTAGTGCGCCAGCGACACCAAGCCCCTCCGGACCCACCACGCCATCCCCGAGCGGCCCCGCGCCGAGTGGCCCCACGACTCCCAAGGGTGGTCCGGGCCCGGTCACCCCGCGTGGTGGCGGCGCGCCAGGACCGAACACCCCGCGCAGCGGCCCGCGTGGCATGCCGATCGAGTTCACCCGCCGGTCGACCAGCAAGGAAGTGCTGCGGCTCGATTGGGACTACCCGGTCGCCAAGAAGTTCGCCGCGAATGCCGGCGATGGGAAGACCACCTCGGCACGCATGGCCGAGTACGCCCTGCCGGTCGCCGACGTCTACAAGATCCTTTCCGGTGACGACCGCCGCCCGCTGCTGGTGCTGCGCGAGTGCGACAAGTGCAAGGGTTCCGACGTCGCGCTGCTCAGCCGCAGCCTCGGCGACGAGCGCACCAAGCTGCTCGCCAACTGGTTCCACTGCGTCAAGCTGCCGCCGGACGTGCTGCGCAAGAACCACCCGTTCAGCAAGCTCTACCCCGAGCAGGACAAGGTGCCGCACCTGTTCTTCTCGTCGTACGACGGCAAGGGCCGCGTCACCCTGGGTGGCGACCAGAAGCAGGCCGACCTGTGGAAGGTCATGACGAAGGCCATCGAAGACAACTACCAGAAGTCGCCGAAGCCGGCGCTGAAGGCGATGGTCAGCCTGTTGTCGCAGTTCGACAGCTTCGACATCCTCGAAGAGGACTACAAGAAGATGCTGCGCGACGAGATGTACAAGTCCGGTGGCAAGTCGACCAAGGCCGACAAGCTGCGTGCGAAGATCGCCGAGGTGCAGAAGAAGAAGGCCTCGGCCATGAAGCGCGCCAAGGCGGTGTGCGACCTCAAGCTGGTCGTCTCGAAGTAGCTCCGGTCCCCCTTCTGGGGCGACGCGAGCGGGCCGCGATGCGGCCCGCTTTGCTTTAAGGCGTGGGGCGCAGCGCGCGGGGAAGTCGGGAGCCGCGAAACCGGAGCCGGGCCCGCCCCGGGGAGCCAATCGACTCGCGGCAGGCCCCACCGGAACCACGGTTCCTCCCCCCGTTCGCGTAGCGCCGCCACCGCGAACCCGCGGTGGCAGGGGCAGCGCACCGGTCGGGTGTCGCGATTCGCGACGATCCACAGGCCACGGCTTCACGCACGACCCGCGGCGTGTCGACGGATCGCGCATCCACATGTCGCGATACTCGACAATGCACCGGAACCACCATACTGCCCGTCCTCGACGTCTTGGTCCGACCCTGGGGGTCTGCGTGTTTCTTCTCGGCTGCGCCGGCGGTGGCGGGGGTTCGAGTCGCGGCGCCAACGTGGTCGGCCCGCTGAGCACGATCAACCTGGTCAACAACACCGCGGCAGCGGGCGTGACCATGGCCCAGGTCGTGGTTCCGGTCGAGAAGGGTCGCTTCCAGGACGCGCCGGTGGTGCGGACCGAATTCAACGCAGCCTGCAGCTGCTTCCCGATGGGTGCCCGCTACGACGACGGAAGCCTGCGCTACCTGCGCCTCGAGGTGCCGGTCGACGTGCTGCCGAACGATCGGCAGTCGCTGCACCTGTCGGCGACCGATGAATCCACGCCACCGCAGTTCCAGAAGCACGGCAAGATCTCGGGGCAGGCAGGCATCCAAGCGACGTTCCGCGCCCAGGGATTCGAGACCTCGTTCGACGCCTACGAGGTGATCGAGGAAGGGCCAGCGACTCGGGTCCTTCGGGCGCGGGGCGGCTTCGCCAAGTCGATGATCTGGGTGGAGCTGACCATCACGCTCTACTCGGGACTGCCACACGCCAAGTTCACCCTGCAGTGGGGCAACAGCAATCCGAACTTCCCGGAGCTGTTCGTCGACCCGGGCCCGGTCGAGTTGGTGATCCGAGGCGCCCAGGTCGAGTTCGAGTTCGAGAAGGCGAAGGTGCTGTCGCGGACCGATGACGCGGGGACGATGACGGCCCGTCTGCACGAATCGGGCGACATCGCCGACGGCCAGGCGCAGATGTTGGAAGGTCGGCTGGTGTGGGGCGGCGGGTCACCGCCCCGGGTTTTCGCGATCGCCACCGAATGGGTCGACCTCGGCACGTACGGCCCGTTCGGCGAGTTGCTGCCGCAGGTCAAGGTGGATCCACGGGAGTTCGCGGCGCTGATCGACTACGAGACCAACAAGCACATCGACGACCCGTGGGCGTGGCCGGTGCACGGCTGCAACCCGGAGCCGTCCAGCACCGGCGGTCAGGCCGACTTCGGCACCATCACCATGCGCCCGGACATCGTGTTGGCGGACCCGAGCCGACTGCAGACGATCACCCGCTCGGTGTATCAAGAGGCGTGTCGGGCGACACACTTCCGCGAAGCGGACCGGACGCCGGTGCGCGCCTCGGGTCATCCGAACCTGCTGACGCTCGGGGGGCGCCCCAAGGACGAGTTCTCGTACTCCGACTTGCTCGGCAAGCAACCGGGCTGGCTGACCGGGATGATGCGGGCACCAGGTGGGCAGAAGTGGCTCGGCCACGACACTGAGCACCTCAGCATCAACTTCCTGGCCGGCTTGGCGCTACTGACCGGAAACCGCTACGCGCGGGAGGAGGTCGACTGGCACTGCGAACTCTACCTCACCGGATTCACCTACAAGTCGGGTTCGTGGAACGACACGCCCGGTCCGGCGCGCAAGGTCGGTCGTTCGGCGCTGGCTGCCTGCTGGATGTGGTTGGTCACCGGGCGCGAGGATGTCCGAGAGCGGGTGATGAACCGGGCGCGCAACGTGCTCGGGACGATGCAAGCCGCCAACACCAAGGTCCCGGTGGTCGCGCCGCGCGGAGCGGAGTACAACCCCTGGGAGGAGGGCAACGCTGTGGCCGGCATGGCCGCGGTGTTCCACAACTTCGGCAGCCTGGAGGCGCTGCAGGTCGCGGTGCTGGTGTCGCAGACGGTGACGATGCACACCTTCGGCAAGCTCACCGACGGGACGTGGCGGATCGCCTACCGCGCGCCATTCGACGACGGCAAGGGCAATCCGTACGTCGCACTGCTGGACCCGAGCTTCGATAGCAAGGCGGCGGGCGGTGGGTTGACGACCTGGGCCATCACCGGCGTCGCGTTCGCCGCCGAGGCTCACCCAGACCCGGCGGTTCGGGCCAAGGGCGAGGAGATCCTTCGTGGCCTCTACGCTGGCCCCATGAACGGCCTGGACGACGCCCTGCGTTGGCTGCCGCTCAGCCCGAAGGTGCTCGATCTGACCGGGATGACCTCCATGCAGTAGCCGGGTCCCGGTCGCACGGGCTTTCCCCTGCGCGACCGCAAGTTTCGCGGCCCCCGAGTCCGGCGAGCCGTCGGTCGGTGTAGAACTAGCGGCATGAGAGCCATCTCGCTGTTCGTCGCCACGCTGTTCCTGTCCGTCGCCGCGGTAGCCCAGTGCAAGGGATGCTGCAAGGACGCACCCGCAGGCGCTCCCGGCAAGCCGGGTACCGCGCACGCCGCAGCCACCGCTGGAGCGAAGGCCCCCGCCGCGCTGCTCTACAACGATGTCTGTCCGGTGACCGGTCGCCCCGCGGGGGCGACGTCCCCCACTCTGGAGTTCCAGGGCTACCGGATCAGCCTGTGCTGCGCTGGTTGCCGGTCGCTGTTTGCGGCGCTCGGCGAAGCGAAACAACGCACATTCCTGGCGAACTACACCGGCAAGAAGCGCCGCACCGGCTTCTCCAAGTCGACCAAGGACGGAACGCCAGCCGTGGCGAAGTCCGCAGCCGTCAAGTCGGACTGCTGCAGTGCCAAGCCCGCGGCCAAGGCGACGGAGCCGTGCTGCGAGACGCCGGCGGGTGGCAAGGCCGCGGCCAAGTCGACCAAGCCTGCGGCGAAGACCGAGCCGTGCTGTGATGCATCGGCGGCTGGCAAGCCCGCGGCGAAGTCGGACTGCTGCAGCGCCAAGCCCGCGGCCAAGGCGACGGAGCCGTGCTGCGAGACGCCGGCGGCTGGCAAGCCCGCCGCCAAGACGACCAAGCCTGCGGCGAAGACCGAGCCGTGCTGTGATGCATCGGCGGCTGGCAAGCCCGCCGCGAAGTCGGACTGCTGCAGCGCCAAGCCCGCGGCAAAGGCGAAGGAGCCGTGCTGCGACACGCCGGCGGGTGGCAAGCCGGTGCAAAGAAGCGAAGCGAAGCCGGCCGGCCGGATCCACTGACAAGGACCGTGAGCAGCGTCGCGACACCGGCGATGTGTTGGCTGGCGCGGAGGGCGACGGGCTTGCGTGACGGCAACCACTCGCCCATGCCCCATCCGGGCCGGTTCCGGGCGCGAGGGTGATGTTCGACTCCCAGCGTCCATACTGGGATCGCGTCGCCGCGGAGAAGACGTTCTCCCACCCGATCGACCTGAGCGTCCTGTGTCGGCACCTTCCCGGCGAGGATGCGGCGATCCTCGATGTGGGTTGTGGCTACGGCCGAACCCTGCTCGAGCTACGGGCTGCGGGATTCCACCACTGCGTGGGCGTGGACACCTCGGCCGAGATGCTGGCCCGGGCTCGCCGGACCGACCCGACCCTCGATGTGCGCCATGTTCGCGGCGATCGCCTGCCGTTCCTCGGAGCGTCCTTCGATGCCGTGTTCCTGCTGGCGGTGCTGACGTGCGTGCCCGACGACGAGGACCAGCGGGCACTGGTGGCCGAGGCGTTTCGGGTGTTGCGGCCGGGGGGAGTGCTGTTCCTGAGCGATCTGCTGATCCAAGAGGACCCGCGCGTCCGCGCCCGCTACCGCGCGGACACGCATCCGTTCGGGGTGTTCGATCATCCGGAAGGCGTGAGGTTGCGGCACCACACTCGCGACTGGCTGCATGCGTTGCTCGGCGAGTTCGAGCGCGTGGCCTGCGGCGAATTCACCGTATCGACCATGAACAGCAACCCGGCGGCGGCGATCCGGTTGCTGGTGCGCCGGCCAGGTCGCGGGTGAGCGATGGCGCGCTGGATCCGCTACCTGTGGGCCGCACCCACCACCTCGCTCGGGCTGCCGTTCGTGGTGGTTGCGGGTCTGACCGGTGGTGGCGCACGGATCGTGACCGGGGTGGTCGAGGTGCACGGAGGCGGCGTCGGCTGGTTGCTGCGTCGCGCGCCGATTGCGGGTGGGGCTGCCGCGCTCACCCTCGGTCACGTGGTGCTCGGTGTCGACCGCGACGCGCTGCAGCGCACCCGCGCGCACGAACGGGTGCACGTGCGGCAGTGTGAGCGCTGGGGGCCCTTGTTCCTCCCCGCCTACGGCCTTGCCAGCCTGATCGCGTGGTGGCGGGGCGGCTCGGCGTACGCCGACAATCGCTTCGAGCGCGAGGCGTACGCCTGCTCCGACCCGCGCCTCAGCGGACCGCCGTGAGCCGGCCGCCACACACCGCGGCCACGCGCTGCCGCGCGCGATCGGACAATCCGAGCCGCGGCAGGTCGCGCGCGAAGTCGGCTGCCGCGCCGGATCCGGCGAGGTATCCGTTCAACCGTGCGGCCGCGGTCGAGTCGGTGAAGTCGCGCGCGTTCGGATAGAGCGCCAGCAGCTCGCCGACGACCTCGCGGTACTGCCGCAGCGTGTACTTCTGGTGGTAGTCCTCCGCCCGTGTGAACGTGCCGAGCGGCTCGATGCGGGTGCGCACGGCTGCGGCGAGGTGCTCCCTCGCGGTGGCGGCGGCCGCCCACGCGAGTTCGGCCTGCTTCGCGGAATGGGTGAACACGGCCGACATGTACTGCCGGCTGTAGGGCCGCGCGCACGGGTTGTGGCTGCTGAAGAACACCGCGAGCAGGTCTCGGTACGACACGACGCGCGGATCGAAGTCGATCTGGATCGCCTCCGTGTGGTCGCCCAGGCGCCGGTAGGTCGGGTTGGGCAGTGTGCCCCCGGTGTAGCCCACCCGCGTCCGAACGACCCCCGGCAGACTCCCGAACTGGGAGTCGGGCCCCCAGAATCAACCGAGTGCGAAGGTCGCCGTCTCGATCGAAGTCGGCTGCTTGCGGTCGATCTCCGGGAGCGATGCGGTCGGTTCGGTGCGGGGCGCGGTGCCCGGGGTGGTGCTCATGTGCGTCTGCTGGGGGGTGGTTGCCGCAGAGGCGCTGGTGCCGCTGTCCTCGAATGTGCAGCTGCCCAGCAGGGCGGCGAGGAACAGCGTGGTGCGGCGGGTGCTCATGGCCGCTGCTACGCGTGCACGATGCCCAGTGGCAGGGAATCCCCTGGCTTTCCGCTTCGAGGCTCCAGAACATGCGGCCAACCCACACCTCGGCGCTCGCATGAACCCTTGCCACCGAACCCGCACTACCGCCCTCGCCCTGCTGCTCGTCGTGTTCGCGGCGGCCGGGTGCACTTCGTGGGAAGAAACCCGCCGCACCGTGGTGACCCGCTCAACCAGCTGGTCCACTCGGAGTACCCCAAGGCCCTCAGAGCCGGTGACCTCGAGCGGGTGGTCGCCTGCTTCGCCCCTCCCCTGCGCGACTGGGCGCGGCGGGACACCGAGGCGCTGCTGGCCGGGTTCGCCCGGGTCGATCGTTCCCGCTGCGTGATCCACAACGCCGACCCTCCGGCGAAGGGCGGCTCGGTACTGACCCGGTGCGAGCTGCGGCTCGATGGCGTGGACAAGGACGGCGTGGCGCGGACCTGGCAGCAGGAGCGCCAGATCACTGCCGCGCCGGTGGCGGACGGATGGCGCATCACGGCGGTCGAGGCGGGTCCGGCCACCGAGGAGCGGCCCGGTGTCCGGTTCGTCGAGGAGGCCGCCGCGCGCGGGTTGGTCGCGACCAACCACTCACGCAAGACCCTGAACCGCGCCGGCGAGATGCAGATCAACCTCGGCACCTCGGGGGTCGCGGTGGGTGACGTCGACGGCGACGGTGACGACGACGTGCTGTTGGTCAGCGGCGACCGGCTGCGGCTGTTCCGCAACGACGGCGGGAAGTTCGTCGACGTCACCGACGCGAGTGGCATCGTCACGCCGCCCAAGGGCGAGTGCCGCTGTGCCTACTTCGGCGACCTCGACAACGACGGCGATCAGGACCTGTTCGTCGGCATGCTCGCGACCGACAACCTGCTGTTCCGCAACCTAGGCGGCGGGAAGTTCCAGCTGGTGCCGCAGAGCGAGTCCGGCCTGCGATCGTCGGGCCACACCTCGAGCGCGTGCTTCGCGGACTTCGACCGGGACGGTGACCTGGACCTCGTGATCGTCAACGGCAACAACATGTACCTGGTCGTCCCCGATCCGCCGCAGGACGCGACCAATGCGCATCCGAACCAGTTCTTCCGCAACGACGGCACGGGGCACTTCCGCGATGCCACCGCCGAGGTCGGGCTCGGCGACACGCGCTGGGGTTTGGCGTGTGCGGTCTCCGACATCGACCGGGACGGCGACCTCGACCTCTTCATAGCGAACGACGTCGGAGCGGACGTTTTCTACCGCAACCGCGGCGACGGCACGTTCGAGAACGCGACCGCGGCGGCGGGCTTCCGGTTCCACGGCTCGAGCATGTCGGCGGAGTTCGCCGACCTCAATGGCGACGGCTGGCCGGACCTGTACGTGTCCGGCATGGCGTCGAACTCGCGCTGGATGTTGAACATGCCGGGCTTCCCGCTGCCGGCGCCGGCGGTGCTGACGTTTCTGTTCCGCAACCGGGTCGTCGCAAGGGTGTGGGAGATGTTCCACGGCAACCGGCTGTACTTGAATCGGCGCGACGGGACCTTCGAGGAAGTGTCGATCCCGACTCGCACCTACTGGCTGGGTTGGGCGTGGGCGTCGATCTGCCTCGACTACGACAACGACACGAACACCGACATCTACACCGCCAACGGGATGTGGACCGGCGAGAACCCCAAGGACTGTTGAATGGAGTTCGTGGAAGGCGTCGGTCGGCGCACCACATTCGAGGACTCGGACATCGTCGGCTGGGTGAAGGTCGGCAACAACTCGCTGAACGGCAACGAGAACAACGTGCTGCTGCGCAGCCTCGGACGTTCGCCGATGCCGGCGTTCGTCGACGCCGGCTACGTGAGTGGAGCGGATCGGATCGAGGACAGCCGCGGAGTAGCGGCGATCGACATCGAGGGTGACGGCGATCTGGACCTGATCGTGCAGGGCGTCGAGCGTCCGACCGTGCTGCTGGTCAACCAGGGTTGCCCGGGCACCCACTGGCTGCAGGTGCGGTTGCGCGGTACACGCAGCAACCGCGATGCGATCGGTGCACGGATCGAGGTGCGCATCGGTGAGCGAATGCTGGTGCGCGAAGTCACCTCGACCGCGGGGTTCATTTCGGGCCGCTCGCTGATGAGTCACTTCGGTCTCGGCGGAGCGACCAAGGTCGATTCCCTGACGGTGCACTGGCCGCGCGGCGGCAGCAAGACGCTCACCGATGTGGCGGTCGATCAGCGGCTAACGATCGTCGAGTGACGCCCCGACCGCGGTGGCGCGCGGCAGGTCGATCGCGAACACCGCCCCGCCGTCCGGGTGGTTCTCGCACCAGATCCGACCGCGATGGCGGGCGACGATCTCCCGGGTGATCGACAGTCCGAGACCCGTGCTGCTGCCGTGCCCTGGGTCGGTTCCGCGGTTGTCGCGCATGAAGCGGTCGAACACGCGTTCGCGAAGGTCCTCCGCGACGCCCGGTCCGCGATCGCGCACCAGGACCGTGCAGCGTGGTCCCTGACCCGTCAAGGTCACCTCGATGTCCGCCCCGGCCGGAGAGAAGCGCCAGGCGTTCGCCAACACGTTGGTGAACGCTTGTTGCAGGCGATCGGCGTTGCCCTCCACCACATGCGAGCGTTCGGCATGCAGGGTGAATGTGACCAGCTTCTCGATGGTCAGCCCACCGAGACATACCAAGCAGAGCTCCAGCACCCGACGCAGGTCGACCAGCTCCGGCTCCCAGTGTTCCACGCCCGACTCCATGCGTGCGAGGTCGAGCAGGTCGTCGACCAACCGCGTCAGGCGTTCGGATTCACCCGAGATCACGCGCAGGAACTCGTTCCGGGCCTCGGGTGACTCGTCGGCGGTGAACTCCGAGAGGATCTCCGAGTAGGCGCGGATGCTGGTCAACGGTGTGCGCAGCTCGTGGCTGATCGTCGACATGTACCCGTCCTTCGCATCGTTGAGCGACTCGAGCTCGCCAACCAGCTCCAGTGCCTGCTGCTCGCGCAGCCGCAACTCGACGTTCTTGCGTTCGAGATCGTCCAGGCATTCGCCCAGGTCCTGATCCTGCGCTGCACGTTCGCTCCGCAGGTAGAACAGCAACACACAGCCGATTGCCAACAGGCTGGCTGCTGGCATCCCCACCACCGCCAGCGCGCCGGCCACCAGCACGCCGAGCCCAGCGAGAGCCGGTGCTCGCCACGCTCCTGGCGGCCGAGAACACGCGGTGCTGGCGGGGGATGGCTCGGACATGGAGGGGCAGAGCCCTGCAGGCTCGCCGGGTTCATCGGCATCCGGCGGAACGGAGCTGAGGTTGCCCGCGGCATCGGCGGTGCGAGGCGGCCTCCCGTGGTGTCGGCAATCCGCACACTGCACGCGGCTCGCAAGCCGCGTCAGCGGCGGGTCGGCCGGGGATCGGGGAGCGAGCAGCCGACCGCCTGGGTCCGTGGCGTTGCTACGGGGGTGCCTGCGAGCACCGCATCGAGAGCGTCCTGCAGGTCGTGTCGGGTCGCTGCGGGTCGTTTGCGGCCGAGATCGCCGAACCAGTTGTCGATCCGGCCGCGGTACACACACCGCCCGGCGCTGTCGAACAGCGCGGCTTCCGGCGTGATCGTGATGCCCGCGGCTCGCACCAGTCGGTGCTCGGGGTCGAGCAGGATCGGCCCGTCGAGCGCGTACTCGGCGCGGTGCTGCAGCGCTTGGGCCCGGGTCACCTGCGGGTCCACGTGCACCAGGTAGAAGCGGACCGGGCGACCGCGGTAGCGGGCGCGCAGTTCACCGATCCGTGGCGCGTAGGCGTTGGCGATCGGGCAGTCGGTGGTGATGAACAACAGCGCCGTGGCGCCTGCTGGGGGGACCTGCAGCGGCCTGTGCGAAGCGCCCTGCAGATCGCACAGCACGACGGCATCCGCTGGCGTTGCCGCGATCGGCTGCCCCGCCGGTGCACAACCGGACAGCAGCGCCGCGACGCCGAGTGCCCACCCACCCGCGAATCGCCCCCCCACGCGCATCACTGGCGCAGCTTGATCGCCTGTAGGTTGCCGAAGCGCGCCCGATTGCCGACCGAATACAAGCCCTGCCAGAACAACTCCAGCCCGACCAGGGTCGGCAGGTTGGGGATCGGGAAGTCGACCTTGGTGAACCCGCTGGCATCGAACCCGTACTGCTGGACGATCAACGCCCTGCCCGGATCGACCAGCAGCGCACCGTCGATCCCCGGCAAGCTGATCCCGGTGGCCGCCTTCTGCCAACCGACGATCAACTGGGTGGTGCCCCCGGAACTACCGTTGAGGCCGACCTGCAGGGTCGAGCCGAGTGCACCGGAACCGAGCAGCGTCAGGTTGCCGTCCGCCACCGCGCCACGGATCGAGAAGTCGTCGATCAAGGCCTCCACCAGCGAGGCCTGCAGGTCCTGGGCGCGGAAGCGGATCCGCATCTCGGCGGTCAGCGGAGTCGGCAGCGCGATCGAGAGTTTCTCCCAGCCGGCGGTCGAACTCACACTACGGAACACCTCCTGCCACGAGCGCCCCGCGTCGGTGCTGGTGTACACCAGGAACGGATCGTCGTTGGTGCTCTCGGCGTACCACCGCCACAGCTCCACCTCGGCGAGGGCCAGGTGCGAGAGATCGAGCACCGGCGACACCAGATCGGTGTATCCGCCATCCACGTCGTAGCTGCCGGCACTGGTTCCGGCGCGGGCGTCGGTGACCCAGCACAGCGTGCCACCGGAAGTGTGTTGGGTGCCGGGCTGCATCGTCTGGCTGCCGTTCTGCGTCAGCTGCGGGGCGGCGCGTTCCCAGAGTCCGGTGGTCGCCGTGCCGCCACTGTCGCGTGCGAACCCACGGTCGAGCTCCATGTCGTCGGCCACCACGGTGCGGAGCGGGACCAGCGGCACCGACACCGGAGTGGTCGCGTCGCGCCCGTCGCCGCGCAGAGTCAGCTCGAGCTGAACGGCGACCCCCGGAAAGCTCTGTGGCACGGTGAAGGTCAGGGGCGTCGACGCGTTGCCCGCCGACGCGAACTTGGCGACCGGACCGAGGTCGACCGTCCCCCGCGTGACCGCGATGCTGGCGGTGCGAGCCACGAGCTGCAGCACCGCGTTCCCCGAAGTCGGCGCCGCGCCGTCGTTGTCGAACTGCACCACCACCGCGCCGGTCTCCCCGGGCTCGACGGTGCCGTTGCGGTTGCCGTCCAGGTCGTAGACCTGCACGGAAGTGACACCGAGCAACGGCCCGGCGGTGAGGGCGATGGCGCGGAACATCGGTTGGTGTCGCCGCGCGATGTCCAGGATCGCCTGACCGGCCGGCCAGAACCCGCCCTCGCTGGAGCGACCGAGCTCCGGGCTCCAGCTGTAGATCCCGTGTGCCGCGTGGTGGTGGTCCAGTGCCGTGCCGGCCGCGGTGTAGAGGATCGCCGATGCGGCCCCCGACGGCATCGGGTTGCTGCGCAGCAGCCGCGCAGAGAGTTTGGCGTACTCGGCGCCATTGCTCGGCACACCGGGCTGATAGCCCCACGGCTGCAGCAGGATCTCCTGGTAGGTGTGCACGCTGCACACCTGCACGAAGTTGCGCGTCTTGACGAATGCCTCGATCGCCGCGGTCTCCGGCTCGGAGAACGGTGCGGTGCCGCGGTACGTGTCGGAACTCGGACTGGTCGAGTTACCGCCGTTCGGTGCGCTCCAGCCGGTCGTGTAGTTGCGGTTGAGATCGACGCCGTACGAGCCGCCGTTGTTGCGGCGGTTCTTGCGCCACATTCCGCCCCCATTGGGGTTGGTCGAACGGTTGTACTCGTAGCCGTCCGGGTTGACGCACGGCACGAAGTACAGCTCTCGGTTGTCGATCAGAAACGTCGCCTCGGGATCCTTGCCGTAGCCGTCGAGCAGCTCGTCCATGAACAGCAAGGTGGTCTCCATCGACAGCGGCTCGCGCGCGTGGTGCAAGGCGTCGAAGAACACTTCCGGCTCGTTCTCATCGATCTGCACGTTGTCGGAGATCTTCACCATCCACAGATCACGGCCCTCGATGCTGCGGCCGATGCTGATCTTGGCGCTGCACAGGTTCGGGTAGTTGGTGTGGAAGGCGTCGAGGATCGCTTCCATCTGGGCGAGCGTGTAGTGCCCGCCCATTGCACCCTGACCCAGTGCCGGAGTCAGCGTGTCGGGTTGGCCGAGCGACTTGCGGCGCAGTTCCGCAGCGTAGTAGGCCTCCAGGTTGCGCTGTGCGACGACGAACTGGAAGCCGGCGCGCTGCAGCCGGGCGAGCTCCGGGTCGGTCGTGATCACTTCGACCGAGCGAGCGCCGCGCCGACCGTCGAGTGCGGGCAGCGATTGGCACGCCGCCAAGTCGAAGTCGAGCGCCAGGAGGCGCAGGAAGTGTCGCGTGTCGGGGAGCGCGACCCGAACCAGGTGATGGGCAGGTGGCTGGGTTGTCTGGCAGGGCGCGGGGCGCACGGCGCAGAGCAACGCCAGGGGAAGGACGAGCGCGGAACGGTGCATGGCGGAGTAGCGGGGGTTCGGCGGGGCGGCGCGCCGGTCGAGCATACCCGGGCGCCGGGTGCCCCGTCGCGTTCGCGCACGAGTCGGTGCGTCCTGCGGTCGGCTGACAGGACGCCGCGACGACGTGGCGTATTGGTCGGCGAGCCGTGGCACCGCGGTGCGCGATTACCCGGTGGAGCCGCCGACAACCGTGACCGGCGGGGCGGCGCCGGTCACCTCACGCGTCGCGGGTGGCTTCGGCGCGGCAGACCGAGTACCAGATCGCCGAGTCGGGGCGACCGCACCACTCGTCGAACCCGCGCATCACCTCGTCGAACAGATCGCGGGTGATCGCCGAGCTGTCGAGGATCTCGTCCCGCGACCCGACCAGCGTGTCCCGCCACCAGCTGGCGACCAAGTCCCATTCGGGCTGCCCGTGGCACGCGCCGAGGAACAGCGTCTCGGTGCGCAGGGGCCGCAGGTCGGCGAGCTGCATCATCGAGGACAGCTTGCGACCCAGGAACGGGTCGTGACCTGCTTCGAGCAGGGCGCGGATGGACGCGCGCCACACTTCCTCCACCGCGGGGCCCGGCGGCCACATCGACAGCTGATCGCGGTCGTCGTCGAGCAAGACCATTCGGCCGCCCGGCCGCAACGCCTCGGCCAGGGCCTGCACCGCTTCCTGCGCGTCGGCGAGTTCTTGCAGCAGGAATCGGCTGTGCACCAGGTCGAAGGTGCCCAGCTCCTGGGGCGACAACGGCAGCCGATGATGGTTGCCCTCGCGCACGTCGAGGCGCGGCGTCTCGCCAGCGTTCCGAGCCAGCTCTCGAGCTGCCTCGGCTCGGCGGGGGTCGGGCTCGACGCACACCACCGGGACTCCGGCGGCCCGGGCCATGTCGCGGGCGAACAGCCCCAGCCCGCTGCCGTAGTCGAGAATGCGCTCACCGCCGCGCAGGCCGAGGCGCGCCAGTGCCGGGGGATCGAGCAGCGCGTGTCGCACGCGCTCTCGATCGAGTTCGGGCGGAGCGGATCCTGATGGTGGCGGCCAGGGCGGACGGGGCATGGGACCAGGGGCTGGGGGCACTCCACATCGTCGCCGCGTGACACGAGATTTCCAAGAGGGAGCGCCGACCTACCCGGTCCTGCAGGGGGTTATGTTGGCGGGATGTCCATCGCACGGTTCGCAACCCTGTTCCTGTTGCTCGTCGAGTTCGCCGTGCCGTCCCCGCTGCGGGCACAGGATGCCAGCGCGCCCTACCCGCAAGATCCCCCGCTGGTGCACTGGCAACGCACCCTGGCCGACGCGCTGCAACTGTCCAAGAAGCTCCGCGCTCCCCTGCTGGTTGTCGCCAACATGGACGGTGAGACCGCCTGCGAGCAGTTGGTGCGGGTCCACTACCGCAAGGCGGACTTCGCCGCGCTGGCCAACCGCTACGTGGCGGTGATCGGCGCCCGCGAGCGCCACAACCCGCGCGACTACGACGATCGAGGCCGGCGCATTCCCTGCCCTCGATTCGGTTGCGTCACCTGCGGCGAGCACATCGCGATCGAACCGGAGCTGTTCGCGAAGTACTTCAAGGGCCGTGGCGTGGCACCGCGACACATCGGGATCAGTCCGGACGGCAAGGAGCTGTTCGACCGGTTCCTCGATCGCAGCCTGGACAACGTGTACCGGGCCCTGCGCGACAACGCCAAGCAGGACGCCGCGCTGCGCGTGACCAGCGCCGACCGATCGATCGCCGGGCTGGCCAAGAGTGTCGCCCACCGCGATCGGGCCGAGCTCGAGGGGAAGTTTGCCGAGGGGAATGCCGCGCAACGCCGCGCCATCCTGCAGGGGGTGGCCACCGGGGGTGTGTGGCAACCCGACGTCCTGGAGCAGGCTCTGCGGGTCGAAGACCACGCGGTGCGGGAGGCGGCCGTGCTGGCACTCGACAAGACCGTGGTGCCGGACGGCCTCCCGGTCTTGCTGCGGGCGGCCGGGACGGCGACCGATGACGGTCAGTACCGCAAGCTCCTGGCGACCCTCGAGCGGATCGCCGGCACCGACAAGTCCTGCCGCCGTGCGCTGGTGATCCGGCATGCGCTTCAGGCTCCTGGCAAGATCGACCCGGCTGCGTGGGAGCGCGCCTACGCCGCGGCGTCCAGCAGCGGCGCAGTGGCGACCGTGGAGGTCGTGCCCGACGAGGAGCTTCCCGAGTTGGACCAGCGGATCGAGTCTTGGACCAAGAAGGCGAAGGCCGGGGATCCGGACGGCAAGCTGTCCCTCGACATCGCTGGAGCGAACCTGCGCTACGCGATCAATCGCATGCAGCACCGCAAGGACCCGACCTTCCTGCTGCAGGACGCGGTTGCCGCGGCGGGCCGCGCGGTGCAGAACGGCTGCAGCAAGGCCGCCGCTGCCCCGCTGCTGGCCCGCGCCCACTGGCTGCTGAACGATCCGTCGAAGGCCAGCGAGCAGGCAGCGCTGGCGGTCGAGAGCGGCGGACTCGTTCCGGCCGCATCGCCGACCAGCGCGGCGGTGCTCGATATCTACGCCCGCCATCAGGCGGACCTCGTCCGCGCGGTTGGTAACGACCTCGAGAAGGAGTTTCCCGCCGCGGCGGCCAGCAACGCGCACGCGGCGTACCGCGCGCTGGCGCACCATCCCGCGGCGACCGAGGCGCAGCTGACCGCGCACGTGGTGATGCTGTGGAACCTCGGTGCGCAGCACGAGGCCATGGTGGCGTTGCGCGCCGCGCTGCGGCGATTCCCGGCGGCGGGAAGCCTGCACACCTACCTGCGCACCCACGTGCAGTGGCGCGGTGGCGACACCGCGCTGGCCACCGCCTACGACGGGTTCGATACCACCCCCGAGGGCAAGGCGGCAATCGAGTGGTTTGCCGGCTACGCCATCCTCAAAGCGGCCAATGCGCAGGTGTCCGCCCGGCAGTACGCCGCCGCGAGGCAGCTGTACGGCAAAGCGGTGCGCGCCTTCGAGAGCAGTGCGGCGGCCAACCAGGACTACCGCGACTCGGCGCTGCAGTACTGCGCGCTGGCCCACGGCGGCGCGGCGCGCGCGGCGCTCGATTCAGGAGCGTTCGACGCCGCGCTGGAGTCCGTGGCAGCCGGATTGAAGGCGCATCCGAGTGGGATGGAAGCCAAGGACGAACTCGGCAACTCGATCGGACGCACCGCGCGGCGGCTGCGTCGCCACCTCGAGCAGGGTGGCAAGGTCGAGCTGGTTGCCCGACTCGACAGGCTGCTCGAGGAACACGGCAAGAAGGAGTGATGCCGCCTGCGTGCACGTCCGGGGCATTCGCGCTGCCTCGGTGCACAACCCGCGGCCGTGCCGGGGAATGAGTCGAGAAGGGGCCGCCGCGCACACCGCACTGGCATGCCACGCACACTCCGACCGAACCGCTTGCACCGGTTCGGCGACACGGACTCACATCTCTGACGCAACCACACACCGGGATTGCGGCACTGCTGACGGCTCGGCCCCCATCTCGCCCGGGGTCCGTTCCCTCCTCGACAAGGGCTGTATCGGCATTCGGAGCGCCAAGCCCAAGCGCGTTTCGCATGCGGCGCCCGCCCGACGGCTGCCGCCTACCGCCGTGGAACTGGGGACGGAGCGGGTGCGCCGCCGCGCTCGGTCAGGTGACCTCGACCCCGAGTTCGGTCAGGAGCTCGCGCAGGCGTTCCTTGGCGCGCTTGTACAGCGAACGCATGGTGGCGGCCTTCTTGTAGCCCATCTCCGTCGCGATCTCCTCGTAGGCCATTTCGCAGTGGTCGCGCAGGTCGAGGATGGTGCGGTGCTTCTCTTCGAGGCGCGCGAGCGCCTCGGCGAGCTTCTTCTCGAACTCCCTCGCGCTGACGATCTGGCTGGGCCGCGCCAACGGCGAGGCGATCGCCGGTTCGCCAAAGGTCGAATGGAACGCGTCGCGCATCAGCTTCTCCCGCCCACCGCCGCGCTTCTTGGCGCCGCGCAGGCGGGCGCGATCGCGCACCTTGTTGACCGCGATCGTGGCGACCCAATTGCGGAATCCGCCATCGGTGTAGTCGTCGCTGTACTTGCCCGCCTTCAGGCCTTCGAACGCGTACAAGAACGTCTCCTGGACCACGTCTTCCAAGTCCTGCACGGTCTCGCCCGCGAGCCGTAGGGCCACGCTGCGCCGCACGCGGTCGCTGTGGCGCGCGTACAGCGCGGTGAACGCGTCGTCCTCACCGTCCTTGGCCCGACGGACCAGGATCCGGGTTGCGAACGGATCTTCTGCCTCGGTCCCACCGCCTCCGGTGCTCTCGGTTGAGTCGCCCATCACCGTCGCGATCATAGCACCGCAGGGGGTTCCCCCGTGCGGCCGAGACGCGTCCCGGGTACCGTGCCCGGATGTCCTCTGGCGAGCGCCCCACCGGGATCCCCTCCGACGTCGAGGACCGGGTGCTGGAGGTCCTGGACCGCACCGAGCCGGGGGGCGAGCGCCAGGCGGCGATCGACGCTCTGGGGTTGCCGCCCGAGGTACGGCAGGCGGTCCAACGATGGTTGGACGAGGCGGAGACGGACGACGGACCCGAGGAGCCGCCGATCCTGCCGGTGCGTTCGACCTCTCCCCGTCCGACGCCGGCGAAACTGCCGCGCCGGATGGGCGAACTCGAGTTGCGGTCGGTGCTCGGTCGCGGCGGGATGGGCGTGGTCTACCGAGCGCACGACCTGCGGCTCGATCGCGAGGTTGCAGTGAAGCTGCTGCCGGCACACTTCGCCGACAACCCCAAGCGCTTGCAGCGCTTCGAGCGCGAGGTGCGCGCGGTGGCCGCGCTGCGCCACCCCAACATCGTGCCGGTGTTCGCCGCGGGCACGGCCGACGGCGTGCCGTACTTCACCATGGAGCTGGTCGCCGGACAGGCGCTCGACCGCGTGATCGGGGCGCTCGCCGGCACCGGTAGATCGGTCGAAGCGCTGCGGCCCGACCACTGGTGTCGGGCGATCGGTGCAACCGACGACCGCACGCTCCCGCGTACCTACCTGGAGGCGATCTGTCGGGTGGTGATCGACGTGGCCGACGCCCTGCACCACGCACACGAGAAGCGCATCGTGCACCGCGACGTCAAACCGTCGAACGTGATGGTCGAGCCGAACGGGCACGCCAAGCTGTTCGACTTCGGCCTGGCGCGATTGGCCGACGACGGGCGCATGACCCGGACTTCGGAGGTGGTCGGCAGCCCGCACTACATGTCACCGGAGCAGGTCGAGGGCGGCGAGATCGACCATCGTTCGGACGTGTATTCCCTGGGCGTCACGCTGTACGAGCTGCTCACCTTGCACGTGCCGTTCACCGGCGGCTCGCCGGAAGCCATCTACCGCAAGATCGTGCACCGCGACCCGGCCCGGCCGAGCCAGCACAACCCGCTGCTGCCGAGGGACCTCGAGACGATCTGCCTCACCGCCTTGGAGAAGCAGCCAGCGCGGCGCTACGCCGACGCCGAGGAATTCGCCGAAGACTTGCGGCGCTTCCTGCGCTTCGAGCCGGTCCACGCTCGCCCGCTCGGTCGCGTGACCCGCACCGCGCGATTCCTGCGCCGCAATTGGGCGACGGTGAGCATCGCCCTGCTGGCACTCGCGGTGGCGATCACCGTACCGTTCCTGATCAGTGCGAACGTGGAGAAGCGCGAGGTGATGGGTGACAACTCGCGCCTCAAGCTCGACATCGCCGCACAACAGCGCCAGCTCGAGGCGTTGCGCCACGACGTGCAGGGTGCGGGGGCCGAAGTCACCTCACTGCGCAAGCAGGCGCAGGCGGCCGAGGAGAAGCTGCGCAAGCAACGCGAAGAGATGGCCACCGCCGGTGCGGAGCTGCAGCGCAAGCTCGCCGAGGTGCAGCAGCGCAGCGACGAGAGTGCGGCATTGCGCGGCGCCAACCAGAAGTTGTCGGTCGAGCGCGCCACGCTGCAGAAGTCGATCCGCGGCCAACAGACGGCGATCGCCGAGCAGGAGAAGCAGCTGGGTGCGCTCAATCGGTCGCTTCAGGGCCGCGAGCAGGAACTGCGCAGCGCGGAGGAGAAGCTGCAGGCAGCGATTCGCGAGCTGGGCAACTCCAAACAGGCGCATCGGGTTACCACGGTGAATCGCCTGCTGATGGAGGCGATGACGCTTCGCGAACGCGATCCCGGTCTAGGACTCCTGTTGGTCCGCGAAGCGATGGAGCGCGCCAATCCGGCTCTGCCAGGACATGCCCCGCTGCAGGTGCGGATCGACGACATCCTGCTGGAACTGCTGCAACGCAGCAACGAGCAGCTGACTCTGGACGACCACCAAGCGGTGGTCAGCGCGGTAGCGTTGTCGCAGCTCGACGCCCTGGTCGCGACGGGCACCGCCGACGGCGAAGTCCACACATGGTCGCGCGACGGCGCGCGCTCGGCGTCGCTGCGGCTCGGCGGTAGCGCGGTGGTCGGTCTGGAGTTCGTGGACGAGCGTGCGCTGCTGCTGGCGCGCGAGTCCGGTGAGCTGCTGCAGTGGTCGGGTGCATCCGATGCGGCGCCGCGACTGCTCGACGGGATCGTCCATCACCGCGGGACTCCGCGGCACCTGAGTCACGACGCCGTGTACGTAGTGGGCCACAACCCGACCGGTGGGATCGCGGTGGTGCGGCGCGGAACGGCCCAGGCGCCGCGCGTGTTCGGCAATGGCGACGACCGTCCATCCGGGTTCGCGTTCAGTCCCGCCGAACCGGTGTTGCTCGCCTGGGAAGGCAAGCAGGTGCAGGTCTTCGAGCTCGGCACGACCCGCCGGATCGCGACCCTGGGCCTCGGCGCACCCGTGTTGTCCGCCGCGTTCGACGAACTCGGCCGGCAGATCGCCTCGCTGTTGGCCAACGGTCGAGTCGTGGTGCACAACCTCGCCGACCGCACCGAAGTACTGCGCGTGCCGATCGACGACGGGAGTCCGCTCGGCACCGGCAATGTGGCGTTCTGCGCCGGCAACCGGCACATCCTCGTCTCGGCGGTCGGCAGTACCTCGCACGTGCTCCTGCGCGCGGGCGACGGCAAGATCGTGGCGCGGGTTCGCGCCGAGACTCCCCTGCGCGGCTTCGCTCTGGCACCGGACGGTCGGGTTGCCTGTGTCGCCGGCAGCGGAGGCTCGCTGGTGCTGCTCGACACCCGTCGGGGGCGGACCGTGGCACGCCTGACCGGGCATCGTCCGCTAGGGTTCGGCACCATGCGCGCGGTGTTCAGCAGCGACGGCGGGACCGTCGCCACGATCCGCGGCGGAACCGCCGCGCGGCTGTGGCGCGCGCGGCCGGGCGGGGCACTCACCCTGTTCGGTCCACAGCTCGGGAGCACCCCCGAGGAGTTCACCGGAGGGCGCTTCGAAACCGCACCGGGTCACGTCCGCACGGTCGGCCCGAGCGGAATCAGTCGTTGGCACTTGCGCAGCGGCCAACGCGTGGCGCACCTCGAGCAGAACCCACGCAGCGCCCCGCCGGAGTCCGCCCTCAGCGTCGATGGTGCGCGTTCGGTCGCCTTGGGCGGCGGGCGCATTCGGGTGCTCGATCCGCGCGGGCAGCCGCTGTCCTTGCCGTTGCCGGTGTCCGAGGGGGGCGTGGTCGAGCATGCGACCTGCTGGGCGGACCGCATCGCCGCGGTGTGTGGGGAGGGCCCGGGAAGGCGAACGGTGCGGATCCTCGGCGATCCTCCCGTCGCGCCGTTCGTCCTGCCGCGGGGTCTTCCCGGTGGTGGGATGCCGGTACCCGCGCCCGACGGAAACCACTTCGTCGTCGGCTACGCCGAGTTGACGCTCGCGGACCTGCGGTACCCCGACGACTTCCAGCGTCTGCCCGGCGCGCAGCGTCCCTGCGTGTTCTCGAGCGATTCTCGTTGGCTCGCCGCCTCAACCGGCTTCGGGATCCGCGTGATCGACGTGGCGACCGGGCGCAGCCAGGAGCTCGACGGACCGGGCAGCTCGGCGCGCCCGACCAGCATGGCTTTCACCCGGGATGCCTCGCTGTTGGCCATTGGATGGTCGACCGGCACGGTGTTGCTCTACGACTGGCGCCACCGCCCGCAGCACCCCATCGCACTCGGGTTGCACCGTGGAAGCGTCAACCGGGTGGTGTTCGGGGGCGCCGGCCAACTGCTCCTCAGCGCAGGTGAGGATGGGGTCGCCGTGCTGTCGTCGCGGACCGGTGTGCGCCGCTTGTCCTTTCGCGCCGGCGGACCGCTGTGTGACGGCGACATCGCCCGCGATGGCAAGTCGGTCCTGTTGATCGGCGCGGACTTCGGTTGGATCGTGCCGGTCGAGCCGCAACGCTTGGCCGCCGTGGAGGGCGCGCGCCGCCTCACCGCTGCCGAGCGCCGAGAGTTCGGGCTGTGAGGGTGGCGAGGTAGCGGGCACGTTCCGTCACCGAGTCGTGCGATCGCGAGTGATCGTTGCCGGTGCCGCCTGCGTCTGAATCGGTTCCTCGACGGGCAACGCCGTCGGGCGCGATCGGGGTCAGAACAGCTTTTCCATCGCCTTGAGCAGCTGGTCGGTCAGCTCCGTTGCTGCCTCCGGTGCCGTCAAGTCGATTCGCCGCGCCCACGCGACAAGCGGGGCCCAATCGTCGGATTGCTCGCCCTGCCTGATCCGGACGTCGACCACTAGCGCGTGCTCGACGCTGTGCGAGAACGTGATCGACAGCAGTGCCGCACCCGGGGTGAGCCACCACCGCTCGGTGAGCTCCGGGCGGCCGGTCGGTTCGTCGTCGTTGCGATAGTCCGGGCGGTGGGCGCGCAACAGCTTGGCGAACACGCTCTCGCCGCGGTCGAGTGCCGGGTTCTCGCCCCAGTAGCGAACGTCGAGATCGACCCAGAGCGACGCGACCCGACGGTCGTCCTCAACCTGCCACCCCTGGCGGACCAACAGACCCCGGACGCGGCTGGCGAGCACCCGCATCCGAGCGCCGTCGACCGAGTCACCGCGCACCCGGAGCCAGACCCGAGGCACGCCCTCCCCGCGCCCCACCACCGACGAGGGCGCCGGGCTGCGCCAGGCGAAGCCGCCGTGCAGCGTGGCGTCGCGGTTGCCCACCACCCATCCGAAGAACTGGCAGCCGGACAGCCACGGCACGAGTGGCACCAGTAGCCACACCCGCGCGGTGAACCGCAAGCTCGCCATCAGCGGCGGCACGTGCAACGCAGCGCCGCGACGCCGACCTCCAGCGCCACGTACGCGGTGACCGCGGCGATGTCCGCGAGCGCGCGTCCGAGTCCCGGGTGGACGCGCACTGCGAAGCCTCCACGGCGAGTCGCGACGGCGAAACCCCCCTCGAGCTCGAGCCCCTCGAAGAACACCAACAACTGGCTCCGGTTGGCGCGCACCAGCGGCTTCTCCTCGTACGCGAATCGATCGACTTCCGCTTCGGTGACGCGTTGGCGGCGACGTAGCCGCGGTTCCACCCGTGCGCGAAACGTCTCGATCAGTTGCCGGAAGGCGTCCTGGGTGGCGCGATTCCAGTGTTCCCACGCCCGATCGCCGAGCTGCAGCACGAGGTCGCCGCCGGCGGCGAAGCCCTCCCAGGTGCCGGTGACGATCTGCAGCTCGAGCACCACTTTCGATGCCCCGGTACCCAGTTCCAGCAACACCCCGGAGGCATCTCGACGCAGCACCGCAGTGTCGCCCAACAAGGCGTGTCCCACCGCACGACTCGACTCGGGTCGGGCAGGCGACTTCACCTTGTATCGTTCCGCCCCGACGACCGAAACGTCCGCTTTGCCGGTGAACTCGACCAGCTCGTAGTGGCCGAGTCCTTGCGTGGCGCGGAAGGTCGCGGTGGAAGGTTCCGCCGACCACAACACCCGGATCGGCTGCACGGACTCGCGCGAGGACTGGGTGACCTGACAGGACGCCAGCAACAGGAGCAACGCCGTGGCGCCGCACCAGAACTTCGATCGGGAGGGTCTTGCGTGCCGGAAGTTCGCCGGCCGCCCGACACACCGGGCGCCGGACATCGAGAGCGGGGCCATGCCCGCAACAACGGAGTTGGCCGGCGGTTGTGTCATGGCCCGATGCGGTGGCTCGACATTGTGGGGAACTCGGCTCTGGGGATCCACAGGCGGCGACCCGCGCCACGCCCAAAACCCCCACGGGCAGGGGGCTTCCCCCGCTGCGCGGGCTCGGGCTGCCGGTGTGGTCCGGATCGCGGGGCGGCCCGTCGCAGGCGCGATCGCCGGCTCGGCCGGGCTCCCGCTCGTGATCTCGACGCCGACCACGGTCCATCCCGCGGGTCGCCGAAGGCCACGGCAGTCGCCGGGTCGTGATCCGGGGGTATCCTCACGCGCCGTGCAAATCGCCGCGTTGTTTCCCGAGGACACCGTCGAGCACTGGGCTGCGTGCTTCGTGCGCAGCACCGACCTCGCGGTGAAGACCTCCCCGCCGCCCCCGCCGGGGCGCTGGGCGGATCCGGCAAGGCCCCATCGGCTGGCGGCACCCGGGCGCCCTGCCGCGTTGCGCCCGATCGAGCGCACCACGCGGTCTCACCGGGCAGCCCAGCTGCAAAACCCCAAGCGCCGAGCCCAACTGCTGCACACCTTCTGGCACCACGAGCTGCAGGCGGCGGAGCTGATGTGTTGGGCGCTACTCGCGTTCCCCGACACCCCGCGGGCGTTCCGCCGCGGCCTGCTGGCGATCTGTCACCAGGAACTGCGGCACATGGCCCTGTACCAGCAGCGAATCGAAGCCCTCGAGTTCCAGTTGGGTGACTTCCCGGTGCGGGACTGGTTCTGGGAGCGGGTGGCGTCGACTACGTCGCCGCTGCACTTCGTGGCGCTGCTCGGCCTGGGTTTCGAGGGCGGCAATCTCGACCACGCGGCGCGCTTCACGGCCGCGTTCGCCGCGGCTGGCGACCCGGAGGCGGCTGCGATCCAACAGCGAGTGGGCGACGAGGAGGTCGGCCACGTGCGCTTCGCGTTGCGTTGGTTCCGGCGCTTCGGTGGTGCACTGGAGTTCGATGCTTGGCGGCACTTGCTCGTCGAGCCGCTGACTCCGGCGATGATGCGTGGTGCGGCACTCGACACCGGCCGGCGTCGCGCCGCCGGGTTTCCCGAGGAATTCCTGGCCGCGCTGGATGCGTTCGGCGTGGATCGACCGTGACCACCTTCGGTTGGATCCTCAACCTCGCCGCCGAGCTCGAACTCGCGGATCCGCAGGGGTTCGCTCCGTCCACGCGACTCGCCTGCCGGGTCGCCGCGCAGGGACGGCGCTTCCTCGACATCTGCAACACCGCGGCGCCGGCCGGCGTGCGCCACGTCGCCGTTCCGGAGCGTTCGGACATCGTGCTCGCGTGGTGCCCGACCCCGCACGCCCGAGCCTCCGCCGCCAGTCGGCTCGTCGGTCCATCGCTGCCGGTGCTGCAGCGGGCCAACCACCGTGCATTTGCCGCCGAACGCGCGCCCACGCTGCCCGGTGCGCGATTCGTCACCGATCTCGAGCGCTTGCGAACACACGCGCTGGAGTACCCCGGGGTCCGGACTTGGCTGTGGAAGCGGCCATTCGGCTTCGCCGGCCGCGCGCGCAAGCGCGTCGACGGTGACCCCGGCAGCGCCGCGCTGCGCTGGGCCGCGGCCGCGATGGAGGGTCAGGGCGGGGGGCTGCTGGTCGAACCTTGGGTGACGATCGAGGCGGAGTTCGCGCAGCACGCATGGCTCGGCGTCGACGGCCAGTGCCTGCTCGGCGATCCCACCCGAACCCGATGCGACACGGCGGGCGCCTGGCAGACGTCGCATTCTGGCAGCGCCGGGCTGCTGGCCGACGAGGTCGCTGCGCTGCGCCGCACCGCGCTGTCGCTCGCCGGTGACCTGCACCGGCTGGGCTACCACGGTCCGTTCGGCATCGATGCGTACCGGTGGCGCGATGACCGCGGCGCGCCCCACTTCGTGCCGTGCGGCGAGCTCAACGCCCGCTTCACCATGGGGTGGTTCGTCGGATTCGCCGCGCGGCCCGAGGTCTGGGAGGTGCTGCGGAACGCGAGTCTGCGCGAATCCCCAGGTGTTGCGCGTCAGGAATCGACGGGCGGTACCTCTGGAGAGGTGCGCCCATGCGATCCCGCGGCAGCAGACGGAACAGGAGGCGCACGTGAAGTGGTTCGACCGTAGCTTCTCGTTCGCATTCCCGGTGGACATCCACCCGTGCGTCGTGGAGCGGCTGCACGGTTTGTTGCCACGGGTGCACCACTTCGTCGCGACCGTCGGTGCGGAACAGTGGACCCGGGTCGAGGGAGCGGCCTGGTCGGCGCAACGCAACATCGGCCACCTCGCGGACCTCGACGAGTTGTTCCGCCAACGGGTCGAGGACCTGCTGGCGGGCCTCCCGGAGCTGCGGCCCGCCGACCTGGAGAACCGTCGCACCGACCTCGCCGACCACGATGCGCAACCGTTCGATGCGGTAGTCGCGCGACTCGCGACCAACCGCTCCGCGCTGCTGCAGCGGGTCGTCGGGCTACCGACGGAGGCGTTCGCACGCAGTGCTCTGCACCCGCGGTTGTCGACGCCGATGCGCCTGGTGGACTTGCTGTACTTCGTCGCCGAGCACGACGACCACCACTTGGTGCGGATGCGGACGCTGCTGCACGGCTGACGCATCGTGCGCCGCCTCGGTCGGCGCGATGCGCGATGCGCTGGGGTCCTCCGAACTCGCCCGCGACCCTGCAGCGGCCGGCCGATCGTGCGAGTCAGGTCGACCGTGCCGCGAATGACGCCGTGTCATGGTCGACTCGTCGGCAGTGGGCAAGCCCCGCAGAGCACCTACAATGAACGGCCCTCCATCGGACCTCGTCAGAGAAGCCGCACCACCCCGATGCAGAAGTTGCTCTACCCGTCGATCCTCGCGACCACCGTGCTTTGGCTGTGGGTCGGGGCGCAGCTCCATGCGCAGCTGGCGCAGCAGGACGGCGGCAACGAAGCTGCACTACTGGGTTGGTTCCTCGCCGCGACGCTGCAAGCAGGTTTGCTGTACAGCCCGCTCAGTCCCCGGACCGCACCGGCGAAGTACTACACGGTCGCGGCGATGGTCCCCGGGTTCCTGGTCAACTTGGTGCTCACCGGGGACGTGCTGATCGGGTTCTCCGGGTGGAGTCGAGGTGCCCCGATGCACTTCGTGTGTGCCTGCGTGGGGTCGACCGCGGTCTACGCTTGGGCCGGATCGGCCCTGCTAGCTGGTGCGAACGAGCGCGGCCCCTCGTGGCTCGGACCACTGCGCCCGCGGACCTGACGGTTGAACACGCGTGGCGGCGAACCGTGCGGCGGCGGGTGATCCGCTGTCCGAACGCGATGTCGCGGCACCCCGGTGGGTAGACTCGCGCGGATGCGATCCTCCTTGTCATTCCGCTTCCTCCTCCCCTTGGTCGCGCTGCCATGCGCCGTCTTGCCGGCACAGCAGCGCCGCGTGAGCACCTCCGTCGACGTGCCCCATGGCAAAGTCTCGGTGGCGTACACCCCGGCGCCGCTCGGCGAGCGCTCGCCGGCCGACCTGCCCGCCGGTTTCGTCTGGCGGATGAGCGCAGGCGCGGCGGCCAAGCTCACCACCACCGTGCCGCTGGCGGATCGCTCGGTGGTGATCGCGCCGGGTACCTACTCGCTGTCGGCGCGCCGGCTGGCCCAGAAGAAGTTCGAGCTGCTGTTGTTCCGCGACGCCGATCTGTACCAGAAGGGGATTCCGGTGCAGGTGGCTTCCCTGCGACTGGACGACGAGGAGACGTCCCAGCCGAATCTCGGCTACACCCTGCGCTGCAGCGGCGACACCTTGCGCCTCAAGCTGCACTGGGGCAAGCACTCCCTGAACACGCGGCTGCATGTCCTCGAGGTGCACCGGGTCGCTACCCGCATCGCCGGCGAAGCGGCTGAGCTGCTGCTGTTCAAGCTGGACAGTGCGCGCCATCTGACCCGCATCACCAACGGCGAAACGCTGCTGGTCGGCACCGCACTGCGCAAGGGGGCGCAATCGGTCGAGCTCGCGATCCACGCCAAGCGTCAGGGGTCCAACATGGAGCTGCTGTTCGACAACGCCAGTCTGGCCCGCGCCGAGCGGATGCGGAAGCAGCGGCAGGAGCAGGAAAAGATGCTGGCGGGCGCGTTGGAACGCGAGAAGGACGAGGCGCGGAAGTCGCGGATTGCGCAACGCTTGGAGTGGGTGCGCAAGGACCTCACGCAGTGGAGCGCGTTGCACACCGCCGCGGCCGCGCTGCGCGAGACCGTTACTTTCAAGTCTGCGGGGATCGAAGACGTGCGCCAGACTGCTGCGCACCTGTCGGTCGACGCGTCGGACAAGGATGGCAAGCTGACCCTGGGTATCGGGTTGGGACGCAAACTCGCCCGCTTCGAGGTGTCCGAGGCGTCCTTCCGCAAGTAGCCTCCGGGCAGTTTTCCCTACTCGACCGAAGCGTGTCGGGCTAATCTCGACGCTCTCGAACGTGGACGCCGCACACACCCCGCCGAACCAGCCCAAAGCGACGGTGCGAACCGACCCGGACTGCCAGGAGGTCAAGCGCCGGTTGCGGGTCGCTCGCAACGCGCTGGGCATCTCCCAACGGGAGGCCACGCAGCGGGCCGGGATCTCGCAGTCGGTACTCGAGAAGTACGAGTCGCGCGACAACCTGCGCCTGCCGAGCACGAGACAGCTGTTTCGCCTCGCTGAGGTCTACGGGGTGGCCATCGACTACTTGCTGGGGCGAACCGACCAACCGGCGCTCGGGCCCGCGACACGGACCTCGGCGCTCGGGCAGGTCGAGCAGTCCGCGAGCCCCGACCTTTCGTGACCGATCTGCTGCGACGGGTGAAGTCGCAGCGGGCTGCTTCGATCGTCGAACCGCGCTCCGCCGCGGTGCCTCGCCCCGCATCCGCGCATGGCCCCCGACCGGTCCGGCGCGATCGCACCACGTCGCGGTCGGTCGAGGTGCGTCCGTGGGTGCCCTTGCCGCGCGCCCGGGGTAGCATGGTGCCGATGCGCCCCCACCCGTTCTCCGTGCTCCTGGTCTTCGCCGGCGCCGTGGCCGGCCAGTCCGCTTCCCATGGCGTAGCCGCCCAGGTCGGCAAGGAGTCGGCAGTCGAAGTCGCCGGAGGCCGGGTTGCCATCCACTACCGCCCGGTGGCCGTGCGGTCGTCGTCGCTGGAGCGACTGCAAGCCCCCGGCCACGTGTGGTCGCTCGGTGTGGACCAGGCGGCCGAGCTGTCGACCGACGTGGCGCTCTATGGCGGGAAGGTGCTGATCCCGCCGGGGCGGCATCGGCTGTCCACGTGGTTTCGCAAACGCGGCGACTGGCGGTTGTTGGTGTTCGATGCCGCGCGCAGCGCCACCTACCGGGCCGGAACCCCCTACCGCGACTTCGCCCTGCGCCATCGCGAGAGCGAAAACACGTCCGAGCTGCTGCGATTCGAGATCACTGCGGACACCCAGGGGCAGCCGCACCGGGTGCGCTTGAAGATCATCGCCGGCAAGTCGGTGCTGCAGCTGCGCTTGATCGCACTCCCGGTCGATCGATTCCCGGGCCAGATCGAGGGCGTGCCGGCGACCTACGAGTTCTACCGCTGGCCGGCACAGGGCTTCGTGCAGGGGCCGCTGCGCTCGTACGAGGTTCTGCCGGTAGGACGGCTGCACACCTCCGGTGAGTTCGGCACGGTGTACGACTTGACGTGCCAGCACGACGGCAAGGGCATCATGATGCTGTTCCGGAGCTCTTCGCTGCGGAACCACGAGGAACTGTTGGTGAAGGCTTCCACCGAGCTGCGCAAGCGCCCGAGCGACGAGGCGCTACGCAACCGAATCGGTGCCCTGCAGAAAGCACTCGAGGTGCAGCGTCAGCTGCAGACCGATGTGCTGGTACCGTGCCCGGTGACGATGCGGAAGGACCGTGCGGCTCAGCTCGTGGTCACCCCGAAGCTCGGCAGCGATGGGCCGACGTTCGAGATGGCGTTCGGACTGCGCACTGCGGTGTTCCCGGTGCACGGTGCTCGATTCCGGCGCATCGCCTGGCGTTGATGTACGAGCCGCGGACGGGCCGCGGCCGCCGCGGATGAAGGTTCTCGTCGCCGAGAAGCCCTCAGTAGCGCGCGAGCTGGCAGCGTACCTCGGAGCGCGGCGGCGGCGCGACGGCTACTTCGAGGGCGACGACTGTCGCGTGACGTGGGCGATCGGGCACCTGGTCGGGCTCAAGGAGCCGCAGGACTACGACCCGGTGTGGCAGCGCTGGAGCCTGCAGTCACTGCCGATCCTGCCGCGCCGATTCGAGCTGAAGGCGCTCGACGATCCGCGGTCTCGTGCCCAACTGGACATCGTGCTCGGACTGATCCGCGCTGCGGACGAGCTGATCTGCGCGACGGACGCGGGGCGCGAGGGGGAACTGATCTTCCGCTACATCCTGGAGCTCGGCGGCTGTACCGACAAACCGGTGCAACGGTTGTGGCTCAGCGCCCTGACCGAGTCGGCGATCGCCGCGGCGTTCGCCGACCTTCGGCCGGCCAGCGAGTTCGACCGGCTGTACGCCGCCGCGCGGTCGCGCAGCCAGGCCGACTGGTTGGTCGGGATCAACGGGACCCGCGCCTACACGGTGCGGTTCGGCCGTGGCGTGCTGTGGAGTCTCGGTCGGGTGCAGACACCGGTACTGGCGCTGATCGCCGCGCGCGACGACGAGATCCACCAATTCGTCGCCGAGCCGTGGCACGAGCTGCGCACCCGCTACCGGAAGGTCTGGTTCAAGCACGCTGCGGAACGGTTTCGCGACCCGCAGGCCGCCAACGCGCTACTCGAACGGGTGCGTGCTGCGCCGCTCACCATCCAGGGTCTGGAGACCAAGGAAGAGCGCCTACCACCACCGCCGTTGTACGACTTGACTTCGCTGCAGCGCGACCTCAACACCGCGCACGGGCTGTCGGCGGCGGACACTCTGCAGTACGCCCAAGAGTTGTACGAGCGCAAGGCGATCACCTACCCGCGCACCGACGCGCGCCACCTTCCCGACAGCATGCACGCTGAACTGGTGGCGACCCTGCGACGACTAGGTCGGATCGAGCGCTTCGCTCCGTGGATCGCTCGGCTCGATCTCGACGCGCTGCCGCGAAGCCCGCGCGTCTTCGACGACACGAAGGTGAGCGATCACCACGCCATCGTGCCCACCGGCAATGCGCCGAACGGGGGCCACGCCCTGGTGTACGAGGCGATCGTGCGGCGCACCGTCGCCGCGTTCTACCCGGCATGTCGCCGCGAGGTCACCACGGTTGCGGCGCTCGTCGAGGACGTGCCGTTCAAGGCGCGCGGAACGCGGGTGGTCGACCCGGGTCACACGGTTCTCGAGGAAGCTCCAGCGCGTGCGGGCACCGCGCCCCGGGGGCGGCGGCGCGGTGCGGCGCGCGACGGCGAGGACGCCGAGGGCGACTCCGACCAAGAGTTGCCCGAGCTGCGGGTGGGTGAATCGGGTCCCCACCAGCCCGAGGTCCGCAGCGGCGAGACGCGACCGCCACGACCGTTCACCGAGAGCACACTGCTCGGCGCCATGGAGACCGCCGGCAAGCTGGTGGAAGACGAGCAGCTGCGCCAGGCACTCAAGGCCCGTGGCCTCGGCACACCGGCGACTCGGGCGGCGATCCTCGAGACGTTGATTCGCCGCCGCTACGTGCGTCGCGAGCGCCGCAACCTGCGCGCTACCGACCTGGGGCGCTACCTGGTTGCGCTGGTGCGCGACCCGATCTTGAAGTCGCCGGAACTCACCGGGGAATGGGAAGCGAAGCTCGAGGCGATCCAGACCGGGGCGATGGACGACGGCCAGTTCATGGCGGAGATCGAAGCGTTCACCGGCGAGCTGGTCGGCAACAGCCAGCCGCTGCCGATCGACACCAAGCGTCTGGGCGCGTGCCCGCGCTGCGGCGCGGAGGTGATCCGGGGCAGCAAGGGCTTCGGCTGCAGCAGCTGGCGCGACGGGTGCGGGTTCGTGCTGTGGCAGGAGTACCGCGGCCACACCATCTCCCCGAGTCAGGCCGCCGAGCTGTTGCAGCGGCGGATCTGCCTCGGCCCGGTGCCGATCGAGGGTGCGCCGGCGGTGCTCTGCCTGACCGCCGGCGGTGCGGTGTTGCACCTGCAGGTGCCGAGCAGGGCAGACCAGGCCGGCGCGCCGCCGCAACGCGGGCGGAGCCCGACCCCGCCCGCTCCCGCGTCGAACACCGAGGCCCCCGCCGCCACGCCCTGCCCGGTGTGCCGCGCGCCGATGGTCGAACGGCGCGACGCCTACGGTTGCTCCGCACCCGAGGCGCGGTGCTCGTTCCGCATTCCCAAGCAGATCGCCGGCAAGCAGATCACCCGGGCAGTCGCCAAGCAGCTGCTGACCAAAGGGCGCACGCGGCTGCTGCGCGGCTTCGTGTCGCCCACCGAGCCGAGCTTCGCCGCGCGGCTCCACCTCCGCGAAGGTCGAGTCGAGCTGGAGGCGTGACGCGGACCGTGCGGCCACCTACAACAGCGGCACGAACATGACCTCCGATCCCAACCACGTCGATTTCGTGCGTCGCATCATCGTCGGCGACGTCGAGCGCGGCAAGCACGACGGGCGTGTGCACACGCGCTTTCCCCCGGAGCCGAACGGCTACCTGCACATCGGCCACGCCAAGTCGATCTGCTTGAACTTCGGCATCGCGCAGGAATTCGGCGGGCTGTGCAACTTGCGTTTCGATGACACCAACCCGGGTGTCGAGGACGTCGAGTACGTGGAAGCGATCCAGGCCGATGTCCGGTGGCTCGGGTTCACCTGGGACGATCGGCTGTTCTACGCGTCCGACTACTTCGAACAGCTCTACCGCTACGCCGAGCAGCTGATCGAGAGCGGCGACGCCTACGTCGACAGCCTCGATGCCGAGAAGATCCGCGAGTTCCGCGGCAGCGTGCACGGGGTGGGCCGCGACAGTCCCGACCGCACGCGCTCGGTGGCCGACAACCTCGATCTGTTTCGTCGCATGCGCGCGGGCGAGTTCCCCGACGGGGCGTACGTGCTGCGGGCGAAGATCGACATGGCGCATCCGAACATCAACATGCGCGATCCGACCCTGTACCGGATCCGCCACGAGCACCACCATCGCACCGGCGATGCGTGGTGCATCTACCCGATGTACGACTACGCCCACGGGCTTTCGGACTCGCTGGAGGGCATCACCCACTCGATCTGCACGCTGGAGTTCGAGCACCACCGGCCGCTCTACGACTGGTTCCTGGAGAAGCTCGGGGTCCACCACCCACAGCAGATCGAGTTCGCCAAGCTCAACCTGACCCACGTGTTGATGAGCAAGCGCAACCTACGGCGCCTGGTCGAGGACGGGGTGGTCGACGGCTGGGACGATCCGCGGATGCCGACGCTCGCCGCGATGCGCCGCCGCGGCTACCCACCGGCGGCGATCCGCCAGTTCTGTGAGCACATCGGGGTGGCCAAGTTCAACAGCGTGCACGAGATCGCGCTGCTCGAATTCCACCTGCGCGATGTGCTCAACAAGGCCGCGCCGCGTGCCATGGCTGTGCTCGATCCGGTGCGGTTGATCCTCGACAACTACCCCGAGGGGCAGGGCGAGGAGCTCGAGGCCGTCAACAATCCCGAAGACGAAGCGGCGGGCACCCGCCGGGTGCCGTTCGGCCGCGAGCTGTTCATCGAGCGCGAGGACTTCATGGAGGACCCGCCGAAGAAGTTCTTCCGGCTCGCTCCAGGCCGCGAGGTTCGCCTGCGCTACGCGTTCTTCGTCCGGTGCACCAGCGTCGAGAAGGACGCCGCCGGGAACGTCGTCGCGGTGCACGCCACCTACGATTCGGAGACCCGCGGCGGCAACGCGCCGGACGGACGCAAGGTCAAAGCGACCATCCACTGGGTCTCGGCGGCGCATGCGGTCGATGCCGAGGTGCGGCTCTACGACCACTTGTTCGCCACCGAGGACCCGATGGACCCGCGTGGTGGGCCCGACGGCCGGGGCAACTTGAACCCGGAGTCACTGATCGTGCGCCGGGGCTGCAAGCTCGAGCCTTCCCTCGCCGAGGCGGCGGCGGACGTGACCTACCAGTTCGAACGGCTCGGCTACTACTGCGTCGACCGCCGCGACTCTCGACCCGACGCGCTCGTGTTCAACCGCACGGTCGGGCTGCGCGATACCTGGGCCAAGGAGAAGGCGCAGGGCGGCGGGTAGCGCGTGATTCGGGTGAACCGGTCGCCCGCACCCCCGTCCTCACCAACTACCGTGGCGCCGTCGTGAGCAATTCGCGCAGGCTTCCATCCGGCGAGAGTGCCAGACTCCGGACCCCGCGCCGCGCGCCCTCGGGGCTCGTGGCGAAGGAGAACGACACTGGCCGACCATGTAGCTGGCGCAACGGTTGGAGGATCCGGCGAGCGACCCAGATACGCGTGCCGGGCTCCCCGTTCACCTGAAACCGGCAGGTCCCCGCCCGGTCGGTTGCGTCCACCAGCGCCGCAGCATCCGCGTAGGTTCGCCGCACCACGCGACCGTCCATCGAATACAGCACCTGGGTCGCGATCCCGTGCAGCACCAGCACCGCGGCAAAGCCCCAGGAGAGCGCCGCCCGCCAGCGGCCGCCGCGCTGGGTCGTGATCGCCCACGCGAGCGCGGTGGCCACCGCGGCGCTCGACGCGTACAGGTAGTGCCCTTCCGCCTTGGGGAGCAGCAGTACCGGCAGCACCGGGATCACCGCGAGCAGCAGCAGAGCGAATGTGCGACGCCGGCCCAGACTCGCGGCGGTAGTGACCACGAATCCGGCGGCGAGCGCGAGGCCGATCGCGGTCGACAGCGTGCGACCGAGTTCGTTCCAGCCGACCCGCAACACCGGCGCGAACGGGTAGCTGAGGTAGACCAGAGCATTGCGCAGCACGTTGGACTCGACCGACAGTGCGTAGCTATCGGAGGTCGCCTGCTCCGGGTTCCCGAGCACCCGCCAGACGGCGAACGCGCCGCACAGCGAGGTCAGTACGACCAGCACCGCGGTGCCGCGGTGCCGCACTCGGTCGGTGCGCTGCAGCACCAAGCACAGCAGGGGCAGCACCGCTGCGGATTCCTTGCACATCAGTGCGGCGATCTGACAGACCACCAACCCGACGCCCCAGCCGAGCCGTGGCGACTCGAGCAGACGAAGCCACGCGAGGCAGCCGCACAGCAACCAGGCGGTAGCGAGCCGATCGTACACCGCTGCCGCCCAGGCGACGGCGTGCACCGACAGCGCCGACACGCTGAACAGCGCGGCCGCCCAGAACGCCACCCGTGCCCCCACCGTGCGGCGCACCAGCAGCCACACCAAGCCGGTGCACAGCAGGTGTTCGGCTACCGAAACTGCGTGTACCAGCTGCGGCGTGTCGCCGAACGCCCACAGAGTCGTCAGGAACGCGTCGTAGCCCAGTGGCCGGTAGAACAACCCGTAGTCCCACGGGCTCGCCAAAGGGAGCTCGGACAGCGCGAGCCCACGAATCCGGTCCAGCAGCTCGATCTCGTCGTGGCAGAAGTAGCCCGGATTGCTCAGCAGCACGGCTTGCGCCGCGATGAACAACAGAAGCCACCCGAAGCGGGGCCCTCCCGTGGGTGGCGGCATCCTCAGAAGCCCGACAGCAGCAGCCGGAAGTTGCGGAAGTGCACCTCGGTCGGGCCCCCGGCGTGCAGCTGCAAGCCGATCTGTCCGCGCAGGGCACCCTTCTCATCGAGCAGGTCGACGCACGGTTTGCCATTGATCGAGGTGCGGATCCGGTGGCCGACCGCCAGGATCTCGTAGGTGTTCCACTCGCCGGCGCGGACGTGCTTTTCCCCGGAAGTCGGCCACAGCACTGCGCGGCCGTGCTCCTCGTAGAGTTTGCCCCACCACCCCGGGCCGATGTCGGCCTGGTAGCCCTGCATCGAGCGCTTGCCGTGCTTGTTGCTGCGGAACTGCACGCCCGAGTTTCCGGCATCGTGCACCAACTTGACCTCGAAGGTCAGCTTGAAGTCACCGAGTAGCAGGTGGCTCGCGGCGAAGTCGTTCTGCTTCAGCCCGGTCGCGGTCTTGCCGACGATCGCGCCGTCGTGCACCGACCAGAGCTTCGGGTCGGCGTCCCAGAACGCCAGGTCCTTGCCGTTGAAGAAGTGCGGAATCGACGTCTCGGTGGCCGCCATCGGCACCTGCGCTTCGGCGCGCAGGTAGCCGATCAGGTCGCGCACCTCGGCTTCGCTGAGCGCCAGCAACTGTCCTTCGGGCATGAACGAAACCGGCATTCGCGTGACCACCGGCTGCCCCTTCTCCGGCGGTACCAAGTCCTTCTTGGCGATGCGCTGCGGTTTGCCGTTGGAGCCGACCAACACGATCGACGCGTCGGTCTCATCGCGCAGCAGCCCGGAGTAGAACCCACCGTCCTTGGTCTCCACACTGGCCAGCATGTACTCGCGCGCCACTTCGGCACTCGGATCCAGGATGTTCTCCAGGAGGTAGTCGAGGTCTCGGCGGTTCGATCCGGTGATGTCGGGGCCGATCTCCGCGCCGGTGCCGAACAGTTTGTGGCACACCATGCAGGTGCGCGCGAACACTGCTCGGCCGGCGGACAGGTCGGCCTTGGCGAGCACCGCGGGTGAGAGCATGCGCTTGTAGCGCTCGATCTCCTTGCGCTTGTCGGCGGGGGCCGGTCGCGAGCGACCCCACGCCGCGGTCATCAGCTCGTCGATCTTGGCGCTCTTGAAGTGGCGGATCTTGCGGCGGATACCGGCATCGTCCAGCACCGACTTCGGCAGCCGCTTGTCGGCCACGGCGCGCAACATCGTCTCGGCCCAAGCTGCTCGGCTCAGCAGGGTCTCGACTACCGCATCGCGGGCATCGGGCGCCAACCCGGAGTAGGCAGTGAGCAATCGTCCCGGCGTCTCCGGGTGGTCGAACCGGTCGAGCCCTTCGATCGCCGTGACGCCGAGCTCCCGATGCCCGATCAGCGAGTGCAGCAACGGCACCGCGTCGCGGTCCTTGAATCGCAGCAGGTTCTCCACCGCACTCCGGCGTCGCTTCACCGGCAACTTCGCGTCGGCAGCCATCTCGCGCAGGCGACCGAGCATGCTGCGGTCGCCGAACACCAGCGAAAGGGTGTCGACGTGCTCGCGGACGACCGGCAGCCGTGCCCCGCGGTAGCGCTGGGCCAGCGTCGGCCAACCACTCGGCATCGGCGCGCTGTCACGATCCTCCAGCGCCTCGACCATCTCGGCCAGGATGTCGCGGGCCTCCGTCTCGGTCAGATCGGGAGTGAACAGCTCGAGCAGTGCTTGCGTACCGCGGCCGTCCACCGCGGCCAGTCGGCGACACAGGAAGCGCCGCACCGTGGGCAGTTTGCAGGCACGGTACAGCCGCAGCGCGCGCTGCGGATCCTTGGCGACCAGCGGCTCGATCCCGTACCAGACCATCGACGGCAGGTTGTGGTCACCATCGTCCTCGCCGTGGCGAACCAGCTGCTCGGCGATCTCCCAGCGCAACGGCTCGGCAACCCGCTGCATGGCCGACGCCAGGTAGAGCCGCACCACCGGCGACGGGTCACGCCCGGCGAGCTCGACCAGCTTCTTGCCGAATGCCTCGCCGATCTCGCGACGCTCGGCGCGCAGCTGGATCGCCCAGGCGCGCAGGTGTTCCGACGGCATCCCCAACACCTGTAGGGCGAGCGGCTCGGTAAGCCCGCCGGTGGCGTGCAGCGCCCACAGCGCGCGCAGCTGCTTGCGTGGCTCCGTGGCGCGCTGCAGCTGGGCCAACAGGCCTTGCCAGATCCGCGGATTGCCGCCGCGCTCCTGCAACACTCGCCGGCCCATCCGCACGTACCAGTCGTTGTCGTGCTCCTGCAGGGCCACGAGCTCGACGTCCGACATCTTCCGCAGGTCGACGTGCTGGGCCTTCTCGGCACCGTAGCGGACGCGGTACAGCCGGCCGTTGGTGCGATCCCAGATCTCCGGGCGGGTGCGGTGGCAGGCTTGCTTGTCGTACCAGTCGATCAGGTAGACGTTGCCGTCCGGGCCGTAGCGCAGATCGATCCCGCGGAACCACTTGTCGTTGGCGACCAGGAAGTCCGGTCCGTGCGTGCCGACGAATCCCGATCCGTCGCGCTGCAGCAGATCGGTGTTCACCCGGTTGCCGTGGATGTTGTTCATGAAGATCGCATTCCGGTAACCGGCCGGGAATGCGTCGCCGAGGTAGATCATCGCCCCGCAGTGGGCGTGCCCGCCGCCGACCGAGTCGGACACACCGTTGCCGGCATGCGGCTTGGCGCCCAAGTAGTGCAGGTGGTCGGCGATCGTCTTGATGTCGTGGTAGACGTGGCGATTGAAGTGGCGCCCGGACTGCCGGTGGTAGCGACCGCCCTGCACCACGTGGTACAGGTGCGGGATCACGCACGCGGTCATGAAGGCCTGGCCGTGGTCGTCGAAGTCCACGCCCCACTGGTTGCTGCCGCCCCAGGCGAACACCTCGAACTCGTGCCGTTGCGGTTGGTAGCGCCACACCCCGGCGTTGATCTTGGTGCGCTGCGCGTCCGCGGTGCCGGGCTTGCCGACCTTGGAGTGCGTGAACACCCCATGACAGCCGTACAGCCACCCGTCCGGACCCCAGCGGAACGAGTTCAGGGTCTCGTGAGTGTCCTGGTAGCCCCAGCCATCGAGCAGCACCTGGCGCGGCCCGTCCGGCTTGGCGTCGCCGTCGGCATCGGGGATGAACAGCAAGTACGGCGCGGCCCCCACCCACACACCGCCGAACCCGACCGCCAGTCCGCTGATCAGGTTGAGGTTGTCCGCGAACAGGGTGCGCTTCTCGAACCGTCCGTCGCCGTCGGCGTCCTCGAACACCAGGATCTTGTCCTTGGCCTCGTCGCCCTTGGCCCGAACCGGATACGAGTGTGCCTCGGCGACCCACAACCGTCCGCGCTCGTCGAAGCAGAACGCCACCGGCTGGTGCAGGTCGGGCTCCCCGGCGATCACGTCGACCGCGAATCCGTCGGGAACCTGCATGCGCTTGGCCGCCTCCGCTGGCACGTAGCCCTCCTCCTGTCGCTCGGCGGCGTCGGCCAGCGGCCGGCGACCACCGACCCACGGATCGCGGGCATGCAGCTTGAAATCGTCGAAGTTGATGTGGCCCCAGCCGCGCGACGATTCGTCCACCAGGCGGATGAACACCTGCTGGCCTTGGTACTTGCGCAGGTCCACCGACACCGCCTGCATGTCTTCCTTGTCGTGGCCCGAGGCGCGGAACACGACCTCGCCCGTGTCGGCGCGAACGAGCTCGACGCGGGACTTCGCACTCTTGCCGCCGCCGATCAGGAAGCTGGCGAACGGCGCACTGACCACGAACGGCTTCGAGGTCAGCGTCCCCTGCGACCGGTCGCTGCGCTCCGGCTCGTAGGTGCCGACCCAGAAGCGACCGGCGTGGCCGCTCTTCATGAAGTCGTGGCGCTTCGCCACCGAGTCGCCTTCCACCGGCAGCTTGGCGAACGCGGTCCCGGTGGCCTGCCAGTCACGCAGGTCGCCGGTCTCGAAGTCGACGTTGAGCGGCCGCCCCGCGGTGTCCTTGGGCAGCACGCCCCCGGTGCGGTCGAGCCGCGCCGCATCCCGACGCTTGGCCGCCGAATCGAGGAACTTCCGCCGCTCGCGGTACCACGTCTCGCGGTCGACCTTCTGCACCTCGTGCAGGTGCACGAACGTGCCCATCTTGTTGCCGACCACCACGTCCGGGTAGCCGTCACCGTTCACGTCGCCGGCCACCACCTGGGTGCCGACGCCGGAGTGCGAATCGATCTCGTGCGGGACGAACTGCACGTTCGAACGATCGGCGGCGCGCACCAGCTGGAACCAGTACAGCGGCGCCTTACCGCGGTCGGCGACGTCGCCGCCCCCGTGCGCGAAGAAGCGGTTGCCGGTGACGATGTCGAGCAACCCATCGCCGTCCATGTCGATCAGGTCGATCGCATGCAGATTGCCGAACATCACCCCGTAGCGGCTGTGATGCGGGCGGTCGCCCATGATGCGGTGCGGCTTGAAGGTGATCTTGCCGTTGTTGCGCACCTGCTCGAACCAGAACAACCCGAAGCCGTGGGCGTTGCGGCTGGAGATCACGTCCGTGTCGCCGTCGCCGTCGACGTCGTAGGCGTACATCTGCGCGCCTCCACGGCCGCCGAAGTTGTACAGGTGCAGTTCCCACTGCGGGTCGCCGGCCAGCGACTCCGGCTGGCGCCACCAACCGAGGCGAAACAGGATGTCCTTGCGCCCGTCGCCATCGATGTCACCGACCCCGAGTCCGTGCGTGAACCGCCCGCCGACCTTGTTCTCCGAGATCGGGTGGAAGCGCCATGGCTTGTCCGGGGCCTGCCAGTCGACCTCGGCCCAGCCCATCGCTCCGCCGTGTTGGCAGACGAGCTCCGGCTTGCCGTCGCCATTGATGTCGGTGAAGGTCGGCGACTCGTTGTCGACCACGTCGAACACGCGATGGCGCTTCCAGTGCCCGGCCGCACCCTGCGGGTTGCGGTACCACGACGCATCCTTCCCGGGGAAGCCGATCACCAGGATGTCGTTCCAGCCGTCGGCATCGAAGTCGTGCACGAACACGAAGAAGTTGTCGGAGTAGCCCTTCGTGGCGAAGGTCTTCGGCGGGTAGATCTCGTGGCGCTGCTTGAACTCGGGACCGGCGTACCAGTACGGGCCCGCGATCAGATCGGGCTTGCCGTCGCGGTCGAGGTCGCCGAACGACGCGCCCTCGCAGGTGAATTCCTTGGCCAGTACCCGCTTGCTGAAGCGGTGCAGCCGGTACTGGCGCTGGGCGGTGCCGGCCGCGGTGAACAGCGACACGGCCAGCGAGCAGAGCGCGACGGAGCGCAGCGAGCTCATGCGCCACCTCCCACCGTCGCACGCGCGGCGAAGCGGGTGTACTCGGGCAGCTCCTGGAGTTCCCCGCCACGCATTGCCGACTGGTGGGCGAGGATTCCTACCGCGGTCCAGTTCGCAGAACGTCGCGCGTCGGGGTACGGCGGTCGGTCCTCCACCAACGCTCGCACGAACTCGTGCGCCAAGTGCGGGTGCGAACCCCCGTGGCCGGATCCCTGGGTGAACGACAGGTGTTGGTTGGCGTCCGAGTCGTACACCCCTTCGGTGGTGAACTTGCGGATCGGTTCGGGCAACCGATCGGCGAAGTCGGGAACCGTGACCAGAGTCGGCTGTTCGCCGGTGTGCAGCACGCACGGTTCGTGCTCGATCAGTGGCCACTCGAACGAGCGCTGGGAGCCGTACACCTCGAAGCTCTCGCGGTACTGCCGCGCGGTGTCGAACAGGGAGCGGGTGATCTCCGCGCCGAGATCGCAGTCGGCGAAACGGATGTGGCACGACTCGATGGCGAATGGCGAGCCGTACTTGCTGATCAGCGGCTCGGCGATACGGCCCGAGCCGAGGCAGGTGACCGACTCTGCCTGGGCGTCGGTGAGCGCCAGTACCGGCCCGACGCAGTGCGTCGCGTAGTGCATCGGCGGCAGGCCTTCCCAGTAGCCGGGCCAGCCGGCCATCTCCTGCTGATGCGACGCCCGGAGGAACTGCACCCGACCCAGCTCACCGCGGCGGTAGAGATCCTGTACGAACAAGAACTCGCGGCTGTAGACGACCGTCTCCATCATCATGTAGCGCAATCCGGTCTGTTCGGACAGCGTGACGATCTCCCGCAGCTCATAGAGCGTGGTGGCCATCGGCACGGTGCACGCGACGTGCTTTCCGGCGCGCAGTGCCGCGATCGACTGCCGAGCGTGGTCGGGGATCGGTGTGTTGATGTGCACAGCATCGATCGACTCGTCGCGCAGCAGCTCGGCGTAGTCGGTGTAGCGGTCGCGGATGCCGAACGCGTCGCCGATGGCGTCGAGCTTGTCGCGCGATCGCTGGCAGATCGCCGCGATCTCGACGTTCGGGTGGGCCTGGTAGATCGGGATGAACTCGGCTCCGAACCCGAGGCCGACGAGGGCAATACGGACAGTGCGTTCGGTCATGTCTGGCTGGCGAAGACGGGCGAGCCTTCACTTGAACGCAAGCAGTCGCGAGTGCCAAGTCGTGGGGGGTGTTTCGTCGATTTGCCGCCGCCCCTGGGGCGTTCAGCGGGCGACTCGCTATGCTCGGTGCAAACCCGTCGAGTCCCGCCATGCAACGATCCCTGCGCGGTATGTCTGCTCTCCGTTCGTCTCTCGTCCTGCTCGCCGCCACCGCTCTCGGCGCTCAGGATCTCCAGCTTCCGCGTGCAGTCGACTACAACCCGGACCCGAAGGTGTTCGAGACGGTCCTGATCGCCCACGAGACCGAGATCGAGCTGGTCGAGGGCACCAAGACGCGGGTGTACGCCTACAACGGGAGTGTCCCTGGTCCGACCATCGAGGCGAACCTCGGGGACACGTTGATCGTGCACTTCCTCAACCTGCTGAACGAACCGACCGTGCTGCACTGGCACGGGGTCGAGATGCCGGCGGTGATGGACGGAAGCCACATCGCCCAGCAGGAGATCCCCCGCTACGGCTACTTCCGCTACCAGTTCAAGCTCAACAACGCGGCGACCTACTGGTACCACTCGCACAAGAACACCAACGAGCAGGTCGAGCGTGGCCTGCACGGTGCGCTGGTGGTGCGCGACCCGCGGCACGACGCGGGCCTCAAGATCGCACCGACGCACGAGCGCGTGGTGTTCCTCGACGACGTCAAGCTGGACGGCAAGCTGCAGATCGAAGGGTTCGGGACCGACCTGAACTTTCCGATGGTCGACTGGCAGCGCGCCGAGGACCAGGCCAACTCGCGACCGGGCACCCACCTGCTGGTCAACGGCCGGCACGCCAGTGCCGACATCCAACCGACTCTGGAGGTCATGGCGGGCGAGCCGTACCGAATCCGGTTCATCAACGTCTCCAGCGGAGAGATCTTCCGGCTCGACACGTCGGATCCCAACCAGAAGTGGTTTCACATCGGTTCCGATCAGGGGCTGTGGAACGAGGCCGAGCCGATCCCGCGGATCGACAAGGTCGTGAACCCCCGCGGGCACCACAACTTCTTGATCTCCAACCCCGATACCAAGCTCGGTGTGACCCTGACGCCGAGCGACCGGCACGAGATCGTGATCGTCCCCGAGGGTGACGTCGGCGACGAGTTCTTCATCGACCTACACGACTTCGTGAAGGGCGCGCATGTGGCGTTCCGCGACCCACAGAACAAGATCGTGTTCGGGCACGACCACTTCGATGGCACCGACGACCCGATCCACTTGATTCGGATCCGCATCGCCGGGCGACGCAACCCGCCGGCCTGGAAGCCGCCGTCGCCGCTCCGCTACGACCCGTATACCGCCCTGGTCGTCGATCCCAAGCAGACCATCCTGCCGGTGGTGTTCGGCCACGGATTCCCGGACGTCAACACCGGCAACACGATGTTCTTCGTCAACGTCGCCAAGCCGTTCGACCTGCTCGCGTCGGTGCTGGCCAAGAAGATGACCATGCCGCCGGCGTTCGGTCCGATGCCGATGATGATGTTGACCGCCAACGACGGCTACAAGGTCAAGGTCGGCGAGGTGCGGATGTGGGAGATCGTCAACTTCACCGGTGGCGACCACAACTTCCACACCCACGGGTTCCGCTTCCAACAGATCGAGACCCAGTACATCGACCTCGACGACGCGTCCTTCAACCGCACCGAGAAGGCGCAGCGGCTGACCTACGAGGACACCATTCGGGTGCCGATGCGGCCCAACCTGACCCTCGGCCGAAGCTTCACCATCGTGCGGCTCGCGGCGCAGTTCGACGACTCCGCCAAGCCCGCGGCGCTGCGCCGCAGCGCCAAGGAGATGGTCGCCGGCGGCCTGGTTCCGACGGCCACGACGTCCGGCGGTTGGCTGGTGCACTGCCACTTCCTCGAGCACGCACGCCTCGGGATGATGTCGTTCATCCAGATCTCGGAGTAGGCGGACCGTCCGATCGTCCCGCGGGGTGCCCCCGGCCTCGGCTGCAGATGCCGTGAAGCGCCCTCGTGACCCCGTTGGCGTGGTTCGTCGATCTGCGTCAGCCGTCGAACCCCTCCCGAGGTGAACCAGTCATTTCCTGGCGCCGATGGCGCACCGTGCGGCTGTGCGATGGCAGGTCGGAGCCGCGTGACGCCCGGCTGAGATCTGGGCGCGACGACCGGATCGGCCGACCAGCCGGCTCCCCGGACCGCCAGTTATTCCGGTGGCGCCTCGGCGGCCCCACCGGGAATCGTGTCGGCGCAGCTCCTCGCGACACAGCCGCACAACTCGCTGACTTCTGCATCGGAGTTCGGCGGCGACCCACTAGTGGGGTGTGTCCGACTGGCAAGGAGAACGGCAGGTTCTGCCCGGAGGCGGGGTGCCTCCCCGTCGAGGAGCAGGTTCTGACGTTCGACGAAGCCAGCAGCGAACTTGCGCGATCGCAGCAGCTCGGTCATGAGTAGTCTGGGCGAGTGCCCCGCGTCCGGAGTTCGCGGCACATGTGCGCTTCCATTCGATCCGCTCGCTGCGTTGCTGCTCCTCAGCTCGTCCACCAACAAGCCGTGTCGTCGCAGCGCCTTGCGCGCGAATCGACCGGACGCAGCCACATTTGCTGCGAACTTCAGACGAGGGGCACTAGGCTCTCGGCATGATCCACGAGGGCGCGCGCGATCTGCCGGCGGACCTGCTGCACCACCCCGAGCAGCGGTTGTGGGTTCGTATGGACCCGGACAGTGGCAGGGCGCGCATCGGACTCGATGCGGTCGGGCTCGCCGCACTGGGCGATGTGGTGTTCGTCGCGCTGGACCCATCCGAGACCGAACTTCGACCCGGATCACCGTTCGGCACGCTGGAAGCGGCGAAGATGACCAGCACCCTGCTGGCGCCGATCGGCGGACGGGTGGTTGCGTGCAACGATGCGGTGGTCGCCGATCCCAGTCTGCTCGGCAACGCACCCTACACCGACGGGTGGCTGCTGGAACTGGAGCCCGCGACTTGGGCGCAGGACTCCTCGGCGCTGCTCGGTGGAAGCGACGCCGAGGCCTGGGCACGGGCCGAGTGGGCGCGTCTGGACGAGGAGGAGACCGGGTGAGCGACTGGCGCTTGCTGAGCGACGCCAAGGCCGCGGCGGCCGAGGGTCTCGCCACCGACGAGGTGCTGGCGGAGCGGGCCGGGACCGGCGATTCCCCACCCACCTTGCGCCTCTACAGCTACGCATCGCACTGCGTGCTCGTCGGTCGCTTCCAGGAGGTGGCGCGGGAAGTCGACCTAGCGCGCGCCCAAGCGCTCGGGATCGCAGTCAACCGCAGGCCCACTGGCGGGGGCACGATCCTGATGGGCGAGGATCAACTCGGGGTGGCGCTGTGTGTCTCGGGACGTGGGGTCGGCGGTCGTCCCCGGCAACTCATGGACCGCTTTGCCGACGGTGTGCGCTCGGGCCTCGGGGCCCTCGGCGTCGACGCGCGGTTTCGCGGCAAGAACGACCTCGAAGTGGGCGGCCGCAAGATCGCCGGTCTGGGTGTCTGTCGGACGTCGACCGGCGGATTGCTGTTCCACGCCTCGGTGCTGCTCGACCTGGACGTGGGGCTGATGGCCGAGGTGCTGCGTTCCCCGTTCGTCGCGCGCAAGCCGGACGAGCTGGAAGCGGTCCGCCGTCGCACGGTGACCCTGCGTCAGCTCGCCGGAAGCTCCGTCACCCAGCCCGCCCTGCGCGCCGCACTGGAGCAGGGTTTCGGCAGCAGTCTCGAGGCCGTGCTGGTTCCCGGGTCGCTCGACACCGCGGAACGGCAAGCGATCGCCGCCCGCGTCGCCCAGCGCTACGCGACCGAGGCATGGCTGGCGGCGTCGGGTGGCGTCGATCCCCGCCAGCACACGGCGTCGCTCCGCACCCCCGCAGGCTCGCTGCAAGTCCGCGCGACGCTGGTCGGTGGCTCGTTCCAGGCGGTCGACATCCGCGGCGATTTCTTCGCCGACTCGGCGGCGATCGCCGACCTGGAAGCGCGGCTACGGTGGTCGCTCGCCGCGCCGGACCGGATCGACGCCACCGTCGCCGCGTGGGCGCAGCGCTGGCCTGAAGTCGATTTTTCTGCGAAGGACGTCAGCGCCGCGCTGACCCGAGCGGCGCAGGGAGCGCCGTACGGCTGCTTCGTCACGCCCCGATCTTCGTCTGCCACCCATGCCTGACCCGGTGTTCCGCGTTCGATGTTCGGAGCCGACGTCTCCGACCCCTCGATCCCCTCACGAGGTGGCCGTGGCCCCCCATCGAGCCGTGGCACCGCCGCGCCCTGCGGAAGGATCGACTGCCGCGGTCGCACCGGCCACGGCGCCGCAGATCGATCCGGCGTGCATGGCGTTGCGCCGGCAGCACTTCGCGGATCGGATCGACTTCCACGCCCCCGGGCTGAAACGCTATGCCACCTCGGAGTACCGCGGTCACGACTGCGCCGAGTTCGTCGCGATCAGCCTGACTGGCAGCGCGTGTGCGCTGTCGTGTGCGCATTGTGAGACGAGAGTGCTGGAAGGCATGGACGACCTGCCCGCTTCCGGCATGTCGCTGTTCGACCGTTGCGCGGCGTTGGCGGCGCAGGGGGCCCGCGGCGTCCTGATCTCTGGCGGCAACGACTTGCGGGGAAGGGTTCCGCTGCGGCCGCATCTCGCCGACCTGCGGCGCGTGCGCGAGGAGCTCGGGATGTTGGTGCGCGTCCATCCCGGTTTGCCGGACGACGAGACGTGCGAGGCGCTCGGAGCGATCGGAATCGACGGTGCGATGGTCGACGTGATCGGCGACGTGGACACGATCCGCGAGGTCTACCACCTCGATTCCCAGCCGGCTGATTTCGAGGCAATGTTGGCCCGGCTCGCCAGACACGGTGTGCCGGCGGTGCCGCACATCGTGCTGGGACTGCACTTCGGCAAGATGCGCGGCGAGTACCACGCCCTCGAGATGGTCGCGCGACACGCGCGGCGGCTGCTGGTCCTGGTGGTGTTGATGCCCCTGTCCGGCACCGCGATGGCGGGGGTCACACCCCCACCGATCGAGCAGATCGCGTCGTTCTTCAGCTTGGCGCGGCTGACGCTTCCCGACACCCCGGTGATGCTCGGCTGCGCGCGTCCGCTTGGTTCGCTCAAGGCGGAGATCGACCGCGCGGCGGTCGACGCCGGGCTGAACGGGATCGCCTATCCCGCGGAGGGGATCGTCGGCTACGCACAGGCGCGTGGATTGCAGCCGGTGTTCACCAACGCGTGCTGTGGGGTGACGTGGTGACCGCACGCGATCAGATCAGTCCCGACTGGGTGCGGATCAGTACCGCAGCGGCGATCGAACTCGGACTCGCGCCAGGGAAGATCGCCGGCTGCGGGTGCGGTTGCATCAACCTCCTGCAGAACTACCCGCACGGTTGCGCCGCCAACTGCAGCTACTGCGGGTTGGCGCGTGAGCGACCCGGTGCGGCATCCGACAACAGCTTCATCCGGGTCGCCTGGCCGCTGTTTCGCACCGATCTGGTCGCCGAGCGGATCGCCGAGCGCGAGCGGCGTGGTGGGGTCGGTCGGGTTTGCATCGCACAGGTCCACGACGGGCGGGCGTTCCGCGACCTGATCGACATGACCGAGCGCGTGCGCCGGGCTGCGCCGCAGGTGCCGATCTCCGCGCTGGTCAGCGCCGGGTTGCTCGACGACGAGCGCCTGGCGGCGATCCAGAGCGCCGGCGCCGACATCATCGGGATCGGACTCGACGCCGCATCGCCGGAGGTGTTCGAGAAGACGCGGGGCTCCGGGGTCCGTGGCCCCCACGATTGGCAGCAGCACTGGGCGATCGCTCGCGCCGCGCGGCGGCGGTTCGGTGCCTTCAAGGTCAACTTCCACGTGGTGGTCGGCCTCGGCGAGACCGATCGCGAGTTGGTGGATCTGCTGTATGCACTGCACGCCGAACAGATCGCCGCGTACTTGTTCTCGTTCAACCCGGAACCGGGCACCGGAATGGCCGAAGCGCCACGGGCGCCGATCGCGCGCCTGCGGCGGATCCAGCTGGTGAAGCACTTGATCGAGCATCGCGAGTTGGCGCGCGCGGCGATCCGCTTCGACGCCGCCGGCTCGATCCTCGCGATCGACGTGCCGCAGGTACAGCTCGACGCGGCGATCGCCAGCGGCACCCCGTTCATGACCGATGGCTGTCCCGACCGGGCCGGTGCGGTGGCGTGCAACCGACCGTACGGCTCCTACCGGCCGGGCGAGCCGTTCCGCGACTATCCGTTCCAGCCCAGTTGCAGCGATCTGCAGACGATCCGCGGTGAACTGCAATTGGCCGAGGTACTGTGGCATGGCGAAGGCGTCCGCGCAGTGGCTGACTGACCCGTTGCTGGCTCGGATGCACGGCGCGATCCGCGCCGCCGGGCCGATCCGGTCGATCTCGGTCGACCTGACGACGGTCTGCAACCTGCGCTGTACCGGGTGCTACTTCTTCGCGGAGGGCATGGACCGCGCCGCGGAGCCTTCCGACCTGGGGGCCTTCGTCGCGAGCGAACGGGCTCGCGGCACCAACTTCGTGACTGTGGTCGGCGGGGAGCCGAGTCTGGCTCTCGACCGACTGAAGGTCCTGTATGACGCCTTCAAGCTCAGCGTGGCGACCAACGGCACGCGGCCGATCCCGTTCGACGGCTTCGAGGATCTGCCGATCGGCGTGGCGGTTTGGGGTGACCACGCCACCGACTCGGCGCTGCGCGCCGCGGGACGGCGGTCGCTGTTCCGCGAGGCGTTGGAGATCTACCGGGGCGACCCGCGGGCGTTCTTCTACTACACCGTGGCGCCGGGACACGCCCACGAGGTCGACTCAGTGGTCGACCAGTGCGTCGCCAACGGCAACCGAGTGCTGTTCAACTTCTACAGCGACGTGGCCGGCCGCGGAGGGGAGCTCGATCACCGGCAGGGCTTTGCGGCAGTGCGGACCGCGATCGAGCGAGTGATTGCGCGGCACCCGAGTCACATCCTGATGACCGCCCGACTCGCCGAGGTCATTTCCACCGGTCAGCTGTTCGGTGAACGCTGGGGTCATGCGAGCTGCACCAGCATCACCTTCGACCACCCGGCGAACGCGGCGCGGATTCGCAACGGTCGACCGTTCAACGGCCATTTCCGCGCGTATGCGACGGACCTGACCACCACCCGCCGGTGCTGCACTGGCGTCGACCGCGACTGCGGGACATGCTTCGATACTTGGCAGCACTTCTCCTGGGTTATGCTGAACCTGCGGCGGCACGCCGGCTCGCTGCGCGACTTCACCGAGTGGTTGGCCAGCAGCTATCTGTTCTACCTGATCAACCGGCTGGTCGACGTCGCCGAGGGGGTGCGCTTGCTCCCGGAGATCCACCGGCGCACCGCGGAGCTCGCCACGGCGGGACTCGAGCCGCGTGAAGCCTCAGCCAACGGTTCCCCATTCCACCCCGAACCCCACTACCACGACCTTGGACTCGTCGACCCCGATCACCCCTGACGAGAGCATCGATTGCTCCGGACTCGTCTGCCCGCTGCCGATCGTCAAGACGCAGCGGGCCATCAAGAAGCTCGTCGTCGGGCAAGTACTGGAGATGATCTCCACCGACCCCGGCGCGGTTCCCGACATGCAGGCCTGGGAGAACCAGACGCGGCACAAGCTGCTGGTGACCGAGACGCGCGCCGACGGCAAGTTCCGGTTCCTGGTCGAAAAGACCCATTGACCGCAGCGCCGATACGTCTGATCAACCTCGGTGCAGTGCCGGCACTGCACTCACAGGCGTTGTACCACGGGTTGGCCGCGGTGCATTCCGACGCGTCGCCAGACACCGTGGTGTTGGCCGTGTCGAGCGAGACCTACGTGTGCGTCGGCCTGCACCAGGACGTGCGCGACGTCGATCTGGAGTTCTGCGCGGCGCGCGGCCTCCCGGTGTTCCGTCGCGACACCGGTGGCGGTGCGGTCTACATCGATCACCGGCAGCTGCTGGTGCAGTGGGTGATGTCGCCGCGGTCCTTGCCGGCGTATGTCGATCGGCGGTTCGCGCTGTTCGTGAGCACCCTGGTAACGACCTACCGGCAGTTGGGTATTCCCGCCGAACTCCGCCCGATCAACGACGTGCAGGTGCGCGGGCGGAAGATCAGTGGAACGGGGGCAGCGCGTATTGGCGGTGCCGAGGTGATGGTGGGCAACTTCCTGTGCGATTTCGATCCGGCGTTGATGGCGCAGATCCTGCGGGCCCGTTCCCCGGAGTTCCGCGCTCAAGTTGCCGCCAGCCTGCGACGCTACATGTCGTCGGCGCGGCGTGAGCTGGGCCGCTCGGTGGCGCCGGAGGAGTTCGCGGCGGCATACCCACTGCACTGCGCCCGGCTGCTCGGGCGCGACGTGGTACACGGTCGACTGGCACCGTTCGAGCTCACTGCCGTCGAGCACGCGGCCCATCGATTGAGTTCGGCCGAGTTCCTCACCCGGCCCTCGCCCGCGCGGCTCCCCGGAGTGAAGATCCATGCCGATGTGCACGTGCTCGAGGCGGTGCACGGGGACGGCCGCGATGCGATCCGCGTCACGGCGCGCAACCGCGGCGGCATCCTCGAAGCGGTCATGGTCGACAGTCGGCACGACAGCGCCGGCCTGGAGCAGGCGTTGCGGGGCGTCCAGTTCGGCGAGCAGCCGGTGCGCAGTGCCGTCGCGCGACATTTTTCCAACCGGCCCTCTACCCTTCCACCCGCGGCCTGGGCCGACGCGATCCTCGCCCTCCCCGACCCCAACGAACCGTACAAGCGATGACCCAAGACCCCGAAGGCAAGCGCATCCTGGTGATCCAGACCCACGGCATCGAGACGCCGCGGCGCACCTACTCGCCCCTCTTCTACGCCATGGCGGCCGCCGCCATGGAGATGGAAGTGATGGTGTGGTTCACCATGGACGGCACCAACCAGCTGAAGAAGGGCGCGGCCGAGACGGTGCAGCTGGATCCGACCAGCGACGTGACGCTGAAGACGATGCTGGAGCAGACGCTCGACGCCGAGGTCAAGTTGCGCGTCTGCCAGCAGAGCCTGAGCTTGTTCGACATGACGGTCGACGATCTCATCCCTGGGGTGGAAGTGCTCGGTGCGACCAGCATCATCGACCTGGCGCTCAACTACGACCACGTGATGTACTTCTGACGGCGCCCGCCGCCCGCCAGAGGAGCCGGGCGTCCGGCCTACCGCATCGCCGTGCGCAAGCCGAGGGTTTGGGTCAGGCGCCGGGCACGCTATGAACTAGGGCTGATTCTGACCCGGAGCACGCCGGCGTAGGTATCCGAGATGACCGAGCGCGAACCCCTTTCCCCTCTCTCCACGAGCTTCCCGTCCAGCCGCAAGGTCAGCGCCGGTGAGCTGGAGGTCCCGCAGCGGGAGATCGCGCTGACCAATGGCGAGGTGCTCCACACCTACGACACGACCGGGCCACAGGGACACGACCCGGCAAAGGGCCTGCCGCCGCGCCGCGCGGCGTGGATCGCCCGCCGGGTGGCGCGCGGTGATCGCAATTTCTCGCAGATGCACTGCGCTCGGCGGGGCGAGATCACCGAGGAGATGCGCTTCGTCGCGATCCGCGAGAACGTGTCGCCGGAGCTGGTGCGCGACGAGATCGCATCCGGACGCGCCATCATCCCGGCGAACATCCGCCACCCGGAACTCGAGCCGATGATCATCGGCCGGAAGTTCCTGGTGAAGATCAACGCGAACATCGGCAATTCGGCGGTGCGCTCGTCGATCGAGGACGAGGTGGAGAAGCTGTGTTGGGCAATCCGTTGGGGCGCCGACACCGTGATGGACCTGTCGACCGGCAAGGACATCCACCGAACTCGCGAGTGGATCCTGCGCAACGCCCCGGTTCCGGTCGGCACCGTGCCGATCTACCAGGCGCTCGAGCGGGTCGGTGGCGTGGTCGAGGACCTCGACATCGAGCTGTTCCTCGCGGTACTCGAAGAGCAAGCCGAGCAGGGGGTCGACTACTTCACGATCCACGCCGGTGTGCGGCTGCCGTTCATCCCGCTGACGGCCGATCGGGTCACCGGCATCGTGTCGCGCGGCGGATCGATCATGGCGAAGTGGTGCCTGGCCCACCACCGCGAGAACTTCCTGTACACCCACTTCGACCGCATCTGTGAGCTGATGCAGCGCTACGACGTCGCCTTCTCGCTGGGCGACGGCCTGCGTCCGGGGTCGATCGCCGACGCCAACGACGCGGCGCAGTTCGCGGAGCTCGAGACGCTCGGCGAGCTGACCAAAGTCGCCTGGGAACACGACGTCCAGGTGATGATCGAGGGCCCGGGTCACGTGCCGATGCACCTGATCCGCGAGAACATGGACCGGCAGCTGGAGTCCTGCCACGAGGCGCCGTTCTACACCCTGGGCCCGCTGACCACCGATATCGCGCCGGGCTACGACCACATCACCTCGGCGATCGGTGCGGCGATGATCGGCTCGTTCGGCACCTCGATGCTGTGCTACGTGACCCCCAAGGAGCACCTGGGGCTGCCGGATCGCGACGACGTGAAGGCCGGGGTGATCGCCTACAAGATCGCAGCGCACGCTGCGGATCTGGCCAAGGGGCACCCCGGGGCGCGCGAGCGCGACGACGCGCTGAGCCGGGCCCGGTTCGAATTCCGCTGGGACGACCAGTTCAACCTGTCCCTCGACCCGGAGACCGCCCGCGCCTTCCACGACGCCACCCTGCCACACGAATCGGCCAAAACGGCCCATTTCTGCTCGATGTGCGGCCCGCGCTTCTGCTCGATGAAGATCACCGAGGAGGTTCGCGACATGGTGCAGCGTGGGCTGTCGGACAAGGCAGCGGAGTTCGCTGCGGGCGGCGGCGAGCTGTACCCGAGCGAGCCTGTGGAGCCGCGCCGCGGGTGATCGCTGGGTTCCGGGGGCGCGCGCCGCGGCCCTCCGGGTGAGAGAGTCTTGCGCAGCGGCTCGTTTCCGGGGGGTCGGAGGCTACATTCCGATGGCGCTTTGGCCGAAGTCCTGACGGCCAGGGCAATCCCCGTGGCCGGCCCCCGATCGGGCGCCGCGCCTCGACCTGCACGCCGCCGAGAACCATGGGCTACGACCTACGCATTACCCGCGCCACCGACTGGACCTCCAACCAGGGGCTGGAGATCTCCGCCCGGGAGTGGCTCGCGGTCATCGAGAACGATCCGGACCTGCACGCGGATCCGTCGAACGGACCCCATGCGGCGCAGTTCGGGACCGGGCGATGGTTCGACTGGTTCGAGGGCAACGTGATGACCACCGACCCCGATTCGGCCACGGTGCAGAAGATGATCGACCTGGCGCAGCGCCTGTCGGCGGTAGTGCAGGGCGACGACGGCGAGTTCTATGACTCCGCCAGTCAGTGGGCGCCGCGCAGCGGCACCGCCGGCCCCTGATCGACCGGCGCCGCGCTCCCCCGACCGGCGCGCGCCTGACGAGGCGGCTCAGCGCAGTAGCTCGCGAAACAACTCCAGGGTTTCCTGTTCCGGTTCGGCGACCTCACCGTCGACCTCGACCATTCGCTCCGCGGCGTCGAGGAACAACTGCCGGTGCTCCTGCGGAATCATCGTCGGATCGACTTCCTCGGGCGGCGGCGGCGAGCGGAGCCACCCCGCGACCTGGGCCTTCTCGTCTTGGTCGAGTTTGTAGAAGTCGGCCATCGCCGCGACGAAGCGGCGCTCGGGCTCGCTGATCGTCAGGTCGGTCCAGGCAAACGAGCAGACGAAGCGGAACAGCGCCAAGCGCTGGTTGCGGTCGAGGTCGTGCATCGGGGGATCGCGGAGAACGTCGGGCTCTTGGGTCGCGGTTCGCTCGGTTGCGTCGGGGAATGCCCGCCAGAGGCCCGTCGCATCGTAGGCCCACGCCGGGTCGCGCAGTTCTGCGGCGAGGCGTGAGAAATCGAGGGCGAACGGCAGCGTGCCGGCGGCGGCGCGGAGTCGAAGCCGCAGAATGAACTCCCCCGGACACGCTGCAGCGCCGATTTCCAACCGCCCGGTGTAGCCCGTGGGCAGAGCCGCGCACAGGGCGTGGACCGCGGCCACGGTCGAGACGACTACGCCCGGGGGCGTCGCCGTGGTCGGCACGTCGTCGGCGACCGCCACCTCGAGTCCGACGTCGCGCAGCGGAACCCGCAGCTGTTCGACGAGGTCGGAGAACAGCTCCGCCGCCGCCGGGTTGTTCGATTCGTCGCCGAGCAGCGCCCGGACCACGGAAAGCCCACGGAGCGCGCGCCGGCAAGCGTCCCGGATCGCAATCGGTGCCGCCGGCGCCCCCAGCGCGAGGAGCTGGCTCTGCCCGTGCGCGATCAACAGCGCGTTGCCGAGCCCGTGGACGAAGCCCGGTGCGAGGAACTCGAGCAGGTCGCCGCGGGACAGCTGCAGAGGCTCGAGCGAAGGCGTCACCGGCGTCAGTCGAGGATTCCCGGTCGGCCGACCTCGCCGACCGTGACCATCAACGGGGGCAGGATCTGGCCCCGTCGCAGCACGGACAGAGGTGTGCGGTAGCCAGGTGGCGATTCGATGATGCGATCGTAGAGCTCCGCGGCGTCGGTCACTGGCTGGCCGTCGTAGCTGACGATGACGTCGCCCGGCGCTACGCCGGCGACGTCCGCAGGGTGCCCCTTGATCACCCGCGTGACCTCGGCCCCGCCGCCATCCTGCACGAATCCGCGCACGCGCTCCGGCGTGCGCGGTGGGCGGAACTCCATGCCCAGATAGCCGCGCCGCACCCGGCCCTTGCCGCGCTGGACCGCGCCGAGCAGACCCTTGATCGCCTTGCTCGGTACGCCGAACGAGATTCCGTGGGCCCCGGTCAGGGTGCGCCGAATCAGCCCGATCACGTTCCCCGACATGTCGATCAACGGTGCGCCGGAGTCGCCGGGGTTGACCGGGGCGGAGAACTGCAGGTGCTCGCTGGTCACGCGCAGCGTTCCTTCGGTCAGGTGGCGTCCGACGTAGGTGATCAGGCCGAGGCCGAGCGTGCTGCCGAACTCGAACGGGTTGCCGAGGCTGATGGCCCAGTCGCCCTGGCGCACCTGCGCGGAGTCGCCCAGCGGCAGCGCCTTCAGCTCCTCCGGGGGATCGACCAGCCGCAGGACAGCGAGGTCCGACACCGCGTCCTCCCCCACCACCTGTGCGTCGAAGAACCGCTGACCGCTCAGCTCCACCTTGATGCTGGCGTGGCCGGCGATCACGTGGTGGCAGGTCACCACCAGTCCGCGCTCGTGCACGAGGAAACCGGTGCCGCGCACTACTCCCAGGTTGCTGACCACGTCGGTCGGACTGGAGTAGCGCACCTCGTCGCTCGCCGCCACGCGGGGACGCACCCTGGTGGTCGGGCGCTTCTGGAAGGTCGTGATGCGGACGATCCCGTCGCGCACGCCGTCGACCAGCCCGGCCAGGCTGGGCAGCCGTTGCGGCGCGACTTCGACCACGGTCACGGGGTCCTGCCAAGTCGAGGCGGTTCCCCCCCCGAGCGCTGGAACGAACCGCCCGACCAAGGCGCCAGCGATGAGGAGGAACGGTCCGAGCACCAGCCACGGCAGCGCCGCGGTGCGGAACCATCCTGTTGCTCGGGTGCCCACCGCCCGACAGTCTAGCCGGGACACCCCCGCAGAGCACGGCCGCGGCCGCCCCGGATAGGATCCCGGGCCCTGGTCGGCGCCGCGATTCGCGGCCACCCCGTGGGGTGGGTGGTTCCGGCCGGGGGTGTGGCCCGCGGCATGGTTGGGACCGAAACCCTGCTCCGGGCATAATGGTAGACCAAGCCGATGAACGTCCTCAGCATCCAGCCGACCCCCAATCCGTCCGCGTTCAAGTTCGTGGTAGACGCCACGCTCCAACCCACCGGTAGCCGCTACTACAACAGCGCCCAAGAGGCCGCCACCGACCCCCTGGCGATGGCCCTGTTCGCCATCCCGGGCGTGCAGACCGTCTACTTCGCACAGGACTTCGCCACGGTCACCAGTGCCGATGGCGCCAACCTGCAGACCCTGCACGAACAGGTGCAGCAGGTGCTCGAGACCCACGAAGGGGGCGCAGCGCCCCGCCCGGCCATGGCCGCGCCGGAGCTGTCCACCGACGACGAAGCCCTGATGCAGCAGATCAACGAGATCCTCGACGACCGCGTCCGCCCGGCGTTGGCCGGCGATGGCGGTGGTCTGCAGATTCTCGGCCTGCAGGAGAAGGTGCTGACGATCCGCTACCAGGGTGCCTGCGGCTCGTGTCCGAGTTCGATCGCCGGCACGCTGCACGCCATCCAGAACCTCTTGCAGATGGAAGTCGACGAGCAGCTGACCGTGATCAGCCAGTAGCCAGCTCGGCGGATCGTGCGAGATGGTGCTGGCACGGAGGGGGTCGCGGCAGTTCTGCCATGAACAGTCCGTGATGTGGGGTGTCGCTGGCTCGCCGGCCCGAGTCGTCCGACCAACCTGGCCGCGACGCAGCGCGGGTGCGGCCGCCAGGTCATGAGCCGTCCACCCACGCGGGACCCAGCGCCGGTTCCCGAGTACCCGTTCCGCTTCACCTGCCAGCGTTCCGGGAATTGCTGCGCGGTGCCCGGCGGGGTGGTGCGAGTCGGTGACGCGGACATCGCGGCGATCGCCAGCCACCTCGCCCTGACCGAGGCCGCCTGCCGCAGCCGGTTCGTCGCACCGGGTGGGGATCGTCTCGTCGATGGACCGTCCCACGCCTGCGTGTTCTTGCTCGATGGCGCAGAAACCAGCTGCGCCATCTACCCGGTGCGGCCGGAGCGTTGTCGAACCTGGCCGTTCTGGCCGGAGCTGCTCGCCGACCCCGAGGTACTGCGCCGCGCCGCCGCGCGCTGCCCCGGCATCCAGTTGGATCCGGAGCTGGCCGAAGGCTGATCGGGTCCGCTCGTGCGGACCGAAGGAACGCGGGAAGCCCGCGAGCAGAGTGGAGCGGAACCTCTATCTCCTGGTGCTGCTGATCACCGCCGGAGTCGGTGCGCAATGGCTCGCCGCGCGCCTGCGGTTTCCAGTGATCCTGCTGCTGCTGGTGATCGGCATGGTCGCCGGGCCGTGCACCGGCGTGCTGGTCCCGGAACAGTTGTTCGGAGACCTGCTCTCCCCGTTCATCACCTTGACCGTGGCCGTGGTGATGTTCGAGGGCGGCCTGACCCTCGACCTCGCCGAGGCGCGTCATGTCGGCCGCGCCCTGTTGCGGATGATCCTCGGCGGCCTGGTGCTGGGCTTCGGCCTCACCACCGCGCTAGCGCACTACGTCGGCGGCCTGACCGTCGGCACGTCCGCGGTGCTCGGCGCGATCCTGGTGGTCACCGGCCCGACCGTGATCCTGCCCCTGCTGCGCGGTGCGCGCATCGCCGCGCGCCCTGCCGCGCTGCTGCGCTGGGAGGGAATCGTCAACGACCCGCTCGGCGCACTCCTCGCGTTGTTCGTGCTCGAAGCGGTGCGCCGCAGTCGGGCGGACGCCGGCTGGTCGCTCGCCGAGCACGCGCTCGGGTTCGCGGGCACGGCCGCGGGCGCCGGACTGCTCGGCCTGCTGATGGGCTTCGCACTGCACCGCGCCCTCGATCGCGGGTGGATCGCCGAGCACATCAAGAGCCCGGTGATCTTCGCCTCGGTCTTGTTGGTGTTCGGGGTGTCCGACCTGTTCGGCCACGAGTCCGGTCTGCTCGCGGTCACCGTGATGGGGCTGGTGCTGACCAACGTGGCCAACGCCCACGTCGAGGACGTGCGGCGCTTCAAGGAGCAGTTCACTTCGCTCCTGGTCTCCGTGCTGTTCGTGCTGCAATCGGCGCGACTGAACCTGACCGCGCTGAGCGGGTTGTGGGGCTGGCCGCTCCTGGTGATCCTCGGAGTGGTGTTCGTGGTGCGCCCGCTGGTCGTCGCGACCTCGCTCGCCGGCTCGGCGCTGCCCGGGCGCGAGCGAATCCTGCTCGGTTGGATCGCGCCGCGCGGGGTGGTCGCGGCAGCCGTGGCCGGTGCGTTCGGACCGGAGCTGATCGCCGCGGGCTGCGCGGACGGTCATTTGCTCGAGCCACTGGTGTTCGGCGTCATCATCTCCACCGTGTTGCTGCACGGCCTGTCGCTGCGCCCGCTGGCGCGTCGGCTACACCTGGCGCACCAGGACGGCAGCGGGGTGTTGGTGGTCGGTGCCTCCGCCTGGGCCGTCGCGTTGAGCCAGCGCTTGGCCGAGGCCGGCGCCACGGTGGTGCTCGCCGACCGCCGCCATGGCTCGGTGTCGCGCGCGCGGATGGAAGGTCTCGAAGTGCACCACGGCGACGTGCTGGCCGAGGAAGCGGCGATGGAGCTACCGATGGAGCAGGTCTCCTGGGTGCTCGCCGCTGCCGACGACGACGCCTACAACTCGCTGGTCTGCCTGCGGTTTGGCCCAGAGCTCGGACGCGAACGGGTGCTGCAGCTCAGCGCTGGTCGCAGCGAGCGCGAGCTCAAGTCGCACATGACCGGTCGGTGTCCGTGGGGCGAGCATGCGTCGTTTGGCGCGATCTCGAGTCGCTTCTGGCGCGGCGGCGCGTTCCGCATCGCGGTGCTGGACGAGAAGTGCGCGTGGGCGGACCTGCGCGCGGCTCATCCCGACGCGTTGTTCCTGTTCGCGCTGGTCGGCACGCGGCTGGCGCCGATCGAGGCGGTCGGTGGGGCGACCGCACCGCGCGGGGCGAAGGTGATCTACCTCGACGACGCGCCGCGGGGGGCGGTGGCGGCGCCGATGTCGGAGCCTCTGCCCGTGGCGGAGCCGGTGGGCTGAGGACGCCGACAGCGCCGGTAGACGCGGGGTGTGGTGGGGCCACGTTCTCCCCAGCGGTAGTGCTACCTCGACCGAAGGATCGCCACCGCGGCCGTGAACCAGCTCTGCCAATCACCATCCTTCGCACCGAGTGCGGCGATCGCACCGTCAGGATCCACGGCAGTCCTGGCGAGGTCGTAGTCGTGATCATCCACCTCGATGGGCAGCCACTCGACGGTCGCTTGCCCGACGTCGTCCACCCCGCACCGGAGGAACGAGTTCAACGTCCGCAGGGGCGGCCAAAGGTGGAGTTCGCAGCAGATCCGGAAGGAGTCTCCGATGCGGAGGAACTCTGCGAGGGTCAACTCTCGAGACTCGACGACGATTCGCTGCACGGTCAGCTTGGCTTCGGCACCATGGTGCCAGACAGTTCTGCCGCTTGCCTGAAATGTCCTCCCCGCTCCGCACGTTCCGTCGTCGCAAACCACGGGGGTCCCCTCCCCGTCGAGGAGCAGGTTGTGGCGTTCGACGAATCCAGCAGCGAACTTGCGCGATCGCAGCAGCTCGGTCATGAATAGTCCGGCTAGGAGGTGTGTCCTGCAATGGCAGACAGATTGGTCTTTCTCGCCGGCATCGTGCAGCTCGGGATCTCCGCCGTGAGCCTGGCACTGCCACGACTGCTCGGGTGGCGCGAGCAAATCGCCAAACTCGACGGTCTGTTGCGGTGCGTATTCTGGACCTACGCGGGCTACATCGTCGCCACCAATGTCTGCTGCGGTTTGCTGTCCATCCTGGCGGCGAGTTGGTTGACCGACGGCACGCCGCTCGCGCGAGCGGTGTGCGCGTACATCGCTACATACTGGGGTGCGCGGACACTTCTGCAGGTGTCCTCCTACCACCGGCACACGCCTCAGGGCGTCGGCTACCGCGTCGGTGAGGCGGCTGCAACCGGGGCGTTCGCGTTCTGTGCCGCGGTGTACGCGAGCGTAGCGTTTGGCGTCCTCTCATGACAATCCAAGAGATCCGCGCCCTCCAGCACCCGTCACCCCCCGAGAGCCTCGCCGAATCCACCCATTCGCCTGCGTCTTCGGGCGGCGACCTGCGCCGGTATCCACGAACCCCCTGATCGCCCTTCTGTGGTGCAGACTCTCAGAGGCTAGCCCGGACCCTTCATGAGCCGCGCCGCCAGCGCAGCGGAAGGTCCCACGGGCCCAGCGGCATTTGCGCCCAGCTCATGGGAAGTCGCGGTTGCGGTCGAGATCCTCGCCGTGGCGGCGCTCGCGATCGGCTTCGTGCTGCAGCGCGCCATGCCGCACCCAACCCGGCGCGCGCTTGCCTGGTCACTCCCCGTGGCGCTCGTCGCCGGAGCGCACCATGTCCTCGATGGCGAAGGCGCCGGCTTTCGGATGGCTGCCCTGCTCCTAGTTTTGTGCTACGGGATGAAGGCCGTAGTCGCCGTCGAGGCGCGGGCCTCGGGGCTTCAACCACTCGGCCTCGCGCGTTGGTTGGCGTTTGCGGCGATCTGGTTCGGGATGCAGCCGCGCGAGTTCTCGCCCGTGCCATCCGGTCGTGTTCGAGTCCGGAGCCCCTCGACGGTACGGCTCGTTCTGTGTGGTCTGGTCTGGAGCGGTGCTGGGGTCGCGGTGCTGGTGACCACTGCCCGGTGCTGGCACAGCGAGGAGCACCTGCAGCTCGCCGGGCTGCTGTTCGTGCTCGGCTTCAGCATGTGCGTGCACTTCGGTCTGATCCATCTCCTGGCCGCATTGCTGCGCTCGTGCGGGTTCGCGACCGAACCGCAGTTCCACGCGCCGTGGCGTGCATCGAGTCTGCAGGACTTCTGGGGACGGCGCTGGAACGCGGCGTTCGCGGCGATGACGGTACTCGCGATCTACCGGCCACTGGCCAGCCGGATCGGCCGTGGTGCGGCGATCATGGCGGGGTTCCTCGCCTCCGGCCTACTGCACGAGGTCGCGTGCAGCCTCCCGGTGCGCGCCGGGTTCGGTGGTCCCGGTGCGCACTTCGCGTTGCACGGGGTCGGTGTGTGGATCGAACGCTGGTTCGAGCGGCGTGGCCGGCTGCTGCGGGGGGTGCCCGCGCGGGTATGGGTGTGGACATGGGTACTGTTGCCGCTACCCCTCTTGTTTCACCAGCCGTTCCTCCGTGGAGTCGTTCTGCCGTGGCTCGTGGCCGCACGGTGAGCAGTCGGTAGCTCCTCGGATCGCGGATTCGCCGCGTGGAACGACCGCGGCTACCCGCGCTTCACCGCGGTCAGCACGTGCGAGCATCGGTTCTCGTGCACGATGCCGAACTCCGGAGAGTCCGCATCGTGCACCCGGACATCCGTCAACCCCGCGGCCTGCACCGAGCCGAGCAGACCCTCCAGCGAGAACAGCCGCATCTCCAGCGTCGAGCCTGCGCCATCGTGGAACACCGGATCGGAGTACACCTCCCGTCGACCGTCGCGCGTGATGTTCTCGACGACCCGGTCTGCACCCTTGCCCACGATCCGGAACCGGTGGAGCCGCGGGTAGTGCTCGACCGTCTCCCCGGTGAGCGCGTACGGCACCGAAAGGACCGCGACGCCCCCCACCGCCAGCAGTCGAGAGATGGACTCGAACGCCCGGTCGACGGGCGGCGGAATGTGCTCGAGCACATCCGAGGCGATCAGGAAGTCGCACTTCCCCAGTTGCCTTCGCGGTGGATCGAGTAGGTCCAGCTTGGGCCAACGATGGTAGTAGGTGTTGCGGTAGGCCAGACGCCGGCGCAGCCGGCGCGCGTAGCAGCGCGCATCGCTCAGGCCGATGCCGCGAAGGTCCTTCCGGCGCGGGAAGTCGGCGATGGCCTGCGACGTCCCGAACAACCGCTGGGAGAGTGCGAGCATCAGCGACCGAAAGCGTACGGTCGAACCACATCCTCGGCACGACGGTTGATCCCGGCCGAGCGTTGGCTGGCTCGACGCGTTCGACGTCGAGCAGATGTTGCACACGAAGGTCAGCACGGTGGCGCGTGGCCGCTGCCGTGCGGCCCCCTCACCCCCGTAGTTCTGCGCCGACCTCCGAGGCGCGCTCGCGCACCTTGGCCAAGAACTTCTCCTCGTCCTTGCCGGTGAGCGTGCGGTCGTCGGCCCCCAGCGTCACGGTGAAGTTCAAGCTCTTCGTGCCGGCTGGCAGACCCTCGCCGCGGTAGACCTCGAACAGCTCGACGCCGCGCACCAGCTTGCCCCCGGCGTGGCGCAGCAGCTCCGCGCACTGTTTCACCCGCGTTCCCTGCGGCACCAGGAGCGCGACGTCGACCGGCTGCGCGGGGAAGCGCGGTAGGTCGGCGAACCGACACGCGCTGGCGCCAGCACGCAGCAGTTGGCGCAGGTCGAGGTTGGCGAGCGCCACCCCGCGCGGCAGCTCGAGCTGGTGCGCGACCTGCGGGTGCAGTTCGCCGACGTAGCCGCACAATGTGGCACCGAGGGTGATCGCTACCGTCTTGCCGGGGTGGATCCACGGCAGTTCGTCCGAGCGACCGAGCAACTCGTCGAATGCGACCGCGAAGCCCGATCGGCGCAGGACACCCGCGACGCCGCTGCGCAGCGCCGGGTAGTCGAAGCCCGGGCCACCCGCCGCGGCGAGCGCGACCTCGCGCACCTCGTGCGGCAGCCCATCGGCGTCGCGAACTTCGGGGTGGTAGCCCTTTCCGTGTTCGAACAGGCAGACCGCGGGTGCGCTGCGCAGCGCGGTACCGAGCGCCTGCAGGACGCTGGGTAGCACGTGCCGGCGCATCCGACACACTTCGGGGGCCACCGGGTTGGCGACGACCGAGTGCGGCAGCGCGGCGACGCCGACGGCTTCGAGCAGGCGGTCGGGCACGAAGCTGTAGTTGTAGACCTCGTGGGCGTGCAGTTCGAGCGCCAGCATCCGGCACAGGTCGCGCGCCAGGATCAGCTCGGGCTCGCGGTGCGGCGGCAGCACCGCGCCGACCAACGGAGCCTCGGGGATGTTGTCGTAGCGGAACATCCGGCCGACCTCCTCGATCAGGTCGTCCTCGATGGCGATGTCCTTGCTGGCGCGGAACGACGGCACGGTGACGGCGAAGCCTTCGTCCGTGGTGCGCACGCCGAACTCCAGTCGCTCGAGGATGCCGCGCACCGTCGTGTCGTCGATGACGTGACCGAGCTTGAGGTCGAGGCGCGAGCGGCGCAACCGCACCTCGGGCGCCGTGAAGCGCCACGCTGCGGGATCGAGCAACGGCCCCGCGGGTGCGGCGCCGGGGCACAACTCTCCCAGCAAGCCGACGAATCGGTGCACTGCCAGCTCGGCGCCGGCGGGGTCGAGGGTCTTCTCGAACCGCGCGCTCGAGTCGGTGCGCAAGCCGAGCCGGGTGCTGGTCCGCCGGATGGTGGCGGCGTGGAAGGTCGCCGACTCGAGGAACAGCTCATTCGTGTCGGGCTCCACCATGCTGCCGAGGCCACCCATGATGCCGGCCAGCGCCACCGGCGCGCCGCCCGACGTGATCAGCAGATCGCTCGGCTCGAGCTCCCGTTTCTGCTCGTCGAGTGTCACCATGCCCTCGCCTGCGCGCGCACGGCGCACCACGACGTCACCGGCGAGCCGCCGCCGGTCGAATGCGTGCATCGGTTGGCCGAGCTCGAGCATCACGAAGTTGGTCAGGTCGACCAGCAGGTTGATCGAGCGCTGCCCCACCGCGTGCAGCAGGTAGCGCATCCAATCCGGCGAGCGGGTTGCCTTCACCCCGCTCAGGCACACGCCGAGGTAGCGCGGACACGCGTCGGCATCCTCGATGCGCAAGTCGAGCCGCGCACCGTCGTTTGGGAACGCGACCGGTGCGCCGAGCGGCTGCAGCTCGCGGCCGAGGATCGCCGCCAGCTCGCGGGCGAAGCCGTAGTGCCCCCACAGGTCCGGGCGGTGGTTGATCGACTTGTTGTCGATCTCCAGCACGTGGTCGGCGAGCGGCCGTACGCGCCCCAGGGTGATCCCGGGTGTGTAGTCCTTGTCCAGCACCAGGATGCCGTCGTGGTCCTCCGACAGCCCGAGCTCGCGCTCGGAGCAAATCATCCCCATCGACACCGCACCGCGGATCTTGGTCTTCTTGATCTTGGTTCCGTCGGGCAGCTCCTGGCCGACCTGGATCACCACCACCCGCTGCCCCTGCGCCACGTTGGGCGCCCCGCAGACGATCTGCAGCGGTTCGCCCTGGCCGACGTCGACCGTCGTCAGCGACAGCTTGTCGGCGTCCGGGTGTCGCCCGCAGGTGAGCACGTGGCCGACCACCAGCTCGTCGAGACCGACCGCGAACGGGTGGATCGCCTCGACCTCGGCGGTGCTCATGGTCAGCGCGTCGCGGATCTGCTCGGGGCGCTGGTCGCTCAGGTCGACGTAGCGCTGCAGCCAGCGGATCGAGATCTTCATCGCTGCGGCCTCACACCTCGACGAACTGGCGCAGGAAGCGCAGGTCGCCGCCCATGAAGTAGCGGATGTCGGGGATGCCGTAGCGCAGCATGGTCACCCGCTGCAGACCCATGCCGAACGCGAACCCGGTGTACTCCTCCGGATCGATACCGCCGGCGCGCAGCACGTTGGGGTGGACCATCCCGCACGGCAGGATCTCGATCCAACCCGACTGCTTGCACACCTTGCAGCCCGCCCCACCGCACAACAGGCAGCGCACGTCGAGCTCGAAGCCGGGTTCGACGAACGGGAAGAAGCCGGGCCGCAGCCGCACCTCGAGGTCCTCGCGGCGCAGGATCACCCGCAGGCAGGTCTTCATGGTGTGGATCAGGTTGGCCGTCGAAACCGCGCGGTCGACGACCAGCCCTTCCATCTGGAAGAAGGTGTGCTCGTGGCTGGCGTCCACCGTTTCCTGGCGGAAGCAGCGGCCCGGCACGATCACCCGCAGCGGCGGCCGGAAGCGGCGCATCGTGCGCACCTGCACCGGAGAGGTGTGGGTGCGCAGCAGCGTCCCGTCCTGCAGCCAGAACGTGTCCTGGACGTCGCGCGCCGGGTGGTCGGCGGGGATGTTCAGCGCCTCGAAATTGTAGTGCTCGGACTCGATCTCCGGCCCGTCCTGCCAGGTGAACCCGAGGGACGTGAACAGCTCGACCAGCTCGTTCTGCACCGCGGTGATCGGGTGCAGGGTGCCCTGTGTCAGGGCCGGCCCGGGCTCGGTCGGGTCGAAGTCCGGTGCCGCCAGTTCGCGGGTGAGCGACTCGGCCTGCAAGTGGGCGCGCCGCGCGTCGAGTGCCGCCTGCAACTCCAGCTTCAACTGGTTGGCTGCCTTACCGGCCGCCGGACGCTCCGCCGCGGGGAGCGACGAGACGCCTCGCACCAATTCCTGCACCACCCCCTGCTTGCCCAGCAAGCCGTGGTCGATGCGACGCAGCTCTGCCTCGTCGCCAGCGGCGGCGATTGCGTCGAGCCACTCCTGACGGCGGTTGTCCATGTTCGTCGGTCCCCGCGCCGGACGCAGCGGCGGCTGACCGCGCGGGCTGGCGCCGGCTAGGCGATCGCGGCCTTGGCTTGGCCGACCAGCTTGCCGAACGTGTTCGGGTCGTGGATCGCCAGCTCCGACAGCTCCTTGCGGTTGAGCTTGATCCCGGCCTTCTGCACGCCGTGGATGAAGCGGCTGTAGAGCATGCCGTGGGCCTGCACCGCGGCGCTGAGCCGGGCGATCCACAGCTGCCGGAAGTGGCGCTTACGCTGCCGGCGACCGGCGAACGCGAACGCGTCTGCCCGCTCGGTGGCCTCCGTGGCGGTGCGGATCAGGCGGCTGCGGCCGCCGCGAAAGCCCTTCGCCCGCTTGAGGATCCGGTTCTTCCGCTGCCGGCCGGGTTGACTGTAGGTTGCGCGCATCGGCGTGTCGGGGAGCTTGGGTGAGGGGGGCTAGCCGTGCAGGCAGGCTGCCATGTTTCGGCCGTGTTGGCCGACCAGGATCCGGGCCTGCCGCAGGTTGCGCTTGCGCTTGCGGTCACGGCGTGCCAACAGGTGCGAGGTGAAGGCCTGGTGGCGCTTCACCTTGCCGCTCTTGGTCAGCTTCATGCGCTTGGCGACGCCTTTCTTGGTCTTCTGCTTCGGCATGCGAGTTCCCAGCGGGAAAGGGCGAGGACGCTACTCAGGGGGTGTGCGGCGAGCAAGGATCCGCGGGCAAATCTTTTGCGCCGCGCCGCCCCGTCCTGCACCATCCCGCGATGCCCGTGCTGCTCGCCGTCCTGCAGATCGCCGCCGTGGCGGCGATCGCTGTCGCCACGGTGCTGCCGCGGGCGCGCACCGCCGTGGGGGTGGTTCTGGTAGGCGCGGCGCTGGCTTCGGGCGCGGCCGCGCTGCTCGGGGCTGGCGCCCCACGGACCCTGACCGTGAGCCACCGCTTCTCCGCATACGTCGGTCTCCAGGTGGAGCATCGGGAGTTCCCGATCGAGACCACCCTGGCGCCGGGTTGGGTGTGGGGCGCGGTCGCCGCTGGATTCTGCCTGGCCTGGGCTCTGTGGGCCTTCCGGCAGCGCGGTGGCGGCCCCTCGCGTGCATTCGGCGCGCCGCTGCTGCTGGCGTGGTCGGGGAGCGCATGTCTGTTGGTTTTGGAGAAGGCCGCGGCCCCGGCGGCGCTGTTGGCGCCGTTCGACCTCGCTCCGGATCGGGTGATGTTTCCGGCGACCCTCGCGGGAGCACTGCTGCTCGGCCGTCCGCGCCGCCGGATGGTCGAACTGCTGCTCTACCTCGTGCTGTGGATCGCGGTCACCCGGCTGCCGCTCGCGGTGTTCGGCACCGTCGCGACCCGCGCCGCCCTGGGCACCCACCTCGACGTCCACGCGACCACCTATTTCGTGCCGCCGGGGACCGGCGTGGGGATCGAAGTGGAGCCGGCGGCCGCCCAGCAACTGCTGTGGATGGTGTGGATCCCGCACCTTCTGATGATGCCGTTCGTCTACTTGCTGAGCACCGGTGGGTTCGCATTCCTGGCGCGGATGTGGCACCAGCACCGCGGCCAGGCCGCGGCGTGACCTCGGCGCGTCGCTCGCACTACCGTTTGGTGTAGTCGAGCTTGAAGCACTGGAATGCCGCACCGGTACCCACGATGGTGTGCACGCGGTGTTGGGTGAGTACACCCTTGTCGTCGAGCGACACCACCGAGCGCATCACGCTGGGCGTGCCGCCCATGGACGGCTTGGCCGCGGTGAACACGAGCTTCTGCTTGTCGACGAACCACCCGTGCTCGAGTGACGCCTCTCCCATGTTGTCGACCCACAGGCTGACGTAGCACTTGCTGGACGGGCTCCACGCCAGCGCACCCCACGCCTTGTAGGTGCCCATCGGCGACGGGTCGCCACGGCACTCGGTCTCCAGGACCGTGCCGCCGTAGATGGCAGTGGTGATGCTGCGGCCTCGGATCGGCATCTCCGGTTGCTTGGCGTCCATCCACATGCCGCCCTTGAAGTCGAAGGTGCCGGCGAAGCCCTTCAGCTTGTCCATCTCGGCGCCGGCCTTGACCATGAACGCGTGGGCTGCGTCGGCCGCCGAGACCTTCGGCGGTTCGTCACCCTTGCGCGTGTAGCTGCCGCGGACGTGGGCGAAGAACTTCCCGGCGCCGACCGCCTTCATACCGAGGATGTCCATCGACTTCTTGTCGGTGACGGTCGTGGTCCACCGTTCGACCTCGAGCTTGCCACCGTTCACCTGGCTGCTGGCGGTGACCATGGACTTGCCGTCCCAGTGGGCGATCGCCCGGTGCGCGGTGTGGTTGTTGCCGATCGACAACACCACGTACTCCTTTCGTAGCCCGTCGTAGCCGAGGAAGCTGCGGAACAGCAGGGTCTCCTTCATCCCCTCGAGGGTGATGGCAGCGTCCTCCTGGACGAAGAACCCGTCGAGCACCTTGTGGTACCAGGCCGTCGCGGTCCATTTGGTGTCCGGGTGGCCCGGATCGCTCGCCACTCCCGAACCCTCCCAGTAGCCCAGCAGGGGCTGGAATTTGCCGAGCTCGCTGGGGGGCTTCGGGGGCTGCATCGCGGCCGGGTCGACGGTGCCGTCCCCGGCTGCTTGGGCGAGCGCGGGCGCTGCGAAGAGGAACAGGGTGAGGATGTGTCGAAGGGTGTTCATGTCGTCACGGTCTGGTTCGCGGGATGTATCGAAACAGGGAGGCGAGCCCCCAGTGGTTCGGATGCCGTCCAGACGAGCGGGTCCGGGCGGAATCGACAACTGGGGTGGATGATCCTGGGATTTCTTGCCCCGCCGTGCGCGTGGTCCGGCTACCGCCAGCGCACCGCGACGCTGCCGTCCGCCCGCACCTCCACCACGGCGTCGGCGCGTTGCGGATCGACGACGATCTCGACGCCGGGTAGCAGGATTGCCGCGGTGCGCGCCCAGCGAGCCTTCACCTGGGTACCCGCGGGCTCCGGCGGTTGCTCGACCGCGATGCGCGCCGCGCGGCGGTTGCGCAGCTCGACCGCAACGCGCCGCAGCTCCCGCACGGTTTCGATGCGCGGCACGCGGTCCTGCCAACGTAGGCTCCCGTACACCCCGCCCGCCGCGGTGGCTGCGACCAGTCCGGCGACCAGCCACTGGCGGCCCCGCCCGGCGCTCCCCATTCGCGCCAGCGCGATCCCGCACAGCACGAACAGCGGCGGATAGGTGAACTCGATGTAGCGCGGCGCCACCGGCAACGCGAAGAAGTGATCGAAGCTCGAGCTGCCGAAGTTGATGTAGACCCACGGTAGGACGGTCCACAACTGCAACAGGCCGCGTTGCGGCCGCGGACACCACCACCAACCGAGTAGCGCCAGGGGAAGGGCGACCAGCGAGTGGATGCCGAACTCCTGCGCCGGGACCAGCATCATGCGCGGGTAGGCCTTGAACAGTCGGTAGGTCAGGTCCTCGTTGGCCGCCAGCGCCATCGGCGAGACTTCGTGCAGCGCATTGCCGCGCAGGCGCAGCAGGGGGTCGCCGGCGGCCAACGCGTGGTACGCGAGTTCGCCGGCCCCGACCAGTGCGGCGCCGGTGAGTAGTCCGGCGACCACCGACCAGCGGCGTCGCACGAGCCCGTGCAGGCCGACCGCCAGGGCGATGAAGAACGCCGGTTCCTTGGCCAGGAATCCGCACCCCAGCAGGATCCCCGCGATACCGCCGAATCGTGCCGATCCGCGCTCCAGGGCCCGCCAGTACACCGCGATCGCCGCCAACGCGAACATCTCGGCCACCGGCTCGGGCACGAGGATGGTCGCATGGTGCACCTGGACCGGGAACGTCGCGTAGAGCACGCCGGCGATTCCCGCAGCGACTCGACCGCCGAGCCGCTCCGCCAAGTGGACGAGCAACGCGACGCTGGCGCAGGAGGCCAACAACGGGATCAGCACGGTGCTCCACTCCTGCACCCCCGCCAGGCGGTAGACCACGGCTACCGGGACCGTGAGTCCGTAGCGGAACGCGTAGTGGTGCAGCTCCGGGTGGAAGGTCCCGTTTGCGATCTGTGCGGCGAAGCGCGCGTAGCCCAGGTCGTCGGAGGCGATCAGTCCGACGCGGCACACCAGCTGGACGACCAGAGCCAGGCACGGGATCGAGACGACCAGCGGGGGCAGACGCATCGGAGGTGCATTCAACTCGCTTGGTGAGGTGTGGCGCAACGCCATGGCGCGGGTGCGTACTGGAGATCCGATGGTCGGTGTCCGCCCGGACACCGCGGTCGCCCTTCGTGTGGTGCGGGCGGCGCGGACCCGAGGGACGCGAACGCGCACGACGCCGGGTTGGGCATGCAAGTCGTCGACCACGCCGACCGAGGTGGTTGAGTCGGGGCAGCGGACCCGTCGCCGCGTGCGTTCGCCCGACGAACAGCGGCCCTACCGAACCGCGCGCGGCTCGAGGAGCCTCGTCGGGAGATCGCGCAAGTATGTTGCGGGTGAGGAGTACGGCAGGTGCTGCCAGGGCGCGGGTCGCCCACTCGTCTGACCGGGAGCGGCGGTGGTGCGCGAGTCGGAACCCGGATAGCATTCGGGATGGACGATCCTCCCTGCCCGGGTTCCGTCCGCACCTTCTCTCCCCGGCGCCGCCATGGAACGGCCAACAACGGGGTCCTTGAAACAGGAGCCATCATGCATCTCTCCATCCCGACCCTCGTCCTCGGAGCGCTCGCCTGCTCCGCGGCACTCCCTGCCCAGACCGCATTCTTCGAGAACAAGCAGGCCGTCTCGCTCGGCACCGGCGACGCCTGGTGCCCGACCATGAACCAAGACGAGACCGAGATCGTCTTCTCGAGCACCCGTACCGGCGGCGCCGGTGGCTACGACCTGTGGACCGCGACGCGGGCGAACCCGGACGCCGCGTGGGGTGTTCCGACGAACCTCGTCCAGCTCAACAGCACGGCGAGCGACTACGAGCCGACCATCAGCCCGGATGGGCTCGAGCTGTACTTCATCAGCACGCGGACCGGTGGGCCCGGCACGTCCAACGTGATGCTGTCGACCCGTCCGAGCATCGCGGCACCCTGGGGCCCGCCGACCTTCCTCGGTGCGCCGGTGAACGGCACCGGGCTGGCCAACGACGATCCCGCGCTCACGGACGACGGCCTGACGATGTTCTTCTCCGAGAACGGCGACATCCACACAGTCACGCGCACCAGCACGACGGGGCAGTGGGGCAACAAGACCGCGTTCGCCCCGGCCAACGTCAAGGGCGCGAACGAGCACTCGCCGACGCCGTACTCCAACGGCAACATGCTGGTGTTCGGCAGCACGGCGACCGGCGGCACCGGCTCGTCGGACTTCTACTTCGTCTACCTCGACACCACCACCAACGTGTGGTCGACACCGGTCGAGCTCAAGGAGCTCAATCTGACGACTTGGGATTCGAACGCGTACTGGGGCCGGCGCACCGGTCGCATTTACTGGTCGGACTGGAGCGCGTCCGCGGGCCCGGTCATCCAGTGCATGTGCTACAAGCTGACGATCTTCTCGGTGTTCCGTTGCGTGACGGTGCGCCTGGTGCCCTACCGCCGCCCGTACTGGCCGGCGCCGGTGATGTGGTGCAAGCGCTGGATCTGGCGCCGCAGCACCACGGTGGTGGTCCGCTTCTACGACTGGCGACCGAACACCCTGTGGGTCTGGGGTATCTCCCCGCTGCCCAACCCCACCACCGGGATCACCATCCCCGGGATCATGGTCGGCGGCCTGGAGCTCAACCCGGTCAACCAGCTGCTCTACCTGCCCGGTGGCCAGCCGCTGGACCTTCCCCTGCCGATCCCGAACACCACGCCGCTCGGCGTGGTCAACATGCAGGCGTTCGGCGTCGACACGGTCGGCAACAAGATCTACACCTCCGACATGATGGAGGCGGACATCCAGTAGCGTCGGCTCACAGGTCCTGGCGGTCGAAGGACCGCCAGGCCGCCGCGGTGCAGCTCGCGAACACGCCGAGCAGCACCGCGGACGAACCGACCATCGGCTCACCCTTGAGGATCACCCGCAGCGGTTGGAACCAATGGAACGGGCTGAGCCATTCGACCACCGCAAGGCGCGACGAAAGGGTCCCGAGTACGTGCAGGAGGTAGGCCGCGGCGATGCAGCCGATCAGTTGGGCTAGTGCGCGCCCTCGCCGTTTCTGCGCGCAGCCGAACCAGAGCCCGACGCCGCCGAACGCCAGCAGGAGCGTCGCGAGTCCCAAGCAACCAGGTAGGTAGGTCGACACCGACAGCGGCTGCGGCAGATCGAGGGACCGAAAGCCGATCGCCACACCGAGCAGCAGGCAACCCGGCCAGGCCACCGCCCCCAGCACGACCAGCAGCGCGGTGGCGGCGAAGTACTCGCCACGCCGCAGGCGCTGGGCGACCTGCAGGTCGAGGAATCCGCTCTCGCGTTCGCTGGCCGGGGTGGTCGCGGCGCTGAGTACCTGACTCAGCGAGGCGAGCAACACGACCGGGTGTTCGAACGCGAACGCCGGGAAGGCGCGGAACGACACCTCGCCGATCTGTTGTTCGACCAACCGCTGGATCCACTTCGGCATCTTCGCGAGCAGTTCGCCCACGCCGGGACCGCGGTCGATCGTGGTCCCGATCCACAGCAGCAGGACCGGGAAGCCGGTCAGTGCGAGCGCCAACACCACCAGCAGGGTTCGCTGTCTCCGTAGCTTCTGCGCGAGCAGTGCGGCGATCACGGCGAGACCTCCGGGTCCGCGCTGTAGATCTGCCGGAACGCCTGGTCGAGCTCCGGCTCGGGGAACACCAGATCAGCGATCGAGTGCCGCGCCAGGAGTCGCAGCAGCGGGTCGAGGTCGCTGCCGACGTGCAGCACGACGCCGCGTGGCGTCGTCTCCACCACCCTGGCACCGATCGCTGCCAGCTCCATCAGCGGTGCGGGCCCCCGGAACTGCACGACCATGGTGCGGTGCAGCGAGCGGCGCAGGGCCGCGACGCTGGACACCTGCACCAGCCGCCCGGCGCGCAGCACTGCCACCCGTGAGCAGGTGCGGTCGACCTCGGAGAGCACGTGCGAGGAGTGGAAAACGGTCCGGCCGGCGGCCTGCGCCTCGCGCAACAGATCGAACACCGCCTCGCGGACCAGTGGGTCGAGTCCCGAAGTCGGTTCGTCGAGGATCAGGAGATCGGGGTCGTGCTGGAACGCGGCAACCAGTCCGACCTTCTGCTTCGTGCCGCGCGAGCAGTCGCGCAGTGAGCGGCGTAGGTCGGCAGCGCTCAGCCGCAGGCGTTCGCACAGTTCGCCACGTCGCTGCGCAGAGGCCGACGGGCGCTGCAGCCGGGCCAGGAATGCGAGCAGCTTCGCGGCAGTCAACCGCAGGTCGAGTCCGAGTTCCCCGGGCAGGTAACCGATCCGGCTGCGCACCGCAGGATCGCGCGGGGATCCACCGCAGACCCGCGCTTGCCCGCGAGTCGGCCGAATCAGGTCGAGCAGGAGCCGGATCGTCGTGGTCTTGCCGGCGCCGTTGGGACCGAGGAAGCCGAGCACTTCACCGCCATCGACGCGAAGTTCGAGGCCTTCGAGGCCGATCGCGGCCCCGTAGTGCTTGGTCAAGTCACGGGTCTCGAGGACGGGGTCCACAGTGGGCATTGTCGCAGCGTGGGCGGCTCGAGCTCGGATGATTCACGCGCAGCGCCGCGAGATCGTGCCAGGTCGCATCGGTGGCGGTCCGCAACCGGGAATGCGGCCACGCTGACCGGGCACATGGGTGACCCCTGACCCCGCACTTCGGATGCACCGGCGGGTCGTCTGCCTCTTCGCGCGGAGCTGCACTCCGAGGATGTGTGCCCGGCCTGTCGCGACAAAGTCCGCACCCACGAGCGCACCGAGTTGGCGAGCCCGAATGACCGGCGGGGTTCGCCTCCATACAGTGATGCTCGAAGCTCCGGCCGCCAGCACCCCATGGGATCAGCGCCCTCGAGCAGGTAGTTGGTCGTCGCTCGTCGCGGGGCGAGCGTGGTTACCTCGACACGAGATCCTGTTGCAACAGGGAATATTGCCGGAGTGGGTACACCACACTCGGGATTCGTGATACAACCCCTTTCGAATCGGCATCTTCGCTTCCGGTCGGGATGCCTGCCGCCGCCCCCGGTGATCGTTGCCCTTCGGTTGTCAGCACCACCATTTTTCCCGGTCGAACGACGACTGTCGTGCGCAAGGACAGCCAACCGGCCCTGTCAGAGGTTCCCTATGAAGCAGATCATCATCGCAATCCTGCCCGCCTTGATCACTCCGCTCGCCGCCCAGGTCACGTCCCCGAGCGGCTACCTCACTGTTCCGGGAGAGTTCGGGTCGAGTCGCCTCGGGGCGCATTCGAACTCGCGCCAGATGCACTTCGACGGCGAGTGGCGTGGTACCGCGTTGCAGTTGACGGAAGTTGCGTACCGACTCGACTTCGTCGAGCACGATGCAACACCGGCCCGAGCGTGGCAGCGAGTCACCCTCGACGTGGCCGAGTGCGACATGGCACGGATCACGACCGTGTTCGACAAGAACCCGCTGACCCAGCCGACGCGGGTCTTCGACCAGGCCGTGGTGTGGCCGGCACAATCGGGCTTCCCCAGCAACACATTGCCGCCGTTCGGCGGCGTCACGGGGGCCTTTCGGTTCCCGTTCAGCCGCGCATACGCGTACTCCGGCAACAACGACCTCTGTTTGGACTACGTGTTTTCCGGGGGAGGCCTGATCAACTCCGGCGCCTGGTCCCCCACTGGCGAGCCGTATGCACTCGATAGTGCGGCAAGCCTCAGCCACGTACAGCGCTTCGCGGTCCCCGCCGGGGTCGGCTGCACGGACGGCGGGGTGCCGCTCAGCGTCCCGTCGCGCATGCACCTCGGAGTCGAAGCGTGGGACCGCGTCGTGTCGCCACCGAATCTGCAAGGGCGCTACGCACTCTACACCCAGTCGCAGTTCACCGCGCCGAACCGCCCCGTCCTGCTGGCGCTGGGCATCGGTGGTTCGGCGGCGGGGATCGCGATCCCCGGAGTGACCTGCGCGCGACTGCACGTCAATCCCACCGCACCGACCATCTTTGCCGTGTCGATCGCCGACAGGGTCGGCTTCGCCTCGACCAACTTCGGCACCCTGCCGTACGACCCGGGATACGTCGGCCTCGAACTCTGGGGCCAGGCGGCGTGGAGCGACACCGTGAGCTCCGGATTGTCGTTCACGCCGGGCGTGTCGGTGAAGGTGCCCGAGCTGCCGCGCGTGGTGCGCCGCGCCGTGGTCTACCAGCCCGACATCGTCGGATCCGGGCGCACCACCGGGCTGCCGGCGGACTGGAACATCGGCTCGAACCCGCTGGTTCGCTACCGCTGACCGATCGATCGGGTGGCGTCGAACGGGCGCCATTCACTCCCCGGGGTGCCCGCGGCCCGCGCGGTATCCCGCCCTGGCGCGTCGCGGGATCACCGCTCCTCGAAAGAGGCGCCGTCTACCGGCCCCGCCCCCGCAGTGCTCGCGCCACCAGTGCCTCCTGCTGCACCTTGTGCGCCTGCAGGAACCCGGTGGCCGGGCTCGCCGCGGCGGGACGTCCGACATACTCGTCGAACCGCTGCCACGTGGCGACGAACGTCCACGCCCCCATGTTCTGCGGCTCTTCCTGACACCACACCAGCGCCTTGCGGTTGGGGAACTTCACCAGTTCCTCCGCCAGCTCCGCGCCGGGGAACGGATAGAGCTGTTCGAGTCGCACCACGGCCGCCGGGTGATTCCCGCGCGCCTGCACCAGGTCGTAGTACACCTTGCCGCTGCACAGCACGACGCGCTCGACCGCCGCGGGATCGACATCGTCGTCGCCCAGCACGGCGCGGAAGCCGCGCGGGTCAGCCAACTCGTCCGGCATTGAGCCGGCGGCGCGCAGCCGTAGCAGGCTCTTGTGGGTGAACAACACCAGCGGCTTGCGCAGCTCGCTCAGCGCCTGCTTGCGGAGCACGTGGAAGTACTGCCCCGGCGTCGAGGGAATCGCCACCCGCAGGTTGCCTTCGGCGCACAGCTGCAGGAACCGCTCGGGGCGCGCCGAGCTGTGTTCCGGCCCCTGGCCGTCGTAGCCGTGTGGCAACAGCAAGGTCAAGCCGCACGCTTGGTGCCACTTCGCCTCGCCAGCGGCGAGGAACTGGTCGATCTGGATCTGCGCGCCGTTGACGAAGTCCCCGAACTGAGCTTCCCACAGGGTCAGTCCGGAGGGTGCCGCGACGCTGTAGCCGTACTCGAATCCGAGTGCCGCCTCCTCGCTGAGCAGGCTGTCGATCACGCTGTAACGCGCTTGGCCGTCGCGCAGGAAGTTGAGTGGGATGAACTTCTCGGCGCTGTCGGTGTCGAGCAGCACGGAATGCCGCTGCGAGAAGGTGCCGCGGGCGCTGTCCTGGCCGGCCAAGCGCACCGGGATCCCCTGGTTGACGAGCACCGCGAAAGCCAGGTGTTCGGCCAGCGCGAAATCGATCTCGTGCTCGCCGCGGATCATCGCCTGACGCCGGTCGAGGATCATCCGCACCTTGGGGTGGATCTTCACCGATTCGGGCGGGCTGCACAGCTGGTCGGTGAGGGTGACCAGCTCGTCGAGCGGCACCGGGGCCGCATCGACCGCCGCCCACGGTGGCACCGGCGGTGCGTCGAGCACTGTGGCGCTGTCCGCCGCGTCGACCGGCTTTGCCTGGCGCACCTCGTCGAGTGAGCGGCGCAGCCGAGTCTGCAGATCCTCGTTGAACCGATCGATGTCGGACGGCTGGATCACGCCGGCCCGTACCAGGTAGTCCTGGTAGATCTCGCGCACCGATGGGTGCGCTTCGATCGTGCGGTACAACACCGGTTGAGTGAACGCGGGCTCATCGCCCTCGTTGTGGCCGTGCCGCCGGTAGCAGACGATGTCGACCACGACGTCGCGCTGGAACGTCTGCCGGTATTCGAGTGCCAGCTCGACCATCCGCACCGCGGCCAGCGGATCGTCGCCGTTGACGTGGAAGATCGGCGCCTGGATCGCCTTCGCCACGTCGGTGCAGTAGGCGGTGGAGCGGGCATCGGAGGGCAGCGTGGTGTAGCCGATCTGGTTGTTGACGATGACGTGCACGGTGCCGCCGGTGCGGTAGCCGTGCAGCTGCGACATGTTGAGGGTCTCGGAAACCACTCCCTGTCCGGCGAATGCCGCGTCGCCGTGGATCAACACCGGCAGGATGGTTGCGCGCCCTTGGTCGCTGGCCAGCTGCTCCTGCTGGGCACGGGCCATCCCCTCCACCACCGGATCGACCGCTTCGAGGTGGCTGGGGTTGCACGCCAATTCGATCTGCACCTCGCCCGGTGCGCCGCCGCCCACCGCCGGGGTGCGGTAGGTGCCGACCGCGCCGAGGTGGTACTTCACGTCGCCCGAGCCCTGGGTGGTGTCCGCCGGCAGGTTGCCTTCGAACTCGGAGAAGATGCGCGTCACCGGCTTGCCGAGGATGTGGGCCAGCACATTGAGCCGCCCGCGGTGCGCCATTCCGAGCACGACCTTGTCGACGCCGTCCGCGGCGCACTTGGCGAGCAGCGCGTCCAGGGTCGGGATCAAGGTCTCGGCGCCCTCCAAGGAGAACCGCTTGTGGCCGACGAACTTGGTGTGCAGGAAGCGCTCGAACGCCTCTGCCTCGATCAGTCGGTCGAGCACCCGCAGCTGGGTCTCGTTCGACAACTCCGCCCGGTTGCGGGTCGACTCCATGCGCTCGCGCAGCCAGTCCTTCTGCTGCGGGTCGGCGATGTGCATGAACTCGGCACCGACCTTGGCGCAGTAGGTCGTGCGCAACACCTCGCGGATGTCGCGCAGCGTAGCCATCGGCTTGCCGGTGACGCCGCTGGTGAAGAACTCGCGGTCGAGGTCCCAGATGCTCAGCCCGTAGGTGCTGAGCTCCAGCTCGGGGAACGACTTGGGCTCGTATTCCAGCGGGTCGAGGTCGGCGAGCAGGTAGCCGCGCACCCGGTAGGCCCGGATGTACTGCATCACCCGCGCCGCGCGCTCCATCTGCTCGTTCTCGCGCATCGGCGTGCCCATCGCCGCGCGGCGGTCGCGGACGAAGAACAGCGGTCGGTGCGGGATCGCCAGGTCGCGGAAGATCTGCGCGTAGAACTCGTCCTGCCCGGCGAGCATCTCGTGCATCCGCTGCAGGAACTCGCCCGACACCGCTCCCTGGATGACCCGGTGGTCGTAGGTGCTGGTCAGCGTCATCACCTTGCTGATGCCGAGCTCCGACAGGGTCGTCTCCGCGGCCCCGAGGAACTCCGCCGGCACGGTGATCGCTCCGGTCGCGAGGATGAAGCTCTGCCCCGACATCAACCGCGGCAGGGAACTCACCGTGCCGATCATGCCCGGGTTGGTGAGCGTGCAGGTCGTCTCCTTGAAGTCGTCCGGGGTCAGGCCTCCGCTGCGGGCCTTGGCGATCAGCTCGTTGTAGGCGGCCAGGAAGCCGCCGAAATCCAGGGCTCCCGCGTTGCGGATGTTCGGCACCACCAGCCCGCGGCTACCATCGCGGTTGGTGGCGTCGACTGCCACGCCGAGGTTGATGGTGTCGGGGGTGTGCCGGTGCGGGGCGCCGTCGACGCGGCGGAACGAGACGGTGAGCGCCGGCATCTCGGCCAGGGCGCGCACCATCGCGAACGCGATCAGGTGGGTGAAGCTCGCCTTGCCGCGGTATTCCAGCGCCAGGTGCTGATTGATGATCCGGCGATTCTCCTCGAGGACCTTGACCGGGACCACGCGAGTGGAGGTAGCCGTCGGGATCGACAGGCTCTCCTCCATGTTGGTGACGATCCGGGCCGCAACACCTCGAAGCAGTTCGTCGCCGTGCTCGGTTGCCAGCGCCGCGGCCGCTTGCGCCGCAGCGCGCGGCTCGGGCTCCGGCGGAGCCTGCAACCCGTGCTCTTCGAAGAACCGCCGCCACTCGGCGCCCACCGAACTGGGGGCGGCCATGAAGTCGTGGTAGACCTTCTCGACGTAGCCGGCGTTGACGCCGAACAACTCCTCGAAGTCGGCGGTGGTGATCGGGGTTGTCATGGGCTGCGAAACACGCGCGGCGCGTAGCCCCGACGATAGCGCCGCGCTGTGTCGCGGCGCTACTTCTTCGTCAGCAGCATGATCATCCGTCGGCCCTCGAGGCGCGGCTCGCGTTCCACCTTGGCGACGTCGGACAGCTGCTCGAACACGTGCTCGCACACCCGCAGCGCGTTGTCCTTGTGCATGACCTCACGGCCGCGCAACAGGCACACGACCTGCACCTTGTCGCCATCCTCGAAGAATCCCCGCGCCCGCTTGACCTTCACTTGGATGTCGTGCTCGGCGATCTTCGGTCGCACCCGGACCTCTTTCACCTGGACCTGGTGCTGCTTCTTCTTGTTGGCCTGCTCCTTCTTCTTGGTCTCGTACTTGTACTTGCCGAAGTCCATGATTCGGCAGACCGGGGGGCGCTGGTTCGGCGCGATCTCCACCAGGTCGAGACCCTTGGTGTTGGCGATGGCTTGGGCATCCGCGGTCTCCATGACGCCGAGCTGGTTGCCCTCGTCGTCGATGACGCGTACCTGCTTGATGCGGATCTGGTGGTTGACCCGGGGTCCGGGGTCGCGGGGGGAGCGCCCGCCCTGGGGCGGCCTAGCCATTCAGGATCATCCTCTGTCGCATGCTCTGGGCAGACTCCTTTGGTTTGGGTTGGATTGGGTTCGGATCGAACTGAACTCGGTCGGACGTCGGAAGGCGCCGAGCGGGTGGGACGGGGATCATAGCCGGTGCCGGTGGCGCGGCGCATCCCCCTGGTGCCCCGAGCCGGCGGATTCGCGCCCCGGAGCTGCCCCTCTCATCGGCGCTCGGCCACCCGTTGGCTGAGCATCTCGGCGAACGCCTCGACGCTCATCGCTCCGAGGTCGCCGTCGGCGCGGTGGCGCACCGCCAGCCCACCCGACTCGACCTCCTGGTCTCCGACCACCGCGACGAACGGGACCCGCTCGGTCCACAGGTGCTGGCGGATCTTCTGGCCGATCTTCTCCGCGTCCACGTCCGCGACGACCCGGAAACCCCGCGCCGACAGGTCGGCCGCGAGCGCGGCGGCCCGCTCGGCGTGCCGCTCGCCCACCGACAGGATGGTCGCCTGCACCGGGGCGAGCCAGGTCGGAAACGCCCCGCCGTAGTGCTCCACCAGAATGCCGAAGAACCGCTCCAGCGAGCCCAGCAGCGCGCGGTGGATCATCACCGGTCGGGTGCGCCCGCCGTCCTTGTCGACGTAGCTCATGTCGAACCGCACCGGCTGGGTGAAGTCCGCCTGCACGGTCGAGCACTGCCAGTAGCGGCCGAGGCTGTCCTTGATCTTCACGTCGATCTTGGGGCCGTAGAACGCGCCGCCGCCGGGGTCGACACTGTAGGCGAGGCCGAGCCGTTGCAGCGCGTTCTCCAACGCCTGGGTCGCGGTGTCCCACTGCTCCGGTTCGCCGACGAACTTGTCGGGCCGGGTCGACAGCATGATCTCGAAGTGCTCGAAGTCGAAGGCGCGCAGGATGAACAGCACGAACTTCACGCAGCGCTCGATCTCCTCGTCCAGCTGATCGGGCCGTAGGAACAGGTGCGCATCGTCCTGAGTGAACCCGCGCACCCGCATCAGTCCGTGCAGCGTTCCGGCGCTCTCGTAGCGGTAGACCGTCCCGAGCTCCGCCCAGCGGAACGGAAGGTCGCGATAGGACCGCCGCCGGCTGTTGAACATCTGGATGTGGAACGGACAGTTCATCGGCTTCAACAGGTAGTCGTTGCCGTCGATGTCCATCGGCGAGTACATCGACTCGCGGTAGAAGTCGAGGTGGCCGCTGGTCTGCCACAACGTGGCGCGCGCCACGTGCGGGCTGTAGACGATGTCGTAGCCGCCCTCGAGGTGCTGTTGGCGCCAGAACTCCTCGATCTTGTGGCGGATGAAGCCACCCTTGGGGTGCCACAACACCAACCCCGCACCGAGGTCGCCCATGGTGCTGAACAGGTCGAGGTCGGTGCCGAGTCGCCGGTGGTCGCGCTTCTTCGCCTCCTCTAGGTTCTGCCGGTGGGTCTCCATCTGCGCCTTGTCGGCGAAGGCGTGCCCGTAGACGCGCGTCAGCATCTTGTTGCTCGCGTCGTCGCCGAAGTAAGCGCCGGCGATCGACAACACCGCGATCCCGTCGCCGATCGATCCGGTGCTCGGCACGTGCGGGCCCTTGCACAGGTCGACGAACTCGCCGCTGCGGAAGAAGCTGATCTCGGCGTCCTCCGGCAGTCGATCGATGGTCGCCACCTTGTAGTCCTCGCCGCGCTCCACCATCAGCTGACGAGCCGCGCTGCGCGGCATCACTTCACGCTCGAACGGCACGTCCTGCTTGATGATCTGCCGCATCCGCTGCTCGATGTCGGGCAGGTCGTCCAGTGTGATGCCGTGCTCACCGAGGTCGACGTCGTAGTAGAAGCCGTACCGCGGGTCGTCCACCGGCGGCCCCTTCCACAGCTTGACTTCGGGTCGGATCTGCCGGATCGCATCAGCCATCACGTGGGCCGCGGAGTGCCGGATCACGTCGAGCCCGGCCGGCGTGTCCCGGGTGACGATCGAGACCGTGCAGTCGCGCTGCAGCGGCTCCCGGAGCGTCACGGTGACGCCGTCCACCGTCATGGCCACGGCGGCCTTCGCCAGGCCGCGGCCGATCGATTTGGCGAGCTCGAGGCCGGTGGTGCCGGCGGGACACTCGCGGACGCTTCCGTCGGGCAGGGTGATCTGGATGGAGGAACTCATCGCAGCCGCGGATTAGACCGGCGCCGCTGCGCCTCCGCAACGACCCGGCTGCCGAGCCTCGGTTCAACCACCGAGCGATTCGTCGAACACCGCGTCCACCGACACCCACAGGCCTGGGAAGGCGACCGACTCGAACTCCCCGCGGTCGAATTCGATCTGCCGGTAGCGGCCCTGTTCGAGCACCAGCTGGGTCACCACGCGCGCTTCCGGATCGACGATCCAGTACTCCCGGACTCCCGCTTCCTCGTAGAGCCCGCGCTTGTCCCCGCGGTCGCGGCGGCGGGTGCTCGGCGACAATACCTCCACCAGCAGGTCGGGCGAACCCTCGACACAGGTCGAGCCGACGATCGACAGGCGCGCCGCCGCGATCACCACCAGGTCCGGTTCGACGATGTTGTGTTCTCCGAGGCGGACGTCCAGTGGGGCGAACAGCACCCGGGCGCGGCTACCGAGCCGCAACGTTTGTAGGGCTTGGACCAGGTTCGCCAGGACCAGCTGGTGGAAAGGGGTCGGGGCGGGACGCACGACGTGCACCCCGCCGAGGATCTCGTGCCGTCGACCGTCTTCCGGGATGCGGAGCAGATCCGCGTAGGTCAGGTCGGTCCCGGAAACGGCAGGCATGGCGGGCAGGTCGGGGGAATGACGGAGTGACATTCGGCGGGTCATTCTAACGTGGATCGCTGTGCCGCGCGCGATCGACGGCAAGGCGCAGCACCGAGGGCGGTCCACACCTGGCGGCGGCATTGGGGTGTGTCCCAGGTCGTTGCATGAATCGTCGGGACATGCGGTTCGCTCGCGAAGGAGCAGCGACGACGCGGACTGTTGGTGGACGAGCTGAGGAGCTGCGACGCCGCGAGCAGGGCGGCGGGCCGGCGCCATGGGTGACGAACTTCGGAGACACCTACGAGGTCGGCGGCCCGTACCTGGGACTCGAGAGAAGTCGCAGATCGACGGCGAACTCGGCGACAGCCAGGCGACGTAGGAAATCGGCGGCGTGCTGCAGCGACGGGGAGGCGATCGCTCCCCGGTCGTCCGCGACGCATCCGCGTCCTTCGCACACGACGTGGAACCTACCGTCCCGGACGGCGACGACCCGCGCACCGAGTCCTTGCGGGACAGCGGCGCGAAACTCCGCTCTGGTGAGCGCCATGGCGACTACATCCGTTCGCCGGGGAGCCGCCGTGCCTGCCGCACCCACGCGACGAACTGCCCCTCGTCGAGCTCGCCTTCCCGGATGTCGAGGTAGCGCACCTCCGCGTGCTTGGACGCGCCGGGTGGGACGGGGCGCAGCGAAGTGCCGCGGAAGAACGTGACCTTGATGGAGTGGTTGAAGAAGTGCAAGCTCAGGAACCAGCCCTCACCCTCGATGCCGTAGAACGGCGAGTTCCACTTGACCGCTTTGCAGACTTCGGGCACCGCACCCGCGATCAACGCGTCGAGTCGCCGGCCCAAATCCTGCTTCCATCCAGGGATGGCGGCGAGGTAGGCCTGCACCGGGGCGTCGCCGTAGCCCTTGGGGGTCTGCGGATTGTCGCCGCTGAGCAGGCGGCCGGCCGAATCGCCGGGCCGGCGCGCACTCGGGCTGGACCTCTTGGGGCGCGGCGCCTTCGTGGCAGTGCTTCTCTCGGCAGTGCTGCTCTTGGATGGGTTTCGCTCGGCTGGCTTTCGCGTGGTCGGGGTCGCCTCGCCGGGCGCCCGCCCGGTCCCCTTCGCTGCCTTCTTCGCCGCCAGTTTCAGACGTCGAAAGCTCCGGAGTCGAACATCGGTGGCACCGCCGCGCTCCACCCCGGGAATGCAGCCGAGCGCAGCAGGTCGCGGACCTCCGTCTCTCGGAATCGCCCCGACTCGAGGACCAACTGAGTAACCACCCGCGCCTCGTCGTCGACGATCCAGTACTCCCGGACTCCCGCCTGCTCGAACAGCCCCCGCTTGTCACCGCGGTCGCGGCGGCGGCTGCTGGGTGACAGCACCTCGACCACCAGATCGGGCGCTCCCTCGATGCAAGCCGGCCCGACGATTCCAGCCCGCTCCGCGGCAACTGCGACGATGTCCGGCTCGACGACGTCGGATTCGCCGAGCTTGACGTCGACCGGTGCGCAGAGGACGAGGGCACGACGTTCGTCCCACAGACGACGTAGCGCCGCCGCCAGATGCATGCAGATCAGCTGGTGACGCGGGGTCGGGGCGGGGCTCACGACGTGGATCCCGCCGAGGATCTCGTGCCGCATGAGGTCGTCGCGGAGACGGCCGAGGTCCGTGTAGGTGAAGTCGGTGCCGATCGCGTCGGGCATGGCGGGCACTCCTGGGGAACGGTGCGTCGACATTCGGCCGCGGATTCTAACGCATTCCGGGCAGGCGGCGCGCAGGGCACTCGGTCCGCGCCGTTTTCGTCTCGCCTCGTGCCCCGTGGTGCGTAACGTGGCGGCCGACTTCGACGATGCGTTCCCACCCCTTCTCGACTCTGCTGCTCACGATCGCACTCGGGATCGTGGCCGGTTGCCGCGACGCGACAGGCCCCGGGCCGGTCGCGGTGCCGGCCACCGTGCCTTCCGAGGCGCACACCGAGCCCCCCTTGCCGATGGACCCGCACAGCCACGCGCGCCCGAACGAGGTGCGGGTGTTCCACGCCGAGCTCGACCTGACGCTCGACTTCGAGAAGCGCGTGATCGCCGGCCGCGCCACGCTCCACCTGCGCCGCATCGACCCGAAGGCCTCGTTGTGGCTCGACACACTCGACCTGACGATCGCCAAGGTCACCGGGGAGGACGGAAGCGCGCGGCGCCACGAACTCGGCAAGCGCGACGAGCTGCTCGGCCAGCCGTTGCGGGTCGACCTGAAGGACGGGGACGATCGTGTGGTGATCCACTACGCGACCAGCCCGGAGGCGCGCGCCTTGCAGTGGTTGACCAAGGAGCAGACCGCGGGCGGCAAGCAGCCGTTCCTCTACACCCAGGGCCAGGCGATCCTGACGCGCTCGTGGGTTCCGCTGCAGGACTCGCCTGGCGTGCGCATGACGTACGCGGCGCGGGTTCGGGCTCCGCAGGGGTTGCGCGTGGTGATGAGTGCCGGCGAACGGGGCACCGACGGCGCGGTGTTCACCTTCGCGATGCGGGACCGGATCCCGCCCTACCTGATCGCGCTCGCCTGCGGTGACCTCGCGTTCGCCCCGATCTCGGCGCGCTGTGGCGTGTTCGCCGATCCCTCCGTGCTGGCCGGTGCCAAGCAGGAGCTCGGCGACATGGAGACCATGGTGCAGAAGTGCGAGCAGTACTTCGGCGCCTACCGCTGGGGCCGCTACGACGTGCTGATCATGCCGCCGGCATTCCCGTTCGGCGGGATGGAGAACCCGACGCTGACCTTCGCCACCCCCACCATCCTGGTCGGCGACAAGTCACAGGTGGCGCTGATCGCGCACGAGCTGGCGCATTCTTGGTCCGGCAACCTGGTGACCAACGCCACCTGGCGGGACTTCTGGTTGAACGAGGGGTTCACCGTCTTCCTGGAGCAGCGGATCATGGAGTTGGTGTTCGGCAAGGAACGCGCCGCGATGGAGATCGCCACCGGCGACGCCGGGCTGCGCAAGGAGATCGCCGAGCTGCCGGCGAAGGACCAGGTGCTGCACATCGACCTCACCGGCCGCAATCCCGACGACGCGATGACCGCGATCGCCTACGACAAGGGTGCGGCGTTCCTGCGCCGGCTCGAGGCGGTGTTCGGCCGCGATGCGATGGATCGCTTTCTCAGCGCGTACTTTTCCGCACACGCGTTCCAGAGCATCACCACCGAAACGTTCCTGAAGTTCCTCGACCAGCACCTGCTGCAATCGGATCCGGCGCGCAAGAAGAAGGTCGACGTCCACGCGTGGGTGTTCGAGCCGGGCCTGCCCAAGAGCATGCCGGAGTTGCACCCCCGTGGCTTCGCCGAGGTCGAGGCGTTCCGTACCGCGTGGCTCGCCACCGGCAAGATGCCGGCCGACGCGAAGCCCGGGACCTGGATCACCCACCAGTGGCTGCACTTCCTCGCCGGCCTGCAGTCGGACCCCGACGTGTTGCGGCGGGTCGACCAGCGGTTCGGGCTGGCGTCGAGTCCCAATGGCGAGATCCGCTCGGCGTTCCTGACCCGCGCGCTCGAGCTGCACCTGTTCGACTTCGTGTCGCACACCATGGACTTCGTCAGCCAGGTCGGCCGGCGCAAGCTGGTCCTGCCGCTGGTCAAGGCACTCATGAGTCACAAGGACAAGTCCGGCGAGCCGCACGCGCGCGAGATCCTGGTGCGCTTCGGACCGCGCTTCCACTTCATCACCCGACGCAGCATCGAACAGCTCGTCGACCGCTGACCCGCGCAGAGGACCAGAGTCATGCCCTACGGGTTCGTCATCGATCAGACGCGCTGTATCGGCTGCCACGCCTGCACCGTGGCTTGCAAGTCGGAGAACGACGTGCCGGTCGGCGACTTCCGCACCTGGGTGAAGTACACCGAGATCGGCAGCTTCCCGCAGGTGCGCCGGCACTTCGCGGTGCTGCGCTGCAACCACTGCACGAATGCACCGTGCGTGACGATCTGCCCGGTGGTCGCGCTGCACAAGCGGCCCGACGGCATCGTCGACCTCGACCGCGATGTGTGCATCGGCTGCAAGGCGTGCATGCAGGCGTGCCCGTACGACGCGCTCTACCTCAACCAGGACACCGGCGGGGCGGAGAAGTGCCACTACTGCGCGCACCGCGTCGAGCAGGGCCTCGAGCCGGCGTGCGTGGTGGTGTGTCCCGAGGAGGCGATCGTGTCGGGTGACTTCGGCGATCCGGACAGCAAGATCGCCAAGCTCCGGGCGCGGCCGGACGCGGTGGTGCGCCGGCCCGAGCAAGGCACCGGACCGAACGTGCACTACATCGGCGCCGACCCGGTCTCGCTCGACCCCGGCGCGGCGAAGGAGCCGCCGACCTATCTGTGGAGCGAGCGCCGCTTCCCCGCGCCGGACTACCCCGACGGCGTCGAGCTGTGGCCAAAGGCGACCACCGTGCTGGACGTCAACCACAAGGTGCACTGGGGCAGCAAGGTGTCGGCGTACTTGGTGACCAAGGGCATCGCGGCCGGGGTGGTCGCGCTGGCGCCGATGGTCGGCACGACCGGTTTGGCCGGGTACCTCCCCGAGCTGCTCGGGTTGGCATTCCTGGTCGCCACGCTGGTGCTGCTGGTGGTCGATCTGAAGCGCCCGACCAAGTTCCTGTCGATCCTGCTGCGGCCGAACACCAAGAGCTGGCTGGTGAAGGGTGCCTGGGTGCTCGGCGCATTCGGTGCGGTGGTCGCCGCTGCACTGCTCGCGCGGTTGCTCGGGCTCGACACACTGGCCGCCGTGATGCGGGTGCTCGGCGTACCCCTCGCGCTGCTCGCGGCCGGCTACACGGCGTTCCTGTTCGCGCAGTGCGAAGGCCGCGACCTGTGGCAGAACACCCGCTGGTTGCTGCCCCACCTGCTGTGCCAGGCGGTGATGCTCGGTGCGTCGGTCTTGCTGCCGTTCTGGCCCGACCACGCAGGTCTCGCCTCCATGCTGCTGGTAGGCGCCGCGGGACACCTCGGGATCGCCCTGCGCGACGCCTACGGGTCGCACCACACCCGCAACGCGAAGCTGGCGGCGAGTCTCATGCCGCGCATCGAGGCCTGGCCGCGCGCCGGCTACCTGGCATTCCGCGCCGGGTTGTGGTTGACCACGCTGGCCGCCGCCGGTGCAGCCCTGTTGGTGGCGATGGACCGGCTCGATGCGTTCAGCGGTGCCGTGCTGCTCGTGCTCGGTGTCGTCGGCACGTTCTTCTACGAGCAGGCCTACGTGCGCGCCGGCCAGCTCCCCCCCCTCTCGTGAGCCGGTACTCCCGATGACTACCCCCTCCGACCTGCGCGTCACCCCACTCGAGAAGTTCCCGCCGCTCGATCGCTGGGATCACTGGGAAGAGTTCGACGCCAAGGCCTGGCCCAAGCGCCGCACCCGCGCCTACACCATCGTGCCGACCATCTGCTTCAACTGCGAAGCGGCGTGTGGGTTGGCGGCGTACGTCGACAAGGAGTCCTACCAGGTGCGCAAGTTGGAGGGCAACCCGCACCATCCCGGCTCGCGGGGTCGCAACTGCGCCAAGGGCCCGGCGACACTCAACCAGGTGCACGATCCGGAGCGCATCCTGTACCCGATGCGGCGCGTCGGGCCGCGCGGCAGCGGGCAGTTCCAGCGCGTCACCTGGGACGAGGTGCTCGACACGCTGGCGGCGCGGATCCGCAAGGCGATCCAGGAGAAGCGCCTGACCGAGGTGATGTACCACGTCGGGCGACCCGGCGCCGATGGCTACATGGACCGCGTGCTGCAGGCGTGGGGTGTCGACGGGCACAACTCGCACACCAACGTGTGCTCGGCCGCGGCTCGTCTCGGCTACACGCTGTGGTCCGGACACGATCGCCCCTCGCCCGACTACGAGCACGCCAAGTTCATCCTGCTGATCAGCGCCCACCTCGAGACCGGCCACTACTTCAACCCACACGCGCAGCGGATCATCGACGCCAAGAGCAACGGTGCGAAGATCCTGACGGTCGACGTGCGGTTGTCGAACACCGCGTCGATGTCCGACTACTGGCTGGCCACGCGGCCGGGCACCGAGGCGCTGCTGCTGCTCGGCTTCGCGCACGTGCTGCTGGGCGAGGGCCTGGTCGATCGCGAGTTCCTGCGCGAGTGGGTCGAGTGGCGTGGGTTCCTCCGCGCGCGCGGCAAGTCGGGCGACTTCGACGCTTTCCTGCGCGAGCTGAACGAGGTCTACGCCTTCGCCACGCCGGAGCACGTCGCCGGGGTGTGTGGGATCGATGCCGAGCAGATCCGCACCATCGCCCGGGAGATCGGCGCGGCGGGTTCGCGGTTCGCCGCGCACGTGTGGCGCAACGCGGCCAGCGGCAATCAGGGTGGCTGGCAGGTGGCGCGCTGCCTGCAGTTCCTGGTCGCGCTGGTCGGCGCAGTCAACACCGAGGGTGGCACCGCGATGAACGGCTACAACAAGCTGGTCGCCAAGCCGTTCGACGTGCCGCCGCCGCAGCAGGTGTGGAGCGAGCTGCTCTACCCGCGCGAATGGCCGCTGGCGCACCATGAGCTGTCGTTCCTGCTGCCGCACCTGATCAAGGACGGTCGCGGCAAGCTCGACACCTACTTCACTCGCGTCTACAACCCGGTGTGGACCAACCCGGACGGCGCGGTGTGGATGGAAGTGCTCGCCGACGAAGCGCTGGTCGGCTGCCATGCGGCGCTGACCCCGACGTGGAGCGAGACTGCGCGGTTGGCGGACTTCGTGCTGCCGATGGGGCTGGCGACCGAGCGGCACGACTTGATGAGCCAGGAGACCCACGCGGCGCAGTGGATCGCGTTCCGTCAGCCCGTGTTGCGCGAGGTGTTGCGCCGCCAGGGCCGTGAAGTCACGTGGACGTACGAAGCCAATCCGGGCGAAGTATGGGAGGAGGACGAGTTCTGGATCGCGCTGAGCTGGCGGATCGATCCGGACGGCGCGCTCGGGATCCGCAAGCACTTCGAGTCGCCGTACCGCCCCGGCGAGCGGATCACCATCGAGGAGTACTACCGCTGGATCTTCGAGAACTCGATCCCCGGGCTCCCGGAGGCCGCGGCCGCGGTCGACATGTCGCCGCTCGAGTACATGCGGCGGCACAGCGCGTTCCTGGTGCGGGAGAAGGTCTACCGCCCACATGAGCGTGAGCTGGCACCGGGCGCCGGCACCGCGGACGAGAGCACCGGCGAGGTCCGCGACGCTTCCGGCAAGCTGATTGGCGTGCTCGCCGGCGGCAAGCCGCGGGTCGGCTTCCCCACCCCGAGCCTACGCCTCGAGCTGCACTCGCCGACCATGGCCGAATGGGGATGGCCAGAGCACACCCTGCCTGGCTACATCGAGAGCCACGTCGACGAGAGCAAGCTCGACCGCAGCCGCGGCGAGATGGTGTTGGTCTCGACGTTCCGTCTGCCGACGTTGATCCACACCCGTTCCGCGAACTCGAAGTGGCTCAGCGAGCTCTCCAACACCAACCCGGTATGGATCCACCCGTCCGACGCCGCGCGTCTGGGTGTGGCAACGGGCGATCTCTTGCGGGTCAGCTCGCGCATCGGCCACTACGTCAACAAGGCGTGGGTCACCGAAGGCGTGCGCCCGGGACTGATCGCGTGCAGCCACCACCTCGGCCGCTGGCGCCTGCGCGGCGATCGCACCGGCGTGAACCGCTGGCAGTGCCACGGCATGGACGCGGTGCGCGACGGCAGCATCTACCGCTTCCGTCGCGAGGCCGACGTCGCGCCGTTCGCCAGCGACGACCGCGACAGCGACAAGGTGTGGTGGCACGAAGGTGGCGTGCACCAGAACATGATCTTCCCGGTGCAGCCGGATCCGGTGTCGGGCATGCACTGCTGGCACCAGCTGGTGACCGTGGCGCGGGCCGAGGCGGGCGATCGCTACGGCGACATCGTGGTCGACACCGCGAAGTCGATGGATGTGTACCGCGAGTGGCTCGGGTTGGCGCGACCGGCGAAGGGGCCGCTGCGCCGACCGCTGCACCTGAAGCGCGTGGTTCGGCCGACCGACGAGGCGTTCCGGTTGCCGACGGAGGGGCAGGGAGAAGCCTGATCCGCAGGGGCCGCGGATCGTACCGGCACGCGTAGATTCTCGGATCTTCCAAAGACACCACCTGCCCGGCGGTCTCTCCTGCGAGCACCGGCACCGGAAGCTCCAACAGGAAAGCGGCCGAGGCATCATGGCGGCGCGGAATGCCGCGCTCACGAAACCCTTGGGCGTGGTCGTGGCCGCGATAGGTCGTTGGGGATCGAGCGCGGCGTTGTGCGACCGTGCCGGTTGCCTTACGAATCCCGCCCCATGCGCACCCGGGTCAAGGTCTGTTGCATCCAGAACCTGGAGGAAGCACGGACCGCGATCGCCCAGGGTGCCGACGCGCTCGGCCTGGTCGCCGCGATGCCGAGTGGTCCTGGCCCGATCCCGGACGAGGCCATTGCCGAGATCGCTGCGATTGCGCCACCGGCGGTAGCGACGTTCCTGCTGACCAGTCGCACGGACCCGGACGATGTCGTGGCCCACGTGATCGCGTGCGGCACCGGCGTGGTGCAGCTCGTCGATGCGGTTCCCGTGGCGGTCTACCACCGTCTGCGCGCGGCGTGCCCCGGGTTGCGCATCGTTCAGGTGATCCACGTCGAGGGGCCGGATGCCATCGCCGCAGCGCAGCGGGTCGCGGGCGAGGTCGACGCCATCCTGCTCGACTCGGGTCGACCGTCGGCTGCGGTTCCCGAACTCGGTGGCACCGGCCGAGCCCATGATTGGCGGGTGAGTCGTCGCGTCGTCGAGGCGAGCCCGGTTCCGGTGTTCCTCGCCGGCGGTCTGCGCCCCGACAACGTGGGTGCGGCGATCCGGCAGGTCGCGCCGTTCGGTGTCGACCTGTGCTCGGGAGTCCGGACGGACGGCGTGCTCGATCCGATCAAGCTGCGCGCGTTCGTGGCGGCCGTGCGGGGTGCAGACCTGCGACGCGCGCACTGAAGCGATCGTCTGCAACCCGTGTCGAATCGCACCCTCGTCGGCTGCCCGGATACTGACACGAACCTCTGGAGGCCGGGCACACCGAAGAGATCCCCGGTCCGCGACCGCGTCGTAGTTCGTCGGCGCACGCGCCGTGGGCGCGACGTAGCGACGGTGACGCGGGTGCATCCGCGGGATCGGCACGCGCGGGCGCGAGCCATCGTCGAGGATTTTCGGGCCTCGCACGTCCGACTTGTCAGGTGCACCGCAGGCTCGAAGGGCGGCTGGCGAGGAAGCGTCGATAGCCACCGCCAACACCTGGGCCGTCATGCGTGGAAGGGGCGCCGCGCCGGTGCTGAGAACGCGGAACAACTCCACGGATGCTCGGCTGGCCGCCCCCGAACGCCAGCTGGCGACCTCCTGAACCGTGGACTACTCTTCAGCAATCTCCGGGGAAGGCGCGAGCCCCCCGATTCTCTCCTCTCGTTTCATTCCGTACATGAGAACTCTCACCACCGTCTCGATCGCCCTCGTCGCGTTCACCGCGTGCCTTTCCGCGCAGAACACCATCGTGTCACCGATCGGCGCGACCAGCACCGAGGGAAGCGGCTCGAACGCGTTCCCGTTCACCAGCAGCGTCATCCGCCGCTACCAGCAGATCCACAGCGACCTCGGCTCCGGCGCCAAGCTCATCAAGCAGCTCTCGTTCCGCGCCAACGGTGGTTCGACGAACTACACCGGTACCCGAGCGATGGACATCGAACTCGCGCTGTGTGATGCGGGGGACTACGCGAGCATCTCGAACAACTTCTCGGCGAACTACATCGGCTCTCCGACCACGGTGATCAGCCGCACCATCGTCAACCTCGGCCCGCAGGGCCAGGCGTCGATCCCGAGCCCGTTCCAGGGCATGGACCTGTCGTTCTCGCCGTACGTCCACTCCGGAACGAACTCGCTGCTGTGGGAAATGAAGGTCTACGGCAACGTCCTGTCGGGTACCTTCGGCTCGCCGGACGCCGACGCCTCCACCACCACGAGCGGCTCGACGTCGGTCAGCGGTACAGGGTGCGTCGCCACAGGGCGGACCAGTGCCATGACGATCACCGCGACCTCCGCGGACATGGGCGGATACGTGGGCATCGGTCTCGGCGTGTCGAACGCACCCTCGAACCAGCTCTACTGGATCTCGCTGGGCACCAGCAACCCCGCCCTGTCGGTGCCGGGTTGGTGCGGCACGTTCTATACCAACAACATCACGCTGTTCCCGGCGGGATTGACCAACGCCTCGGGGTCCGCGCTCTACTACGAGAACTTCTCGGTGCACCTGCAGAACACCTTCGGTGGCCCGACCTTCACCCTGCAGGCGCTGGCGCTCGATCCGGGCTTGACCAACCCGGTTCAGGTCGCGATGTCGAACGGTGCGTCGATGACGCTGCCGCTGCCGAACACGACCAAGGTCGTGCAGGTGTCGCGCATGTTCGACAGCTCGGGCACCACCACCGCGACCAGTGGCCTGCGGTTCACCACCTCGACCGTCGGCTACGGCCTCGTGACGCGCTTCACGTACTAAGGCTTGTCGGATGCTCGGACCGAGCGGCGACATGAAGTCGCTGCTGGGTCCTCTCGGTGCGCCTGGCGAAGACCAGGGTGGTCGTCCGGGTGTCGCGCATGTTCGACAGCTCGGGCACCATGACCGCGACCAGTGGGCTGCGGTTCACCGCCCCGACCGTCGGCTACGGCTTCGTGACGCGGCTCACCGACCGGGCGGACTGCCTCTCGCGACCCGGCGGCGACCCGGCGTCGCCCCCGCCGGTCGCGGGGCTTGCGGCTCGGCTGCCCGTCGCACCGCTTCCTGCCAGCGTTGCGCCCGATCGAGCTGCAACGCGAACGACCAGCGAAACAGCGAGTAGCCAGACCACACGGGCAACCCGGCGGCCCGCAGTGCGCGCGACGTCCAGTGGTTGCAGTGGTGGAACAGGTGGTAGTCCGTTCGGGCACGGAACCACTCGCTGTCGGCGATGCGCGACACCACCGGGCCCTGCTTCTCCCGGTCGAGGAACGCGCACAGCCGCCGGTGACCTTCCTCGGAGATGTCGAACGACCACCGTGGCACTGGCGACCGCGGGTCCACGTGAGCAAACGACACACCCTCGGGTGCGACCCGCAACACCGCCTCGGTCGGCCAGAACAGCGCTCCGCAACACCCGGACACGCCGGTGTGGTTCTCGAGGTAGTAGGCGCGGTCGGCGTAGCCCCACTCGCGGGCGGGAGCTCGTGTGGTTCCGCTGCCGCCGGTGCCCGAGGACTCGGGACCCGGGCTCGCCGCATCTTCTGGATACACGGTGATCACGCTGTGCCACAGGTCGAGACGCACGTCGACTCGATGCGTTCGCCCTCCGGGTGCCGGCGGCCACACGCCGTCGACCGGGAGCGCGCAGGCGGACAGGAGCAGCAGCGTCATGAGCGCGCCGCCCCGCGTGTGCCCACTCCCTACCCGGCCCTGTGTTGCTGGCCAGCTCGACATTGGTGTCAGCGCGGCACCCGCGTGGTGAACACCAGGCTCACGTCGTCGAAGTGACCGTCGACGTTCGCCTGTCGGGTGCCGTGCACGTTGCGGAACTCGACGCGGACTCGGGTCGGGGCGCCCGGCAGGCCCGCACGGTTGCGGATCGCGCTGCTTCGACCGCGACGGAGCGGCGCGTCGACGAGGGATTTCCAGGTTGCTGGGCGCGAACGGCCACGACTTCCGGCACCTCTCGCGACGCTGCTCATGATCCAACCCATGCTCGCCGCGCACGGGTTGGCAGGCAAGCGCGTCACGGGGCGTCTACCCGCCCGCCGGCGCCGTCGACCGAATGTGCAGATCGGCGAGTTGCTCCGCCGAAACCCCGGACGGCGCGTCGCACATCAAGTCGGTCGCGCGCGCCGTCTTGGGGAACGCGATCACGTCACGGATGCTGTCCATGCCGCTAGCCAAGGTTACGATCCGGTCGACCCCGATCGCGATCCCGCCGTGCGGCGGCGCGCCGAAACGGAACGCATCCAGCAGGAATCCGAATCGCGACTGCTGTTCCTCGGGGCTGATGCCGAGGAACGAGAACACCCGCTCCTGTAGCACGCGGCGGTGGATACGGATGCTGCCGGAGCCGAGCTCCCAGCCGTTCATCGTCAAGTCGTAGGCGCGCGCCTCGATCGCGCCCGGGTCCGAGAAGTCCTCGAGGTTCCAGTCGACCGGCGCGGTGAACGGGTGGTTGGCGCTGACCCACCCGCCGTCGTCGTCGCGCAGGAACAGCGGGAAGTTGGTCACCCAGCACAGGCGGAACACCTTCGGGTCCCGCAGGCCCAGCTCGTTGCCGAGCCGCAACCGCAGCTCGCCCAGCGCTCGGAGCACCACCGGTTCCTGGTCGGCGACGAACAGCAACAGATCGCCGGGCGAAGCACCCATCGCCGAGATCAGCTCCGCGCCGGCGTCACCCTCGAAGAACTTCGCGATCGAGCCGGTGACCCCTTCGCCGGTGATCTTCGCCCAGGCGAGGCCCTTGGCGCCGTACTCCCCGACGTGCTTGGTCAGCGCGTCGATCGCCTTGCGTGAGTAGTTGTCGGCTTGACCCGGAACACACAGTCCGCGCACCGTTCCTCCCGCGGCAATCGCCCCCGAGAACACCCCGAACGCGCTGCGCTTGGCGATCTCGCTGATGTCGACCAGCTCCAGACCGAACCGCGTGTCCGGCTTGTCGGAACCGTAGCGCCGCAGCGCGTCGGCGTAGGTCAGCCGCGGGAACGGGGTCTCGACGGTGATGCCGAATCCCTCGAGCAGCCCGTGCACCACCATGCCTTCCACCGTGTCGAGCACCTGCTTCTCCTCGACGAACGACATCTCGATGTCGATCTGGGTGAACTCGGGCTGCCGGTCGGCGCGCAGGTCCTCGTCGCGAAAGCAGCGGGCGATCTGGTAGTAGCGATCCATCCCGGCGACCATCAACAACTGTTTGAACAACTGAGGACTCTGCGGCAGGGCGTAGAACTGCCCCGGGTTGACGCGGCTCGGCACGAGGTAGTCGCGGGCGCCCTCGGGCGTGCTCTTGGTCAGCACCGGGGTCTCGACGTCGATGAAATCATGCCCGGCGAGGTAGTTGCGCACCGCGGTGACGAACCGCGCCCGCTGCTCGAGCGCGCGCTGCATCGGCCGGCGGCGCAGGTCGAGGTAGCGGTAGCGCATCCGCAGCTCCTCGTTCGCCTCGACTTGGTCGAGCACCTCGAACGGCGGTGTCTCCGCCGCGGCGAGGATCTCGATCGAGCGGGCGTACACCTCGATCGCCCCGGTGATGCGGT
>JACKIB010000015.1 GCA_020638695.1 Planctomycetota bacterium
TGGGGTGAGTTGTGGGGGGGGGGGGGGGGGGGGGGGGGGTGGGTGTGGCGGAGTGGGGACGAGTTTGCCCACTTTTCCAGGGGGGTCCAACCCGGGTACATGGGTGACACTCGGGTCCGGGCACATGGGTGACACTCGAGCGTGACCATGGGGAGCGCCGTGGGTCTCCTGGCCGGATGCCATGGACGCAGACCGATCCGATGACGGAGAGACAGAAGTTCGTGAAGCTGGTCCTGAAGGGCCAGGTGACGATGGTGAAAGCCTGCCGACAGTTCGGGATCCGCCGGAAGACCGGCTACAAGATCCTGGCGAGGCACGCTGAGCGCGGCATGTCGGGCCTTGCCGACGCTTCGCGAGCTCCGCGGAGCCACCCCAACCAGACATCTTCCGAGATCGAGGCCGCGGTGCTCCGGGTTCGGAAAGCGCACCCGACATGGGGTTCGAAGAAGATCCTGTGGACGCTGTTGCGCGAGCGCCCGTCTGAGAGCTGGCCGGCTCGGAGTACCGTCGATGCGATCCTGAGTCGAGCAGGTGTCGTAGTGCCGCGGGGTCGTCGGCGCCGCCGGCAGCCGACCGCGCCGCCCGTCGTCGAGGCCGCCGCGCCTAACGACGTGTGGTCGATGGACTACAAGGGTTGGTTCCGGGTCGGCGACGGCACGCGGTGTGATCCGCTGACCGGCAACGACGTGTGCACTCGGGCGTCGCTGGTCTGCCAGGCGATGGTTGCGCCCAAGTCGCCCGACGTGAAGCGTCGCCTTGAGCAGGCGTTCGTTGTGTTCGGGCTGCCACGCTTCATGCTCAGCGACTGCGGTCCGCCGTTCGGTTCCACTGGTCTGGGGCGCCTTTCGCGCCTTGGTGTGTGGCTGTTGCGCATCGGCGTGGTGCCGATCCTGATCGAGCCCGGCCGACCGGATTCAGAATGGTCGCCACGAGCGGTTCCACGAGACCCTGAAGGCCGAGACCGCCACGCCGCCATGTGGCTCGATCCCGGCGCAACAGAAGGCCTTCAACCGCTTCCAGAGCATCTACAACGAAGAGCGTCCTCACGAGGCGCTCGCGATGAAGACCCCGGCCGAGGTCTACGAGCTGTCGCCTCGCCAGCTGCCGTCCGCACCGGCCGATCACTGCTACCCCGAGGGATTCGAGGCCCGTAGCGTCCGTCGCGACGGTGCCATCAAGTGGGGCGGCGACCACGTGTTCGTCGGCGGGGCGTTCGCCGGCGAGCGCGTCGGGATCGAGGCGGTCGACGAGGGCCTCTGGCACGTGCACCTGGGTCCCCTGCGTCTCGGCGTCCTGCACGGCCGGTCGCGCACGATTGTCCCGCTCGAGCCGAGTGTCACCCATGTGCCCGGACACGAGGAGGCATGAGGAGTCGGGTCCAACCCGGGTACATGGGCGACACTCGTGTCCGGGCACATGGGTGACACTCGAGCGTGACCATGGGGAACGCCGTGGGTCTCTTGGCCGGATGCCATGGACGCAGACCGACCCGGTGATGGAGAGACAGAAGTTCGTGAAGCTGGTCCTGGGTCTAACCCGGCTGCATGGGTGACACTCGCGTCCGGGCAGACGGGTGGCGCTCGACGTTCCCTTGGTCAGTGCTGCACTGTTCTTCCTTGTCCGGACTGCACGCCAAGTCGGATGCAGATACATGCATCAGGAATACTCCCGATGCCCCACCCGCTTCCCAGCCTCCGATGCGACGCGTACTATCGAAGGGCGATGGAAGAGAACGCGGGTGGAACCGCCGGGAGCGCAACGCCTGTGGAGGCGAGAGAGCCTTCGTTCCTCCGGTATCCCGAGGATCTCTTCGACATGCTGCTCAGGCGAGCTACTTGGCGCCGCACCAACTGGCGCGTCCCGCAGGACGCGGTGGACCAGGCCTACGATCGGTTCGTGGATCGTTGGCTCGCGGACACGGCGCCCGCCGACCCGGTCGCCTGGATCGTGCTCGTGGCTGAGAATGCTCTTCGGGCCGGGCCGGCTCGTGTCGGGCTGCGGAGGGGGCGTTGCAGTTCGGTCTCGGAGCAGCAGGCGCTCCAGGTGCCAGATGCCGAACTGACGACGGGGCTGGACCTCGCCATGCTGCGGGCGTTCCCCCCGGCGGAGCTCGCCGTGCTGACCCCGGGCGAGTTGTGTGCGTTCTTCGCGATCCTCGACCACCCCTCGCTGCGCGCCGCCGCGGCCGCGGTCGGGATGAGCCCGCGCGACCTGCGGGCACGCCGCCGCCGGGTCATCACCAAGTTGCGCTGCGTGCTCGCAGGCATGCCGGTGCGGCGCTCGAAGCGAGGTGGCCCTGACCCGCTCGCGGTTGTGGTCGCGTAGTCGAATCGCGCCGGCGCGCACCCACCCCTTCTACAGTGCCGCCGACAGCGCCGCCAACCCGCGCGCCACCAGCCCCCGCACCGCCGACTCGCTGATCCCCATCTGCTCGGCGATCGCGCCGTACGACAAGTTCATCAGCTTCGCCATGGTCACCGCATCGCGCTGCGCCTCCGGCAGCTCCGCCACCGCCGCCTCGAACCGCGCCAGCTCCTCGCGCACCGCGGCGTGGCGGCTCGGTGTGGCGAACGACGCGTAGCAGGCGAGCAGGGCTTCCGCCGCGCCGTCGCTGTCCGGCATCGCCACCTCGCGATCGCGTGCGCGCATTTCGCGTCCGGCGTAGCGGGCGCGGTCGAGGATCTTGCGGGTCGCTTGTTGGAACAACCAGGCGCGGAATGCCTCCTCGCCGCGGTAGTCGAACTGGTCGAGGTCGGCGACGACTTCGCGGCACACCGACTGCGCGAGGTCGACGGCCGATTCGCGCGCCATCAGGTCGCGGCCGGCGCGGGCGCGGATGAAAGCGACCAGGGGCGCGAGGTTGCGGCCGAACAAGGACTCCAGGGCGTGGGGGTCACCGGCACGGGCGGCTTCCAGGTCGCGTTCGACGTCCATACGGGGGCTGCCGCGGTGCGGCCGCGTTCGGGTTCTCGGGGAGCCACGTATCGTAGCGCGCGCCCGGCAGAACGGCGAAATCACCGCGGCGGCCGGAATGCCCGGCGGCGGTGCGCGGGCCGCGGGTAGCCTGTCCGACCCCGATGAGCGTTCCCACCGACGAGGAGCTGGTCGCCCGCTTTCGCGATCAGCCGGCACCGCTGCTGCCGCTGTTGCACGCCTTCCACGACCGTGACGGGTTCCTGTCGGACGACGCGATCCGCGCGGTGGCGAAGGGACTGAAGACGCCGTTGGCCGACCTCTACGGGACGGTCACGTTCTACCATCACTTCGCGCGCGTGCCCGAAGGGCTGCACGCGCCGCGGGTCTGCACGGGGCCGGTGTGCCGCATGCGCGGTGGGCCAGAGATCCTCGCTGCGCTGCGCCGCGAGGGTGCGGTGCCGATGCCGTGCTCGGGGCGGTGCGACGAGCCGGTGCCGGTGCTGCGCGGGCACACCACGTTCCGCGGGACCACGGCGGATGCGCTGGTCGCATGCCCATCGCCGCTGCCGCCGCCCAACCCGGGCGGGGTCGAGGAATGCGTGTTCGGCGGCATCCGCGAGCCGGGCCGCCGATCGCTGTCGGTCTACGGCGACTACGCCGGACTGCGCGCGGCCCAGGCGAAGACGCCGGAACAGGTGATCGAGCTGCTCAGCGAGAGCAAGCTCGCCGGCCGCGGTGGTGCGGGCTTCCCCACCGGCGCGAAGTGGAAGGCGGTGCGCGAGGCACCGGGCGGGCCGAAGGCGATCGTGTGCAACGCCGACGAGGGCGAGCCGGGTTGCTTCAAGGACCGCGCGATCATGGACTACGACCCGCACCAGCTGCTCGAAGGGATGGCGATCGCCGCCTACGCCACCGGCGCGACGCTGGGGTTCATCTACCTGCGCTACGAGTACCCGGAGACGCTTGCGATCCTCGAGCAGGCGATTGCCGAGGCCGAGGCCGCGGGGCACCTCGGCGGCGCGTTCACCGTGCACGTGCGGCGTGGTGCGGGTGCGTACATCTGCGGCGAAGAGGGCTCGCTGCTGAACAGCCTGGAGGGCAAACACCCGTTCCCGCGCAACCGCCCGCCGTTCCCGGTGACGCACGGGTTCCGCGACCGGCCGACCGCCGTCAACAACGTCGAGACGCTCGCTTCGGTGCCGCCGATCCTGCGTCGCGGCGCGGCGTGGTATCGCGGGCTCGGCCGCAACGGCCAGGCCGGCACCAAGGTGGTGAGCCTGTCGGGCGACATCCAACGGCCCGGCAACTACGAGGTGCCGCTCGGCTTGCCGCTGCGCACCCTGCTCGACGAGTGGGCGGGCGGGCCGCTGCCCGGACGCCGCATCCAGGCGGTGACGATGGCCGGGCTGTCGGGCGGATTCCTCGCCGGTGACGACCTCGACGTCACGCTCGACGAGCCGAGTATCCGCAGCAAGGGCTCGTTCCTCGGTGCCGCCGGCATCATGGTGTTCGACGACAGCCGTGACATGGTGGCGGTGGCGCACGAGGCGATGGAGTTCTTCGCCCACGAGTCGTGCGGCAAGTGCTTCCCGTGCCGGATCGGCACCCAGCGGTTGAGCGAGCGACTGGCCGGCGATGCGGGGCCGCGGACGGTGGGGGACTGGCGCGACGAGGTGATCGACATCGGCAAGGTGATGAAGTCGACCAGCGCGTGTGGGCTCGGAATCGCGGCGCCGCTGGTGACGGACAGTCTGCTGCGGTACTTCCCGGACGAGGTGCAACGGCACGTCGAAGGGTGAGGGGGATCCCCTCGGTTGCGGCGCACAGAGTCGGGGCGGGAGGAGCACGTACTCGACTATGATCTGCGGGTGTCCGAGGTCCGGCTTCCCGTCTCGGATGACCCATCCGCTGTCATCACGACCGAATGAGCGAGCCGAGGAGCGACGATTTCCCGAGCGACCACCCGTTCGCCGCGCTGTACGACCGGCTGCACGCGGCGGCAGCGCGCTTGATGGCCGGCGAGCGGCAGAGTCACACGCTGCAGCCCACGGCGCTGGTTCATGAGACGTTCCTGCGACTCGACCGTGCGCCCGGCCTCGAGGCCGCCAATCTCTTCGCGGTCGCGGTTCGAGCAATGCGGCAGGTCCTGATCGACCACGCACGCGTGGCCAACGCACAGAAGCGGCGGGCACCGGGGATTCGGGTCACCACCGACTGCGTCTGCGAGGACTCGCGCGTTGCCGTGATCGAACTCGACGACGTGATTCGCCGGCTCGAGCGTCTCGACGAACGCAAGGCACGGGTCGTCGAGCTGCGGGTGTTCGGGACCTTGACCGTGCCCGAGATCGCGCGCCAGCTCGGCGTTGCCGAGAGCACCGTCAATGCGGACTGGCGCACGGCGCGCGCCTGGTTGGCGCGCGAGCTCGACATCGGGAAGAACTGATTGCTACTGGATGACCGTGACCGGACGGTTGCGGGTCACGGTCTCGATGAAGCAGCTCGAGGTCCTGCACAGGATCGCCGCGGCGTGGTCCAGAGTGATCCCGAGCAGGTTGGCCGGGGCGTTCGGAATGCTCTTGAGAGTTGCCGTGCCGCGCCCGTTCGCGTCCAGGATGCCGAACGACGACGAGAACAGTGGGCCGTTGGGGCTGTTCACGATGATGTTGAAGTACACGTCGATGTTGAGCGGGAAGTGCTGCCCCCAAGCCGTGAACCCCGGGCGGTAACCGGAGACCGACCCGGCGAAGTAGTAGTACTGCCCTGCGCGCGCCGGCCCCGCGTCCAGGTTGTAGTTGACGGTGCCGCCGGTGAGCAGCGAGATCGTGTGCCCGTCGGTGGTCAGCAGGAGGGGCTTGAGCGTCGTCACGTAGGCGAACTGCCCGTGCGGCTGGCCCAGGATCTGTTGGCCGCGGTGCCCGGCGATCACGTCGCGGATCCCGTCGCCGTCTACGTCCGCAGAACTCAGCGCCACGCCGTAGCCCATGCCGCCGTGTTGTACGTTGACGACGCCGGTCAAGGTGTCCAGCTTGACTTGGGTCTTGCCGGAGTAGATCGATACCAGGCCGTTGCGGGTGTAGTTGCTGGCCGTGGCGTTCGGTTCGCCCACGGCGATATCGCTCACCCCATCGCCGTTCACGTCTCCGAGGTCGGTGACCGCGATGTCCCCCGGTGCGGTCGGGTATCCGTTCACATTGCGAATGGAGAAGATCGGAGTGAAGCCGGGGAGCGAGTACGCCCACAGATTGCGATCGTCGCAGAGCAGGATGTCGGGCTTCGTATCGCCGTTGAGATCACCGATCGTCTGCAGCGGTCCGCGGACGCTCGTGAGGTTCTTCAGCAGCAGGCCGAACTTGTTCGAGTGTGCCTTGGTGTAGGTGGAACTCGAAACCACGATGTCGGGCACGCCGTCGTTGTCGAGGTCGCCAGGGCCTGCAATGGACAGCCCGAAGGAATCCCCGTTGCCGGTTCCGGTGTAGGTCTTGAGCACCGTGCTCATGTCCTTGCCCGACAGGATGACGACCTGTCCCCAGCCGCTTCCGGTCGGGTAGCCAGTTGCCGCGATCGCGTAGTCCGGGAACGAGTCGTTGTCGATGTCGCCGATTCGCGCCAGGGAAGAGCCGAAGTACTCGTTCGCACCGCTTCCCTCCGCGTACGCAATGAGTGTTCCCTTCGCGGCTGAGATCACCGCGACGCGACCGACGTTGGGGACCGTGGAGGAGCGCCCCCACCAGGGTGCCGACACGAGGATGTCATCCGTGCCGTCGTTGTCGAAGTCGTGCATCGGGATCATGACCTTGCCGAAGCCATCTCCGCTGGTGAATCCGGTCACCGTGAACTCGGCGACCCCGGTTCGGCCCGAGACGATCAGGATCCGACTCCCGATAGGTGCGCCAATGGCGTAGTCCTGGTGCCCGTCGGGGGACGACGATGCGCCGAGGAAGTCGGTGAGCCCCACTACGCTGTTGCCGACGAAGTAGGACGCGCCACCGACGGTTTCCGGTCCGTGTGAAAACAGCCGACCATGGGTCGGGACCTGGGAGGGCAGCGCGATCGAGAGAAGGAAGATCGTGCCGAGCAGGCAGGATTCGCTGAGGCGAGGAAGATGCATGTATTGGTTCTCCGTGAATGACTGCCCGGAGTGCCGTTGCGGCGGCCGGGCGTGCGGGTCACGGCGAATGCGATAGCGCGAGATCGATCCTCCGATCGGATTCTCGGAAACCACGCCGATGCCGCACGGTTCGCCGGAGACGCGTGCCCTTCGTCAGAACCAGCTCTTCGACGGGTGGCACCCCCTTGCCGGGTAGGACCTGCCCTTCTCCTTGCCAGCAACAACCGTGCACGATCTCGCGACGCAGCTCACGAATGGTCCGGGCAACGGGGGGTGGGGGTGCTCAGCGTGTGGCTGCGGTCCGCACGTCCCGCCAGACCTGTTCGGCCAGCTCGCGTTCTCGTTTCCCGGCGCCCTCGGGCACCTCGCGCAGCGCCGCGAAGTCCGGGTCGCGCAACCAGGCTTGCAGCGTACGGCGCTCCGCGGTCGTGATGCCATCGACCAAGATGCGGCGCAGCCATGCGTTCAACCAACCGAGTCCCTGTCGATACCACGCCAGACGGCAGTTCGCGTCCGCCGGCTTTCGTCCGTGCGGGCCGCCGACGAGCCGGACGATGGTGAGGGTCGCAGGGGAGAGGTAGCGGGAGAACTCCGCGGGCCGTCGCCTCTCGAGAATGCGGAACAGTCCGGCAGCGACACCGAATCGGCCGCCATCGAACTCCGCGCGAATGAGACCCGGCAGGTCGTCGAGCCACACCGGCAGCGCTGCGACCATCCGGTCGAGACTGTCGAGTGCCGCCGCGGCCTCGGTGCACCGATCGACAGCCCACGAGCTCTTCGCCAACCCGAACTGCGCATCGGGGTACTCGGGGCGAGCGCGCAGTGCGCGCAGGTAGAAGTCGATTGCCTCCGCGTGGCGGCCTTGGCTCGCGAGCATCCTGCCCAGCCGGCCGGCGATCCGGAACCGCCGCGCATCCGCCCCGACGCCGGTCCGGAGCACTCGTTCCGCGGCGCGCGCATCCCCCTGCGCCGCGCGCAGCTCTGCCAGCTGCAGGAGTGCCTCTTGCGACGGTTCGCCGTGCGCCAAGGCGTGCCCGATGGCTACCTCGGCTTCGCGCAGCGCTGCCTTCCGGCGCTCCGGACCGAGTGCCTGGCGCGCGGCCACCAGACGGTGCATCTGTGCCATGTCGACCCAGTAGAGCGGTTTGCCAGGATCGCTTTGCACGGCTTGCCTCAGTTGCGGGATCGCGTGGTCGTAGCGTCCCGTGTCGAACAGGACCCAGGCCAGCAGGCGATGCGCGCCCGCGGAGTTGTCGCGCGCAATCCACGAGCGACAGATTTGCTCGGCACGCTGGAGATGGGTCCGCTGGTCCGGCGACCTCGGGCCGGAGGGCTCGGGAATCCTTCGCAGGGTCCAGACGAGTCGAAGTGCCGTCTCGCGGTCGAGCGATTCGGCCCGGACATCGCGGATCAACCGGCTCGCGGTCGCGAATTCCCGCCGTGCGACGCGAGCGCGCGCCAACTCGATTCTGGCTTGCGTGTTGGTCTCGTCGAGAGCCAGCGCCTCGCTCAGTTGCTGTACGGCTGCAGTCGACGCGCCGCGGAGAAACAGGGTCTCGCCGTACAGGGTCCGTGCCAGCGAGTCGGTCGGACGCCGCTCGACGACCGCCTCGAGCTGCCGCTCGGCGAGCTCCAACTCGCGCGCGCGAAGGTGGATTCGACCGAGCTCGAGTCGGCTGTCGAGGTGGTTGTCGAGGTCGATGGCGCGCTGCAACGCAGCCATCGATCCGGTGCGGTCGCCCCGCGCCGATCGTACCTTGGCCAGCCAGAACCAGGCCGCGACCGAGGTGGGGTCGGTCCGGGTCACGCCTTCCAACGAACTCGCTGCAGCATCGACTTCGCCGAGTCGCCATTTCGCCACTCCCCACTCGATCTGTAGGGGCACCGATGAGGGCTGCGGTCCGATCCACTCCAGTGCGCGTCGGTACTGCCCCGCAGCGGAGGCGATTCGCGCGGCGAGAACTCGTTGCACGTCGGAGTCGGCAGGGGGAAGACGAGTGAGCAGCTCCGTGGCGGTTGTGTTTGTCTCCTGCTGCAGGCGCACTCGCAACCATGGCGCGTCCTTCCGATTCTCACGCTCCGCGCGCTCGACGGTCTTGGCTGCAGCGCTCGGGTTCGGATTCGATTCGGCCAGCTGAGCCTCCAGCAGCATGGACGCGCCATCCGGCCAGGCGCGCGCGCACGCTTCCGACTTCCTCGGATCACGCGGCGATCGCACGAAGGCGGCCCAGTAGCGAGCTCGCGCCGATGTCGCTCCCCAGCCGTCGAGGATCAACTGCGCCAGACTGCGGCGCTCTTCGATCCGCTGGAACGGTTGGTAGTGGCCCAGTGCGTGAGCGAGTTCGAACAGGTGTCGAGCCTTCGGGGGGGTCAACAACCTCGTCGTGTCCAGCAGTTCGACGACCTGCTGGCGCGCCGCGAGTTCGCCAGCGCGCACGGGGTCGCGCAGCAGTCGGGCGCGGAGATAGCGAGACAGGACTCCAGTCCGAGGGGAATCCCGCATCGCCTGGTCCGCGGCGTCGTGACGACCGAGTCGGCGCAACACGAGCACGTGGGCCCAACCCAGTTGTGGTGCGCTTCGGAGCACCGTGTCACCGAGCAGCGTCTCGGCGATGGCCGGTCGGCCGGCGTCACAGTGTGCGAGCACCAGGCCGGCGACGGCGTCCGATGAATCCGGGGCCAAGGCAAGCGAGGTGCGGAATGCCTCCGTCGCCGCCTCCGGATCGCCGGCATCGAGCGCCATGTATCCCGTTTCCAACGAGCGCTGCAACCGCAACTCGGCACTCCTCGCCGCCTCGGCGCGCAACGTCGGCCATTGGTAGGCCAGCACACCGAGGGCGGTCGCGAGCAGGACGCCGAGCACGGCCAAGGCGGCGCGCGTCGGGTACCGGCCGCTCCAGCGGTAGAGTCGCCCCAGCGGCCCGACCGGTCGCGCCAGGATCGGGCGCCCCGACGCGAAGCGGCGCAGTTCGTCCGCCAGCTCGCTGCCATCGCGGTACCGGCGGTGGGTCTCCTTCTCCAGCGCCTTGGCGGTGATGACCCTGAGGTCGAGTGGCACCCCTTGCAGGCGTTCCGGATCCTCGTGGAGGATCCGCTGCGTCAACTCCGGGAGCGTGGCCCCTCGAAACGGTGGTCGCAGGGCCAACAACTCGTAGAGCGTTACCCCCAGTGCGAACACGTCCACCGCGGGGGAAACCGATCGATCGCCTCGGATCTGCTCCGGTGCCATGTAGGCGGGTGAACCCGGTTGCGCGCCGGTTCCGGTCAACTCCACCTGCTCCGAGCGATCGTGTGCGATGCCGAAGTCGAGCAACAGGACGCGCCCCTGGCGGGTCAGCATGATGTTCGACGGCTTGACGTCCCGATGTACGACCCCCTCGCGGTGAGCGTGCCCGAGTGCGTCGGCGATCGATGTCGCGATTCGCACGCAGACACCCGTCCAGTCCGACTGGAACAGATCTGGCAGCACACCGTCGGGGGCCGCTCCGAGGAATTCCGCCAGGGCCCCGCCGCCGAGCTGTGCCGGGGGGCGGGCCTGCAGCATGCGCAGGACTTCGGCGAGGCTGGATCCCTCGATCCACGGCATCGCGAGGTAGGCGAAACCACCTTCCTCCCCGAACGCGTGGATCGGCACGATGTTGTCGTGCGTCAGTGCCGCGGCTGCGTGCGCTTCGCGCCGGAAGCGCTCCCGTGCGCCACTGCACGACATCAGCTCGGGGCGAATCACCTTCAAGGCGACGGTGCGGCCCAGCGACGGCTGGTAGGCGGCGAACACGATCCCCATGCCCCCTTCGCCGATGCGGCCGCGCAGCTCGAACTCACCCAGAGAGTCGGGGACGCTCGGTCGTCCTGTGGCTCGTTCGATCACCCCCCAGAGACGGAACGTCGGTCCCCGCTGGTCCTGATCGAGCATGCCGCGTACCACACTCCGCAACTCGGGATCGACCGGTTGTGCTTCCAGCCACTCTTCGCGAGAAGACGCACTCTGACTCAGCGCGGCCAGGAACAGCTTCTCGATCAGTGCGAACGACTCACGATCGGACATGCCGTCGCAACCTCGGGTAGTCGGGGGTAATCACCGGTCGGAAGTCACGACCAATTCGAGATGATCGGCAGATCCGTGCTATAACGACAATTGTCGGCCGAACTGAATCCGGCGTTTCCCGATGAAAACACTACCGATCCTGCTGTTGGCAGGTCTACTCGGAGCCTGCCGGGCGAACAAGCCTCAGCGGCAGCATACCTGTTCCTTCACCTATACACCGGAGCATCCAGTCTCGGGCGGCACCATCGAAGTCGTCGGATCGGCTGCAGGAGCAACGTCGTGGTCCTGGACTGTGGTACCCGTGGGGGGTAAGTCGTGGTCGGCGACGGGGCAGACTACGACAATCCCGTCCTCCATGCTCGAATCGCCGACGGGAGACTATCCGTTCGATCTTCAGGTGACGCTCGAAGTGACCTGGCCGGCGGGTGCCACCGCGACGAGTTCGCAGACGGTGCACATATCCAAGTAGCGTGACGCACCGGATTCGCGGGAATGGGTGCGTTCCTGTGAAGGGCTGCACACTGCACCGTTGACGGTGTCGCCGGGTTGCAGGTCCTCGCCGTCACTGCACAGGGCATCAGCCCGCGCGGCTCACGTCGCTACGCGCGGACGTGCGACCGGAGTCGTCGGACTCGGATCCACGAGGCACTGGCGACGAATCCTACCTGCACGGCCGCACCTCTCAGCGCCGCGCCCCGACTCACGCCAGCAGCGCCCGAACCACTCGGCCACCCACGTCGGTCAGCCGATAGCGCCGACCCTCGTGCTTGAAGGTCAACCGTTCGTGGTCGATACCGAGCAGGTGCAGGATCGTGGCCTGCAAATCGTGCACGTGCACCGGGTCGGCGACGATGTTGTAGCCGAGTTCATCGGTCTGGCCGTGCACCAGCCCCGCCCGCACGCCGCCGCCGGCCAGCCACACGCTGAAACAGCGCGGGTGGTGGTCGCGGCCGTAGTCGCGCGCCGTGAGTTTGCCCTGCGAGTAGTTGGTGCGGCCGAACTCGCCGCCCCACACCACCAGAGTGTCGTCGAGCAGGCCGCGGCGCTCCAGATCCAGGACCAACGCGGCGGAGGCTCGGTCGGTCTCGCGACACTGCGTGCGGATCGCCACCGGCAGGTTGCCGTGCTGGTCCCAACCCTGGTGGAACAGCTGCACGAAGCGCACCCCGCGCTCGATCAGGCGCCGCGCCAGCAGGCAGTGGGCCGCGTAGGTGCCGGGTCGGCGCGCGTCCTCCCCGTAGAGCGCGAACACCTCGTCGGGTTCGTCCGACAGGTCGGTCACTTCCGGCACCGAGCGCTGCATGCGGAATGCCAACTCGTACTGCGCCAGCCGCGAGTCGATCTCCGGGTCGTCTTCGCTGCGTCGCTGCAGCGACCCCAGATCCCGCAGGGCATCGAGCATGCGGCGGCGCATCGTTCGCGACACGCCGGGCGGGTCGTGCAAGAACAGCACCGGGTCCTTCTCCGCGCGCAGCTGCACGCCCTGGAAGCGTGAGTCGAGGAACCCGCTGCCCCACAGCCGCGCGTAGAGTGGCTGGCCGGACTTGTTCTTGGTGACCATCACCACGAACGCCGGCAAGTCGGCATTCGGGCTGCCGAGCCCGTAGTCGAGCCAGGCGCCCAGCGAGGGGCGACCGGGGATCTGCGATCCGGTGAGGAAGAACGTGATCGCCGGGTCGTGGTTGATCGCGTGGGTGTGCATCGAACGGACGACGCACAGCTTGTCGATGATGCGCGCGGTGTGCGGCAGCAGCTCGCTGACCCAGGTGCCGTTGCTCCCGTGGCGGTGGAACACGAACTGCGGTCCGGCGAGCGGCAGGCGCGCTTGGTTGCCCGACATCCCGGTGAGGCGTTGGCCGCGACGGATCGAGTCGGGCAAGTCCTCGCCGTTGCGCCGCACCAGTTCCGGCTTGTAGTCGAAGGTCTCGAGCTGCGAAGGGCCGCCGCTCTGGAACAGGTAGATGACGCGCTGGGCGCGGGGTGCGAAGTGGGGGGCGCCGGTTGCGTCGCCGACTGTCGGCCGCGGCGGGGCTGCGGCGGGCAGGTCGAGCTGTGCCAGCGCCAAAGCGCCGAGTCCCAGCGACGAGCGCGCCAGCAGGGCTCGGCGCGTGCACGAATCCCCGTGATCACGGTCGGTGTTTGGATGTCCGTCAGTCGGTCGAGTTGCCATCAACGCACCATCACCACTGCATCGTGGCCGAGCAGGGTCGAGCACACGGTCGAGAATGCGGCCAACTCTGCCGGGTCGACCTCGGGCCCGACTCGCTTGTCGCCGACGGCCAGCAGCGCGCGCGCTGCGGCCGGGTCGGCGCGGAACGCTTCGTGTTGGGCGTCGAGCAAGCGCCGCAGCACGTCGACCTCCGCTACGGTCGGCGCTCGAGTTGCCAGGCGGCGGAACGCGAGTCGGATGCGCGCCGCCGCGGACGGGGCCTCGCGCAGCGTTCGCTCGGCGAGCACTCGTGCCGCCTCGACCAGCTGTGGGTCGTTCCACAGCACCAGCGCCTGCAGCGGCGTGTTCGTCTCCTGGCGCCGCACGACGCACACCTCGCGTTTGCTCGCGTCGAACAACAGCATCGACGGCGGCGGTGAGGTGCGTTTCCAGAACGTGTAGAGGCTGCGGCGATACAGGCCTTCCCCCTTGGATCGCACGTAGGTCTGCCCGCTCTTCTCCTTCCACAGGCCCGGCGGCTGGTACGGCTTCACGCTGGGGCCGCCGATCCGCTCGGCCAACAAGCCGCTGGCGAACAATGCCTGGTCGCGCAGCATCTCGGCGGTGAGTCGGCGGCTGGGGCCGCGCGCCAGCAGTCGATTGTCGGGGTCCAAGGAGCGGCTCCGAGGGTTCACCGACGACTGACGGAAGGTCGCGGACAGGGCGATGCGCCGCAGCATCGCCTGGACGTTCCACCCGGATGCGACGAACTCGGTGGCCAGCCAGTCGAGCAGCAGCGGGTGGCTCGGCGGTTCACCCTGGCTGCCGAAGTCCTCGGGCGTGGCGACCAACCCGCGGCCGAACATCAACGACCACAGGCGGTTGACCGCGACCCGCGCGGTGCGCGGATGGCCGCCGTCCACCATCCAGCGCGCCAGCCCGAGGCGATCGCGGGGCAGCTCGGTGGGAAATGGCGGTAGCGAACCGGGTGTGCCGGGCTCGACCCGTTCGCCACGCGCGTCGTAGCCGCCGCGCCGCAGCACGTGGGTCGGTCGGGGTCGACTTCGCTCGCGCATCGTCATGATCTGCGGGATCGAGTCGCGTAGTTTGGCGAGTTCGACGCGCGCCTTCTGCAGCTGCTGCGCCGCGGCGCTGGCGGTCGGGTCGAGTGTGGCGCAGTACAGCGCGTGCAGTTCGCGGGTCGCGTCGGTGACCCAGTCCTTCGCCGCCGACCGCGCTTTGCCCGCAGCGACGCGCAGCGCGACCGCGAGCGCACCCGGCGTGTGGAGTTCGGCGACTTCCACCGGCGTGAGGCAACGGTTGAACACGAGAAGCTCGTCGACCGAGCCGCCCGCCAGCCCGTTGTCGCGGAACCGCTGGCCGAGGGTCAGCACGAGCTCGCCGCCTCCGGTGATCGAATGCCGCAGCCTGTCGCGCACCACGGTGCTCGGTGTCGCCGACCCGTCGAGGTAGATGTGCAGACCGCCGGCCCGACTCGAGCCGTCGTAGGTGACGGTGACGTGCACCCAGCGGTCGACCGGCAGTCGTGCGACGGTGCGCACGGCGATCGCGTCGCCAGGCCAGAAGTGGACCAACGACCAGCTCAGGTGGCCGTTTTCCACCAACAGCTGGTAGCCCTGGCTGCCGGCGTCGGTCCACGCGCGGGAGCGGTGCAGCACGACTGCGCGGGGATAGCGGGTCGGCACGCGCAGCCACAGGGCGAAGGTGAACGCGTCGGTGCGGCGGAACGCGCCGACGCCGGGGAAGGTCAGGCTGTTGTCCCCGCTCAGCACCACGCCGTTGCCGCGCACCCCCGCGCCGCTGCGCGGCCCGTCGTGGGCTCGCGCGCTACGCGTGGGGTCGCAGCGGTTTCGCAGTCCCGTCGCCGCGAGATCCTCGAGTGGGTAGTCGCCAACTCGGCCGATCGGCGAAAGCGTGGGCTCGCCGCGCTCGAGGGCCGCGGCCGCACGGCCGAGCCAGGTGCGGAATCCGTTCTGTTGTGCGCTCTGCATGCTGCCCAACACCTCGCGCCGGTGTTCCGCATCGGCGACGCGTCGCTCGAGTCGTGCGAGATCTTCGCGCTGTTCCGGGCTCGGTAGGTCGAGCGCCGGGGTCGGCGTGGCGCGAGTGAAGTGCGAGTACAGCCCGGACTCGTCGATGTTGGCGAAGAACGCGGTCAGGCGGTAGTAGTCGCGCTGCGGCAAGGGGTCGAACTTGTGGTCGTGGCAGCGGGCGCAGCCGAGCGTCATGCCGAGGAACGCGGTCGCCACCGTCTCGGTGCGGTCGGCGACGTACTCGACGCGGTACTCCTCCTCGACGCTGCCTCCCTCGTTGGTCTGCCGGTGCAGGCGGCAGAACGCTGTCGCCAGGCGCTGGTCTTCGCTCGCATTCGGCAGCAGGTCGCCCGCGATCTGCCAGGTGAGGAAGCGGTCGTAGGGCAGGTTGTCGCGGAACGCTCGGATCACCCAGTCGCGGTACGGCCAGACGCGCCGCGCCACGTCGGCCTGATAGCCGTAGGTGTCGGCGTAGCGCGCCACGTCGAGCCAGTCCTGCGCCATCCGCTCGCCGAACCGCGGCGAGGCGAGCAGTCGGTCGACCACCGTCGCGTGCGCTCCGTCAGTCGCGTCGGCGGCGAAAGCACCGATCTCTTCGGGAGTGGGGGGGAGTCCGGTGAGGGCCAAGGACACGCGCCGCAGGAAGGTCTCCTTCGACGCCTCTTCGCTCGGCTGAAGCCCGGCGTCGCGCATGCGCCGCAGTGCGAAGTGGTCGATCGGATCGCGCGCCCAGCGGGCATTCGTCACGACCGGCGGCTCGGGGCGGCGCGGCGGGATGTCGGCCCAATGCGCGGCGTAGGCCCCGCCGTTGCGGATCCACTCTTCGATGCGGGCGATCTCGCGCTCGGTGACTGTCTGCTTGCTGCGCGCCGGCGGCATGCGCTTGCTCGGGTCGGCGTGGCGCAGCCGTGCGACCATCGCGCTCGCCGCGGGATCACCGGGCACGAGCGCGCGCCGTCCATCGCGTTCGGCCGTTGCGCCGGCAAAGGTGTCGAGTCGCAGCTTCGCTTTGCGCGCCTTCGCGTCGGGTCCGTGGCACCGGAAGCACCGGTCGGCGAGCACCGGCAGGATGTCGCGGCGGAAGTCGACCGGGGTGGAGCCCCCAGGCGAGCTGTGGGTCTGGGCCGACAGTCCGGCGGCGAGGACCAGGGCGAGCGGGAGCGGGCGGGGGCGCACGGTGCGGCGATCGTACACCACCCGGCGCGCACCGCACTGTGGCGACCGGGCAGGTACGACCCTAGGCTCGCACCGGAGGACCGACGCATGCCCGATGCTGCTCGACGCCGGGCTCGACCACGCGCGTTCGCTCGGCCTCGAGGCGCGCATTGAGCCCGTACTGCGAAGATCTCTCGAACGCGCAGCCGCAGAACGGGGCGGCCCTTGCTCGACGGAACTGCGCGGGGCGTGGTGGTCGAGGACTGCCTGTTCCAGGGCAACGCGATGCAGCCGTTCCTGAACCTGAACTGGGACGAGGTGCCGTTCTTGCTCGACAACCGGGCGATCGGCACCGGCGATCACCTGCAAATCGTCGGCCAAGCCACTCGTCGGCCGACCTCGATCACGCTGTCGAACACGCTGAACGGCAACGGGGTCATCGTCTGCACCGGGGTGACCACGAGCACTTGCAACGAGTTCCAGGTCGGTCCCGGCATCAAGCTCAAGATGCTCTCGGGCTCGCTGTCCGGCAGCGGCCGACTGGTGCTTGACGGGCGTGGCGATAACCCGATCGTGATCACCTCGAGCCACGGCGACACCGTGGGCGGGGCACCAACCTCGACGGCAATGCCACGGTGCCCGCGCCCGGCGATTGGGGTGCGGTGCAGTTCGGTCCGAGCGCCTCCGGCTCGGTGGCACACGTGGATACCCGCTACAAGTGCGAGTCGGTCCGCATCAACCTGCGCGGCAACCTGTTCACTGGGCAGCACGCCACCGCCACCGAGAACAACCGCATCGGGATCTTCAGTCCCGGACCGTACGGCGGCGTGGTCTACAGCTCGATGTCGCGAGTGGCGACCTGCACATCTCGCCGTTCTCGCTGTGTGTCGGCCGTGGCGACCTGCCACAGGCGACGCTCTGGGGCGTCGACTACGAGGGCAACAGTCGGATACTCGACCCGCGTCGAACGGGTTGGCGCTGCTGGACATTGGTGCCTACGAGGTCTACCAGTACCGCATGGGCATCGACAGCGAACTGCGGAACGGCCGCACCACCAACCTGACGGTGTTTGGGCCCGGACCGAAGCAGGGCTCGCAGATCCTGGCGGTCGGTCCCACCGGGACCCCGTTCCCGATCGCTGTGCCCGCCAATCCGAAGCTGGTCGGTGTACGGCTCGGCTTGCATACGTTGGTGGTCGCCAACAGCACGATCCCGGCCGGCGGGCTCACCAACGCAATGCTCCCGACCGTCGGGCGCTGAGCGCGGGCGAATCGGGGGGGCGGACCTCTTGGCGGAGCGGTCTGCTGCATGTGGCCGCCGCCCGTCGTTCCGCGTACGGCACCTTCCATAGCCGCCGGCGCATGCCTTGCCGATTCTCTCGGCGCGGCACAGGTCACGCCGAGGTCTCCCAGGGCTAACTCGCGGTCGGGCGTTTCTTCCCGATTGCTTGTTTGCCGGGGTTTCGATTGCCACCCGCTCCTGGAACAGCATTTCTCGCGACGACTCTCTTGCCGAGTATCGCGTCGCGGGATACAAGCTGATCAGGGAAGCCGGCGCGTGGAAGCCGGCGCGTGGAAGCCGGCGCGTGGAAGCCGGCGCGTGGAAGCCGGCGCGTGAACCTCGAGCACCGGCATGAGAAGTCGCAGAACCCCGCGGGATCTTCAGGATCGAGACTCAGTGCACCGGACCGTGTTCCGGGTTGGCTGGGTGGCACTGTTCCTGATGCTCGCACTGGCACCAGTCGGTGCGCAGATCAGGCCCGGGTGCCCCACAGTCGGAGCGGATATCGCCTGGCAGAACTCGCGTTGCTGCCTGCCGGTCATCACTCCCGGCCCGAATGCTCCTGGAGCCCCAACACCCGGACCTGTAGTCAACACCGGTGGGCAACCGCGGTTGACTGGGCCTACGACCCAAGGTCCAGGTAAGGCCAAGACCGCCGCGAGAGGGCCCACGACCGGGCCTCACGGATCGCGAGGTGGAGTGGCGGGCTACTGTTCCCTCGAACCGATTCCGGCCGAGCAAGACTCGGGGTGCGACTCCGACCACATCAACAAGCGACCAGGGGGGGCGGGCCCGCCGGGGGATGGTGCAGGGGGCGGCGAAGGCATGCCACCCGAGATTTGAATGCTTCCCGAAGAAGAGGACCCTTGACTACTTTGTCCAGGTGCCACGAACCCCAGTTTGGGGATCGGTCCGCAGCGAGTTGGGAACTGGAGCAAGCTGGGCAATGGCTGGTATGCCCACAGCATCGATGTTCGGCGTCTGAGGTTCTTCAAGTCGACCGACCCGAAGATCGCCGACGCGTTCGAGATCTACGAAGTCGACGGCACGGTCATTCGTGTCGAGCGACAGGGTGCGACCGCGAAGTTCCTCGCCGTGTGGAAGCGCGACGCGTTCGACAACCAGACCACCTACCAGTGGATCACGATCAACGGTCAGATTCGTCCTGACCGCATCACCTATCCGAACGGGCTCGCGGAGCAGCACACCTACACCGATCCACCGAGCCAGTCCTACCACGACTGCGTGGTCTCCTACCCCAACTATCAGGGTCCTCAGGGGCCGACTGGGATCACCGCCGACGACCTGAAGTGGGGTTACCGGATGGAGAGTGATGGCCGAATCACGCACCAGTGGAACAGCAAACGCAAGGTGATCACGGGCTGCAACGGACCGGGAACCGTGCCCGTGCTCGACGGTCAGTGCCCGAGCCCGATCTACTCGCTCACGGAGTCGGACCTCTACTACGTCACGCAGTTCGTGTGGAGCACGACGCCCGAGGGCGACCGGCTGATCGCGGAGGTTCGCGAGTACCACCTCGCCTCTACCGTGCCGCCAGACCCGTCCGCCAACCAGGGCAAGACCGTGGTCGCATTCACCTACAGCAAGGCCCACACGAACACCGTCTCGGGCTACGTGGCGGCGCACGACCTCTATCGCGTTGCTCAGCAGACCGACCGGTGGGGCAATGTGCATTCCTTCTCGTACAAGTTGGGTACGCGGACCGCCGGAGACCCGGTCTCTGGGTACCCCGGTTATAGCTACTACCACTACTACGTCACCGAGCTGACGCACAGCGCGCCGAACGGCACGACGACGGTGTACAGCCGCGACGAGCTCGGGCGGATCCTGCAGATGGTGGCCACCCCGAGCCCCAACGCGCAGGGTTTGCCGCGGACGCACGAGCCTCGTGACCTCACGAAGATCCCCGAGCCGGCAAGCGTCACCTGGATCATGGAGTACACCGGTGGTGGGTGCACTTGCATGCACCCGACCAAGGTCACCGAACAGCCGTCCGGCCGGGTCCAGGAGTACACCTTCGACCAGAGCCGGGGCCTCCTGTTGACCGAGACCATCCACGACCCTGCCGCTCCGCCGTCGGGGACCGGTGCGGACGCCAAGGTCACGTACACCTACCAGTACGAGACCGGCTGGGAGACCACCCCGCCGCGCTACTCGCTGCTGAAGAAGATCATCCAGCCGGATGGCTCGACCGTCGAGTTCGACCACGTCTTCGACACCCAAGCGACGCGCCTCGATCCGAACCACGGCTTCAAACTGCTGTCGACCACCAGCAAGTCGGAGCTGATCGGCAACACCTACCGCATCACCGAGACGGAACACTTCGACGGCTTCGGGCGAGTGTACAAGCACATCGACCCCGAGGGGACCGACACGCGGCGGTTCTACGATGCCACGCAGTACGGCCAGTACTTCGTGCACCGCGAAATCGTGGGCTACCAGCAGGGAACGACCGCCACCGAAACTCGGTTCGAGTTCGACGACCTCGGCCGGCTCTACCAGCGTCGGTCCGACTTCGGGACGACCGCGGAGACCCACACGACCTGGGCCCGCAATCCGTTGGGATTGCCCACCCGGATCACCACGCAGCGCGACAGCTTCCAGGAAGAGACGCTGCTGTCCTACGACGTGTGGGACAACGCCGCGGTGGCGCGCACCCGCAACCTGGACTCCGCGGGCCAACCGCAGAAGGGCCCGAGCGGTACGGCGACCGGCCGGGACTGGATCCGCCGCGAGTGGCAGTGGGAGAGCTTCCGGTTGCTGGCCAAGCTGGTCGACCGCCGGCCGCTCCATGAGCCGGAGGATCTCGCGAACCCCTTGGGCGGGACCAACCCGTGGCTTCAGCGCACGATCTATCTACACAACGCGATGGGCGACTTGACGAGTACCCACTTGCCGAACGGGTCGTTCGTGAGCGTGGTGTGGGATGGCTACCGGACGCCGTACATCGTCAAGGTCACCGACCCGAACGCTGTCGAACACGAGCAGGCGCGGTACTACATCGATGGCGCGCTGCGGGTGAAGGCGAAGAAGCGGATGGTCGGCGATGGCGCCGGCGGGACGACCACGCTGCAGTACGACGTGGTCCGCAACCACGCGGGCGCGGTGCGGGAAGCGCACATTCCTGAGGTCAACAAGCCGCAGGGCTACAACGTCGATGTCGGTGGCCAGGAGCTACGCTTCACCCACCGCTACGACGGCAGCTTGCTCACGACCGAGTTGCTGTCCAAGGCCGACGTGCAGGTCGGCAAGCGAACTCTGGTGCGCGACGAGGCCGGTCGGGTCGTCGAAGTCCGGGACGAGGTTCTCGGCGGGCAAGGCGGGGAGCTGCCACAGCGGAAGGTGCTGTACGAACTGAACAAGCGGTCGCAGACGACGCTGATCACCAACCACGCGACGGGGCGCAAGGCCCGCTACGTGTACGACACGAAGGGTCGGCTCGAACGGGTGGACGACGGTCTGGCGAGCAACAACCTCGTCTCGACAGTGCTTGCGTACCTCTCAGGCACGGACTACGTCGCCTCCAAGGAGCGCAGCGCACAGCGCGGCGTGCTCACCGGGACTGCGACGACCAAGACCTACCGGGCGGAGTACACCTACGGCAAGGCCGGCGTCCTGACCAAGGTCCGGGACAAGGGCGACACCGGGACCACGACATCCTGGCGTGATCTCGACCGCTTCGTCGACAGCCTGCGGCAGATCGACAAGCAGGTGGATGCAATGGGGCGCGTCCACCAGACGTACTTCGACGCCGCCGGCCGCGCCGTGGCCCACGTCCGGCGCGGCACCACGCCGTCCCGAGACCTGACCACATCCGCGACCTACTCCGACAGCCCCGGGCTCGGCGGCCAGACGAGCGTCGACCGCATCGACGCCAAGGGGTTCGTGACCCGCGTGACCTTCGATGCCCTCGGCCGCCGCATCGCCCTCCAGCGTCCGGGTGCCAACCTCAGCGATCCACCCAGCGCGTCGTCGAAGCACAAGGCACACGCCTACTGGTTCGAGTTCGACGCCGGCAACCGGCAGATCCACGCCTACGACGGGCGCGGCATCCAAGTCGACTTCTTCTTCGACGCCCTCGACCAACTGCTGGTCCGCCAGTCGCCGAACATGGCCACCTATGCGGGCGAGGTGTCCCAGCTCACGGTGCGGGACGTGCTGCAGCGCGACGACTTCGGTAGGATCGCGGCGAACGCGACCTACCTCGGCGCGCTGGGCGCGACGATGACCCTGAACAACGCGCAGACGCGGGTGCTCGACAGCCTCGGCCGGGTGCGGTCGGAGAGCTTCCTGTACCAGGGCGGCGGGGCGACTCCGGCGACGGTGCAGCGGACCTACACCAACCTCGACGACCGGACCAAGCTGACCTACGCTGACGGGCTCGATCTGGACCACGGCTTCGACAGCGCGCTTGGCCGGCTGTCGAGCATGAACTTGAAGCTGGCCGGATCGGGTCAGTCTTCACGGCTACTCGCCGAGTACGCGCACTTCGGGCCGGGTGTCAACCAGCGCCGGCTGCACTACAGCGCGACCACCAACGGGTTGACCTCGTTCGACTTCGACCACTACGGGCGGGGCGCGCAGATAAAGGACGAGATCGGCTCGACGGTGCTGGCGCAGCTCGACTTCGAGCACGACCTGCTGGACAACCTGGTCAAGGAGTCGTACCGGCGGCCCAGCACCCCGAGCGGCTGGACGACCGGCGGCGACCGGTTCTTCTACGACGAGTTCAATCGGCTCACGGAGGCCTGGCTGGGGCTCGACGGCGCCGGCATGTCGGCCAACCCGCTGACCCCGTCGAACAACTTCAAGGACCGGACGGTGTACGCGCTGGACCAGGGCGCGAACCGCAGCAGCCTGGACTTCTTGTCCTCGAGCGAGAACTACGTGCGGACGTACTCGCTGGAGGACCAAGGCGGCCAGGACGTCTCCAACCGGTACGACGCGATGATCCAGGCCGGGATCACCACGCCGGTCGAGCACGACGCGGCGGGAAACCTGCGGCGGATCGGCGACCGGTACTTCGTGTTCGACATCTTCAACCGGCTGTCGGAGGTGTACACCGCCGCGGAGGGCGCGCAGCAGCAGTCGCAGTCGTCGCCCGGCACGAAGCAAGTGGCGCCGCTGTCGAAGCTCGACTTCGAGTACGCGCGGCGGAAGATCTGGGAACAGGTAGATGGTCCAGAGAAGCTGCTGCGGTACAGCCGCTCGCTCCAGCAGCAGGGGAAGCTGCGGTATTCGCTGAACGTGGCGCCGAAGTCGTCGTCGAACTCGTCGTCGCAATTGGTGACGCTGAGCCTGGTGGCGCTGTACGCGTACGATCCGTACGACCGCCGGGTCGTGCGCCTGGTGTACGACGGAATCGGGGGTACGGAGACCTACTTCCACACCTACGAGGGTTGGCGGGAGCTGCAGGAGCTGAAGCTGTCCGGGTCGTCGCTGGTACCGACGAAGTCGTTCGTGTGGGGTAGCCGGCTGGATGAACTGCTGGCCTACATCGTGCCGAACGGGAGTGGGCACACGTCGTACTTCGTGCACCAGTCGGGCGCAGACTCGACGCACGTGGTGGTGGACGAGCAGGGTGTCGAGGTCGAGCGGGTGGAGTACCGGGCGTCCGGCGTGCCGGATGTCTTCACCAAGAGCGGGTCGACGTGGACGTACTACGGCAACGTGTCGTCGGTCGGGCTACCGTACGCGTGGCACGGCAAGCGGCACGATCCGGAGTCAGGGCTGGTGTACAACCGGCACCGGTACTTCAGCCCAGAGATGGGGCGGTTCGTGTCGGTGGATGCGATTGGGGCGTGGGGAGACGAGCTGAACCATGGAAACGGGTACGGGTTTGCGGGATCGAACGCGCTCTCGCGGGTAGATCCTTTTGGGCTGCAAGGAGTTGGGTCCAGCGGTCTTGGTGCGCGCAACCCGAAGATCGACCTCTACGTTCCGCCACGTCCGACGAACTACATAACGGCCTGGATCGGAGGGGCGGGTGACGCCAAGACCCAGAACGTGCTCAACTTGATGCGTGATAGAAAGGGAGAAGGGCATCACAAGTACTTCGAGTGGGACCAGGGCACCAATGCACGAGTTTGGGTCAATAGTCAGATGGATCCATGGACCACCAATGTGGTAACCGTCATAGGTCATAGCTATGGTGGTACGACAGCTATGGCGATAATAACCAGTGTTACTGGAAAGGACCGAGTCACGAACCTGGTAACGCTGGACCCGGTGCACAAGCCTATCCCCCAGGGCGTATGTATGCCCGTCAAGCCAACGAAATGGGTAAACGTGTACCAGGAATTGACGCCCCTGGACTACGTTACGGCAGTGCCAATTCTAGGAAACCTGTTCGCAGCACTGATTGCCTTTCCTGGTATCCTCGTTGGGAATACCGGCCCAGATGCGCTGGCTACGAGCGGCGGGCAGCTGGGTCACGAGAGCGAGGCGAACATCAATTCCCCGAGCCAGCATGGGCATGAAAACTCGGGCGGGTACCTAGATGAGGCGCTTCGGTGCCTTCCTGGATTGACGGCGGCCGGGGTGATACGCAAGTGAGGTGTATCGAGCGAGGTAGGGAATCCTGCGTGGTGTTTCGCCGCTGTTGCGCCGCCGCACTCGGGGTGTTCGTGACTCTTCTGGACGGCTGTACGTTCTCCGCGCATGTCACGGGATTGGAGCGTGTTGCAAGCGGCACGAGAGACGTAGATTGGCCAGAAGTGCTGATCGTCAGGTTCAGTACGGACATCGAATTGTATCGCTACACAAAGGATCTGAGCCTCCAGTTTGATATTCTGGGTCCTGATGAGGCTCTTCTGTCCTGGCACCGGCCCGGTCGTGTGTACTTTGATATCAATGAAGCGCCGTGGAATAAGAGGATCAGGTTTGGAGTAGTCCCACGGTATTGCTACGTCGCGCACTTCAATGCTGCCGAACTGCGGCAACTTCTGGTCGAGAACCCGACTAAGAATCTGTATTGGCGGGTTCGACTCGTATCGAAATCACCGTCCTGGTTCTGGAGAACAGCTGACGTCATCCCAGTCGATCGGGAGCGGTTGCGGAGGGTGCTTGCCGAGGCGCCGAAGTAGGGCTCTCTTTACCCTTCCGTCGGTTCCCGAGGGTACTCGTCGTCTGAGTGCACAGCGAACCATGCCTACCTCCCGTCGTAACGATGTCGGCCAGCGGCCAGCGTTCGAGGACCTGGTCGCCGTCGTTCGACTTCGACCACTTCGGGCGTGGCGCGCAGTTCAAGGACGTCGGCTCGACGGTGCTGGCGCAGCTCGACTTCGAGTGCGACCTGCTGGACAACCTGGTCAAGGAGTCGTACCGGCGGCCCAGCACCCCGAGCGGCTGGACGACCGGCGGCGACCGGTTCTTCTACGATGAGTTCAATCGGCTCGCGGAGGCCTGGCTGGGGCTCGACGGCGCCGGCATGTCGGCCAACCCGCCGACCGCGTCGAACAACTTCAAGGACCGGACGGTGTGCACGCTGGACCAGGGCGCGAACCGCAGCAGCCTGGACTTCTTGTCCTCGAGCGAGAACTACGTGCGGACGTACTCGCTGGAGGACCAAGGCGGCCAGGACGTCTCCAACCGGTACGACGCGATGATCCAGGCCGGGATCACCACGCCGGTCGAGCACGACGCGGCGGGAAACCTGCGGCGGATCGGCGACCGGTACTTCGTGTTCGACATCTTCAACCGGCTGTCGGAGGTGTATACCGCCGCGGAGGCGCGCAGCAGCAGTCGCAGTCGTCGCCCGGCACGAAAGCAAGTGGCGCCGCTGTCGAAGCTCGACTTCAGTACGCGCGGCGGAAGATCTGGGAACAGGTAGATGGTCCAGAGAAGCTGCTGCGCATAGCCGCTCGCTCCAGCAGCAGGGGAAGCTGCGGTATTCGCTGAACGTGGCGCCGAAGTCGTCGTCGAACTCGTCGTCGCAATTGGTGACGCTGAGCCTGGTGGCGCAATTGATCCGTACGACCGCCGGGTCTGCGCCTGGTACGACGGAATCGGGGCATGGAGACCTACTTCCACACCTACGAGGGTTGGCGGGAGCTGCGCTGAAGCTGTCCGGGTCGTCGCATGACCGACGAAGTCGTTCGTGGGGTAGCCGGCTGGATGAACTGCTGGCCTACATCGTGCCGAACGGGAGTGGGCATTTCGCTTGTGCATCAGTCGGGCGCGGACTCGACGCACGTGGTGGTGGACGAGCAGGGTGTCGAGGTCGAGCCTCCGGGCGTCCGGCGTGCCGGATGCTCACCAGCGGTCGACGTGGACGCACTACGGCAATGTGTCGTCGGTCGGGCTACGCCGCGTGGCACGGCAAGCGGCACGATCCGGAGTCGGGACTCGTACGCAACCGGCACCGCATTTCCAGCCCAGAGATGGGGCGGTTCGTGTCGGTGGATCCGATTGGGGCATGGGGAGATCCGCTGAATCATGGGAATGGGTGCACGGACTTGCGGGGGCGAATCATTACTCAGGAATTGACCCGTTCGGTCTGCAGGGGTTGGGTCCTCCGGGGCTCGGGTCGATCTAGTTGGAGCGATCCACGAATGGGCGTATCAATGACGTTGCCATCTAGTTTTCCCTCGTGGACCGTGGCTGGACTTCTTCCACAGGCTGGGCACGGCGCGCCATCTGCCCTGGACGTGTATCAAGGCCTCAGCGGGTCAGAATTTGCGCGGCAGCATCAGAATGACTTTGACCGAAATAGGCCCAAGAACGAACCAAAAGACCGACTCTTTGAGACCGGCGACCTCATTGTCACAGATTCATCGGGTCTGTTGTACCTCGTTCCCATGAGCCCCAAAGAGAAGGGGGGTCTGGGCATGAGCTTCATTGGAGCCTACAAAGCTGTAGCTGGTTCACGCTACGGACACTTGATCGTAGGTATGTGGCACAATCACCCCACTGGAAAATCCTTTAGCAGTACCGACCGCAGTTCGTTCAAGTTTTTCTACGGGCTCTGCAAGCGCCGAGGGACACGTGTACTGACTTTTCATTCCATCCTCGTTATTCCAACCTGGCCGGTCGGAAGAAACTCCAAGCGGACTTGGGGTCCGGACAGTGTGAGAGTAGGTGGAAAGGACTACCCGATTGAGCGCCAGGTTCGTGTGGGTGGCGCCGTTCCAGACGGGAATCGAGTCGACATCATGTCTGCTGATGCGGACGGAAACCCCATAGTTTCAACACACAAGTAGCCGGTATGCAAAGCGTGCGATTCTTATTGTCCACACCACTGCTTCTGCTAGGAATCTCGTTTGCCTGGTCATGCACGGCGAATCTCCAGGTTGTGAGTCGAACCAACGTGTGTGGTGATGGACGCTCGGGTACAATGGCATGTGAACACAGGATGGACCCGGGAGCAATCCTGTTCAGCATGATGCACATGTCTCTCCTGTTGGATCTGGCACAACTTGACCATGCTCGGCGGCCTGAAGCAATTCGAGAAGTAGACCGCATCATGCTAGCGGCAATTGGTGATGGAACCGTATGGTACTATGATGCATACATGATGTACCTACAGTCTCGAATTGAAGAGCTCGGTGGGAACAAGAAGCTTGCCGCAGCTACGTGTCGTCATTTTGATCGGTTCGCGAAGGAAACAAGGGAGACCCTAAAGGATATGCACAAACACACCGGGCTTCCTAGTGACTTGGCGCAGGCCCTCTCGCACCTCAATTCATATGAAGCGCTTTTCCGTGCGCGTATCAGAAAACTTGGCTTCTAGGAGTCTGCGCCACGGGACGACCCCGGCGCGCTGAGGAATCGCGAAATCGGGAATCCTCGGTCTGCCCGTCTACCGTAGAGGCCAGCAGATGGGCGGGTTTCGCAAGCAAGAGGATCGTCGGCAGGGCCTTCTCCTTCCACCGTCGCCGAGCGACTGGCTGCCGGAAGGCCATCTTGCGTGGTTCGTGATCGACGCAGTCGATCAGTTGGGCATTTTGCGCGAGCTTGAGCGTCCCCGTCTACCGGACGATGCGGTGGTGGTCCGCGGCGGAGTAGCTAGTGTGGTGCATCGGAAATAAATGGCGCTTCAGGAATCTGTTTGGGTAGCTGAGGCCGGGTAGAGGTCCAAGCCACCGAGGTGGAACGTCCGGTGAGCGCCAAGGACACGCGCCGCAGGAAGGTCTCCTTCGACGCCTCTTCGCTCGGCTGAGCGGCGCGGCGGGGTGTCGTCCCAATGCGCGGCGTAGGCCCCGCCGTTGCGGATCCACTCTTCGATGCGGGCGATCTCGCGCTCGGTGACTGTCTGCTTGCTGCGCGCCGGCGGCATGCGCTTGCTCGGATCGGCGTGGCGCAGCCGTGCGACCATCGCGCTCGCCGCGGGATCACCGGGCACGAGCGCGCGCCGTCCATCGCGTTCGGCCGTTGCGCCGGCAAAGGTGTCGAGTCGCAGCTTCGCTTTGCGCGCCTTCGCGTCGGGTCCGTGGCACCGGAAGCACCGGTCGGCGAGCACCGGCAGGATGTCGCGGCGGAAGTCGACCGGGGTGGAGCCCCCAGGCGAGCTGTGGGTCTGGGCCGACAGTCCGGCGGCGAGGACCAGGGCGAGCGGGAGCGGGCGGGGGCGCACGGTGCGGCGATCGTACACCACCCGGCGCGCACCGCACTGTGGCGACCGGACGGGCGCAACCGTAGGCTCGCACCGGAGGACCGACGCATGCCCGAAGCAGGATGGATCGACGTGGGCGCCGCCGAGGAGCTCGGTGGTTGCCCGCTGCAACAGGTTTCGGTCGGTCGCCGGACCGTCGCGCTGTCGTGTCGCGATGGCGTGTTCGGCGCGGTGTCCGGTACCTGCAACCACGTTGGGGGACCGCTCGGCGAAGGCGTGCTCGATGGCGACTACGTGGTCTGCCCGTGGCACTACTGGAAGTTCCACCGGCTGACCGGCGAAGGGGAGCCCGGTTACGAAGATGGATGCAGAGATCCGGTCGAGGATGGCCAGATGGTCGAAGACCAAACGCGGCAGGCTACGCAGGGGCATCGTCGCGCTGCCGCAGCCAAACGACGGTCCGCCGCGCGTACTCGGCGTCTCGACCACCGCGATGGACCCCCGGCACCCGCGCCCCTGATCCTCGACGGCGACACGCGTTCGCTCGGCCTCGAGACGATGCGTCGCCGGGGAGCCGCCAGCGAGGGCTTCTACTCGAAGATGGTCGAGCGGATGAACTGGATGCAGAGGACCCAGCTGACGAGGGATCCCGCGACCTCGTGGTGATCCGTTGATCCGCGACAAGGTCGAGCGGATGGGAACCAGCTGACGATCCGCGACCGGGTGCTGATCCGCGACAAGGTCGCGGGGTTCCTGATCACCGGCGGACAAGACAACGTGCAGGCGGTGGCCGGGTCGATGCTCGGGTTCTTCGCGGAGATCGGCTGTGTCTTTCCACCGTTCCCCTACGTCGCGCACAGCCGCGGTTGGTCGGCTGAGGACATGGAGAACAACGTGGCCGCGGTGCGGGCCAGCGAGGAGCTCCGCGAGGGCACCCGCGCACTCGTGGAGCGGTGCATCGACATGGCGCGCCGCCTGCAAGAGAGTCGGCTCCCCGCAACCGTGGCGCGCGGTGGGCGGAAGGCGCATCGCCCGGGCAGAGAACGCTAGTGCCCCTCATCTGAAGTTCGCAGTAAATGTGGCCGCGTCAGTCGGTTCGCGCGCAAGGCGCTGCGACGACACGGCTTGTTGGTGGACAAGCTGAGGAGCAGCAACGCAGCGGGCGGATCGAATGGCCGGGTACATGTGCTGCGAACTCCGGACACGGGGCACTAGCCCGGACTATTCGTGAGCAGCGTCGCGAGATCGTGCGAGGTTGTTGCTGGCAAGGAGAACGGCAGGTTCTGCCCGGAGGCGGGGTGCCTCCCCGTCGAGGAGCAGGTTCTGACGTTCGACGAAGCCAGCAGCGAACTTGCGCGATCGCAGCAGCTCGGTCATGAATAGTCCGGGCTTCTGTAGAGAGGCCCCTCCAGTCAACTGGCTGCGCAAGAAAAACAGTCTGAGCGCGTGGTGGTCTCTCTGGTTGCTTTGTTGTTGCCCCGTCACCTTCAGCGTCGGTCGCGCCCGTGTAGGCCGACGCTGAAGGTGACGGGGCAACAGGGGCTGGCGGCTTTTGCTTGCCCTCGATCCGGATGCAGAGGTTGCTGTCCCGGGCGTCGAGTGCGAGGGATTGCCTGGATGACATGAAGTGTTGGATGCGGTTTGTCGTGTGGCGCTACTCCCGGGAGTGGATCGAGCAGTTCAGGCCTTCGGAGTGGCAAGAAAGGCCACGCCAAGCTTCTGGTGCGAGCTCTGACCAATGGGGTTTCGCCACTGGTTCCGCGGCGGTGCCGCGCGGCTCATGATGGATGGTCCGGAAGGCTGCGTCCCAAGCTAGTGGCGCGGCCTGTCCCAGCCATCCGCATGCGGACAGCCAGGTAGCCCAGCCCGGAACGGGATCGCAGCCTTCGCGGCCCGAATGCTCTCGAGTCTTCCTCACCATCAAAACGGATGAACGGAACCCATCGGTTTGATCACGCGACTTTCGCGGAGACCGGTTGCCGCGTCCGCGGTGGACGGAACGCTTCGCTGCGAGACAACATCACGAAAACGATGCGGGCTAGCTTGTGGGCTGCTGCCGTCATTGCGAGCTTCTTGGGTTTGCCTCGCTTCGCCTTCAGTCGGTAGAACTCGGTCGCAGCGCTGGGGTGCTTTGAGCGGATGCTCGCGAAGATCGCGTGACCGAGCGCCCAACGAAGCCCAGGTGGGCCGCTGCGTGTTATGTTGCCGAGCTTGGCTTTGCCGGCCGAGGAGCGCACACGCGGCACCAGACCGGTGTAGGCTGCGAACGCTCGTGCGTTCGGGAATCGTTCGATGTCCGCTGTCTCCGCAAGGATCGTCGCGGCGATGATCTTCCCCACACCAGGAATGGCCTGTAGCCGCTTCGCGTCGTCGTGATCCGTCATCAGTTCCTCGACTCGCTGCTCAAGGGTCTGTTGCTGCTTGATGAGGATCCCGAGTTCGTCGAGAAGCGTGTCGAGGACGATCCAGACATCCGGTGGCAAAAGCCTCTGGGCGGACGCCTTCCAAGTTTCGTCGACGAAGTTCTCCTTCTTCGCGGGCATCCCGTGAGCGTCGATCAAGGCGTGGATTCGGTTGAGTGTCACCTCCGGTGTTTGCGGATCTCTTCCAAGCGACGCGTCAGTCCCGGAGCTCGCGCTGAGCGCGGGTCGCACGGGCATGACTCCGGGAGCTGTCCAGTCACCAGCCACCGCTCCAGCATCGCCTCGACGTCCTGGCGATCGGTCTTCTTGTTCGAGCGCCAGATCTCCGGCATCTTCGCGGCGTCCACCAATCGCATGTCCATGACCTGGTCCTCGCACAAGTCGCTGACCCACTCCCAGGAGCGACACGCCTCGACGAAAAGCACCGCGGGTCGCGGTAGCTCCGTGAACAGCGCTTGCAGCTCCTCGCGGGTCGCGTTGAGTGTTCTCAATTCGGTCTCTCCGGTTTGCGTGTCCACGGTTCGACAAACGAACACGGACTTGTGGTGGTCCGCGATGACGACGGTGCGATACTTGTCCATGAGGCCCCTCCCAGGGCTAATTACAAGAACCAGCGTAACCGCTGGGTTGGGGGGGCCTCTCTACACCATCTAGTCCCGAGCGACGCTGTACCCGGTCCGTTGCCGGCCCTGAGTATCTTGGACAGCATGCCCGACATCGGTCTGACCCACGTTGCGTTGCCCGTCACGGACCTCGTGCGCAGCGCGGCGTTCTACGCGACGTTCGCGAACATGGAGGTCGTGCACCGACGCGATGGGGTCGTCTGGCTCAGCGACCGCACGCGACCGTTCGTCGTGGTGCTCGCCGAAGTCGCGGTGGTCGACTCGCCATTGCGACCGTTCGGGCATCTCGGTGTCGGCTGTGCCACCCGCGCCGAGGTCGATCGACTCTGTGCCGCGGCTCGCGAGGGGGGCTTTCTCGTCGACGGCGCGACCGACTCGGGGCCGCCGGCTGGCTACTGGGCGTTCCTGCGCGATCCGGACGGTCACACGCTCGAAGTGTCGTTCGGCCAGGAGGTCGGACTCAGCGCCCACGCGCGCTGACCGCACCCCGTGCGGACCGCGGATGCTCCCGCTACCCCGGTCAGCGCACGCGGATCTCGTAAGAGGCCGGCAGCTTGCCGCCGGCGGGCACCTCGATTTCCTGTTGCACCGTGCGATCCCCGACGCGGGCCTCGACCGTGTGTGTCCCCGGGAGCAGGGCGCAACGGTACGAACGCAGCAGGCCGACAGCTTCCGGCAGGATGCGATCCACCGCGGTGCCGCCCGCGCAGCGCACCGACAGGTGGACTCGGGGCTCCGCGCCCAGGCCGCCCGGCAAGGCGACGGTCAGCACGCAAGCGACGCCGCGGCGGATCGGTGGGTGCACCGTGGTGCCTTTGCCACCGTGCACCTGCACCGACATACATGCGTGTGCGATGCCAGCACCGCGCACCTCCAACGCGTAGCGGCCAGGCGCCAGCGGGATGGAGCGGGCGGCGCCCCCCGCACAATCGATGCGCGCCACGGCGATCGATTGCGCGTCGCGGACCCACAGTTCGACCGCTCCTCTGAGTTCGGGCTGGATGTCCCCGGTGGGCACCGCGATCCAGCCTGCGCGCTCGAGGGTGACCAGATCGGCGTCCCAACAAGCACCCTCTTCGAGTGTGTGCTCCAGCACGCGAGGAACGAATCCGGGCGCCTGCAGGCGCAGCCGGTATGTGTGAGCCAGCAGGGTGCCGAACTCGAATGCACCGGTGTGCGGGTCGGGGTTGCAGGTCTGCTTGGGAAACCGACTGACCAGAAGCACTGCCGAGCAGTGTGGGATCGGCCGGCCGTCGGCGGCGAGCACACGACCGCGCACCGTCGCCGTGGCACGGCCCGGGTCGGGCACGACCAGCATGTATTCGCCAGCGGTGGCGTCGATCCCCGAGCGGTGGATCGGCGTCGGCACTCCGGTGATCAAGGACAACGACACCACGGGTCCGGGGCGCACGTTGCGCAGTTCGATGCGTCCGTCGCGGTCGGTGATCCGGTGCACCATGCGCAGCGGTGCGCCGAGTCCGTCCGCCTTCACCCCGACCTGCAGGGCGCACTCGGCAAGCGGACGGGGTGGAGTGCTGTCGGTCACGATGCGGGCGTGAAAGGTCACGCCGCCGCTGAGGCGCGGGCTCCACGTGGCTGTTTCTCCCGCGTCGAGTTCGAGCCTCGTGCCGGCGTCGCCGCGCAAGTGGTGGCGGTGTTTGGCGATCAGCTCGACCGTGCCCGACGGCAGACCCTGCAGCCGGTAGGATCCGTCGCGCGCGGTGAGCGCCTGGACGCGCAGGAAGTCCGGTCCGTTGCGGACCCCGATGCGGCAACCGCGGGCAGGCGATCCGTCGTGCTGGAGCACGGTTCCGGAGCACACTGCACCGGGCTGGAGTTCGATCTCGACCGGCACTGTGGTGTCGGCGTGCACGGTGCAGGACCCGGACCAAGGTGCGTGGTTGCGGCTCCGCACCATGATCGGTTGGGTGCCTGGCTCCAGTCCGAACACGTGGAACCAGCCGTCGCCGTCGGTCCGAAGCTCGGTCTGAGCACGGCGGAACGCGCTGCGACCGCTCGGGTGTGGCAGGGCGTGGAAACCCTCGGTGCGGGGTGTGCCGATGCGAACGCGTGCGCCGGCGATCGGTCGGCGCTGGGCATCGGTGACCCGACCGCGCACACCGCCGCCGCCACGGGTTAGCACCAGGGTGAGTTCGAGCGTGTCGTCGACCCCCGTCTCGACCAAGTGGTTCGAGTAGAAGCCCGGGGCACGCGCCCCGATGAGGCACGGCCGCAGCGCCGCGGGCACGGAGAACGACCCGTCCGGTCCACTCTCGGCGACCGGCATCTGCGCGGCGGCAACCGACAGCGGGACGATTTCGAGGGTCGCGCCGGCGATCGGTCGATCCGACGTGTCGACCACCTTGCCGGTGATCGAGATCACCTCCGCGATGTGCAGGTCGATCCGGTGCGTTCGCCCGGCGACCACTTCCACCGGCTTGTACTCCGAGGCACCTTGCGCGGCGCGAACCACCACCGGCCCGGGCCGCAAGCCCGACGCCGTGGCGAGCCCATCGCGGTCCGCGCGGATGACGGGGGTGTCGAAGTCCGGATTTGCGCCGGCCATCGGCTCGAATCGGATCGGGAAGTCGGCACCCGGGCGTTGCCGCTCGCCCGATCCGACGAGCACGCGCACCTGGATCGAGCCGGTGCGTCGCGGGGCGGAAGGAGACTCGTCGGTGACGAGGGTGCGGGCTTCCGCCTGGACCGTCGGCGACCGGACTTCGATCTGCAGCGCGGCGGGTGGCTCGGGTGCGTTCGTCGATGGGGTGCCGTCGGAGTGCACGGTCGCCCGCGACGGCAACGAGAACAGCGCGCCGACTGCGATCAGCAGGGCGAACAGGAACAACAGGGTCTCGCGTCGCTTGTGCATCGTGTTCAGGCGGGTTGGAGGAGTTCGGCAACGGGTGCGCGACGGCGTTGGAGCCAGGTCGGCAACAACCAGCTGGCCGCCCAGAGCGCGGCGATCAGTGCGGCGAGCAGGCCGAACGACAGTCCGCGCGTGCGGTGTTCGGCGGCGTGGACGTGACGCTGCCGCTCGGCTTCGTCGAGCAGCAGCCGAAGTCCCCCCGGGACGATCTGCTTGGCGTTCTCGGGGTGTACGCGGTCGAACCGGAACATCCCGGGCGGCGCGGTGTAGCGCAGCTCGTCGGGCCCCAAGTCGTTGAGTCGGTAGTCGAGCACCGTCGCGTCGATCCGCGTCGCGGTCGACATCTCGGTGCCCGTCGCGGAGCGCAGTACGCGTACCGTGTAGTTGGCGGGGAGGAACAGTGGGCCCACGCTGCGGAGCTGCGGTACTTCGACCTCCATGGCGAGCACACCGCCCTGCAGCCAGTGCCTGCGGCGCAGTGCGAATCCCTTGTCCGGGTCCAGCCAGATGCGGTCGACGCCGGCCTTCTCGAGCACCACGCACTGCGCTCCATGCGCTGCGTCGCGGCCTGGGCGTACCACGTAGTCGCGGTCGCGCAGCGCCGTGATCAAACCGGTCGACGTGCCGAAGAAGCGCGGCTCGGGGATACCGCAGCGCCGCGGCCAGTAGCCCGAGGCACGGAACCAGCTCTGCACCGCGAAGCGCTCGATCTGTTCGCCCTCGGCGAGCTGCTTCTCCTCGAATGCCAGCTTGTTGGGCCACTCCACTTGGATCCGTCGGCCGCGCAGGTACGACCGTGAGCGGGCGTAGAAGGCCTTCCAGCTGCGAGTGGACCAGCCGTGTCCGCTGTCGAGCAGCATCTGGTCGCTGCCGAGGAACGACAGCTCACCGTGCACGTAGTGGCCGGACGGACCGTGCGCTGCGCGCCGGAAGTTCACCCGGAGCGACTGAACCGCGGCAGTCCCGGATTCCACCGCGGCGCGGATCTGCTCGCGAGTCGGTCCTTGCCCGAGGACGTTGGCAGCGAACATGAGCAGGGCGAGGGCCGAAGCCCGAATGGGTTGCATCATCGTTTCCTCCGGCTCAGCAATCGAGTTCGACACACCGACCACCAGAGCGCGAGCAATGCCGCGTGAAGCGCACCGAAGCTCCACAGGCCCAGCGTGCGGTGCGGTGGGTAGACGCGGTCGAATGCGTCGCGAATTGCCGGCATCGGGATCGGGACCCAGTACGCCATGTTGTCGTCGCGGCTGTTCCCGTAGCCGCAGTAGCGGTTGTCGATCACCACCGATCCGGGGCGCAGCGCGATGAAGCGCAGCGCGTCGGCGGGCACGTCGGCGCGGATCGGGTCGGCGACGATCGTGCGGACCAGCAAGGGCTCGCGGCGCAGCGAGCCCTGTCGGTTGGCCCAGCCGTAGCGCTGGACCTCGATGTGCCGCGGCAAGAACAGCTCGCCGATGCGCACGAAGTCCGTGTTGATGGTCGTGACCAGCGGCTTGCCCTGGTGCTGCAGCTCGATCCGAGTGACCGCACCGTTGCGGGCGCTGTCGATCCAGGTCGTCCGAGTGATTCCCCGATCCTCCTGCTCGCGGATGCGGAGCAGGGTGGAATCGGCGATCCGGTCGACCTGCGCTCCTCGATAGACTTCGCGCAGCACTGTCGATGCCGGCAGCTTGCCGACGCGATCGGATCGATTGCCGACCTCGATGCGCAACGCGTCGAAGTAGTCGGGAAAGAACAGCGGCGTCGCCACGTCCTGCCGCAGCAGCTCGCGCTGGGTGGTGATGGTGGTGGCGTCTCCGGTGCTGCTGCGCAGCTCGCAGCCATCGAACGCGACTTCCAGCTTGTCGCCCGTGTCCCGGCGCGCCGCATCGAAGCGCCGCTCCGAGAAGCGGAAGCGCACCCCGGCGCTCGCAAAGTCCTGTTCCCAGGAGTAGAGCGCCTGCGGTCCGATCCCTCCGAGCCGTAGGACCTCCGCGATGGGCATCGAGGTGCGGCACTCCGACCGCATGTGCACGACGACCCGCAGGGAGGCGACCCCGGACAGTGCTCGCTCGATTTCCGTGGGAAGTGGTGTTTGGGCGGACAGGGAGACTCCCAGCGACGCCAGCACCGCAATTCGTCGGATGCGTCGCATGGATCAGGAAGTGATGGCGGCGTTCAGCGACTTGGTGCGATGCGCGAAGATCCACACGCCGAACAGCACGGAGCCGAATGCGATCGCCAACTTCCAGCGGTTCGCGTCGCTGTCGTCGATCTCCAGCACGTAGCCGCTCCACGTGCGGCGCAGGTCGTGCATGGCCACGGTTGTCTTCAGGGCGCTGAGGCCGTCGAACAGGTGCACGATTCCCGTTTGCTGATCGATGGCGGTGACCACCAGGTAGTGCCCGGTGGTGCGGACGTCCCCGGTCGAGGGATCGGTGTGGATCAGGATCGGCAGGCGCGCGTGACGCAAGTCCTCGGGGGAACCCTTGCCGAGGCGAACCGGGAAGCCCAGGTTGCGCGCCGACTGCGCCAACTCGGCTAGGCTCGAGCCGCGTGCGCCGATCCGGGTCGCTTCGACGACACGTTGGTAGGTGATGTCGTGGCCGTGCGCGCGCAACAGCAAGTAGAGACAGTTTGCACCGCAGTTCTGTGTGGTGCGCCAGAAGGAGGCAGACACCGGACCGTCGGTCTCGAAGGATTGCTGGGCGTTGCCGGCAGTCGCGAGGCACGCTGCGAGGAGGACGGGAATGACGGGGTGGCGCAAGGTCGGATCTCCGGTTCGAGAGGCAAAAGGCCCGATCCGCAGCCTGTCGATGCGGATCGAGCGAGCCGGCAGGTCGCCCGCCGGCTCGAGATGGTCGCCCCGGCGCAACGCCGGCGACGGTCACCTCGGGGCAGGTGGCTATTCGCCGTCCATGTCGAAGCAAGTCGGGCTGATGTCGGTCTCGACGGCGCCGCACACGTTGCTGCCGAGTCGCGAGCACCAATCGGGCCGCTGCAGTTCGAGGTGGCCGTAGCACTTCGGGCCGACGTAGACGAAGCAGGTCTTGTCGACGCACTCGTCGCCGTCGATCGGCTTGGGGCCACCGTCGACCTTGCCACAGGCCTTCTGGAATTGCAGCTTGATGCAGCCGCCGCCGGTCACGTTCCGCACGTCGTCGTCGGCGATGCGGGAGAACGAAGAGGTCGCAGGAACGAGCCAGAACGCGATGGATGCGGTCGCGACGGCCGCTGCACTCAGGATGAGAGTCTTCATGGGTTTCTAGGGTTACGGAAAGGAACACACGCCCGAAGGCATGCTCAATGCGCGCGGAGTGCCCCGACGACCACCGCGGCGTGCGTCAATGGGCAGAAGTTCTTGGCCAGGGATTGCAGGCGGACTTGCGCCGGTAGGTGTTTCCACAACCATGCGCCCGCGCGGCGCATGATCTCATGCGGGAGCTGCCTGGGCTCGGGCAGCAGCAGCAGGCACTCGCCGATGTGACCGGTCATCACAATTCGGCCGACCAAGTCTGCTGGCGCGCGGAGTGCCTTGGAGTCCCGCAGCGTGTCGCGGTCGGCGAACCAGCGGTGGTCCCAGCTGCCATCCGGACGCTGGCTGGCGCGGATGCGCGCGAGCATTCCGTCGATGCGGGCACGCAGCCCGCGGGCCGCGGCGGCGCCCAGCACCGGTCGCTCGGCGTGGACCCGGTCGAGCACCAGCATGGCGTACAGCACGTGTGTGCCCCCGCACGACAGTTGGCGGAAGTCGCGGGTCGCCAGATGGGTCGCCAGCGTGTCGAACGAGAACCGCTCGCCGAAGCGGTTGGACCAGGTTCGGGTCGGTGGCAGGGCGAGCGCCAGCGCGACGCTGGTCCACTCGCATTCGGGTTCCTCGAGACTGAAATTGCTGATCGCGTCGCGCAAGACGTCCTGGATCGTCATGCGGCGGTGGGCCAGCGCGAGTGGTGCGGTCAGGGGAACGCCGAGCTCGATCAGCGACGCCAGCGTCTGGTCGACGTGGTTGGCGTTCGCGTTCGTGTAGGCATCGGGAGTCTCTCCCTTGGGTCGGTAGCGCGCGCCCCATCGGGTCTCGTGGAGCAGTGGGGCTCCGAACACCTCGCGGGCGAAAGCGTCGTCCGTCAGCGCGCGCAGTACCGTCGCCCCGTCGGGCAGCAGCGTGTCATCGAACCGCGCGTCGAGGCCGTGGATCCGCAGACTGTGGACACACAGCGACGGCGTGGAGATCCTTCCTTTGCCGGTCGTGACGCGCGGTTCGAACGCGCGCACCACGCTTCGCCATTCAGCATCCGGGATTCGCAGCAGCGGGATCCGCGCCGGTCGCAGGCGGAACGAACGGTGCACGGTCTCGGCCGCGCAAGTCGCGGGTTCCGTGCCGCAGCCCGCGAGCCAAGCCGACGCGAGGATGGCGAGTGAGCGCGTTGTGACCCGGGTGCGAGATGCGGTCCTGCCGAGCCAGTTGCTTGACAGTGAGCGCGGGCCAAGCGATCGATCTCGGTGCGCGAGGCTTCGGGTTACGGGAGTGCGGCGGCACGCGGTCGGTTCCACGCCAGACTTGACGCCAGGGCCCCATCCGATCGGAGGAGGTTTCTCGGATGTTCGGTGCGGTTTCCTCGACCCGCCGCCGCGGTGTCGTCAGTGCCCGGGTTGCGCGTCGAGCGGGTTCAGGGCGAACTCGACCAGCCCGAACTCGACCAGCCCGAACGTGAAGTGGTCCGGGTCGCGTGTCGTGGCTACCGGCCGCCGCGGCTCCACGATTCGAACCTCCAGGATCCGGGTGCCGGCTTGGAGCGACCGTTCATCGAGGGTGCGCTCGACGAACCCGCCGTCCGCATGACGCAGATCGAGGGCGTGCCCGAGCGCTGTGCCGTCGAGTGCGAACTCGACAGTGGCGGAGTCATCGGTCCGCGCGAGCTGCACAACCAACGCGTAGCGCCCGGCGTGCGGCACGGGGAGTTCGATGTTCAGGCTCGCGCCGGTCGGGACGTCCTCCCACTACAGGGTTGCGCTCGGCGGGCCGCCCGGAACGGAGTTGCTGCGGTTGGATCTTCAGCGAACCGGCTTACGCGAACGGCAGGCGAGATCCGCTCCGCGCCAGCGCAGCACCGGTGGAGCACTGGATTCAGGGCGGAGCCCGCCGCCGGTCAGTAGTCTTCTCCAGCGCGACTCGACCTCGGTCGGGGCCAGTGCCGGCCACATCCGAATCTGTCCGAGGTCGTCGCCGGTGATCAGCGTCGTGCCGCCCGCATCGAAGCCCAGGGTTCGGATCTCGCTGCCGGCACTGTCGAAACGCACCACCTCGCTTCCGTTCGAATAGACCCGCACCACGCCTTCCCCGGCGACTGCGAGCAGGCGCCCGTCGTGCGGTTCGTAGTTCGATATATCGGGTGGTCGGCAGATCGCGGTCCTCGCATCCGAGTCGCATGCCGCAATCGCGGTCGATCCGCGGATCCACGCAATTCGGGTCACTCGGGATGGACACCGGGTGCTGATCGCCGGAGACGCCCCGCGCTTTTTTCTCTCGGCGGTTCCCTCCGCCGAGCGGCACGAATTCCGTCTGGACTGGTGGCGGGCGACAACCCGCTGCATCGGCGCGCGGACTCACGGTGAGTCCGTGCAGCCGGTGGCACCTTCAACCAAGAGGAGTTCGATCCATGGCCCAGTTCTTCAAGTTGCTCCAACCCATCGTCGCCGCATCGTTCCTGGTGTTCGTGTTCGCGGCGTGGTCGTTCTCGGCGCCGGGCCTTTCGCTCGCCGACACCTGCACCGGCATCGCCGTCGGTTCGGGCGGCTCTCACCCGATCGTCTGCGGTGGTGACTGCGGCACCACCGGCGAGCACAACTGCAAGCCGCGCAAGGGCAAGGACAAGGACGGCGAGTACTCGTTCTGCTCCTGCTACGACGACTACGAGCAGGCTTGCTGCCACCTGATCGTCCGCGGCGAGACCGCGGATACGACGGGCGTGTGCCTCACGTCGATCGGTTGCGCCAAGGTCGACGCGCTGACCTGCCAGCTCGAAGACGGGCAGGCGATCTGCAAGACCAAGCCGAAGGGTCCGATCACCCAAAGTGGCAACTAGCCGACGTTCAAACAACTGAAACGATGACCGAGGAGTGTGTCTTGTGAATCGCCCATCCGACCCTGGTGTTCGCCCCCGTGTCCTGATCCTGCTGGCCGCCGCCAGCGTCGCTTCCGTGGGATTCTGGTTCGCAGGCCACCGCTCCTCGGCGGCGCGAAGCCTTGTCCCTGCACAACAGACCGGAGTGCAGGTCGACCTCGAAGCCAATCCGGCACCGCAGACCGTGGCGCATCCCGTGCGCGTTCTGCTGGACGCGCCGGTGCCCTCCGCACCCCCTCGAGCCAAGCAATCGGTCCTGGCCGGGGGAGTCGCCATCGAGGTGGTCACCGAGCAGAACGCGCCCGTGCCCGGCGCCAAATTCGCCGTGGTCGATGCCCGCGCCCAGGTGGTGGCGGAGGGCGTGACCGATCGGCAGGGCCACTATCTGTTGCCTCGGCCCGCCACGCCGGTCGAGATCGCGCTCTACGTTGCGGCGGCGGGTTTCGCGGACCAGCGACTCGACCTGCCGATGCCCCTACCGGAGCGAGCCCGCGTAGTGCTGCCGAACGCCGCGACCATCCGTGGCCGGGTGGTGCGTGCGGGTGATGGCACGGGGGCACCCGTAGGCACGCGGGTGTTCGCTTGGCGCACGCTCAGTGCGCCGCCGCTCGGGTTGTTCCGCGCCGTCGACTCCGGCCTGCCCACGATGCTGCATGCGAACACCGGTCCCGACGGGACGTTCGAGCTGACCCGAGCCGAGCCCGGCGTGCGCTACACGGTCGCGGCCGGATGCTGCGGATGGACCAGCATGCAGCCAGTGGCCGACGTGACGGCCGACGCCGCCGCGATCGAGGTGCGCCTGTGGCGGCTGTTCGGGGCGATGGTCACGGCCCGCCTGCCGAACGGCAAGGAGCCGTCGCCGTCGAGCCTGGGTCGCTGGTATGCCCGCGGGCCCGCAGGTGTCGAGGCCGAGTGGGTGGACTTCCCGTCGTTGCCGACCCTGCTGGCCGGCCTGCGCGAGGTGTCGGGGGTGTGGCGGGGCAACGAACACGATTGGCGGCGCCAACTGGTGCTGTTCGCTGCGCGGCACGACGCGCCAACGCTGGCCACTTGCTCGCTGCGCTACCAAATCCCGGGCTTCGAGCGGATGAACTCGGGGCTGAACCTCCCGGCGCTGGACCGCCGCGTCGGCGAACTCGGAGTGACGCTGCGCGCCACCGTTGCCGGGCATGGGACGCTGAAGGTCGCACTGCGCGACGGCGTCGACATCAAGTCGTTGGGGCGGGTGCTCTCGACCACTCCGGCGCACGTCGACCTGCTGCCCGACGACGCCGCTCAGGACCCGGTGCGGGTGTCCTTGCGCGACCTCGGCAGGGGAGTTGTCGACGTCGAGGGAGTGCCGTTCGGCAGCTACCGGGTGCGGGTCTGGGTCGGCGGCGACCGCGTCTTCCCGACCGAAGGCGACGGCGAAGTGCAGATCGGCGCGCAGCCCACCGAGATCGTGGTGGCCCAACTCGGGCGCGGAGCGGTGTTGCTGCGGGTTGCCGAACGCGATGCGACGCGGCACAACCGGAGTCTCGCCGTCGCGGTCCGCTACGGTGGCGAGACGGTGCGTCAGGTGTCGTTCGGCCAGCCGCCCTACGTGCTCCAGGGTTTCGTCCCGGGTGAGTACGAACTCGAAGTGCGGTCGTCCGGCCGTGACGGCGACGTTGCCTTCGCGAAGCTCGACCGCGTGGTGGTGAAGGCCAACCAGCTGGTGACGGAGGACGTACGATGGACGCGCTGAACAAGCATGCGACGACCAAGCTCCCGGAGCTGGTGAATCGAGTGGTGCTCGCTACCGCACTCGTGGTGATCGGTGCCAGTAAGCTCCTGTTGCTCGGCAACGAGGCACCGAAGGGACTGATGATCGCGGTCCCGGTGCTGATCGCGATCGGACTGCTCGAGAGTGCAGTCGGTGTCGCCGTGCTGCTGCGGCCGCGGGTCGCAGTTGCCTGGACGGCGCTGTCCCTGTCGCTCGCCTTCTTGCTCGGCACGGTGGTGCTGGTCGGGACCATGAGCGACCTGGACTCGTGCGGCTGCTTCGGCCCCTGGCGGGCCTCCGCCGGAGTCCACCTGGCGGTCGCGCTCGGCCTGGTCCTCATGTCGCTGGCTGTGTTGGCGGACGTCAGCCGCCGGCGTCCAGTGGTCCGAATGGCGATCTGAACCGCAGGTGCCGCGGAAGTCGGCAGGGGCACCGAGAAAGCACACCGCGTCGTCGAACGCGGGGCAGGGGCGCGCGCTGGGAGCTCCCACAGGAGCTTCCGTGCTGCGCCCCTCGGTCTTCTACGTGCCGCCGTTCCCGCTCGCGGTGCCCACGCCGCCGGAGTTTCGCTGGCGGGTTGCCCTCGAGGTGACAAGAAAGGGCATGGACCCGGAGCGGATTGAGCAACGCTTCAGTGCCGAGCGCCAGGCACTCGGGCCGAACGCGTGGAGCACTCGTGCTGCTCAGCGCACTCGGATCCCGTAGGTGGCCGGCAGCATGTGTGCCGGTCCGCTTCGGTGTCGTCAGTGCCCGGGTTGCGTGTCGAGCGGGTGCAGGGCGAACTCGACCAACCCGAAGGTGAAGTGGTCCGGGTCGCGTGCCGTGGCTACGGGCCGCCGCGGCTCCACGATTCGAACCTCCAGGATCCGGGTGCCGGCTTGGAGCGACCGTTCATCGAGGGTGCGGTCGACGAACCCGCCGTCCGCATGACGCAGATCGAGGGAGTGCCCCAGTGCCCTGCCGTCGAGTGCGAACTCGACAGTGGGCGAATCATCGGCCCGAGCGAGTCGCACGACCAACGCGTAGCGCCCGGCGTGCGGCACAGGGAGTTCGATGGACAGGCTCGCGCCGCTCGGGACGTCCTTCCACTGCAGGGTTGCGGTCTGTGGGCGGCCGGGGACGGAGTTGCTGCGGTGGACCTTCAGCGAACCGGCAGTACGCGAACGGCAGGCGAGATCCGCTCCGCGCCAGCGCAGCACCGGTGGAGCACTGGCTCCAGGTCGGAGCCTGCCGCCGGTCAGTAGTCTTCTCCAGCGCGACTCGACCTCCGTCGGAGCCAGTGCCGGCCAGATCCGAATCTGTCCGAGGTCGTCGCCGGTGATCAGCGTCGTGCCGCGCGCGTCGAAGCCCAGGGTTCGAATCTCGCTGCCGGCGCTGTCGAAGCGCACCACCTCGCTTCCGTTCGCATAGACCCGCACGACCCCTTCGCCGACGACTGCGAGCAGGCGCCCGCCGTGCGGCTCGTATGCCAGGGCCAGGACGTCGCTCTCCGGAATCGCCACCGTGTGCTGCAGGGTTTCCGCGTGCCACTCTCGAACTCCGGCCGGGCCGCCTGCGGCGATACGCTTGCCGCGCGGATCGACCGCAACCGCCACGTGCGGTTCGGAGGCGAGTACCGCGATCTGCCGACCACTCGAGATGTCGAACACCCGCACGCCGAGCGGGGCGTCGCCGGCGATCAGCACCCGGTGTCCATCCCGAGTGACCCGAATTGCGTGGATCCGGCCCGGGGGCAGGACGAACTCACGTGGCAGTCGTTCTCCGTGCGATGCATCGAACAGCGCCAACCGACCCGGAAACGTGCCCGCGACGATCAGCATCGAGCCGTCCGGTGTGAAAGCCGCACCGGTGTACTCGCCTGCTCTCGGTTGGGTCGACCAGCGAACTTCCCAGGTGGACGTGTCATGAACCCGCAGCTCGCGACGGGCGACCCACGTCAGGGATCGGCCGGTCTCGTCGACGCAGGTGCCGACGCTCGCTCCGGTGGTGCGGATCGAGGTGTCGAATTCGACGGTCGCCGTGCGCGTGTCGAACACGCGGCCGGTGTCGCCCGAGGCCAGCACGGCGACGCGTCCACCCCCCGGGAACACGGCGAGCTGCCGCACCGCGTCGCGATGCCCCTGAATGCTGCGCAGATCCGTGGTGGAGGGGTCGAAGGTACGCATCGTCCCGTCCGCTGCGACCGAGAGCAGTTCTCCGCGCCCGTCTCGCCAGCCGAGGCTGCGCACTTCGGCGCGGTGTCCGTGCAGCGTCCCGAGTCGGCGGCCGTCACGGATGTTCCAACGGTGGATCCCTTGGCCGGCAGCGGTCAGCAACTCGCCGCGGGTGGGATGGAACGAGACGGCGCGGACTCGCTCGTCGTGCTGCAGGGGAACCCCCTGGGTGACCTGCTTCTCGACCGACCACAATCGCACGCAACGGTCTCGTCCGCCGGATGCGAGCTGTCTGCCGCCGGGGTCGAACGCGAGACAGTCGACGATGCTGGCGTGCCCGCGCAGGGTGGCGCGCGCTTGCAGCTGGTGGTTCATCAGGTGGAGTCGGCCCGACCCACCGGCACAAGCGAGTCGATCCGCGGACAACGCGACGGAATGGAGTCGGTCGGGCAGATTCAGCTTGGCGATCCGCTTGGCGTCGTTCGTCTGCCAGATGCCGATCTCGCCGTCCGCCGCCACGGCCGCGAACCGTCCACCGTCGGGCGCTGCCGCGATAGCCGTCCATGCTCCCGTGGCAAACGAGCGGATGAACCCGTCCGGCACCCGCGTTCGGAAGATGCGCCTGCCATCGGTCCATACCAGCCGCCTGCCCGCGAGTGCCACAGCCCGCACTTCCTCGGGTACCGGGATCTCCCGTATGCACTTCAGTGTGGCTCGATCGAACAGCAGCACCGACCTGCCAGCGGCGACTGCCACGTACTTGGGGCCCACGCTCGAGTCCGTGAGCGATCGGTCGAGCCGCAGCGGAATGCCGGTGCTGGAGTCGACTCGACTCAGAAGATGGCGCCACTCCCAGGCGCGGAGTTCGGGAGGCGCCTCGGCCAGCGACTCGATGGCCTGTGCGGTTCGGTGCAGCTTGAGCGCCCGCTCCGCGCTGGCGATGCTCGCCCGATAGCTGCTCCAGCGCGACTGTTCGCGCTGTTGCTCGGAGCCGAGGAACAGCACCAAGCTGGTGGTTGCCCACGCCGTCAGCAGCAGGAAGATCACCAGAGTCGTCACCACCAAGGCGCGGTTGTGCCGGTAGAAGCGCTGCAGACGCATCCACCGGGTGTCGGGTGAGGCGGCGATCGACCGGCCGTGGCGAAAACTGTCCAGGTCGCGCGCAAAGTCGGTGAGCGACGCGTAACGGCGACGCGGATCCTCGGCCATCGCCGTGAGACAGATCGTCTGCAGGTCGCGCGGGATCCGTGGGTTGATGCGACGTGGCGGATCGGGTTGCGCATCGAGGACGTTGCGGCGCGTCAGGTCGGGAGTCGCGTCGAGGAACGGGTTGGTCAACGTCAACAGCTCGTACAGGGTGACGCCGAGCGAGTAGACGTCGAGCGCCGGACTCGGCGATGCACCGCCACGCAGCATCTCGGGTGGCATGTAGGGCAGCGAACCCAGCACGCTCTGGCTGTGGGTCAGCTGCTGGCTGTCCTCGGTGTGGGCGAGACCGAAGTCGAGCAGCAGCGGATGGCCGTCGTGGGACAGCATCACGTTCGACGGCTTGACGTCGCGGTGCAGCACACCGCGCGAGTGCGCATGCGCCAAGGCGACCGCGATGCCGTGGGCGATCCGTGCGGACGTTGCGACCCAGTCGCCGACGAACGCCACGGAGCTGGTGGAATCGCCCGTCGCGGCCGCCCCAGCACTGTCGCCGCACAGCAATTCGCGCAGGTCGGCTCCGCACAGCGCGGTGACGTCGCGGGTGGCGAAGGCGGCAATCACCGCGGCGAGGCTGCGGCCGCGGATGAACGGCATCGAGAACCAAGGCACACCGTCCGTCGTGCCGACTTCGTAGACCGGCACGATTCCGGGGTGCGACAGCTTGATGCTCGCCTCCACCTCGCGGCTGAATCGCGCCCGAGAGCCGCCGAAGTGCATGAGCTCCGGGCGGATGATCTTGAGCGCTACCTCACGACCGGGCGGATCTTGCCAGGCCTGATAGACCACGCCCATTCCACCCTCGCCGAGTCGTCCGCGGATCTGGAACGCGCCGAGCGACGAGAGTTCGCCGACGCTGCCCGCGCTGCCCTGCAGCCCGAGGGCCCGCAGCCGCGCGGTGATGCGGCGGACCTTGTCGGCCCGCGCTGGCTGCCGCTCGCACAGGAGGGTGAGTGCTGCCTCGACGTCTTCGGCCTCGAGGCACTCGAAGATCGCGTCCTCGAGGCTGAGATGCTCGTCGGGTCCGGTCGTCATGTTCGCGGTCTGGTTCTATGATCTGCGCGATGCCCAGGCTACTCCGGCGCAGTGTTCCCCTGATGTGGTGGTGTGTCCTGGTGTCGAGTGTCGTCGGGCAGGCGCCGGCTGCCGCCGCGCCGCCGCGACCCAAGGCGACGTGCGCCGTCCTCGGGGGCAGCGTCAGTGCCGGCCTGGCATGGCGCCGATTCGAGAGCTACTCGCCCGACCCGGACCCGGTCGCGTTTGCCGAGCGGCAACTCAAGAGGTCGATCGAGGAGCGGGAGTACGAGCTGCGCACCGACGGGTTGTCGGTCGGCAAGGCGCTGAGCAGCCTGGCTGGCGGTTCGGTCGAGATCCTCGACTACGCACAGATCTTCTATCGCAACCAGGACTCGGTGGTCGGGCGGCAGTTGCGGCTCGCGGTGGAGGTCCGGAAGTGTCGGCTGGTGGTCGGACTGGACCTGCTGGTGTGGTTCGGATTCGGCGACATCGAACGGCCGCGGACGAAGCTGTCGGCCGCGCAGCAGGCGGAGTTCGCCGCAGCGCGACGGCTGGCCCTACAGCAGCGCGCCTTCGCGTTGCTCGACAAGCACCTCGCCGCATCGACCGCGACGAAGACGGTGTTCGTGATCGGCGACTATCCCGACCTGACGAAAGCCAACCCGATTCTGTTGCGGCCGCACCAGCGACCCACCGCCGCGGTCCTGGCCGAACTCAACAAGCGCTTCCACGAGTTCGCTGCCAAGCGCGATCGGATCCTCGTCTTCCCGATGAATCGCCTGTTGTCTTCCGCAGTCCGGCACCAGCTGGAACTCCGGGTGGGCGACAAGTCTCGCAAGCTGCGCGACGAAGACACGCTGCAGTTCGACAACATCCACCCGAACAAGGTCGGTCTTGCGGTGCTGCTGGGCGAACTCCGGGACCTCGTCGCCAAGTCGGCTCCACAGGTTGCCGACTGCCTACCGGTGATCCCACCGTTCCAGCAGTTGATCACCCGGCTCGGCTTGAAGGTGGGTGACCTCGATTACCTGGCGACGCGCGCGAAGTGACGCGCGCCCGACCGCAGGGTGGTTTCGCGATCACGCCTTGCGGCACTCCGCGAACAGGTTGATGCCCTCGCCCTCGAAGCGAATCTTCGAGCATCCGGTGCCGAACCGCGAGGCGCGGAACAGCCGGTGCATTGCGGCCTCGTCACGATGCACGAGGTGCCAGTCGAGCACGTGTTCCATCAGCTCGCGGCTCGGGTTGTTCGGATGGAAGTTGCCGAGGATGACGCGGCCGCCCGTGGCGAGCTGCTCGTGGATCCAATCGAGCAGGCGCACCACGAAGCTGTCGCCGAAGTAGTCGATCAGGCCGATGCTGTAGACCAGGTCCTGCGGTGGGAGCTCCAGGTGCTGCCGGCCGAGCGCCAGGTGGACGAGGTTGCCACGGTGGCGGGTGAAGCAGGGAGCCAAACCCTCGTGCGCCGCACGTTTGGCGACGTGGTCCAGGGCTTGGTTGTCGATGTCGACGCACGTGGCGCTGACTCGGGTGCGAATGTGCGGGTCGGTGGCGACGTCGAACAGTTCCGCCGCGGGGCCACAGGCCAGGCTCAGGATGCGCGCCGGTCGTCCGACGGTATCGGCCACGGTGGTGCGAATCTCCTCGGCCAGCAGCGCGCGGCGGTGGACGACCGCCCGGCAGGCTGGCTGGGTGCGCATCGAGCGATCGATCAAGAGTCCCAGCTGGGTCACCCCGCTCGGCACCTCGCGGTACATCAGGTCGATGGTGCCGTAGTCGCCGGCGTAGCCGCGCGGCTTGCGATAGATCCGGGCCACCAGGTCGGAGGACTCCAGTCGCCGCAGGACCGCGGTCTGGACCCTGCGACCGAGTTCGCCGCGCACCGCGACGTCGAGGTCGCTGGATGGGCCGAGTTCGCGGTGCAGCGCGGCGGCGAATCGAGATACCTGTGCCTGCACCCACTCAGCGTAGGTCGCCGGGATCACACCGCGGTTCCACTTGGCCGCCCGCTCCGCGTCGCGGAGGATCCGGTCGAGCTGCACGATCTCGGTCTCCAGGCGGCTCCAAGCCTCCTGAGCGGGGGGCTTGTTGGGGAGTGAGTGCGCGGTCAGGCGGTCGTTCGAGGTCAGGATCGGCAGCTCGGTGGTGGACATGGTGGTGTCGCTGTGGGGTGGTTCGGTGCGTTTCCCTGCGGATGGGCGCGCCGGACCCCGACGTGACGGGCGCCCTCCAAAAAAACCACCCGACTTCGGCTCGGCGGCCGCTGCAGGTCGCGGGCACCTCCCGAAGGCGTGCGTCCTGCGGTTGCGCACCACCCGACGCCAGACCGAATGGGTCGGTCGGTCTCGGTTCGCCCGCTCGCCTTGCGGGCGCCATGTCGCGAGCCGGCGCGCACCAGGTGTCGACCTCCGGGCGGAGCTACTCGTCGAGCAGGATCGACAGGCGCAGCAGTGCGCGCCTCAGGAGCTGACGCGAACTCTCTTCCGTGCGCCCCATCACCGCTGCCGCTTCGGCGTGGGTCATGCCGGCAACTCGCACCAACGACACCACCTCGCGCTGTTCCTCGCTGAGCTGATCGAATGCGGCTTCGATCCGCAGAGTCTCCTCGGCGGCGCGGGCGTGCAGCGATGGCGTCGAGAAGGTGCCGTAGAACTCCAGGGGGTTCCACGTCTCGCCATCCTGGTCCGCCCCTCCGCGCAGTTGTCGGTCGAGGTCGCGCTTGCCCGCGCGCCAATACCGGTCGCGCTCCGTCATCTTGCGCTTCGCCAGGGTGAACAGCCAGTTGCGGAACTCGCGTTCCCCGCGGAACTCGAGGTCCTGTTGGGCCCGCAGTGCTTCGCGGCACACCGACTGAACGAGGTCGCTGTGCGATTCCAACTGTCGCAGCCGCGGCGCCGTGCGAAGGCGTACGAAGGCCCGCAACGCGGGGAGGTGCTGAGCCAGCTGGTTCGCGAACGGCGGGTCGTCGTCCGGTCGGGGGACGTGGTCCGGCATCGCCGGGACGATAGTCACCCGCCGGGTCGCAGCGCAGTCCTCCGGCGCCGTGAGCCGCAGGAATCGGCGATCGGCAGTCGGTGGACCGAGTGACGAGTTGTGGACCGTGGGCCGCCCACTGCCCCTCAGAAGCGTCCCGAGGGGCGCGCAGCGGGAGCGACCGCTACCTCGTCCGGGCGCAGCTGCCGCGATCGCGATCCGCTGCCCAGCCTCAGCGCACGGGGTCGATCCAGAACACCTGCACGCTGCGTGGCGGCATCGAACCCGGAGCGTTGGCCGCGTGGTGCTGCAACAGCAGCCCCGGTCCGGTGGCGTTCCAGGACAGCACGGTCTTGCCGCTGCCCGAGCCGACGCGGAACAGCCGCACCCGCGCGCCGTCCGGCCGGACGCCGGTCACCTCGAATCGGTCACCGAAGCCCGAGTAGAGCTTCGGGTCGAACTCGGCCTGCCACGTCGCAGCCTGGTCGGACCAGTTGACGAACACCAGCCCGAGCCGCGACGAGCACGCCGACTCGCGCCACACCGAGTGCAGCACGTGCGCCACCGGATAGTGAATCGACTGGGTGAACACGTCCTCGTAGAAGTGCTTCGTCACCCCCTGCAGCGGGTCGTTGCGCTCGAAGGTCGGTACCGCCGGATTGTCGCTGGTCGACACCACACTCGGGTCGAAGCCGGTCGGGCCGAGTGCCAACGCGGGGAGCGCCAGCGGGCGCTCCATCACGCCCGAGTTCAGGAACTGCCCCGCTTCCGCGTCGCGCGACACCGATTCGTGTAGACGCTGGAAGAATGCCAGCAGCTGGACCTGCTGCGGCACCGACGGGTCGCGCACCCCGATCTTCCCGTTGACCTCGGTCAGCAGGCTGAGGTCCTTGAAGTCGTAGAAGTACGAGAACAGCATCGACTTCATGCCCTGGATGAACATGAGTGCGTGAACCATGCGGTTGTAGTTGCCCCACTCCTCCCAGGTGAGGCCGATCTTCCCGGTACCGAAGTCGACCGGTTGACCGCCGCCGAGCAGTGCCGAGACGCCGCGGGTGCTGAGCATCATGCCGAGCGCGTCGGCACGCGAGTATTCGTGGTAGACCAGGTTCCACAGCGGAGGGTCGTCGGTCTGTGCCTCGACCGGTGCCGGGGGCAGTCCGGGTGACGTGAGCTGGTCGATGAAGGTGCTCAGCTGCGTCTGCAGCGGAAGTGGCTTCAGGCCGTGCTGTGCCGCGTCGTAGTGTCCGGCATAGAACTCCTGCACGCCTTCGGTGGCCAGGAACGGCACGTCCGGATGGCTGCGCCGCACACCCTTCGCGAGCGCGATGCGAGCCCGGACGCGGTCGAACAACCGCTTGCCGCCGTCGACGTACTCGGTGCCGCCGTGGTACTTGAAGTTGAAGAACGGCGTCCCGGGCTTGGGGTAGCGCAGGAAGCTGCCCGAGCCGCCGAGCAGGTCGAAGAAGAAGCCACCGAGCTCCGGAGTACCCTTCAAGATGTCGGGGTACAGCACGTCGCTGTAGAAGTTCGGGGTGTTGCGGTTGCCGAGGTCGGACAGGAACGAGTTCAACCCGACCACCGGGATCACTTCGCCGAGTCGGTTGCGCAACAGCCAATCGGTGTCGAAGCCGCTCCACGCGTCGGTGTCGATGAACAGCGGCACGGTGTAGACCGACACGTTCATGCCGAGTCGTTGCGCGCGGGCGATCTCGTTGCGGGCACTGCGCGGTGGCTGGTGATCGGCCAGGTCGACGTCGGCGAATGGCTCGGGATTGAACCCGGGTCCGACCGGATCCTCACCGTCGGTGGCGCGTGCCTTCAACCACTTCTGCCACTCCATGAACAACGGCGATGCGGCGTCGTTTCCCGGTTGTCGGAACATCGCTTGATGGTGGCGGCCGACGTCGACGAAGGTCTCGAAGATGTCGTCCAGCTGCTGATAGAAAGCACCGAGCGTCGAGGTCGCGATCAACACCGACCCGTCGACCACCTCGCGGTTGAGTCGGTAGAACGGCGAACGGATCGGTACCATGCCCATGCCGCTGCGCACGAACTCGCGGTAGTGTGCGCCGACGTCGTACCAGTACGCATCGGAGCGCGCTTGCAAGGCGCAGAACACAACCGGGTAGGGGGCGACGAAGACGTTGAGCGCCGGGGAAGGCCCGTAGGCCGGGAAGTACACCGGGCACCAGCGGTAGTACGCGGTGCCCGTCGCGTTCGAGACGATGTCGTGCTTGAACTTCTTGAAGTGTCCCTGGGTGTCCTCGGTGCTCAGGTAGAGCACCTTGCGGAATGCGGAGATGATCTCCTCACCTTGGACGACCTCGGTCGGGTCGCCGCCGTACAGTGCGGAGAACTGCATCTGCTGCTCGCGTGCCGGGTGCTCGAGCGTGGCCGACAGGTTGAACAGCTGCCAGCTGCGCATCGCCAGGTTGCTCGAGGGCAGCGGCACGTTCTGCGACACCGGCACCAGGATGCGCGACTTCTGGCTGTCGCCAGGTTGCTGCAGGTAGACGATCGGTGCGTGCACCTCGTCGATGGTGAGCGGCACGATCCCGTTGGGGTTCTCGAATCGGGCCATCCGGGTCGACCAGGTCGCGCGCTGTGGGGCGAATGGCGAGACCTGCACTGCGATCTCCACCCAGAAGAACGAACGCGAGTTGGTGTTCGGCACGCAGCAGCCGTGCCAGCGGAACACCGCGGTGCGCGGTGCTCTCGTCGAATCGACCCACACGCGGAACTCGCTGGCATCGGCCGGGGTGATTTCAGAAGCGAAGTCGGAATCCAGCGGGCGCAGCACCGCCTTCCACAGCATCGTCGACTGGCCGGGCGGCGGCACGGTGACGAAGTCGAAGCGCGTCACCCGGTCGTCGGAGTGTGTGCCACGGTGCGCGATACGCTGCAAGGCGACGCCGTTGGTGGCGTCGTAGGCGAACGTCAAACCGATCGCGGCGGATCCGCATTGGGCATCACCGAGGGTGAACGACTGTCCGGACCCCCAGTTCGAGATCTCGCGGAGCCCGGACTTGGCGAACGGCGGACATGGCAGTTGAGTCGCCGCGGGTGCGGCGAGGGAGCCAAGCACGAGCGCGAACAGCACGGGTGTGCTGGCTCGACGCGGGCCCCAGGGGAGGGGGAACAGGTGGCGTGGGAGCTTCGGGTGCATGGATGCGGACCTCCGCTTCGGGTCGAGACGATGGGCCGGGTGGCCCCGACGACATTCGCACAATTGGATGGGGTCGGCAACCCGGGGCGGGCCGCATCCGAACCGTGGTATGGGGTTGTTGCCGCCCCTACCGTCAGCTGCCGGGCCGAAGACCCGGCGCGCCAGCGGCCGACGGGTCGTCGAACAGCGATCCCCGCCGGGTTGCGCGGGGCTCCGAGCGCGGGCGATGCGGCTCCCGGCGTGCTCCGGGCTGGACGCTCGATGGGGCGGGTGGCACCATCGGCCGATCGACCTCTCTCTGATTCTGCTCGTCGCGGCTGCCGTGCTGCCGAATGCGCAGGGCGGTGGGAATCTCGATCGCTTCGAGAACGAGGTGCGCCCGCTGCTCGCGCGCCACTGCTTCCGGTGCCACGGACCGACCCAGCAGAAGAGCGGACTCCGACTCGACCACCGCGTCCACGTTCTCCGGGGTGGTGCCCGCGGGCCGGCGCTGGTGCCCGGCAAGCCGGACACGAGCCGACTGCTCCGGGCGGTGCGCGGCGACGACCCGGAACTGCACATGCCGCCGAAGCGACGCCTGGCCGCGGCAGAGATCGAAGTCTTGCGGCGCTGGATCGCGGGTGGTGCCGCGTGGCCCGTCGAGTCCGAACCCGCCGCGACGCCGCGCCGGCCGGGGTTCGACCTGGCGGCCCGGCGTGCCGCACATTGGGCATGGCAGCCGTGCCGCGCCGTCGTGCCGCCGCTGGTCGAGGATCCGGAGTGGCGGGGTAACCCGATCGATCGGTTCGTGCGCGCTGCGCTGCAGCGGCAGCGGCTCGCTCCCGCCCCGCCGGCAGACCGCACCACCCTGCTGCGTCGGGTCACCTTCGACTTGACCGGGCTGCCGCCGACCGAACTCGAACTCGACGCGTTTCTCGCCGATCGACGCCCGGACGCGTTCGAGCGGGTGGTCGATTCACTGCTCGCGTCGGTCGCATTCGCCGAACACCAGGCGCGGCACTGGCTCGACGTGGTGCGGTTCGCCGAGACCCTCGGGCACGAATTCGACTACCCGATCCCGAACGCGTGGCGCTACCGCGATTACGTGGTTCGCGCCTTCCACGCCGACGTGGGCTTCGACCAGCTGGTGCGCGAGCACATCGCCGGGGACCTGCTCGAGGTCAAGCGCCGTCATCCGACCGAGGGATTCGACGAATCGATCCTCGGCACCGGGTTCTGGTGGTTCGCCGAACAGGGCCACTCGCCGGTCGACGTGCGCAAGCACACCGCCGATCGGGTGCACAACCAGCTCGATGTGCTGGGGAAAGCGTTCCTCGGGCTGACCGTCGGCTGCGCTCGTTGCCACGACCACAAGTTCGATGCGATCTCGGCGCGCGACTACTACGCACTGGCGGGTTACCTGAAGAGCTCGCGCTACCTGCAGCGCGACGCCCGGGCGAGTCTCGTGTCCAGCCCGGCGAAGCAGCTGGTCGTGGAGCGGTCCCGGTTGCGGCGGGCATGGAGTGCGCGGGTGCTGGCGTTCGCGAGCGACGTGCCGCGCGCGCTCGCGGATGCGCTGCGAGACGGTCCCGTGTCCGGCGCGGCCGAACGGTGGCGCACCGCGCTGCGCGACAAGGCGATCGACCGGGATCCACACCACCCGGCGTGGGGGCTGCGCACGTTCCTGCGCAACCGCCATGGGTCCGTCGCGGAGCTTCGCGAACGCTGGGCGAAGGCGGTCGCCCGCACGTCGCGACCTTCGGCGCGGACCCCGATCGTGCTGGCCGACTTCGCGGTGCGGGACTACGCGGGGTGGTTCCGCGAGGGAGTAGCGTTCGGGAGCGGACCCATCCATGCGCCGCTGCTGCTCGAGTCCGACTGGTTTCCCCCGGCGGTGCACGCGGCAGGATGGGCACACAGTGCCGTGCACGGGCTCACGGCACAGGGTGTGCTGCACTCGCCGACCTTCCGCATCGAACGGGGCTACCTGCACGTGCTGGCGCACGGCCGCGAGAGTCGAATCCGGGTGGTACTGGAGGGCTTCGATCTGATCCGCGCACCGATCTACGGTGGGCTCAAGCGGTTCGTCGACGACACGATGCCGCGCTGGTACACCTTCGATCTGCGCCGTTTCGCGGGGCAGCGCGCCTTCGTCGAATTCGTCGACCAGGAGGCGTCCGACCTCGCGGACGATGTGCGCGGCAATGGCTACCGTACGGGTGGCTACCTCGCGGTCCGTCGGGTCGTGTGCGCGGACGATCCTGTGCCGCCGACGTTCGACGCCGGAATCGTGGCGACGATGCTCGGCGATGCGTCGCCGGAGGTGAGTGTCGAGCCAGCCACCGCGCTGGCCAGCAGCCACGCGCGGGCGATCGCCGCCGCGGCGGATGGGCTCGCGCGCGGGGTGTTGACCGATGAGCAATCCCGACTGCTCGATTGGCTGTGGGAACGACAGTGGATCGTTCCGCAGCCCACCGACCCGCAATCGCTCGCAGTGCAGCGCCGACGAGTCCGGGAGCTCGACGCGCGGTCGGTCCGGCCGATGCACGTGCCGGCGATGAGTGACGGGACCGGCGAGGACGAGCACGTTTTCATCCGCGGCAGCCACCACGCACTCGGTCCGAAGGTGCCCCGACGCCTGCTCACCGCGATCGGGGGTGCCGCACCGCCGGCGGCCCCGGTCCGAGGCAGCGGCCGACTCCAGTTGGCCGAACGGATCCTCGCGGCGGACGACCCGCTCCCTGCGCGAGTGTTCGTCAATCGGTTGTGGAAACATGTGTTCGGTCGGGGGCTGGTGGCCACGGTCGATGACTTCGGGGTGCAGGGCAGCCCGCCGAGCCATCCGGAGTTGCTCGACTGGCTGGCCCGCCGGTTCGTCGCCGACGGGTGGTCGACCAAGAAGGCGATCCGCCGCATGGTGCTGTCGCGCACCTACCGGATGGCGAGCGCCAGCACGCCCGAAGGAGAGGTGCGTGATCCGAACAATCGGTGGTTGCATCGGATGCCGGTGCGCCGCTTGCCGGCGGAGAGCCTCCGCGACGCGATTCTGTCCGTCAGCGGACGGCTCGACCGCACGCTGGGTGGGGCGGGTGTGCCGCCGCACCTGACGCGATTCCAGCAGGCCGGGCGCGGCCGTCCGCGGTCCGGGCCGCTCGACGGTGGGGGGCGGCGGAGTCTGTACCTCCGAGTCGGCCGCAACTTCCTCGATGCGTTCTTGCTGGCGTTCGACTTCCCCCTACCCGCCTCGACCATGGGCCGGCGAGCCGTCACCAACGTGCCGGCCCAGGCGCTGGCGTTGTTGAACGACCCGTTCGTGCACGGTGAAGCGGGGCGCTGGGCCGCCGAGGTGGTCCGCAGCCACACGACACCGGAACGCCGGATCGTCGCAGTCTGGCGTCGCGCGCTGCTGCGCGTCCCGCGTCCCGCCGAGCTGCAGCAGGTCCGCGCGTTTCTCGCCGATCAGGCGCGCGTCCACGGCTGTGGACTCGACGATCCACGTCCCTGGCAGGACCTCTGCCACGCGGTTTTCAACTTGAAGGAATTCCTGTTTCGACGATGAGCGGCGCACGGCAGTTGGCGCACCTGTTCGACCGGCGGGAGATGCTGGAGAAGTGGGCGATGGGGTTCGGCGGCCTGGCGCTGGCTGCGCTCACGCGCCAGAACGCGCTGCCCGGCCGCGCATGCACGTTGCCGATCGGCGACGAGCCACGGGTGCCGCACCACCGGCCGCGGGCGCGCAACGTGATCTTCCTCTACATGGACGGCGGCCCCTCGGCGGTCGACACGTTCGATCCCAAGCCACGACTGAGCCGCGATGACGGCAAGCCGTTCCCGATGAAGGTCGAGCCGACGCAGTTCCGCGACGACGGCAACATCCTCGGTTCGCCGTGGCGATTCGCCAGGCACGGACAATCGGGGATCGAGGTCAGCGCGTTGTTTCCGCACCTCGCGACCTGTGTCGACGAGTTGGCGGTGATCCGCTCGATGGTCGCCGAGTTCTCCGAGCACACCAACGCGAACTACTTCCTGCACACCGGGCACGGTCTGCAAGGCCGGCCGAGCACCGGTGCCTGGGTGGTCTACGGGCTCGGTAGTCCGAGCCGCGACCTGCCTGGCTTCGTGGTGCTCGACGGCGGATTGACACCCCCAGGCGGACTCGACAACTTCAGCAGCGGGTTCCTGTCGGCCCGCTACCAGGCATCGATCTTGAAGCCGGGCGGTGAGCCGATCGCCAACATCGCTCGCCGCGAGCCAAGCGCGGTCATGCAGCAGCGCAAACTGTCGCTCATCGAGACCCTCGATCGCCAGGGGTTGACGCACGACGGAGCCGCGGCGCAGGTCGAAGCCGCGCTGGCCAACTATGAGCTCGCAGCGCGCATGCAGCTCGCGGTGCCCGAACTGGTCGACCTGCGTGGCGAGTCGGCGACCATCCGATCGCTCTACGGATTGGACGCCGAGTTCCCGCCGACCCGAACCTATGCGATGCAGTGCCTGCTCGCCCGGCGACTGGTCGAGCGCGGGGTGCGCTTCGTCGAGTTGACGTGTCCGAAGGTCGCAGGCGATCGATGGGACCAGCACTCCGACCTGAAGCGCGGCCACGAGAACAACGCGCGGGCGGTCGACCAGCCGATCGCCGCGCTGCTCCAGGACCTCAAGGCGCGTGGCCTGCTCGACGAGACGTTGGTCGTGTGGGCCGGCGAGTTCGGCCGGACCCCGTTTGCCCAAGGGCGGAACGGGCGCGACCACAACCCGTTCGGCTTCACCATCTGGCTGGCCGGCGGCGGGGTGCGCGGTGGGACGGTGTACGGTGCGACCGACGAGTACGGCTACAAGGCGGTCGAGGGGCGCACCACGATCCACGACCTGCACGCCACGATGCTGCACCTGCTGGGGCTCGACCACGAGCGCCTGACCTACCGGTTCAGCGGCCGCGACATCCGGTTGACGGATGTGGCGGGCGAGGTGATTCGCGCGGTCCTGGCGTGAAGCGGTGCGAGTTCGCGTGCGAGCCCGAACGAGTCGGGCGGGCGTTGCCGCTCCGCCCCCTTGGCCACCCTCCCCGCCCGGCGCTACGATGCCTCCCCACATGACCGCCATCGAAGCCAGCCCGACGCTGCTGACCATGACCCTCGACGGGGAGGAGGTCTCCTTCACCCGCGGGGAGACGATCTACGAGGTCAGCCGCCGGCACGCCAAGGACGTGCCGACGCTCTGCTACGACCCGCGCCTCGATCCATTCGGCGGCTGCCGGATGTGCGTGGTCGAGGTCGAGGGGGTGCGCAACCCGGTGGCCTCGTGCACCACCAAGGCGACGCCCGGGATGGTGGTGCGGACCCACACCGACGCGCTGGAGGGCCACCGCAAGACATTGCTCGAGATGGTCGTGTCCGAGAACCGGCAGGTCGACGTCGATCCGCTGCGCGGGTACGCCTCGCAGGAGCTGACCCAGCTGGTCGACCGGTACGAAGCGCGCACCGGTCGCTTCCGCGGCAAGAAGTCCGGCACCAGCAAGACCGGCGACCCGAATCCGTTCATCCTGCGTGACTACGAGCAGTGCATCTCCTGCTACCGGTGCGTGCGGGTGTGCGCCGAACAGGAGGGTGACTACGCGATCAGCGTCGCCAACCGGGGGTTCGCCACGCAGATCACCACCGAGTTCGACGGCCTGTTGAAGGAGTCGACTTGCACGTTCTGCGGCCAGTGTGTGCAGACCTGCCCGACCGGTGCGCTGGCCGACCGCAAGTCGTTGCGCGCCGAGGCGCTACCCGGTCCGATCACCGAGACCCGCACGGTGTGCACCTACTGCGGTGTCGGCTGTGCTGTCGACTTGATGACCAAGGGCGAGAAGCTGGTCGGCGTGCGTCCGGCGATGGACGGCCCGGCGAACGAGGGCGCCCTGTGCATCAAGGGGCAGTTCGCGTACGACTTCGTGCAACACCCCGACCGCTTGAAGACGCCGCTGGTGCGCGATGCATCGGGTGAGTTGGTGCCGGCGAGCTGGGACGAAGCGCTCGACCGCGCGGCGGCCGGATTCGTCAAGGCCAACGCCGAGCACGGGCGGCACAGCGTCTACGCGATCAGCTCCGGTCGCGCCCCGACCGAGGCCAGCTACACGCTGCAGAAGTTCATCCGGGCCGGATTCGCCTCCAACCACGTCGACAACTGCTCGCGTGGTTGACACGCCCCAACGGTCGCCGGTCTGACGGCCACAATTGGACGAGGTGCGATGAGCAACCCGCTCGTCGACATGGAGAAGCCCGACGTGATCTTCGCGATCGGGACCAACATGACCGAGTGCCACCCGGTGGCGGCGCTACGGCTCAAGAAGGCGATCCAGCGCGGCGCCAAGATGATCGTGGCCGATCCGCGGCGGATCCCGCTCGCGGAGATGGCGCACCTCTACCTGCCGATCCGGGTCGGTAGCGACGTGGCCTTGATCAGCGCGATGTGCCATGTGATCGTCCGCGACGGGCTGCAGGACCACGACTACATCGCCTCGCGCACGCGCGAGTCCGAGGCGCTGTTCGAGCACCTCGAGAAGTGCACGCCGGAGTGGGCTGCCGAGATCTGTCAGGTGCCGGCAGCCGACATCGAGCAGGCGGCTCGTTGGTACGGGGCAGCCGACCGGGGCGCCATCTACTACACGCTCGGCATCACGGAGCACGTGTGCGGAGTGGACAACGTGCAGTCGCTCTCCAACTTGGCACTGCTGACGGGCAACCTCGGCAAGGAGGGCGCCGGCCTCAATCCGATGCGCGGCCAGAACAACGTGCAGGGCTCGGGTGACGCCGGCGGCGTGCCGGCGAACTTCCCCGGCTTCCAGTCGGTCACCGATCCGGCCAACCAGGAGAAGTTCGAGAAGCTGTACGGCAAGAAGGTCGACCTCGAGAAGGGCATCACCAAGATCACCGCCCTGAATCGCGCGGGTGAGCAGATCCGCGCGATGCTGATCGACGGTGAGAACACGGTGGTGTCCGACGCCGACCGGAAGCACGGCGAAGCGCAGTTGCGCAAGCTCGACCACCTGGTGGTGATCGACCTGTTCCTCACCGAGACCGCGGAGATGGCGGACGTGGTGCTGCCAGCGACTGCGTGGGGCGAGACCGACGGTTCACAGGTGAACACCGAGCGACGGGTGCAGCGGTTGCGCGCCGCGGTGCCGCCGCAGGGGCAGGCCAAGCCGGATTGGTGGATCATCTCGCAGATCGCGAAGCGCTGCGGGATCCCCGGGTTCGAGTTCACGAGCGCGGCCGACGTGTTCAACGAGTTGTGTTCGCTCTCGCCGATCTACGCCGGGCTCGACTGGGACCTCATCGAGCGCGGGGAGTACCAGTGGCCGGTGCCGCACAAGGGTCACCCGGGCACCCCGGTGCTGCATCAGGGCGAGTTCAAGAACGGTCGCGGGATCTTCAAGGTGATCGACTACCGACCGCCGGCGGAAACGGTGAGTGCGAGCTTCCCGGTGTGGCTGACCACCGGGCGCCGACTGCAGGCGTACCACACCCGCACCCAGACCGGGCGCACGGCAGGGATCGAGTACCTGTTGGCCGAGGAGCTCCTCGAGATCCACCCCGACGACATGCGGGAGTGGAAGCTGCAAGATGGTGACACGGTGAACATGAGCAGCAGTCGCGGCAGCGTCGAGGTGAAGGTGAAGGCCTCCGCGAAGTCACCGCGTGGCACCGTGTTCTGCAGCTTCAGCTTCAACGAAGTGCCGGTGAACTTCCTGATCGGCGGTGGCTTCGACCCGGTGACCGAGACCGCGGAGTTCAAGGTCTGCCCGGTGCGCATCGAGCGCACTGCGGCTCCGGCGCGGTCCTGAACGCCTTCGCCGCCGCCCCGTGAAACCGCTGATCGCCCGCTGCCTGCTCGCGATCGGCGCGTTGTCGGTCACCGGACTGATGGGGCTCGGGGTGTTGGACCTCGTGACGCGCAGTTCGTACCTGCACCGCGCGCTCAGCGGGAACGCGGGGCCGCGGATGGCGATGCTCGACGAGGAGCGGGTCGCGGCGGCAGCCAAGACCGTGGGGCCGTTCAGCGCGCCGATCGATCCGCACGTGGGCATCACCATGAAGCGCGGCGCACGGCGAGATCTGGTCGGCACGCCGGCCAGCATGGACGGGTTCGGTCAGCGACTTCGGGTCGGGCCCGAGCCGGTCGCCGGAGCGCTGCGCATCGCCGTGCTGGGCGACTCGGTGGCGTTCGGCTTCGGGGTGGCCGACGACCAGACGATCGGGCACTTCCTCGAAGAGTACTTGGCCCGCTGCTGTGCCGTCCGACCGGTGGTGTTCACCGTCGCTTGTCCCGGCTGGAACCACCACAACGAGCATCGATTCCTCAAGAGCCACTTGGCACGGCTGCGACCCGACGTGGTGCTGCTGTTGCCGATCGGCAACGACCTGCACGACGCCTACACCGTCAACGAGGTGGGTCACCGTTCGCTCGAGTACGACCCGGTGCGCGGCGCGGTGCAGCCGCACACCTCTGCCGAGCAGTACAACTTGATGATGGTGCACTACGCGCAGGCATCCCTGCAGGAGCTGATGAAGGTGCGCGCCGCCGGCGGACTGGAGGCGTCGATGCCGCACGTCGTGACCTCGGGGCTGGCGCCGGAGTCTCGGCGACGCTGGGTCGAAGTGGTCGACAACGTGCGCGACCTGGATCGCTGTCTACGCGCCCGCGGCGCGCGCTTGGCGGTCGGTTTGACGGTCGACAAGGGGTTCGAGGCGGCGTACCGGGCGCGGATCGGCGCAGCGTTGCCGGAGTTGCCGTTCATCGCCACGTTCGACGCGATCGGAACCGCCGACCACCTCGCCACCGACCCGCATCCCAACGCGCGCTACACCCGCGCACTCGCCTGGTGCTTCGCCGAGTTCCTGGTGCGTCAGGGATGGCTGAAGGAGGTCGACGCCGGCAAGTTGCCGCCGATCCCCGAGGGCTTCGCAAGCCGCCGTGTGCCAGCGCGAAGTCCCGAGCAAGTGCGCGCGCGCGCGGACGAGTACACCGCCAAGTGGCGCGCGTTCTTCCGCAGCGAGGTGGTGGTGCGCGACACCACCGGGTTCCACCAGGTCTACGGGGCAGTGTACGGCGACGGCGTGGTGAATCGCACGCTGTTGGTCGCCCTGCGCAATCCGGGCAGGGGCGTGATCGTGATGCACTTCGACCGGCTGCGCGGCGACAGCGGGGTCTACCCGCTGCGCCTCACGGCGCGGATCAACGGGGTTTCGGCTGGCGAAATGGAGGTGACGCCGCCGCGCGGAAACGAGTTGGCCGACGCATTCCGCATCGCGGTGCCGGCGAGTGTGCGCGACGAGTTCGTGGACCTCGAGGTGCGGGCGTCGAACTGGGTGGTCGAGCAGGACCAGGGGATGAGTCGAACCGCGAGCTTCAAGTTGCTGCGGGTCGGGTTCGAGGCGCAGTAGCGCGGATCATTCGCCCGTAGTCCACTCGAGCCGCACCAGCTCGATGGTGCGGCCGTCGGTGCTGGTGGCGTAGCTGCGGCCCAGGTGCTCGATCACTTCGGCACACGCCAGCGGCAACGTGCCGACCTTCCGGCGTTCGCCGCGCCCGAACTGCTGCGGGTCGAGTGAGCGGTAGACAGCGGTTCGCGGTGGAGCCAGAGAGACGGTGCGGAACAGGTAGAACGCACCCTCGCGGTGCACCACGAACGGGTGCAGCGGCGTGTCTCCGCCCGGCGCCGAGCCGCGCCACACGCGTCGCGGGGCCGACCACCGGACGAGGTCGGAGGAGCGTCGGCACAGGATCGCGCTATCGCTGGCGAAGTAGGCGAAGAATTCGTCGCCCACCTGCAGCACCATCGGTTCGCGCACCGCACCGGGGCCGGCGAATGCGCGACTCTGGCCGAGCGCATTACGCGTGCGGGTGAAACTACGCCCGTCGGCACTGCTCGCCAGGCAGACCTGCCCGGTGTCGAGCTCGGAGGGACCGGCGCCGTACAGCATTCGCAGCACCTCGCCGCGCCGCGCGACGTGCGGTGCGTCGAGCCACTCGCGCGGGCCGGCGGACTCGCCGTATGCCGGGTCGGCGCGCAGGGCCACGCCGCGCGGCGACCAGTGTCGTTGGGTCAGGTGTCCGGTCTGCCAGGCGCACAACACTCGGCCGACAGTCGTGTCCACCGCGGCCCACAGCTGCCAGGTACCAGCGCGCCACACGGTGTGACCGGCCAGGCGGCTGCTGCCGAGCGGCCCGAGATCGGGCAGCGACGCGATGCTCCACGGCGCGCCGACCAGTCGCGGCACGAGCTCGGGTGCCGGACCCGCGGGGGGCATCACTTCGGCGGTGACCGGGAAGTGGTCCGAGGGAAAGCGGCCGTCCGGGCGCGTCGCGTCGATCGCTGCGCTGCGCACCGCGATCTCCGGCGAACAGAGCACGGCGTCGATCTTGCCGCCGCGCGCGCGCAGGAAGCCGTTGAAGGTCGCCACCGACTCGCGGTCCGGATGCAGGACGCGAAAGCTGTCGCGCAGCTTCTGGCCGGCGAGCCAGCGCATCGGGGCCGAATCCTCGTCGCAGTTGAAGTCGCCGAGCAGAACGAAGGGCATCGGGAACACCCGGCGCCAGGCGCTGATCAGCCGCGCCGACTCCAACCTGGCGACCGGGCCGAGGTGATCGAAGTGCGTGTTGGCGACCAGCAGCCGGCCGTGTCGCACGCGATCGCGCACCACCGCCCATGTGCAGATGCGAGGTAGCGCCGCATCCCATCCGCGGCTCGCCTTCACATTCGGGGTCGGGCCGAGCCAGAACGTGCCGTGAGCTTCCACCGCGAGGCGGCTGGTGTCGATCCAAAGTGGGCACCCCTCGTCTCGTTGGCCGCCCATGCGGTGTTCGCCGACTGGCTGCAGCTCGGGGAGCGCGGTGGCGAGTTGGGCCACCTGGAAGCGGAGTGCTTCCTGGAGGCCGAGCACGTGGGGGCGGAAGGCGCGGATCCGGCCGGCAACCAGCTCGGCGCGGTTCTCCCAGCGGTTGCTGCGGTCGGGTGCGGTCCCGTAGCGGATGTTGAAGGTCATGAACCGCAGCGCGGGCGCGGGGTCCTGCGCGCGCAGCGGCGACGCCGCGCACGCGATCAGCAGTGCTGCGGTGCCGAACACGGCGGCGGGTGTGGTTTCGCTGCGGAGGTCGGGCATGACCGGGTGAACCGTGAGTCCGCAGAGGATCCTATCCCACGTCCCTCACGAGTCGACGGCCGCGAGGCCGCGAGCACCCGCGCCCCGCAGCAGGCTCGCTGGCCTTCCGCACGGGTCGCCGAAGACTTCGGGGAACACTGCTCCCAGGCGCGGATGGAGATGACCCGGTCCAGCGCCGGCGCTACCCTGCACCGATCGCCGATCGCGTTCCCCTGTCGCGTCGCGGTAGCGGCCGCTCGGACGGCGTGGGCACGGACTCACCCCGGCGATCTCCGTCCGCGTCGAGTGCGCGGCTCGGAGTCTCTTTCCACCGCGATGAATGCACACGAACCCGTTGCCGTGCCGGTGCTCCGCGCCCCCGCGTGGCGTCGTGAACCGTACCGGCTGTTCTTCGCCCTCGGGTTGGTGCACGCGTGGGCCGGAGTGAGTCCGTGGTTTCTGCTCGCGGTCGGGTGGATCGATGCGGACCGGCGGGTCTACCACTCGATTGCGCAGGTCCAGGGGTTCCTCATGTGCTTCGCAACCGGGTTCCTGTTCACCATGGTGCCCCGTCGCACCGACACCGAGGCGCCGAGCGCGTTGCAGATGGTGCTCGGACTGATCGCACCCGTCGGTGCGACCGTGTGCGCCGCGTTCGAGTGGTTCATGTTGTCGCAGAGCTTCTGGCTGCTGCTCGTCGTGGTGCTGCTCGGGTTTGCTCCGCCGCGGTTCCGGCGTGCGCCGCCCAAGCGCTTGCCGGGGTTCGTGTGGGTGCCGATCGCGCTCGGCATGGGGGTCGCGGGCTCGGGCTGCTTCGCGCTGTTCGGGATCACCCACCAGCAGCACGCGTGGCTGCACCTGCTCGGCAAGCTCCTGCTGCTGCAGGGCATGTTCCTCGGGCTGGTGATGGGGATCGGCAGCATGGTGCTGCCCTTGTTGACCCGCGGTGAAGCACCGGGCGGCAGCCGCCCCGGCGACGGGGTGCGGCGGTTGGGGCACGGTGCAGCGGCGCTCGTGTTGCTGGGGAGCTTCGCCATCGAGGTGGCCGGCGAAGTGCGGCTCGGCTATGCGATTCGCGGATTGGTCGCGCTGGTCTTGCTCACCGGCGTCGCGGGCATTCATCGGGCCCCGCAGTGGGGCAGCGCCAACCGGGTACTGGTCTGGGCAACTGCCTGGATGGTGCCGCTCGGCTACGCCCTGGCCGCGTGGCTACCCGCGCAGGCGCAGGCGGGGTTGCACGTGGTGTTCCTCGGGGGGTTCGCGGCCATGGCCTTTGCCGTGGGGGCGCACGTGTCCGCGGCGCACGGTGGACGGAAAGACCTGCTGGTGGGATGGGGTTGGCCGGTGGTCGCCTACGGCGGGCTGTTCGCGGTGGCGCTCGTGGCGCGCTGCCTCATGGTGTTCGATCCGGTGCGCACGACGCTGTGGATGGGGTTCGGGTCGGCGGCCTTCCTGACGGGGACGGCGATCTGGGCGGTGCTGGCGATCCCGGTGTTGGTGCCCACAAAAAAATGAACCCGGAGGCGCACCACACACCTCCGGGTCAAGATCCCTGCCACAGGTCCAAAAGTACCCGTTGCAAATCTTTCCACCTCGATAGACCGAAGAAGCACGGAGTGTGCCAGTGAGGGCGGGAATCTGCAGTTTTTTCGTTAGTCATTCTTTCTAAGGTGTTTACAGCTGCATCACCCAAGATCCGCTGTGGGGAATCCGAGCACCTTCATGTCGAACTTCCGACGGAAGCAGCACGGACCTGCGACGGTGGCGCGTCGATGGACCGACGCGCCGTCGGTTCGCCGCAAGTTGGCTGTCGGTAGGAAGCAACCTAGCTTCGGCGGACAGGGCGCGGCGATCGGGTGCGGCGTGCAGCGCTGGCCTGCACAACCCGCTGCTCGCTCGGGAGGAATTGTGGAGAGCATCGCCTAAACCACTCTGGGCGAGCGGTTTGCCTTGCCTGTGCCGCGGTGGAACGCGACCCGGCGGGGCAGCCGTCGACGGGTTGCCGACGAATCGTCAGGAATCCGCCGCCCGATTCTCGCGCTCCTTCGCCTCCGACCACGCCTGCTCCTTCTCTTCGAGCGGTGCCGAGCGCAGCCGCGAACCCAGCGTCCGCTCGACGTGGGCGAATCGCCGGCGGAACCTGATTGCGGTGTCTCGCAACGCCATCTCCGGGTTCACCCCGTGATGGCGCGCCAAGTTGGCGACGCTGAACAGCAGGTCTCCGAGCTCCGCCTCGATCGCTTTCGCGTCGGATTGCGCGAGGGCGTCATCCAACTCGCGCAGCTCCTCGTCGAGCTTGGCGCGCGGGCCGCTGGGGTCGGGCCAGTCGAAACCCACCCGCCCCGCCTTCTCGCCGAGGCGAAACGCGAGCAGAAGTGCCGGGAGGTCTGCCGGGAGCCCGTCGAGTAGCCCGGCCGGTTCGCTCGACTCGGCCTCGTCGCGCTCGGTCTGCTTGATGCGCTCCCAGTTCCGCAGCACCTGTTCCGAGTCCCTAGCCTGGACGTCCCCGAACACGTGGGGGTGGCGGCGAATCAGCTTGTCAGCGATGGTGCGCGCCACATCCTCGCTGCCGAACCGGCCCGCCTCGGCGGCGATCTGCGCGATCATCAGCACGTTCATCAACACGTCGCCGAGTTCCTCGCAGCTCGCGTCGGCATCGCCCGCGCGGATCGCGTCGACCGCCTCGAAAGTCTCCTCGAGCAGGTGGGGTGCCATCGACGCCTCGGTCTGCTCCCGATCCCACGGGCAGCCTCCCGGCGCGCGCAGACGGCGGATCACCGCCAACAGCCGGTCGAACTCGGGAGTGTCCGGGTGGTCGCTCATGCGGGCCTCGAATCGGGGGAGGGTTTGCCAGTCCGCGGTGCGCTGCGCGGCGCACCTGCAGTACCATTCCGCCGGCTTGACGCCCGACACCCAGCCAGCCCGCACGAGTCGTGAGCCAGCCGTAGCGCCCGCGCATCATCGCCGCGGGTAGGTTCGTGCGCCAGGAGTCTGCGCCACAGAATGACAACCCATGAGATCCACGCCTTCCAGCACCCGTCATCCCCCGAAAGCGCCGCCGAATCCACCAATTCGACCGCGTTCTCGGGCGGCGACGTGAGCCGAGATCCTCGCGCCTCCTAGCCCGGACTATTCATGACGGAGCTGCTGCAACGCTTCGGTTACCCCGTCGCCCTGATGCGATCCAGCGACACTGTCCTCGAACCCCTGGGGTCGCCCCTGGCCGTACCCGTACCGGTGCTCCCGCAGTGACTTCGATCCGCAAGCAGAAGAAGCGCGCCGCTTCGCAGGGTTTGACCGTGCCGGAGCTGCGCCTGGTCGAGCTCATGGAGGAGATGCTCGACAGCATGCGCTGGATGCAGGTGCTCGCCTACTCGAACCAGTACCTGGTCCAGAACGCGCTCGAGACGACCCCGCAGGAGCGCGATCGCGTGCTGGAGGCAGCGACTCGTGCGGTCGAGGCGGACCGCAAGCTGCACGATTGGCGCGCGCGCCTGGCGCAGCTCAAGTCGGAGATCGAGCAGGTCGAGCGCCGCGTCGCTCCGAGCGGTGGTGAGGGCGAGCGGAAGGCACGGGCGGCGGATGCCGAGTGAATCGACCCAGCACCGCCCCGCCAAGCTGTCCGGGTGTGTGATCGCGTTCATGGAGGCGGACCGCATCGCTGGCTGTCTGGAGTCCCTGGCCTTCTGTGACGAAGTAGTCGTGGTCGACAGCGGCAGTACCGATGCGACGCGTGAGATCGCCGCGAAGCACGGCGCCCGGGTGGTGGTGAACGCGCCGTTTCCCGGCATGTCGCAGCAGCGGCAGGTCAGTGTCGATCAGGCGACCCACGACTGGGTCCTGTGTCTCGACGCGGACGAGCGCGTGACGCCGGCGCTGCGTGCCGAGATCGAAGGGTTGCGCGCGGAGGGTTTCCGCGGCGCGGCCTACGAGATGCCGCGCGCCAACCACTACCTCGGTCGGGTGGTCCGGCACGGCCTGTTCAATCCCGACCGGAAGGTGCGGCTGTTCGACCGCCGGCAGGCGGTGTGTCGCGGTACCAACCCGCACGACCGCGTCGAACTCCTGCCGGGTGGCGAACTGCGCCGCCTGCGCGGTGCGCTGGAGCACCTCAGTTTCCGCAGCCTGCAGCACCATCTCCGCAGCATCGACAACTACACGCGGGTGGCGGCGGCGACCCTCAAAGCGCAGGGCCGTCGTGGAGCGTGGTGGGATCTACTGGTTCGGCCGCCGGCGGTGGTGTGCAAGAGCTTGGTGGTCAAGCTCGGCTTCCTGGACGGTTGGCGGGGCTTGCTGATCAGCGGGTTGGCCGGGTACTACGATTGGTTGAAGTACTGGCGACTGCGGCAGACATGGAAGTCTTGAGTCCGAGCGACCGCGAGCGCTGCGCCGCATGGTGGGAGGCAGCGGCGGCGCGTCGCGGTGAGTTGCCCGACGAGTTGCGGCCGGTGCAGGTGCGACTGGTGCGGGCGGTGGCGCGCGGCGTGCTGCCCGACGCGGGCCCGGTGTTCGTCAAGCTGATGAGCTTCCCCCGCTTCAAGGATCGGCTGCGCTACGCGTTGCGCAGCCTGCCGGCGACGCACGAAGCGCGCCTGTTGGAGCACCTGCGGGGCCGCGGGGTGCCGGTCCCCGAAGTGCGCTTCGTACGGGTGGCCCGCCGCTGCGGATTGCCGTGGTTGTCGATGCTCGCCACCGCGGAGGTTCCGGTGGTCGACGAGCCGCTGGAACCGGACGCCGGCGCGCGTGCGGTAGCGCGGCTGCTCGAGGCCGGTGTCGAGCACCCCGACCTGAATACCGGCAATTTCTTGGTGCGGCAGGACGGGGTTGTGGTGGTGCTGGACTTGCAGTCGGCGCGACTCCGCCCGGGTGGTGTGATGCCGGGTCGACGCGTCGCGATGGTCGGCAAGTTGTTCGCGGATCTGCTCGGCTTGCAGGGTGGTGCGCCGCGCTGCGACGCCGTGCAGTTGCGCGCCTGGCAGCAGGCGCTGGTGCACCACGGGGTGTGCAGCTCGGTGGAACTCGACGCCGCCCTGGCCGGCGCGGTGCAGATCGGCCAGCGCTTCCAGGTGGGGCGGATCCGCCGGTGCTTGCAGGAGAGCACGCTGTTCCGCCGGCGGCGCGGGCTGCTCGGCGTCTCGCACGAGCGGCGCAGCCACGCCGCGGGCGGCGTCTTTGTTGAGGGCGGGGGCGAGTTGGTTCGATACTGGATCGGTGACCGTGCCCTGGAGATCTTGGATCAGCGACCGCCGCTGCTCGGTGCCCTGCACCGTCCGTGGCCGTTCCTGCCCCGACGGTACCGCGTCTACGTCTCCGCCGGTGGCGCCGACGCGCTGGCCGAGGCGGCGAACCGACTCCGCTCCGGGCATGACCGCTACCTCGATCTCGCTCGCGGCCGCGGATCGGTGGCGCGGAGCGGCGAACCACTGAGCAAGAGTTCGTGAGCACGATGTTCGATTACCGCGAACTGAAGCCCGATTGTCGGCACTTCCGCTGGGAGCGACCCTGCGCACCGCACAAGGCGTCCGGGGTGACGTGTGGTTCTTGCGCGCACCACGACCCGGTTGCGCTACGGCTCGCCGTGGTCAAGCTCGCCGCGGTCGGAGACGTCTTGCGAACCACCTCGATGTTGCCGGCGATCCACGCTCGCTACCCCGGGGCGCGCGTGACCTGGATCACCTCGCCGGCGGCTGCCGACCTGTTCCGTCGCAACCCGTTGGTCGATGAGGTGTGGACCACGGCCGACGCCGGCTTTGCCCAGCGCACGCGCGTGCAGCAGTTCGACGTGGTGCTGTGTCCCGACGCCGACCCGGCGACTGCGGCGATCGCTGCGGACCTGCGCGCCGAGGCGCGGGTCGGCTACACCCTCGACTCGCGCGGCTACGTGGTTCCGCTCGGCGCCGCGGCAGAGGCCTGGCTGCGGATGGGCATCGACGACCGGCTGAAGAAGGACAACCGGGAGACCTACCAGGCCCTGGTCGCCCGGGTTCTCGAGCTCGACCCTGCGCAGGTGCGTGAGCCGATCCTCGAGCCTTCCCCCGACGACGTCGCGGCGGCGCGGGAGCTGTGCGAACGGTTCGGATTGGTCGCGCCGATCGTCGGCATCAACACCGGCGCCGGTGGGCGCTGGCAGCGCAAGCGGTGGACCTCGGCGCACCAGCGCGAGTTCGTCGCGGGGTTGGCGCGGCGCGGCCTCTCGGTGCTGTTGCTGGGTGGACCGGAGGAGGCGGGTAGCCACGACGCATTGATCCCCGCCGGGGGTGGTGCGGTGGTCGCCAGCGCCGGGACGGACCACAGCTATGGTCGGTTTGCCGCGTTGGTCGAACGCTGCGCGGTGCTGGTCACCGGCGACACGATGGCGCTGCACGTCGCGTGTGCGCGGCGCGTTCCGGTGGTGGCACTGTTCGGCCCGACTTCGGCCACCGAGATCGAGCTGTACGGCCGGGGGGAGAAGATCGTGCCGTCTGGGCTCGACTGTCTCGGCTGCTACTTGCCGACCTGCGCCGTGGCGCCGCACTGCCAGGAGCGAATTCAGCCGCACGACGTCACGGCGGCGGTCGAGCGGCTGCTCGGCTGATCGGGGCGATCCACGGGCTGAGGACCGGCCGCGCCGTCTCTTGCCCTCGCAAGTGAACGGTCCGAGCTACACTGTCGCGCGATGAAGCCGCGCTGCCGTCCGATTCGCTCGTACCGAGCCGCCCTCATGATGTTGCTCGCTGGCGCAGGTGCAGCCCCGGGCCACGCGCAGGGCAGCGACGTGGAAACCCCCGCCGAGGCAGGGTTGCCGCGCTACAACCAGTGCCTGCGCCGCATCCCGTTCTGGTTTCACACCCTGGGCCGTGCCTCGCTTGCCAGCCGCGGGGATCTCGCCGCCCTGCAGAAGTTGTTCGAAGACTACCGCAAGCCGGCGAAGGCTCCGGCGAAGGGGATGCAGGCCGAGGACCACGCGCGCTACACCCTGGCGACGCTGTTCGCGCAGTACTTCGACGACCGGGTCTCGGTCGACCACTTGACCCGTTTCCGGCAGGAGTTCGCCACGCCGGCGGATGCCTGGTTGTGGTTCAAGGTTCTCGGCGTGGAGGCACATCAGCACGGGCTCGCGCCACTGGTCGAAGTGGTCCGCAAGCACCCGAGCCCGTACTTGCGCGCGGCTGCGCTGGTCGCGCTGGTCGGTCACGGCGACCTCGAGGCGGCGGCTGCCGTGCCCGACATCTGTGCCGCACTCCCCAAGCAACCGGGCGAGCGCCGGCTGATGCTGGGCGCAGTGTCGCAGGTGATCGCTGCGGCGGCACCCAAGCTGAAGACCCCGGCGATGCAGGCTGCCCTGCGCGCCTACATCGGACTGCTGGCCAAGGACCGGCGGCTGACTCTCGGCGAGCGGAGCCTGATCGCACGCCACCTCGGACCGGTGTTCGGCAGCAGCGCCCGGCACCTCGATCCCGAGCCGTGGCTCCACATGCTCGAGACAGGGCGCGAGCCGCCGAAGACTTCCGGCGGTACCGTCACGCAACTGCGCTTCTTCGGCATCGAGGCGGCGGGCGACCGCATCTGCTACGTGATCGACATGTCGAACTCGATGTGCACGCCGGTCGCTCCTCGCGGGCCGACCACCGGTCCGCGGAAGAAGCGCCGCAAGGGTCCGCCGGACGAGACCGACATCCCGTGGCACTTGGTCAAGAACCGATTCGACCTGGCTCGGGAGCACTTGAAGATCTCGCTGCTGCGGCTCACCAAGGGGCAGCACTTCTGCGTGATCTGGTTCGGCAGCGAAGCCGGTACGCTCACCAGCTGTCCGGGACTTCTTCCGGCGACGCCCGGCAATGTGCGCAAGGTGATCAAGGAGCTGGACTCGATCGCTCCGCTGTCGCCGGAGCCGCCGGACGCACCCGACGGCCGCTTGCGCGGCAACACCAACATGCACGGCGGACTGCGATTGGCGTTCGCGCTGCACAGTCGAGGTCCGGTCAAGCGGTTCGAACACGTCGATCCGAAGGTGTTCGTCGGCGGGTGCGACTCGGTGTTCCTGTTGTCCGATGGGGCGCCGAGCTTCGATTCGTTCGCCGTCGAGGACCAGTTCTACGCCAACGAAATCAAGGTCGTCGCCGACCAGGAGTCGGGCCGCGAGATCTCCCGCCGTGAGCGGATTGTCTACCACGGTCCGTACCACGAGTCGCCGTGGTTCGACGACGACCTGCGCCGCATGAACCTCTTCCGGCGCGTTCCGATTCACTGCATCGCGATCGGTGAGGCCGACGTTCCGCTGCTGCGCCGCATCGCCGCCGAGTCGGGTGGTCAGGTGTACGTGTTCGAGGACAAGACACCGTCGCGCGGTCGATGAACGACCGTCGCGGCATGATGTTGGTCGTCGTCGCGCTGCTGTTTCCGCTGGGGCTGACGTGGGCCTACTTCGTCGCCATGGACGGTCGCGCGCCTGGGCAGCAGCAGGCGGTGTACGCGATCGGCAAGGTGATCCAATTCGGGTTGCCGTTGCTCGGCATGTGGCTCCTCGGTCGGCCGCCTGGTCGACGCGGTGAACGCGGATGGATGCGGAGCGGCGTCGCGTTCGGGGTGGTTGTCGCGGTGGTGATGCTCGCGTGCTACCACCTGTGGTTGCGGCCGGTCGGCGTGTTCGATGGCCCTGCCGTGGCGGTGCGGGCCAAGCTGGCCGGGATGGGAGTGCGTACGGTGCCGGTGTTCGTCGCGGTGGCGCTGGGGTATTCGCTCGTGCACTCGCTGCTGGAAGAGTACTACTGGCGTTGGTTCGTGTTCGCCGAGCTGCGGCGTCGGGTCGGCATGGCCTGCGCGGTGTGGGTGAGCGCGCTCGGATTCACGTTGCATCACATCGTGGTGCTCGGCTGCTACTTCGGGTGGGGGTCGATCGCAACGTGGGTGTTCTCGCTCGGGGTGATGATCGGCGGGGCGTTCTGGGCGGTTGTCTATGCGCGGAGCGGGGGATTGGCGGTGTCGTGGGTGAGTCACGCGATGGTCGATGCGGGGATCTTCGTGGTCGCGTATGACTTGGTGAGGTCGGGGCTCGGGTAGGTCGGGGTTGTGAGTGTGGGGGAGTGCGGCGTTTGGGGGGGGGTCTTGGGGGTCTTGGGGGTCTGGGGTCTTGGACACCTGGGCTCCCTCAACCTCGAGCTCTGAAGCCGCAGGGGCTCTCCACGGCCCCGTCGCCGTCGGCATCGGTCCAGGCTCGCTTCGCTCGGCTAGAGCGACCGATGCCGACGGCGACGGGGCCGCGGAGAGCGGGTGGGGTATGGGGGTGTTCTGTGGCGGCGGTTGCGGGTGGGGGTGAGAACGGGGATTCGTGATGTGGCCGTCGTGGGCCTGGTTCTTGGAACAGTGCTCGAACAAGTTGAGAGGGTTCCGGTGCGTGGAATGAGCCGCGACCCTGGGCAGCGACGCCCAAGTTCGCGGCCGATACGCGCCGCCAGCCAGATTCTCGCGAGCGCGAGGCTGTCGCGTGACTGTCGACGGTGTTTCGCGAGATGGCGCGTAGCTCAGCCGCAAAAGGATGTGAAAACATGGAGTTATTGGTTGACCTCGTGATGGTGGATCGTATGTTGTCTCGGTGGCGCAGATGGGGTCATGCGGATGAAGCGATCGGAAGTCGAAGCGGGTTTGCTACCGTTCCCTCGAATGAACTGGGGTGGCCGGCGCAAAGGGGCGGGGCCGAAGCCGAAGGGTGACAAGGCAGGTGTTTCGCACCGCAGTCGTGCGGCTTTGGCTTCACGCTTTCCTGTTCACGTGACCACACGCTTGATGCGCGGGCTTCCTTCGTTGCGCAGCCACGGCGTGTACGGGGTGCTTTGCGCGGCGTTCGCGAAGGGCTGCGAGCGCAACGGGTTTCGCCTGGTGCACTACTCCGTGCAGGGCAACCATCTGCACATGATCGTGGAGGCGACGGACCGCGCGTGTCTGTCACGAGGTCTACAAGGGCTGCTGGTTCGCATCGCTCGGGCCCTGAATCGCCTGTGGCGGCGCGTGGGCAAGGTGTTCGCCGACCGCTACCACGACCACATCCCGCGCACGCCGCGCGAGGTGCGGCACGCGTTGGCCTACGTGCTGAACAACGCCCGGCGCCACGGTGTGCGGCTGGCCCGGGAGATCGACTGGTTCACCTCGGGATGCTGGTTCGACGGCTGGCGCGAGAAGCCGAGCAGTAGCGTGCCTTCAGGCGTCGCCAGGCCGGTCGCGCGTGCGCGCAATTGGCTGCTGAACCTCGGCTGGCGGAGGCACGGATTGATCAGTCAATACGAGGTCCCTGGCTGACGCCGCACCAGCCCACCTCTCGACACACTCCCACACCAAGACTCCCCCCACTCCCCTCGCGGCCCCGTCGGCATCGGCTTCGGTCGCAACTTGCCCATGCCCGAAGCCGATGCCGACGGGGTCGGGAGGGGAGCCCTCGCGGTTCTCGAGGTTGAGGCCGAGGGAGCACAGGCCGAGGGAGCACGGGCCGGGGTCCCTTCGCATCAGTCCGTCGCTGCGACGCGGGTCGACAACCGCGCCTCGAGACACAGCCTCCTACCCCGTGGTTCGCGTTCTCGCAGATCGACTGAGCCGGGAGCCCGCGGCTGCTCGACCCAGTCAGCGCGGCGCTGATCGTGGGGGGTCACTGTTGCATCAAGAAGCGATCGGTCATCCCGGCGATGTAGTCGCACACTACGCGCGCGTCGCTGCATGGGCCGGCCCGTTGCCGCATCTTCTCGGGGATCGCATTCGGGTTGTCCAGCAGCCGCCGCGCGACTGCTTCGATCTTCCGCTGGCCCACTGCCATTTCCTCGAGCACGCGCGTCGATCGGTAGAACCGCTCGCGCAGGAACCTGAGCAGCTCGTCGCTCGCAACTTGGATCGATCCGCTGTGCCCGAGCCGCGGGCGGCCTGCCGGCGCGGCGGCGATGCCCTGCGCACAGGTTTCCACCAGGTCGTGCATCAGGATCGCAACCATTTCGCTGTGGATCCGCGCCAAGTGACTGGAGCCGGTGCGAGTGGAAGCTTCCTGCCAGAGCCGCAGCTCGGTCGCATCGTCGATCGCCACCAAGCCGGCGCGGATCGCGTCGTCGAGATCGTGGCACAGATAGGCGATCTTGTCGCAGTGGTCGACCAGAACGGCCTCGAGTGGTGGCGGTTCGGTTCGCACGAGGTCCGGACTCAACGGGAACCCCTCCGGGACTTCGCCCTTCAGCAAGGAGCGACGCACCAGAAGGGTGAGGTTCAAACCGAAGCCGTCGCGCCCGCGCTGCTCCAGAAGATCGACGATGCGCGTCCCCTGCGCGTTGTGCCGGAAGCCGCCGTCGTGCGCCATCAGGTCGTCGAGCGCGCGCTCACCGACGTGGCCGAACGGTGGGTGACCGAGGTCGTGTGCCAATGCCACCGCTTCGGCCAGGTCGGCGTTCAGCCGCAGCGCGTTGGCCGCCGAACGCGCCATCTGCGACACCTCCAGCGAGTGCGTCATCCGGCTCCGGTAGTGGTCGCCGGTGTCGGCCGCGAACACCTGGGTCTTGTGTTGCAGCCGGCGGAAGGCGGTGCTGTGGATGATGCGATCGCGGTCCCGCTGGAAGCTGGTGCGCAACGGGTCCTCCGGTTCGAGCCAGCGCCGACCACCGCTGTCTCGGCTCTTGCTGGCGCACGGTGCCAGCCGATGGAGTTCCTGGTCTTCCAGGTCCTCGCGGCGCAGCCAGTTCATCGTTCCGCGGTCGAATGCCCCGGTATTGAACCGCGCGGTGGCGGCGAGGGGGCTGGAAGGTCCGGCGGCGGGCCCCCGCTCGAGGGGCGCCCACCGCCGCGTACTGGTAGCCCGTACGGGATTTGAACCCGTGTCGCATGGATGAGAACCATGTATCCTAGGCCTCTAGACGAACGGGCCGCCTGGCCCGCCCATTTAGGGATCGTCCGACCGTCCCGTCAAGCGGTTTCCCGCGGAGCTGCGGGCTGCACGCGCGGGACTCGGTGCGTATTCCGGGTCCGCGGCCCAGCGTTACCATCCTGGCTCGCACCGTACCGTCCCTCCCCCGAACCTTCCGATCGGAGCACACCATGACTTTGCTGCACTCCTTGTTCCTTCCCGTGTTCTTCCTCGCCACGGTGGCCCTCGGCGGCGGCTGGCTCGGCGTTTCGGTGTCGGAGACCGACGCCGGTGTGGCAATCTCCGAGGTGGTTCGGGGTTCGCCCGCGGCCCGCGCGGGGCTGCAGGTCGACGACGTGATCCTGGCGGTCGGCGAAGACAAGGTGCGCGACGTCCAGGGGCTGATCGCGATCATCGGGCGCCACAACCCGGGAGATCGAATCGCGCTGCACATCCAGCGAAACCGCGAGAAGCTGACCAAGCGCGTTCGACTGGGCAAGCGCCCCGAAGAGGGGGAAGACGTCGTCGAGGCACCTCGCGGCGCGCCGTACTTGGGTCTGGAGATCGAGGAAGGCGACGCCGGTGTGCAGGTTGTCTCGGTTGTCGCCGCCGGGCCCGCCCAGAAAGCTGGGTTCCAGCGCGGGGACCTGGTGCGATCCATGGGTGATCAGCCGATCCGCAAGCTCGACGACCTCGACACCGCGATGAAGAAGCTGCACGCCAACGATCACGTCCGCGTGGGGATTCGCCGGGACGGTCGGGACCGCACGCTCGAGGTGGTTCTGGGCACCCGTCCTGGCGGCGGCGAACCCGAGAAGAAGATCGAGCCCGCGCGCGCCCAGGATCGCCCCGCGCGGCCAGCGCCCGCGAAGCCGGCCGCCAAGGTCGCGTTCCGAACCGACTACGCCAAGGCGATCGCCGACAGCAAGCGGGCGGGCCGCCCGACCCTGCTGGTGTTCGGCGCCACCTGGTGCGTCAACTGTGCGACGCTCAAGAAGTCCCTGGCGGACGCTTCACTCGCGCCTTCGCTCGCCGAGTACACCTGCGTGTGGATCGACACCGACCGCGAATCGGCGCTGGCCGACAAGTACGGCGTCGAGTCGCTGCCGCACATGGTGTTCCTGGACGCAGCGGGGAAGTCGCGCAAGACGATGGTGGGCTACCAGCCGCCGGAGCTGATCGCCCCGGTGCTGGCGGCCGGTTTGCACGGTGGTGCCCATGCGGGAGCCAAGCATGCCGAGCATGCGCACGCGGAAGCCGCAGCCAAGGAGGACGCTGAGAAGGCGCACCAGGCAGCCAAGGCGGCGGCCGACAAGCGCGCAGCGGAGGCTCGCAAGGCCGAGGTCGCCGCCGCGGCGGAGGCCCAGCGTGCGGCCGCTGCCAAGCGCGTGCGCACCCCGGTCCGTGCCGGCCGTCGCGCCGAGGCGGTTCCGGTCACGCGGGCCGATCTGAACCGCGCCAACACGCAACTCAATCAGTTGCGGAAGGAGATCCAGGAGCTGCGCAAGCAGCACCGCGAGGAGGTGGAGCTGCTCCGGCAGATCCTCCGCGAGATGCGCAAGAAGTAGATCGGGCTACTCGCCCGGGTGCGCGAGGTCACGGCTGACCGCGCCGAACGTCAGAATCGATGTCCGGCGGATCAGCACCCTGCCACCGCGCGAGCTCTGTCGTTCACCTCGTCGGGAGCGATGGATGAGGTTCCGGGTGGAAGCGCCGGCAGCTCGTCGAACAGGCGCGCCGCCCGGCCGACCTCGAGTCCCTTGGTGTCCAGGACCTGCAACGCCGCGGCGAGGTTGTCGCGCGCACGGACGTCACCCGGGTGCGCAGCTACCGCGCGAGCCATGGTGCGCAGGGCCTCGCCCGCCAGACCTGCTTGCCACTGTGCTGCGCCGAGATCGACTTGCGCTCCGGACTCGCCGCTCGCCGCCGCGGTCGCGAGATGCGGCAGCGCGAGCGTGAGGTTTCCCTCGGCCCACAGGGCTCGACCGAGCAGCCAGTGGAGTCGCGGGTGGTCGGGGATCAGTTCCAGCGCCTCACCGAACGCACGGGTCGCCTCGCGGGTCTGGCCGGCCTCGAGCAACCAGCAACCCCGCAAGCTGAGCGCGTGGCCCAACATCGGTGCGGCCACGTAGCACGACGTCAGGGCCTCGGCCAAGCACCGCTCGGCGACGACGATGCCGGCGGACCGGTGTAGTTCGGCGGCGAGCAGCAACCACGCCTCGGTGTGGTGGGGGCACCGGGCGAGAAAGCGACGGAGATGGGTTCGGGCCGCAGCCCCATCCTGGTGCTCGTGGTACCAGCGGCCGAGGACGTAGTCCGCGTCGCACCAGTCCGGGTGTCGCTCGCGAGCTGCCGCTGCGTGCGCGACCTCGGCCGAACGGTCGTCGCGCATTCGCGCGAGCAGCGAAGCACCCGCTGGATCGTGCCGCCACTTGTCCTCGAACAGCACCTGCTGTTCCGCGAGGTTGCGCCGGTAGTCGATTCCGAGCGCGGTGAACGTCCGGCTGCCGTGGTGGTGCAGGAACGCGTCCCGGACGATCACCGTGCGATAGCCGAGCAGCCTGGTGCGCAGGCAGAAGTCGTCGTCTTCGAAATTGCCGAGACCGAACCGCTCGTCCCAGTCGCCGACCCGTTGGGCCGTCTCCCGACGCATCGCCAGGCACAACCCGGAGAGGGTGAACGCGTCCTCCAGGTTGCATGCTCCGGTGTGGCTGCGCAGCACTGCTTCGATCTCGCTTCGCGAGTCGGCGGACTCCCCGGCCCGCCCGGTCGCGATCTGTGCCGGGCCCTTGACCCGATTGCTCACCGGCGCCGTCAATCCGATGCGCGCGTCGGCGAGCAGTGGCTCGATCAGTCGGGTCAGCAGCGTCGGCGCGGCCAGCGTGTCGTTGTTGAGCAGGATCAGCAGTTCGCCCCGCGCGGCGGCGAGACCCGCATTCACGCCGCCGGCGAAGCCCCGGTTGGACTCCAGGTCGACCACGGTGGCCCCGGCTTCGCGCGCGCGCGCGCCGGTGTCGTCCGGACTCCCGTTGTCGACTACGAGAATCTCGAGGTCGTTCAGCAGTGGTGATGCGGTCTGCGCCCGCAGGCTCGCGATGCAGGAGAGCGTGTCGTCCGCTCCTCCGTGGCAGGGGATGATCACCGACACCGACACCAGGGGTACTTCGGCAGGTCGGCATCCCGGACCCGCGGAGTGGTGGTGAAAAAGAAACGCCCGGAACCTATGGCTCCGGGCGCCCCTCCGGGGACTTGCCCCCTGATTCACATCGGGTCATGCTGCTCCAAGCACGCACTCACCTGCACACTTACTGACCTCGTTCAATGCACCTAGGGCTCGCCTCCCGTCGGTGCCGGGGTACCGAGCAAAACACCGATGCGGTTGTGGTACGTTGCAAACCGCCGCAGACCTGCCCACGCGGCGCCGACTCGCGGCGTCCTGTGTCGTTTGCGGTAAACAACTCCCGTGCCGGATCCATCAAGGAAACGATTCAGAGTTGTTATCTTCTTATTTACAGGTGTTTATGGCTCGAATCAGGATTCTTCCCGATGCAACGGTAGTCCCGCAGTCTCACAATGGGGATCCGAGTGGGACTCCCAGTGGCTGTCCCACCCGGCTTGGGAATGTCTGAGAATCGAGGCGATCACTGGGTCGAGGTGGAAGACGGCGACCAGGGAGTGCGCCTCCTTGACTTCTTGTGCCGCAAGTGGAGTGCGGTAGACCGAGTTTTCTTGCGCAGACTCGTGCAAGAGGGAACGGTGGAGATCAACGGATCGGCTGATCGGGTGGTGCTTCAGCGGCGATTGCGCTCCGGCGACACGATCCGGCTCACGGGTGTCCCTCCCGAGGAATGGCCCACCCACGCGAGCCGGTCCGGGGCGCCCTTGACCGAGGTGTACCGGGATGCGGATCACCTCGTGGTCGACAAGGCGGCGGGCATCGCGACTGGCGCCGCTCGGGGCGATCGCGCCGGCGGTCTGCTGGCGGCCATCCGCGAGTCCGGGGACGACCCGGAGTTGCGCATCGTCAATCGTCTCGACCCCGGTGCATCCGGGCTGGTTCTCCTGGCGTGCGGCGCCGCGCGGACAGCGGCCCTCACCGAGCGGCTCGGCTCGGCCACTCTGCGGGTGGAGATGCTCGCGTTGGTGCACGGGGTGACCCGTTGGCGGGAAACCCGCGTCGACTGCGCCCTCGGGCCAGATCCACGATCCCGTGGTCTCGTCCGGGTGGTCGATCCCGAGTCCAAGGGTGCACGCCCGGCGATCACCGAACTCGTCGTGGAGGACGTGTTCCGGAGCCACACCCTGCTCCGCATCGTGCCGCTCACGTGGCGTGGTCACCAAGTGCGGGCGCACCTACGACACCTCGGCCATCCAGTGGTCGGTGACCGCGACTATGGCGGCTCGGAGCGGCTGCTGCTGTCCGAGTTCAAGCCGGGGTACAAGGCGCGCCCCGGGGTCGTCGAGCGCCCGTTGCTGCAGCGCATGTTCCTGCACGCCGCCCGGATCCGCTGGGAGGACGCCGGCGGCGTCCTTCGAGACCACGCCTCACCACCCCCCGAGGAGCTTTCGCACACCCTGGCCAAGCTCCGTAGCTTCGCCCCCGCACCGCGCCGCGGTTGAGCCGGCCGGGTCCCGCTCCTTCCAGCGCGCCGCCGCCGAGGCCGCACCCAAGGGGTTGGGTGGGGCGCGGCGCTGCACGCCGCCAGGAGGCCTCGGCGGCTCGACTGGCTGGTGCTTCCAGGACCGCTTGGGTGTTGGTGAGTTTCGATCCTCGAGTCAGGAAGCGGAAGCGGTCCGGCCTCCGCCCCTGGCATGTCCCGCGCTCCTTCCAGCGCGCCGCCGCCGAGGCCGCACCCAAGGGGTTGGGTGGGGCGCGGCGCTGCACGCCGCCAGGAGGCCTCGGCGGCTCGACTGGCTGGTGCTTCCAGGACCGCTTGGGTGTTGGTGAGTTTCGATCCTCGAGTCAGGAAGCGGAAGCGGTCCGGCCTCCGCCCCTGGCATGTCCCTCGCTCCTTCCAGCACAATGTCCCGCCGGCCATGCACCTCAAGTACTCCCCCCGCGACTTCCAAGTCCAAGAGCTGCTCGACTTCCCGCGCGACCCGCAGGGCGAGTTCTACGTGCACCTGCTGACCAAGGAGAAGATGGACACGCAGGATGCGCTGGCGCTGATCAGCCGTCGTGCGCGGGTCCCGCGCGCCGACATCGCGTTCGCCGGGCTGAAGGACCGCCAGGGGCGCACCGAGCAGTTCGTCAGTATCCGCGGGCGGCGCGTCGAGTTCCGCGAGCCTGGCCTGCAGTTGTCGTTTCGGGATCGGTCGAACCTGCCGATCCACAGCAAGCTGAGCCAAGGGAATCGTTTCCGCATCGTGTTGCGGCAGCTCCACCCCGATGCGGCGGCGGAGGTCGGCTCACGGCTGCCGGCGCTGGCGCGGAGCGGGTTCGTCAACTACTTCGACGACCAGCGGTTCGGCTGCATCCGGCACGGTCAGGGTCTGCCGATGCGAGACGTGTTGGCGGGTCGGTTCGAGAAGGCGCTGGAACGGTTGATCGCCCGTCCCTCACCGGTCGCCACCGGTGGGGACACCGGACTGAAGACGCTGCTGCAGCGTCACTGGGGCGACTGGGACACCTGTGTGCGCATCGCGCGGGGGCCGGTGTACCGGCCGGTGCTCGAGCACCTGCAGCGCCACCCGGCCGACTTCCGCGGCGCCATCGAACGGCTCAGTTCGCGCAGCCGATTGATCCAGTCGTTTGCGTACCAATCGTACCTGTGGAACCGCGCCGTGAGCAGCTTGCTGGAGGCGTGGTCGGGTGAGCCGCGAGCATCGGCGCGGGCGGTGCGCATCGAGAGCTTGATGGGGCCGCTGGTCGGGTTGGTGGGTCTGGACGAAGCGGAGCGTGACGAACTCGCCGGCGTGGCGACGCCGCTGTTCGCTCCGGACGGTGCGCGGGGCGATCCGCGCTTCGCCGCGGAGATCGATCGGTGGCTCACCAGCGAACAGCTCTCGATCGAGCAGTGCCGCGCCAACATGCTGCCCGGGATGGTGTGGCGCGAGGAGCCACGCGACCTGCTGGTGACGCCGAAGGACGCCCAGGTCGGCAGTCCGGCGGACGACGAGCGCAACCGCGGCGCCGCGAAGGTCGAGTTGTCGTTCTCCTTGCCGCGCGGCGTCTACGCGACGATGCTCATCAAGCACCTGCTGGCGCCGACTGCTCCGCTCGACGGGCGGTCGCCTCCCACGCGTCGGCGTCAGGATTCCAAGACCAATCGTCCCTCATGACCCAGCGCACCCTCGGCATCATCGGTGGCTCCGGCCTCTACGACCTCGAGCTCACCGGCCGCCAGGAGCATCGACTCTCCACGCCGTTCGGCGATCCGTCCGACGCCCTGATCACCGGCGAACTGCACGGTGTTCGCATGGCGTTCCTGCCGCGCCACGGCCGCGGCCATCGCCTGGCGCCGCACGAGTTGCCGTTCCGCGCCAACATCCACGCGATGAAGCAGCTCGGCATGAAGTGCGTGCTGGGGATCTCCGCGGTGGGCAGCCTCAAGGAGGAAATCGTGCCGGGCCATCTGGTGCTGGTGGACCAGTTCCTCGACCGCACTCGTGGGCGCACCGAAGAGTCGACGTTCTTCGGCAACGGCTGTGTCGGCCACGCGCACTTCGCAGACCCGGTGTGGGAGTCGTTGCGCAAGCTGGCGCTGGACGCGGCGCGTTCGGTCGGGGCCACGGTGCACGATGGCGGCACCTACGTGTGCATGGAGGGTCCCGCGTTCTCGACCCGAGCCGAGTCGAACCTCTACCGGTCGATGGGCGCGTCGGTGATCGGAATGACCAACCTCCAGGAGGCGAAGCTCGCCCGCGAGGCGGAGATCGCGTACGCGACCGTGGCGCTGGCGACCGACTACGATTGCTGGCACGAAACCGAGGACGACGTGTCGGTGACCGACGTGCTCGCGGTGTTGGCCGCCAACGTCGAGATGTCGCGTCGGGTGGTGGCGGAGTGTGCTCGGCGGATCGCCGACGCGGCCGAAGAGATCCACTGCGAGGGTGTGATGGAGCACGCGATCATCACCCACCGGCCCGCGATCACCGCGGATGCCCGCCGGCGTCTGGAGCTCCTGTTCGGCAAGTACATGTAGTCCGGTGGTGCATCGGACTGGCGCGGGCGAGGCTGCGGACGGTGGGGCGCCCACGGCAGCCGTCGCCGTGCCGCGCAAGCCGACGCGCTGGCGCCGGGCTCGCCGAATGTCGGTCCGGGTGCTGCTCGCGTCCTTCGCGTTCGTGGTGCTGTACGCGCTGGCGGTGTGGATCGGCGGTTCCATCGCCGTCAACCGCGGCTGGCAGCAAGCGCGGGAGGGGATCGAGATCCGCGTTTGGTCGAACGGGCTGCACGTCGACTTCGTGCTGCCGATCGCCACGCGCCACGTCGATTGGCGGGCATTCGCACCGCTGCAGAACCCGTCCGGCCCGAACGAGTGGCAGGGCTACATCAACCTCGGTTGGGGCGACCACGACTTCTACGTGCTGACGCCCACGGAGGCCGACTTCTCGTACGCCGTCGCCGGCAAGGCGATCTTCTGGCCCACCGCGGCGGTGATGCACTTGAAGTACTTGCCGTGGATGCCGGAGCCGGGTGAGCGGTGCGTGAAGCTGGTGCTGAACGACGAGGAGTACCAGCGGTTGGTCACCTACGTGCAGCGGAGCTTCGCACTGCAGGACGGCCGGCCGAAGCGCATCGCCGGCGCGTGCTACGGGACCGACGACGCGTTCTTCGAAGCGGTCGGGTCCTACCACCTGTTCTCCACCTGCAACAACTGGGCGAACGCGGCGCTGAAGACGGCCGGGGTACGCACGGCGCTGTGGGCGCCGCTCGAATACGCGGTGTTCCGGCACCTCGAGAACCGCTGAGCGACGCGCACGTCAGGGTGAGCGCGGTGCCTCGATCCGCCCTCGCAGGTCGAGTTCGAGTCGCGTAATCTCCGGTGTTGGCTTGGCCCACCGGAGGACTGGAATGCCCGCTCGCGCTGCCCCGCTGCTGCTCGTTCTGTCGTCGTGGATCCTGGCTGTGCCGCAACCGGCGCAGGAACGCGTGGAGCCGTTCCGCGGCGACCCGAAGGCGTTGCGGCTCTACCGCGACATGAACGCTGCCCTGCGGAGTGCCGGAACGCTGCACCTCGTCTCCGACTACGCCTGGTACGGCGCTGGGGCGGAGGAGATCGGCCGCTGTCGCTACGAGATGTGGCTGGCGAAGCCGAACCGATTCCGCATCGAGACCCGCCGCAGCGATGGCAAGCCGGGCGGAGTGTTGGTCGGCGATGGGCGCGACGCGTGGATCCACTGGCCGAGCGGCCGGCCGTTCTTCTCCACCGAGGATCCGAAGGAGTACGCGCGCACCCGCACCGACCAGCAGTACTACCGCGTGGCCGCGCCTCCGCGGCGCCACTCGATCGGGCACTTGGTCGGCCTGCTCGGCGCCGGCATGTCGATGACGATCGTCGACCCGAGTACCTTCCACGGCTACACCGATTCGCTCCAGCCGCACCTCGACGGGGTGCGGATGCTCGGCCGCGGGTGCACGGACGACGGTGAGGAATGCGACATCGTGCTGGTCAGCTTCATGAAGGGTCAGCGCACTTGGCAGCTGTGGTTGGCGCGCACCGATCACTTGCCGCGCCGGATGGTGGGAACCGTGCACGTCCGCTGCGACATCGTCACCACCGAGCGTTGGAGCGCGATCGAACTCGATTCCGCGATCGATCCGGCGCGATTCGCGTGGCAGCCGCCGGAGCACTTCACGCGATGGTTCAAGCCCGACCACACCGCCCGACTGCTGCGACCGGGAACGCCGGCCCCGGACTTCGAACTCCGGCTCGCGTCGGGCGGCACGCGGCGCTTGTCGGCGCTGCGCGGCAAGGTCGTTTGGCTGAACTTCTGGCGCGTGGGTTGACCACCGTGCCGCACGGAGATGGTCGATCTCCAGCGGATGCACACCGAGCTGAAGGACAAGGGGTTGGTGGTGCTGGGCTTCAACACTGCGGACACCGAAGAGCTGGCGCGCGGGTTGATGCGGGCCAAGGGGGTGTCCTACCCTTGCATCCTCGATGGTTCGAAGGCCGCGCGAGATGCGTTCTACCGGGACTACCGGGGCAGCGGGGTGCCGCTGAACTACCTCATCGATCGCACCGGGAAGGTGGCCGAGGCGTGGTACGGAGTCCGCGGCGAGGCCGAAGTCCGTGCCGCGCTGCGGCGCGTCGGGATCGAGTCTGGCAACTCCGATCGGGACTCGCAGAAACGCTGATGCTGGACCGAGTGCGCTGTGTCGTTGTTTCGGTGGCCCTCACCTGGCTCGTCGTTGCGGCGGGCTGTGGTGTTCTGGGCTCGTGTTCCTCCGAGGTCGGCGCCGCGGCACCGCCCGGCATGGTGCGGATTCCGGGGGGCTCATTCCGTATGGGCTGCGAGGACGCCGAAGCGAGGCCGGACGAGCGCCCCGTGCACCAGGTGAGGGTGAAGGCGTTCTGGATGGACGCCGCACCGGTGACCAATGACCAGTTCGCGGCGTTCGTCCGTGCCACCGGCTATCGGACCGAGGCTGAGCGTCCGGTCGACCCCGCGACACTGCGTGCTCAGCTGCCCCCGGGGGCGAAACTCCCGGCGGTGATCCCCGCCGGTTCCTTGGTGTTCAAGGCTCCGGTCGAGCGGCGTGACTTGCGCAGCATGACCTGGAACGACTGGTGGGAATGGGTTCCCGGGGCCTGCTGGAGACACCCCGAGGGTCCCGGTTCGGATTTGACCGGTCGAGGTGCGCATCCGGTGGTTCAGGTGTCGTGGAACGACGCGGTCGCCTATGCGCGGTGGGCCGGCAAGCGACTTCCGACGGAAGCGGAGTGGGAGTTCGCTGCTCGCGGCGGGTTGTCCGGCAAGCGCTATCCATGGGGCGATGTCGCTCGTCCTTCTGAAGTTTGTTGTCACAATATATGGCATGGTGACTTCCCGTATCGCGACGACAACTTGGACGGCTTTCGCGGCACCTCACCGGTACGCAGCTTTCCGCCCAACGCGTTCGGGCTGTACGACATGGCAGGCAACGTGTGGGAGTGGTGCCACGATTGGTACCGGCCTGACACCTACGCGCGCCGGGCGCCGGTCCAGGATCCACGCGGCCCCGCTCAGGGATTCGATCCCGACGAACCCGACTTGCCCAAGCGGGTCACTCGCGGTGGCTCGTACTTGTGTAGCGCGGTGTTCTGTGCCGGCTACCGAACCAGCGCGCGCATGAAGAGCAGTCCGGACACCGGGCTGTGCCACACCGGGTTCCGTTGCGTGCGGGACTGACCTCCGCGTGGGGCGGCACGCCGCGCGCGTGCTGGATCGCCGGAGCCAGGCGGGTCAGCGGCGGGTGCGCGGCGCGGCGCAAGCGAGAAAGATCGCAGCGAGTCGCAAATCTCCGCAGCGTCATGAGAATGGGGCGTGTCGCGCGCTGCGCGACGCTCTCGTTCTTCAACCCACACTCGAGGAAAGATCATGCTGGTCAAGGCTTCCCTACTCGCCTGTGCGCTCGTCTCCGCCCCGTTCTGCTTCACCTCCCCCGAGTCGCCGACCCCGACCCCGACTCCTGCGCCGCAGGACGGTGGGAGCCGGGCAGCACAGGACAGCAAGCCGGCTCCGCAGCAGGACGGCGAACGGGCGAAGAACGAGGAAATCGAGCGGCTGCGGGCGCGCATCCGTGCCCTCGAAGCCAAGGCCGATGCCGCAACCGCCGCCCACGATGCCGCGCGTCGCACCGCAGGGGCCGCGGAGGCCCAGGCCGACGCGCTGAAGCGCCAGCTCGACGAGTGCATGACCCTGCTCGAGCAGAGCACCGCGCGGGTGCGCGGCAACTGCACCCCGGCCCGCACCCGCAAGTTGCTGACCTACTACCAGTGGATGCAGCACAACGGCCACCAGCAGCGGGCCAACCGCATGCTCACGCAGGTGCTGCAGGAGACGCACCGCAACACCGAGAGCCTGAACAGCCTGGCCTGGCACCTGCTCACCAACAAGGAGACCAGCGGCAAGTTCGACGCTGCGGCCCTCGCGATCGCCGAGTGCATGGAGAAGAACGGTCACCTCCGGCACCACCACGCCGACACGATCGCCCTGGCCAAGTTCCTCAACGGCCACGTCGACGATGCGATCGCCATGCAGAAGAAGGCCATCGCCGCCGGGGGCAACTCGGATGAGTACCGCCGCCGCCTGCGCGTCTACGAAGTAGCCCGCGGCCGCGCAGAGGTCGCCGCTCGGGTCGTCCGAGCCGACACCGGCGCCGGCGGACAATGAAAGAATACCGGCTCGGTCCGGTTGGTCCGAGCCCCATGCAAGACACGAGTGCGAGTCGGAACTCTCATCGCGGGCTGTCCATGGTCGCGATCCTCTGCGGCGTCGCTGGAATGTTGGTCAGCTTCGCCTTCCTGGCTTCGGCGGGATTCGAGAACATCGTCGCCGGAGCATCCGGGTTCGTCGCCGGATCGATACTCGTCGCGGCGGGAGTGCTGTCCGCCGCGGTGCTCGACCGGATTGCACTGCCAGCGCGCGAGCCGGGTGCGGGCGCCTGCCCGGACTAGCTTCATGACCGAGCTGCTGCGATCGCGCAAGTTCGCTGCTGGCTTCGTCGAACGTCAACCTCGCACGATCTCGCGACGCTGCTCATGGACAGTCCGGGCTAGCCCGGGCGATTCGTGAGCGGCGCCGGGTCAATGAGCTCGGCGACCACGCCCGCGGGCGGCTGCTCAGACCGCCTCGAGCACCTGCTCGAGGTTTCGCACCAACCTGGCGCGCGTCTCCTGCGTGACCGATCCGCGTAGCGCTTCCTTCAGGACCTGCCGCAGGTCGCGGTCGAGTGTGTCGCGCAGCGCGGCGGGCAGGTTCGCGGCTACCCGCGGCTCGGAGGTCGGGACCGGACCGGAGTCCGCGTCGAGCGCCAGTTGGTCCTGGCGGGCGTGCGAGCGGTCGCGCACCGCGCGGTAGTGCGTCAACGCGCGATCGGCCAGCATCCACGCGTAGCGCTGGCTGGTCGCTGGACCTTGGAACAGGAAGCGACCGGTCGTGCCGGCGAACAGCACCCGGCCGATGCTGCTGCGGCTGTCGAGCACGCTCGCGATCCGCTTGCCGGCGAAGTAGCCGCCGAGCCCGCCGACCGCGGCCCCACCGATCAACCCGGTGAGGAACGACGCGCCGCCGACGGCCAGGTCGATGCCGCCACCGATCGCCGCGCCCCAACCGGCGCCGTAGCGCATCAATTGCGTGCGGTCGAGACCGAACAGTCGCCAGCTCACTTCGCTGAACAGGTCGGCGTCGTGCAGCATCAGGGCGTGTTCGCCACGTTCGAGATCGCGGTGCTGGTAGAGTCGCTCGATTTCGCCGCGGGCCGTGTGCTCGAATGCACGTTGTCGGTCGAGGTACGCCTTCTCCAGCTCCTCGGCCAGACCGGGCGGGGGGGCGTCGCTGCTGACTCCGCGCTTCTCGACGTGCCCCAACGCGTCGGCCAACAGCTCGCCGATCACCTGAGCGGCCTTGCGGCGCCGGACCTGCCACTCGCTCTCCATCGCGGTGATGGCGCGCTCCATCGTGCTGCGCCACGCATCGCGTATCTCGCGGAATCCGCGCAGCAACTCCAAGCGGTCGGCAAAGCGCGCGGCATGAGCGTCGAACTCGCGCACCAGGTTGAAGAATTGCTCCAGGATCGGCCGCCACTCGTCGCTGTGGTCGCGTTCGCGAGTTCGGTTCAGCAGCGCCATTGCCGGTTGACCGGTCCACCGCAGGATCTCCATCTCCGCCTCGTGGCTGGGTTGGAACCGGCTCGAGGCATCGACCACATAGAGGATCCCGGCACCGTCGAGGATCGGCTGCAGCAGGCGCACTTCGTCGGCGAATGGTTGTTCACCCGAGTTTCCCGCGTGGGCTTCGACGAAAGCGCGCACCGCGGCTGGGCGATCGGCCGGTGAGCGAGCCCGCTGCTGCATGAACGACAGCGCGGCGCGCGCGTCCTGGAAGCCGGGCGTGTCGATGATGGTGAACAAGTCCTCGCCACCCTGACGGAACACGTAGCGCGCCGTTTCGCCGGTGGTGCCGGGATAGCTCGCGATCGGAACCGCACCGTTCTCGATCAGCGTCGCGACCACCGACGACTTCCCTTGGTTGACGTTGCCGACCACCACGAACTCGGGGATCGGCTCGCTCATGGTTGTGGGCGCTCGGTCGAGGTGTGGAGCCCCATCGGTTGGGCCGTGAGGTATGGATCCCCTTCGGCCGCCAACCGCGTGCGCCAGGTCGCCAGCTCGTCGGACTCGACATCGGTGAACTCGGTGCCGTCGTCGGCCAGCAGTCCGACCACCAGTTCGCATGCTCCGCCCAGGCCGTCGCGCAGCGCGGCGAGTAGCCGCATCACGTCCTTGGTGGGCTGCTGGCCCTCCGGAAGCACGACGACGACGCGGGCCGGTCGGCTGCGCTGCAGTCGCGACAGCGTTTCCTGGTCGCCCGCCAGATCGGCCAATCCGGCCGGCAGCGCTTCGCTCACCGGCAGGCCGAAGCGGCGCGACACGTGTTCCGCAGCTCGACTCGCCGCACTGCTCAGTGAGCCCCAGCAGACAACAGCACAGCGCAGCGCCGGCTCGGTGCGCAACGGTGCCGGCGCGACTCTCTGGTCGGCCGGGGCATCGCCGCGCACCGCATCGGGACTCGGGCCCTGCCATCCGGCGGCGGGCGGAAACAACCGTTCGAACAGGTGTTGTACCGCCATGTGGCGGAGTGGAATCGCGCGGCTGGCAGCGCCGGTGCGCCATGCCCCGAGTCCCAGGGCGAGGAGGCGCGGCAACAACCCCCAGGTGGTCAGCGCGGTGACCAAGAACGGCCACCAAGTGCGCCGCAGCTGCGCCAGCTCGGTTTCGGCGAGTTTCACGTGGTCGTGCACGTATCCGCCCTTCGCCGGCACGAACCGGCTCACTTCGATCGCGCTGAGCGAGGGGGGCGCGCACGTGTCGAGGAACGACCACGGCAGGCCGAGGAGCGACAGCCCGCGGTGGAGTTCGGTTGCCTGCAGATCGAGCGTGGTGCTCCAGCAGAAGGCCAGGTCGTGGAAGGTGACCATGTACAGACTCGTAAGCAGGGCTGCACAGTTGAACGCCACCGCCATGCGCTGCACCAGAGTGAACAACAGCCACTGTTGGACTCGACCGTAGATCGCCTGCTTGGCGCGCATTCCGTCGAGCAGCCCGGGCAGTTCGGTCGCCGCGACTCCGGTCGAACGGGACAGCCGGTCGACCCAACGGGCCCGGCCGAGGCGCACGACCAGGCCCTGGAGCCACGACAGCGAGCCGCCACCGCGCAGCTTGTGGTACAGCAAGAGCGCCGGCAGGAGAGCGAGCAGTGCCATCTGCAGGGCACAGAACACCACCAGGAACACCAGCACGTTCACCGGCTCGTTGCCGCGGCTGCTCAGGGCGGTGGTCGCGGTGCCGATACCTACCATGGTGAACACGCCGACCAGCAACCAGCCGACCACCCGGTAGCCGTGTTCGATGCGCCGTCCAGGCAACTTGTCGCGGATCGCGGCCGGGAGGTGCGAGAGCCAGTGCCCGCACACCGCGTGCCGCAATGGGCGGCTGCGTGCCAGCCGGGCCGACGCCTCGTTCTCGGGCACCTGAAGTTCGGTCGCGATCCGGTGGCCGATCGACCGATCGCGGCGCACGATTCCCGCGGCTTCGCGCCCGTCGGCCTGCTGCTCGTCGTGGAGGAGCTGCACCTCCAAATCGATGAGTTCGTGGAGCTTCACGTCGCGGCGACTACGGCGGTCGGCGGAACAATAGCGCTGACCCTGGAAAAATGCGGGCCTTTACACCGGTCCGAATGCGCATGACGATGTCACGGTGACTCATGCGGACCCCTCGCCTGATCGGATGCGGTGTGCTGGCCGGGCTGTTGTCGGTGGTGGTGCCGGCGCAGAGCGCGCGACGCAACGCTCGTCTCGACCGCGTTCTCGATGGGCTGATCGTCGATCTGGGGCGTCAGGAGGCGATGGGGGATGCCTACGAGCGTCTGCTCGCGATCGGCAAACCCGCGGTGCCGCGACTGCTCCGTGCGGTGTTGCCCGGCGTCGGCACCGCTCAGCTGCGGTGGAGGCGTGCCCTGGCGCTCCGCCTGCTGGGCGACCTCGGCCCGCACAGTGTCGCGGCGCTCGATCCGCTGATTCAGGCGATGTGGCAGCTCGGGGGTTGGGACCGCGACGAGTGCATGCGGGCGATCGCACGGATCGCGCCGTATTCGCGCCGCTCGATGCAGGATCTCGGGCTCGGAACCAGCACGGTGGGGCGGTACTGGCTCGACGCCGAGATCTGTGCGGCCCGGGTGGAGTTCGGGCCGCGCCCTGACCCCAAGCAGGTGGCCGCAGCGCTGATCGCCGACTACCGTTCGGGTGTCGCACGGCAACGCATGGTTCGGTCCTTTGCGGCCCTGCAGCTGCTAGCCGACGGCGCGTGCCCGGCGTTTCGGGATCGCGACGGAGTTCTGGCGCGGGCCTTCGATGCGACACGGCAGGGCATCTACATCTACACGACCTCGGTCGTCGATTTGCGGTGGCTGAAGGAGTGTGCTGCGTTGGCGTTGGTGCGCCATGCGCGCGAGAGTGACCTGCGTTCCGACGCGCTCGCGATGCTGCTCGCCCACCCGCGCGCGAGCGTGGCACGTAGCGCGTTCCGCGAGTTGCAACCGGAGCTCGATTCCGGTGGAGAGCGCGCGGTTGGCCTGCTGAAGCGAGGCATCGGTGCGTTGTGCCCCGATGTGCAGATGGGGGTGCTGCGGGCGGTTCCGCGCTTCGCAGGCCAACTCTGGTTCCACATCGCCGAGGTGGCGCGATACGTCGAGTCTCCGGATCGACGGGTTGCCCAGGCCGCCTCCGCCACCCTGGCGGTGCTGCAGCGAGAGATCGAGCTTCAGTTCTCCACCCGCGGCGGAGTGGTCCGCCCAGAACACCTGGTGGCGTGGTGGCGCGAGCCGCGTCTCGAAGCCCAGGTGCTCGCCTGGATGCCGCGCCTGGCGGGCCGAATGCACCCCTGGTTGCCCGAGCTCGTTCGCGCGACCCGCCATCCCGATCCCGAGCGGCGTCGCCTGGCCGTGCTCGCCACGTTCGCGGTCGAGTCGGCTCTGGCGAAGCAGATCGGCTCGGGACTCGAGGGTCAACTCGCATGCCACGTCGCCCGGGTGGGGGAGGTGGAAGCCGGGTGCTCGGATGCACTCACCCGAGCGCTTCGGCACGATAGGGCTCCGCTTCAGCGTCTGCTCGAGGCCATGCCGCGCCGCGGTTGGGCGCCGCGGAGAATCTGTGCGGCGCTGCGCGTGGTCGAACGAGTCGGGGTGGCTGCCGCGCCCCTGGCGGGCGATGTCCTGCCCTGGTGCGAGGACAACCGTGCCGACGTCGCGGTGGCAGCGCTGCAAGCGCTCGCCGCGATGGGGCCCGCCTTGGCCGAGTACCTGCCAGACTTCCGGCGGCGACTCGCGCCGGCCCGCGCCACGCGCTCCATCCCGTCCGGCGACCGAGAGCGCGTCGCGGCCGCCCGGGATCGCTGCCTCGCGTGCCTCGAAGTGCGCGACGGTATGCCTGCCCAGCTGGCGTCGTTGCTCGATGACGCGCGCAGCGCGGTGCGGGAGCGCGCGCTGGAATTGCTCGCGGCGAAGCGACTCGACCAGACCAAGGATGCGGAAGTACTGCGAAGGATCGCCGGCGCCGTCACCGCGGAGCACCCGGCCAGTCCGGGTCCCGAGGACCTTTCGGTCCGCATCCGGACGCGCGCGGCGCGCATTCTCGTTTCCCATCTCGGAAACGACGCAGATCTGCGGTTCACCTGTGCCTCCGCCCTTCTCCTCGGAGGAACGGCCGACGAACGCCGCTGGGCGAACCAGCAACTCGTGCGGGACGGCAAGCCCAGGGTTCAAGACTTGGTGTGGCAGGGCCTATTCCTCGACGACCCTGCGGCGGTGATCGCCAGCCTGGATCTTCTGTGCGCCCTCCGCCCGAAGCCGGATCGCTTCCGCATGCAGCTGCGCCTGCTGGCCGAGGGTCGGAACCGCGACGTCGCGGCCCGCGCGCAGGCTGCGCAGCGGGAGCTGGGGCTCGCGAGGTAGGGTGCGCCGGTCTTGACGCCGGGGGGGTGCGGGTGGAGGATTGACGGGGTCCTGGGTGTTCGGCCCGGGTGCGAGCGGCTGTAGCTCAGTTGGTAGAGCGTCAGCTTCCCAAGCTGAATGTCGAGAGTTCGAGTCTCTTCAGCCGCTCCAGTTCGTCGCGTGGGTGCTGCGAGTTGCTTGGGTTTGGCGTCACCCGATCGCCTCGAGGGTGTGCACGATTCAAGACTCGTGCTTCACGCCTGGGCCTAGGTTGGCGAAGCCGGATGCGCGCACCCAGATGGTGTTCGATGAGCACGGGAAGCCGGACGTTGAGAAGCCGGTCACCGGAGACTGACTCCCAGCTTGGGGAGGTATCGATGTATCGAGGTTCGGAGAGACCGGGGTCGTGGTGCAACCACCAGCTGGAAGCCGCGTCGAGCGCCAGCGCCGGTTCACGGGCTTCGACGACAGGATCCTGGCCCTCTACGCGCGCCGCATCGCGGAGTTCGGTGACGTTTCGTTCGCGGGCTTCGAGGGAACGCTGGACCAGATTCAGCAGGTGGTGGACAACTGGAAGGGGGGATCAGCGATGAGTGGCAGGTGTTTCGTGATGCAGCCGTTCGACGACGGCGGGCCGTTCGACAAGCGGTACGAGCAAGTGTTGGCCCCTGCGATCCGCGAGGCGGACCTGGAGAGCTACCGTGTGGACCACGACCCAGGCTGCGCCGTGCCCATCGGCGAGATCGAGGAGGGCATCAGGAACTCGAAAGTGTGCGTGGCGGACATCACCACCGACAACGTGAACGTGGCGTTCGAGCTGGGCTACGCGCTGGCACTGAAGAAGCGCGTCGTGCTGATCGGCAAGAAGGGAACGAACATCCCGTTCGACTACAGGCACCGCAAGGTCATCTTCTATGACACCGACGCGCCAGGCGACTTCAAGGCGTTCACGGGCAAGGTCACCGCGGCACTCATGGCCGCGCTGGAGAAGGCCGAGAAGACCGAGCGCATCGCCGATGCGCTACAGCCCACCGCGGGGTTCAAGGCGCACGAGGTGGCGGCGCTGGCGGCCATAGCGCAGATCGTGGATGGCCCCGGAGACTCGGCGTCCATGTTCATGATCCGCGAGACGATGGAGAAGATGGGCTACACCAAGACCGCCGCCACGCTGGCGCTCGCCGTGCTGCTGCGTGAGGGCCTTGTCTCCCAGAGCACGGACCAGGACCACAACGGTGGCCTCTTCGTCGTCTACAGCATCGAGGACGCCGGGATGAACTGGCTGCTGTCCAACCAGGACCACCTGGAGCTGCGCGTGGAGAAGCCAAGCGCGCCCGACTTCGGCGACATTCCCTTCTGACCTGGGAGCCTGACCAGCCGTCAGGGCGCGCCGGGCCAGTAGATGGTGCCGACGCGCTCGCCGTCCCTGCCCGTCAGCACCTGGCCGCCTGACGGCGCGGCCTCGCCGGGTTTGAGGCGGATGGCGAACCGGCCGGCCTCGAACGGCACGCGGGGCAGTCCCGGCAGGCGCGCCAGCTTCCCGTCGGGGGTCATGGTGTAGGCGACCTCGAAGGGGATCGAGCTACGGGTGAGCACCCGTCAGCTCTTGATCCCAAGGTCGAGGGAGCTCTCGGCTACCCACACGAATGCCGGAAGACCCGGTATCGATGTATCGAGATTCGGAAGGGACAGGGGTCGTGGTGCAACCGCCAGCAGGAAGCGCCGCGTCGGGAATTCGAATTAACCCAGCCGCTCCGGTTCGAGCGTGGGTGATGCGAATTGCTGGGTTCGACACAACCTCCTCCTCGAGGGGGTGCGGCTCGGGTCAACGATCGTGCTCGACGCCCGGGCGGCGCTCGGCGATATGCCAGAGGACGCCCGTGGGGTCCAACAGATAGGCGATGCGCAAACCCCAAGGTTGCACCGCCGGGGCCTTTGGGTTGGCTACACCAAACTGCGCCGGCAGATCGAGCGAGCAGATTCGCTGCCACCAGGCATCGAGGTCGTCGACCATGAGTTGCATCATGAAGTTCTCCGCCCAGTCCTTCTGATAGTGCCTCTGCAGCAGGAAGGAACTCGATCCGAGGCGGAGTATCGCAACGTCCTGCGCATCGAGCTCGAGCGCGAATCCCAGCGCCTCGTAGAAGCGCTTCGAAGCGTCGAAGTCCTTCGTGGGCAGGAATGGTCGAGAAGTCTCCGTTCCGGTCGGTGTCGGGGTTGATCCTGCCATGTCGCGATGCTGGACCAACCTTGCTGTTCCGTCAAGCAAGGCTTGTCGTTGCCCCTGGATCGGTGGAGGTCGGCCTCGAGGCGGTTGCGGTGGTTCGCCTTGCTTCGACACAGGATCGTCGCCTTCGTTCGCGAGCAATCAGCGGATCCCAATCGACCCCTACGCGCCGTTGAGACAAGAGTGCATGCGTCTGCTGGGTGTCGCGCGTCACGCTTTCTGGACCATGCAGTGCAGTGTCGATGGAACGTCGTCACGGCGAAGTGCCGTGACGACGTGACCATGCTACCGAGTTTCGCGGAACTGGACTTCTCCCCAGCCACGGCGAGGAACGACGAGGAGCTCGTGGCGGCCGGCGTCTACGGCAAGCGGCTGTGCATCGAGGCGGCGGACGTAGGCCAGGAAGTTCTTGGCCGAGGTAAACGCGAGCAAGAGTCGATGTGGGCGGCCTTCGAAGACGAGATCGAGGCGAACTTGCGGCGTGCACGAGTCGATCTGCGGGCATAGCTCGCAGCGCTTGGTCGGATCGGTGACGGCAACGACGCCATCGAGCGATCGACAGACGGGCTTGCGCTGTTGGTAGAGCGTGCGGGCGCCGCCGTAGCCGAGGATGCGAACGACGAGTCGCGGCACGGGGTCGACACGTCCATCGACGACGAATCCCCGGGTCGTGACAGTGAGGTATCGAGCGAGGGCCCGATGCAGGAGATCGCGCAGAGGTTGAGGATCTTGCATCGACGTCCTCACGCGAGATTCCATCGCCGGAGGACATCCTCGACCTGCTCATGCTCGATCTTCGTCTTGCCGGGCGCGGCAGCGAAGACGCGCTTGGCGAGCGGCAGCATGAGGCCGGGCGTGCCTTTGCCGTGCTCGAAGAGTGCGGCGAGGCCGCGGTCGCAGAGTCTCTTCTGCATGGCGGACCCGAAGTGGTGTTCGAGGAGCGTGCCGACCTCGTCGAGTTGCAGGCCGAGGATTTCTTCGCGCACGCCGATCCTGCGCCACAGGTGCGGCTGTGCCTGCAGATCACTGCGCAGTCGTGGCAATCCGACCAGCATGACCTGCACGCGCCCCTGGCCGTCGAGGTCGCTCTCGACGAGGGCGCGAGCGGCGGTGAGCGTCTCGGTCGACAGGTTGTGGGCTTCGTCGAACCACAGCAGCATGCGGTGGGATTCTTCGCCCAGGGCCTGGACGACGCGGTCGAGCGAGACGGCGTGGTACATGCTGGTGCCAGCGCGCAGAGACTGGGCCAGCAATCGCACGAGGCCAGGTGCGCCGAGGCGCTGGGCTTCCTGGAAGTAGAAGATGCGATAGCGTGAGCGATCGAGTTCGGCCTTGAGATCGCGCAGCAGCGCGGTCTTGCCGGTGCCGGTTTCGCCGGTGACGAGCACGTAGGGCTCGTCGGCTTGCTGCAACGCCGCGAGCACGACACGACGGACGCGATCGAAGTCGCGGTACAGGAACGGTTGCTTGTTCACGCGAGTACCTCCGTTGCAGCGGCGGCGCCGTCCTGGTCGTCGTGGATCTGCCGTGCGATGTCGGCGAGCAACACGGCGAGTGGCCGCTGTGCGCCGAGGCTTGCAGCAGCACACTGGCAAGCGCGCAGGAACGCCGCCCGCGAGAACGGTCCGTGTTGACGCCAGAAGTCCTGGACGTCGCGGGCATCGAGCTCGGTCGCTGGCATCGGCCGGGCAAGGACTTCGCCAAGCGCCTTGAACACTTCGGGGATGCCGAAGGCCGGCTCGGCATTGCTGCGCGCGGTGCCGCGCCAGGTGTCGAGCAGGCGTTGTAGCCTGCCGTTGCCACGCGGCCTTGGTGTCGCGTCGGGCAGCGGCTTGATCACGAAGGGCTCGAGCGCGACCTCGCGTCGGTCGGCGGTGATCACGACCGCGGCTGGACGCAGCGGATCGTAGCGAAACAGTGCCTTGCGGCCGGCGAACGCAATCGGCACGCGGAAGCGGCCGTTGGGCAGCTGCACTTCGCCGGTCTTCCTGTCGCTGGTTGCGCTGGCCCCGACGAAGAAGGCCCGAGCGAGTTCGGCGTCGGAGATGCGTCGCTCGGACAGCGCGCCGGCGAGGCGGCTCTCTGGCGACATGCCGATGCTGCGATGGTGGTGTTTCTGGTAGACGAGTGCGATGGTCGCCTCGAGCAGATCCTGGAGATGCACGAGGTCGTGCACTTCTTGCGCCCGCAGCTCGTCGAGCCGGCGCTCCAAGAAGTGATCGAGCTGAGCGCCGTGAATCCCGACGCGTGGCCTCGACGGATCATCGGCGACAAGGCGTACGACAGCGACGAACTGCGCGACATGCTCCACGCCGTCGGCATCGAGCTGCTCGCGCCGCATCGACGAAACCGGACGCGATCGCGATCGAATGACGGCCGCAAGATGCGGCGGTATCGCCGAAGATGGAAAGTCGAACGCTTCTTTGCGTGGGCCGGCGCGTTTCGTCGGTTCTTGGTGCGCCATGAGCGATTGCTGGTGACCTACCGCGCGGTTGTTCACGCGGTCTGCCTCATCATCACGCTGAGGTATTTATGAAACCGCTTCTAGAGTTCGGCATCAGGGTCGGCGAGCGCGGCATGGCTGTGTTGCTTGATGAGGCGCTGGGTCTGTTCGACTCGTGCACCGACGTGCCGAGTCACAACGTCGCCCAGACCTAGTGCCCCTCGCCAGAATTTCTTTTCGAATAGTCGATCCGCGGGAAGATCCGTGTTCGTACCAGCTTGCATGAGCAAGATGGTGCGGATGGGACGTCCCAAGGCGAGGCTCGATCTGAACGAGGTGCAACGCGATCGACTGGAAGCGATCGTACGTCGCACCAGTTCAGCGCAGTCGCACGTCATGCGGGCGCGGATCGTGTTGGAGTGCGCCAAGGAACTCGACAACGAGGAGGTCGCTGAGCTGCTTGGCACGACCGGTCAGACGGTTGGAATGTGGCGACGTCGGTTCCTCGCCGATGGCTTGGAGGGCTTGTTCGACGCGCCGAGGCTCGGGGCTCCGCGGTCGATCGACGATGAACTCGTCACCGCGACGATCCGCAAGACCCTCGAAGAGAAGCCCAAGAACGCAACGCACTGGAGCAGAGACTCGGTGGCGAAAGCGATGAGCATTTCGGCGTCGAGCGTTGGGCGAATCTGGCGCGCGTTCGGGCTGAAGCCGCACAGAATGGACTCTTTCTCACTATCGGGGGACCCGTTCTTCGTCGAGAAGGTCCGAGACGTGGTCGGCCTCTACATGCGCCCACCAGACAACGCCCTCGTGCTCTGCGTCGACAAGAAGTCGCAGATCCAGAGCAGGCGTACTTCACGCGGACATGCACGCGCTCGAAGAAGCTCGCGGTTGGTATTCCAGCTCCTCGGTCACGTCCTCACCGATTGGCTGCACCGGCTTCTTGCAACAAGGGCAGAGGCGCTGATCCTCCGGTAGTTCGATCACCGTGCGCTCCTCGGGGAGGTCGGCATCGATCCGGCCCATTCCGCGCTTGCGCTTCTTGCGCGTGTGACCGGGGACGTGTTGCTCCTCGTCGTCAGGCGCCTCGTTCACGTGCGGGGGCTGCGGCGGTTCGGACTCCTCTTGCGGGAATGGCAGCTTCGGGTGGTCGGGGAAGCGCTCTTTACGTCGTCCGAACAGCTGATGCTTCAGGCGTTCGAGCTGGAACGCGAGCTTGTTCTTCTCCTTCTCGGACTGGAACAACTTGGTCTTCAGCTCCTCGATGATCGACAGAAGCTGTTCGACCTCGCGCTCCAGTTCCTGTGCGCTCACCACTCCTGTAGGAAGGCGACCGCAACCAACTTGCTCGAGCAAGGCGTCGAGCTCGCCGACGTGCAGAACTTCCTCGGGCATGCGGACCCGAGAACCACGAAGCTCTACGACCAGAGGCAGCTCAGTGTCACCAGGAACATCGTCGAGAGGATTGGGATCTAATATGCGGCAAGACGTTCCTCTCTCGATCTTCGGACTTCAAAACCATGATGCGCGAGGCATGTCGAGGAGCCGAACCCCTGCAGCAGGCGCCGCCCCTTCTCTAGATCCATCACGTGCGCGGCCATAGTTCTTTGAAATGCAATCCACTCAGTCTTCGCGCATGCCAGCGGTCCACAAACCGCTCCGTCAGAAATGTACTCCCGTCGACTCCAAACTCGGGCGTCTTGAAACAACTGCGCCCCTGTATTCTTTCGGGTCTGAATTCGTGATCCACCACGCGCAGTATTCTCCCGTCCGGATACCGTTTGATATTCGACCTACTTTCATCTAGCGCATCCACCACATGGGTGTGGATCAGCTATTGAGCGTGGAAGTCTCGACCGCCCCCAGGCCCCAGGAGTGGGGCGCTGGCGCGATTCTCCGCAAGATATTGTAGAGAAAGAGCTTGTACAAGCAGGCGCCCCTCCCTATCGGATGCAGGATGCGAATCGCGCGTCCTGGGAGGGGCGCCGCACGACGGTACATCGCCGTGCAGGTGCCAGTTGAACACAAGGATCTCGCCGAGTCGATCCAGGACCTGGTCGACGCGACGGTGAAGGCGGCGTCCGGGAACGCCGGCGGTGGCGCCGTCGACTACGCGGCAACCGAGGCGCTGATCGCCGAACAGACCGCTGCGATCGAGCGCGCGGCGCACAAAGAAGTCCTCCGATCGCTCGATGTCGACGCGTCGCGGATTCGGGTCCGCGGCGAGCAATTCGCCAAGATCGGTCGTGCACAGGCAATGCCGTTAGCGTCCCCTTCGTCCCGTAGGGGTCCACTTTGAGCGTGGCTTGTTCGAGACGCGCGCGGGCGGAACGGTGAGGACGGCGCTTGTCGCGTGATCTGGCGATTCTGTGGAGTAGGAGTTGGACAACGTGAGCTGCCGAATCTGAGTCGGCTCGGAACAGACGAACGAGGTGTTGGCCGAAACACAGGACCGCGCCCTTCTGCGAGATCTCGTGCAGCGGGAATCGTGAACCTCAGCCGCAGCGGCCATGAGGTAGCGCGAGATTCCCAGAAAGAGCATCGTGGCGCAGATTTCCTGGCGCACACCTTGTGCCTTGTGCGAGTGGAACTGCCTCGGGTCCAGGTAGTCAGACTTGAGAGTCTTGTAGAGTTCCTCCGACTCCCAACGGAGCTTGTAGAGTTGGGTGAGGCATCCAAGACCACTCCCCGCGAGCAAGCGACGTGAGGAACACGGCTGGGCCGTCCGGTCCCTGAGTCCTGATAGCTCGCAGCTTGACCCTCTGAGCCTGGCAACTCGCTTTCCCGGGCAGGTCCAGTAGACGACTGCGTCGTTCGCTTCGGTGGCAAGAAACTCCGCGATCGCGGGGAACGTCGAACTCACCGGCGTCCGAACCAGGAAGTCGACCCGCGCGTCGAGGAGGGCTCGGATCATCTCGCATCCGATGGGTAGCCACGATCGAGCACGAGGATGTCGCCGGGGCTGAGGAACTGAAGATGCTCCTCGAGCAGAATCGACCGCTCGCACGAAGCGTGTCCCCGGACGGCGACGTCGACGGGTGTGCGACTACAGACGTTGACCAGCGCGCTCATGAGCACCTGCGGCACATAGGCACCGGAAGGGCGACCGAACTCGCGATCCAGCTCAGGACTCCGCTTGACGTTGATCTTGCATCCGTCGACTGCGCACACCTGCCGACCACGGAACGAGGACGCGTCCGGGAAGTCATCCAACATCTTCTGCCAGACGGCATGCACCAGCGAGCGCAGAAACTCGGGAGCGACCTTCTCCCGTGCCGTGCAGAACGAGGCGTCGGTCACTGGCTTCGTCGAGGGAAGATCGATCTCGAAGTCCGTGGCCTGATCCCAAAAAGTGTTCAGGAGATGCCGGTAGCCGCGACGGTTGCCGTCGCCTGCCATGAACAGCAGGATCGCGATCAGAAGTTCTGGGCTGAGTGCACCGCAGCGACTGAAATCGCGATCGCCAACGCGGACATCCTCGATGTCTAGCTCGCGGAGCAAGCCAGAGAGAAACTTGTGTGCACGAGGAATCGTGATTCCGTCAGACCGAATTTGAGCTAGCTTCTTGTGTGCCAGCCATGGTGAGAACCGCCTCTTTTCAGAACAAAAATGCGCGAGTGACCGCGCATTGATTGACCGACCCAGATCATACAGCTTGCGACACCGCGCACTCCAGCAGACACCTGCTTGTTTGCACAACCGAGAATCGATTGCTGGCAACCTTGACCTTGTTTGGCAGTACTCGACAGACCGTCAGGTCGCGTTGTTCGCCACGACTCGCGCGACGCTCGAGGAACCGCGCTCGGGGGACGCTCTCGCGCGAGATTCTCACAGCGCCGATCAGGTGCAGACTGGGAGGCTAACGGCATTGCGTGCACAGGGGACATACCACACCCTGGCCGGCGACACGGTTGTCGAGCGGGCGATCTACCGGCAGGTCGGAGTGCGCAACGGTCCGATCCTCGATCCGATCGGGATGCGTACCGGTGCCTACGGGCGCGGCTGGCTTCCCCTGACCGCCCAGTGCATCGCGAACGATGTCCAGCGCGGTCCGTCGCGCGAAGCAGAGGACGCTGCCAGGCAGACGAGCCGTCTGCCGCACTCGCGCGCGAGCTTCGAGCGCGTCGCCCATTTGGTAGGCGAGCACCGGCTGCGCGAGCACGCAGACATCGAGGACCAACTTGCCTGGGAGTTCGACCTGCCAGCCGAGGCTGTTGCCATAAGCGTGGCCCTGGACCGCGTGTCCGTGCCGATGGAAGAGGCGGCGAAGAGATCGGCTGGCCGACCGCGCAAGGGCGCGCTGACGCGGCCCGTGGAGCGGAACTTCCGCATGGCCTACTGCGCGACGATCACGATGCATGACGCTGCAGGCGAGAGTCTCCACACGCTCCGATACGGCTGTATGCCCGCGAGCGATCACGAACTGTGGTTTGCGCAGATCGCGAACGAGGCCCACCGCCTCGTCGAGCAGCGCCCCGGCATCAGGATCAAACTTCTGTCCGACGGAGCCCCGGAGATGTGCAACCTGCTCCAGACCAACTTCCCAGCCACAGTGTTCAGCACAGTTGAGCAGGGCATCGACTTCTGGCACGTGATCGAGAAGCTCGCCCCGGCCGCCGAGATGCTCTTCGGCAAGGATCACTGCAGCGACGAACTGCGGCGCTGGCGCAAAAGGCTCCGGTGCGCCAACGCAGCCGCCGAGGAGATCCTCACTGAGCTGCGCGACTCCGGGATGCAGAACCGATACCGCGACTCCAAGCGACCCGTCCACGAAGCCATCACCTACTTCGAGAACCATCTCGACCGCATGCGCTTCGCGCGGTCCTTGCGTCTCGGTCTCCCGATCGGTAGCGGCAACGTCGAGGCTACTTGCAAGACACTGGTCGGCGTCCGCATGAAACGCGCTGGCTCGCGGTGGAAGACCTGCACCGGCGAACATGTCCTCCGCCTCCGCGCCCTCGCGCTCAGCGATCGCTGGGAACCCGCGATGCTCAAGCTCCACGCAACTCGTCGGACTGCGGTCAGGGTCGCCGCATGATCAGCTGCTCAATAGCAGATCCACACCCCACCACATCCGGTCTTAATACGTACAGAACTTCCCGGTTCACTGTATTCACCGTGAGCAGCGCACCACTATGCCCAATAACGTCTTTCAACTCCGCCGCCGCACGCTCTCGAAGAAACAGCCAACTATCCGCATACCATGGCGCGTCCGAATGCGGGAGCCGCACGCCCTCGTATACCGAAACGATTCTCATTCTTGTCGGCATGACCCACTCTTTTCCCGGATGGTATTCCTGCAAACTGTCGTCCACGTCTGTGAATGATTCCCCGTCCTCTGGGATGCACGTCTCGCAGTCCACAAAATCCGGAAAAGCCTTGTAGACGCGCATACGGTTACCACTTGCTCCAGTCGAGCAGACCCCCCCGGAGGGGAAATATCCAGAAAGTGGCCGTTATCTCCAGAACGCAGTCCCAGGCCGAGAACTCTAGCGGCTCGGATGTACGGGCCATCAGCCTTGCGCTCGAACCACCATGCAAAACAACCGTCCGGCACATACTTAACATCCACGTGGTAGCATGGAGGAACTTGGGCGCTTCAGGAATCTGTGTGGGTAGCTGTGGCCGGGTAGAGGTCCAGGCCACCGAGGTGGAACAGGATCGCGTTGCTGAAGCGATCGCGGTTCCGGAAGCCGCAGGCCATCTTCTTGACCCGTTGGATCTTGGCGTTGATGGACTCGGAGGTGGCATTGGAGACTCCCAGCCGGACCGCGTTGACGATGCCCCACAGATGCTCGCGGATCGTGCGAGCGGCGGCCTTCATCGGTCCGATCCGCGATCGCATGGCCCAACTGATCCACTTCTTCCACGCCCTCTCGGCCCAGCCACGCTTGAGGTAGCTCCAGAGCTTCGCAGCGGCCTCCTTGAGCGCCCAGGCGCGTGCCGTCTTGAGGCCCATGCGCCGCAGGATGTCGACTACTCCCTCCTCGGTCGAACAGAGGGTATCGCCACGACGGAGCAACAGATGCTTCGTGCGCGTCAGACTCTGGTCTCCGACGGCGAGCAGTTCGCGATGCTCTTCTCGTCGCACCTTGTCCATCGCGTCGCCGATGATCTTGGCGACGTGGAAACGGTAGAAGCAGATCTTCGCGTCCGCGTTCGGGACGTTCGCTCTTGTCGAGGCTATGTAGCTCTTCGACATGTCCATCGCCACGATATCGAGAGCGTCCAGTCGCTTCGGCGTCTGCTCCTCGTAGAAGCCGTCGAGGGAGCCCTTCCTGCGATGATCGGCGACGTAGAGAACCTTGGAGCCCATCAGGTCCGTGACCACGGTGACGTACTCGTGCCGCTTCTGGAACGAGGTCTCGTCGACACCGATCGCGTACAGCTCGCGAGGCTTCCGTCGGGCCAGGCCACGCTTGACGGCGCGCTTCATGAGGCCGTCGACCTCGTCCCAGGTGAGTCCAATGCGACGAGCCACAGCGGTAGTCGTTGCCTCCTTCAGCCAATCGATCACGAGGCACTCGAACAGCGCGGTGAACCCCGATCCGGCTTCTCCCCAGGGAACCTGGATCTGTCGCACTCCGTGCTCGGCGCAGTTGATTCGCGGGACCTTGGCGACAAGCACCGTCTTGAACTGGCACGTGTCGAGATGCCGCCACCGACGCTCCCGAGGTGTCGTACCCCGGGCAGCTCTTGCCGCACTCCGGGCACACGGACGCCGATTGATCGGAAGCCTCGACCCGGACAGCAACGATCTCCGCTTTCGGGTCCACTTCGACGTCGGTCACCTTCCATGGGGCCGTCAGGCCGAGAATCGTTGCGTAGAGGTCTCGATCGCGCATCGCCGGACTCTACCCAGGCCCCTCTCCACAGCGCTGCCTGCTCACCCGCAGCTCCGTCACCTTCGGTGTCGGTCGCGCCCACCGAGGACCGACATCGAAGGGGATGGAGCTACGGGTGAGCACCCGTCAGCTCTTGATCCCGAGGTCGAGGGAGATCTCGGCTACCCACACGAATTCCTGAAGACCCTCGAGGAGACTCAGGTGTTGGAAAGCCGCTCGCGGGATGCTGTGGACGTAACTCGCGGGCAGACCACCAGGAATGAGCAGCGCGGGACGCGCGACGTGGTGATGCCGAGCGAGTTTCTGGGGATTGCGCCGACCAGAAGGGCGCCAGTCCAGAGTTGGTGCTGCGACATGTCGATGGCTTGGTCGTCGAGGCGCGAGGTCGCATCGCCGACCGCCTCGTGGAGCGACTGCTGTCCGAGCGTACGACGTGCTGAGCGGCGGAGCCGGAGGGCAGTTCGAGGACCAAATCCGCGGCGCGATCGTCAAAGCCCCACAGGGAGAGGATCGCGGCCCGCAGCCAGGAGTGCGTCCACCAGACCTACCACGCCGGAGTCTCGCATCCGGGAGCTGACAGGATTCCCGCCGTCTCGCGATTGGGATAGGGAGGTCTCCTGATTGTCGAGTCATCGAATCCGCGTACGAAGAAGGGACCTCGGCGCGCGCTTCTCTGGCGTGGGCTTGAAACTTGAAACAGCCCAGCGTTGGGTGCACTTGTGTTTGTGTGGTGAACGAATACCAAACTCAGAGACATGTCCGAGAACCCTGAGGAGTCCGGAGACCCCGAAGCAAGGCCACGCCAAACCGAATGGCGTGCGAGAAGGCGAGCCGAGAAGGAGCTGTGCGAAACTCGCGGAGTGACCTCCTCGCAAGCGACCACGGCCGGTCAACCAGGACAGATGCGCGGAGGCTTGATGCGGGGTGCGCGGACTTGGCAGAGCGATTTGGAGCAAGTGATTGCGCGCGTACGCATGATGGCAAGCTGGATGTGTGCGGAAGGGCTCGACCCTGATGATCACGCTCAGGAAGCGCTCGTACGGCTTGCCGCGAAGCTTATTAAAGGCAAGCATGCGTCCAGCTTGTTAGGTCTCGCACGAGAAGTCCTAAGAGATGTAAGGGCGGAGTTCCTCCAGGCACGCAAGCGAGAACAGCACTTGCGTGTCGATTACTCGATCGTTGCACGAACGATAGCTGCGGAAGTGGTGGGGTTTCTAGGTGATACCAGGTTGACAAGAGAAGCCAGTCAGGTAACTAGAGTCGTGGCAAGACCTCGACAAGGCTGCCTAGTACAAGACATGATCCTGAAGCAGTTCTTCGAGCGAGGAACAATCGATTACGACGAAGTCAGTTCAGAGCATGGAGTTAGCCGGAATCGGGTGATCAAGGCTGGAGCTCGTCTTGCCAGTCGCATCAGAAAAACCTGGACAAAACCCAAGCAAAACCCGTCTTCTCCAACGGCTTAAGTGGCATCCGACCCAAGGCAGTTCTGGGTCGCAGAAACCCAACAATCCTCAACCGAATACGAGCCATGTACATTGGCCATTCCTACCCAGCGGCGGAATCATAATCAGCCCCTGGTTCCCACGAGAAGCGGATAACGCCATCTTCACGTTCGAGACTATCGACACAGACGGATCCGGTAGCCTAACGGTTGATGTCTACCATAAGAACACGGAAGACCCTGGTCCAGGTGCACAACTTACCGCGGCTTCTGGCTTCGCGGCGATTAGCTCTTCCAACTACAAGAGCGGCCGGTTCGCCGGAATCAAGGAGATGGTCCGGTTCCGCTACACGGCGTCGAGTGGATGGGTGATCTTCCGGATGCTCCATCCAACTTGGTTTGACACGGCCGTAGCCTAAAGGAGATTGGACATGGATCTTCCCGGTACTCGTTTCTTCAGGGGCGACAGCATCTATGGCCCGTGGATTCCCCGCGAGGGCGACAACCTGATCTTCCGGATCGAGTTAGTAGACGCCAGTCCGGCCAGTGGCAGTTCCGTCGAGGCGACCTTCACGTTCTACACAAAGGACTCAGAGACGACGGGAGACGGAAGCGTGATCAGTGGCGTGAGCGTCGTGATCGCCGCCGGAACCACTCAGTTCTCTGAGGTCCTGATCCAATCTGCGACTGGCACGCCGTTCGGGCTCGATGAGCTCGTTCGTTGGAAGTGTGTCGTGGCTGGTGACACCGATGGAGAGTGGCTCCTGCTCCGGCTGTTCCCAGCGGTGTTCTTCGACGACGCTGACGGAACGAAGACCTGAGGCCAGAGGACCGAATGAATGGACGTCTTCGATAGCTTCCCAGGTGGGTGTGGGTATCCCGGCTATGACACTGGGGGGCTGTTCCCGGCAATGCCGTTAGCCTCCCAGTCTGCACCTGATCGGCGCTGGGAGAATCTCGCGCGAAAGCGTCCCCCGAGCGCGGTTCCTCGAGCGTCGCGCGAGTCGTGGCGAACAGCGGCGACCTGACGGTCTGCCGAGTACTGCCGAACAAAGGTCAAGGTTGCCAGCAATCGATTCTCGGTTGTGCAAACAAGAAAGGTGTCTGCTGGGTACGCGGTGTCGCAAACTGTATGATCTGGGTCGGTCAATCAATGCGCGGTCACTCGCGCAGTTTCGTTCTGAAAAGAGGCGGTTCTCACAATGGCTGGCACACAAGAAGCTAGCTCAAATTCGGTCTGACGGAATCACGATTCCTCGTGCACACAAGTTTCTCTCTGGCTTGCTCCGCGAGCTAGACATCGAGGATGTCCGCGTTGGAGATCGCGATTTCAGTCGCTGCGGTGCACTCAGCCCAGAACTTCTGATCGCGATCCTGCTGTTCATGGCAGGCGACGGCAACCGTCGCGGCTACCGGCATCTCCTGAACACCTTTTGGGATCAGGCCACGGACTTCGAGATCGATCTTCCCTCGACGAAGCCAGTGACCGCCGCCTCGTTCTGCACGGCACGGGAGAAGGTCTCTCCCGAGTTCCTGCGCTCGCTGGTGCACGCCGTCTGGCAGAAGATGTTGGCTGACTTCCCGGACGCGTCCTCGTTCCGTGGTCGGCAGGTGTACGCAGTCGACGGATGCAAGATCAACGTCAAGCGGAGTCCCGAGCTGGATCGCGAGTTCGGTCGCCCTTCCGGTGCCTATGTGCCGCAGGTGCTCATGAGCGCGCTGGTCAACGTCTGTAGTCGCACACCCGTCGACGTCGCCGTCCGGGGACACGCTTCGTGCGAGCGGTCGATTCTGCTCGAGGAGCATCTTCAGTTCCTCAGCCCCGGCGACATCCTCGTGCTCGATCGTGGCTACCCATCGTACGAGATGATCCGAGCCCTCCTCGACGCGCGGGTCGACTTCCTGGTTCGGACGCCGGTGAGTTCGACGTTCCCCGCGATCGCGGAGTTTCTTGCCACCGAAGCGAACGACGCAGTCGTCTACTTGGACCTGCCCGGGAAAGCGAGTTGCCAGGCTCAGAGGGTCAAGCTGCGAGCTATCAGGACTCAGGGACCGGACGGCCCAGCCGTGTTCCTCACGTCGCTTGCTCGCGGGGAGTGGTCTTGGAGTACCCTCACCCAACTCTACAAGCTCCGTTGGGAGTCGGAGGAACTCTACAAGACTCTCAAGTCTGACTACCTGGACCCGAGGCAGTTCCACTCGCACAAGGCACAAGGTGTGCGCCAGGAAATCTGCGCCACGATGCTCTTTCTGGGAATCTCGCGCTACCTCATGGCCGCTGCGGCTGAGGTTCACGATTCCCCACTGCACGAGATCTCGCAGAAGGGCGCGGTCCTGTGTTTCGGCCAACATCTCGTTCGTCTGTTCCGAGCCGACTCAGATTCGGCAGCTCACGTTGTCCAACTCCTACTCCACAGAATCGCCAGATCACGCGACAAGCGCCGTCCTCACCGTTCCGCCCCGCGCGTCTCGAACAAGCCACGCTCAAAGTGGACCCCTACGGGACGAAGGGGACGCTAACGGCATTGCTGTTCCCGGGGGCAGGGGCGGTCGGCGAGCTTCTCGGCGAAATTCGGATCGCGACTGACCTTGAAGGTTCGAAACAGGTGAGGCTTGAGCCCGTGAGCCTTCCAGATTCGACCGACCGTGGCTGCGCTAACCCCAGCGATCTTGGCCATGTCGCGGGTGCTCCAGTGGGTTGCGTTGGGCGGGTCCTCTTGGGTCGTGATGCGGATGATCTCCGCCACGAGTTCCGGCGAGACGGTCGCTTGCCGGCCACGACCTGGCGCATCCTTCTCGAGGCCCGGGATGCCCCTTCTCCGCGAACCGTCGACGCCAAAGCCGTAACTGTCCAGCCAACCACACCCGCCGCCACCGGCTTCCCAGTGTCGCCCGAGGTCGGCGCCCCCAGCGCCTAGGTTGACTACGCGCCGGTCTCGTGAAGGCGAAAGCTCAGCGACCGCACGGCGGCTGCGATGGCGTCCTGCCCCTGCTTGTGTCGTTCGATCTCGTCGCCGACGGCCTTCCATCCCCTCGGGGTCAGCTCCCGGATGCGGGACTGCGGCGTGGTCGAGATTCGATGCAACACGTCGCGGAGGTAGAGCAGCGGGTTGATCCCGTGCTCCCGACACGACTGCGCCAGACTCATCATCACCGCCGCTGCCTTGGCGCCCTCTTCGGAGCCGAAGAACTGCCAGTTCTTCCTGCCGATGACCGTGGCACGCAATGCCCTCTCGCAGCCGTTGTTCGAGATCTCGCGGATGCGGCCGTCATCGAGAAAGCGGATCAGCGTCGCCCACTGATTCCGGGTGTAGACCACGCCTTTCATCAGCGGTCCGCCTGGGAGGCTGGGCGGATTCAGCTGCGCATGGTCGAGCCAGGCTCGGATGGCATCGAGGATCGGCTTGGACTTCTCCCGGCGCAAGGCGAGCAGCTCTTCATCGGTGAGGGTACGCCGCTCGTCCTGAGCACGCTGCTTCGCTTCGCGCTCGACGCGGAACAGCGTGCCAATCCAGTCGAGCATCTCGTTGGCGTTGGCATCACCGCTCCGTTTCGCCTTCTCGAAGTAGCGACGCACGTGCGCCCAGCACCCGATCCGTGTGATCTCGCCCGGATCGAGCCCTGAGTAGCAATCGTGTCCGTCACACTGCAGTCGACCTCGGCGGTTGCCGATCACGGCTTTCGGCCCGTCGCGGTTGCGGGTGTCGGTGGCTTCGTAGAAGACGCCGGCGTACTGGTCTCGCCAGGCCCAGACATGGACATCGCGACAGCCGGGCTGGTTGCCGTTGCGCTGCACGACGGTCGTGTCGTCGCTCTGAAGCACCGAGTTCTCGAGGCTCTCGAGCACGTCGGCGACGTGGGCGTCGTAGACCGGCTCGAGCAGTTCCGCGCATCGCAGCACCGAGCTGCACATCACGCTCCGCGACAGCGACAGGCCCTCGGCCTTGTACTTCTTCTCCAGCCGCGCGTAGGGCATGTGGTTGCAGAAGCGCTCGAAGATGATCTGCGCGAGGAAGCCCGGGCCAAGGATGCTCTTCTCGATCACACACGGCGGACCGTCGGCCACGATCACGTTGCCCTGGCAGGACCGGCACGCGTGCTTCGCCCGCTCGAACACGTGCACGTAGGTGATCTCGATGCGCTCGAGCTCCTGACGGGTCTCGACACCGAATTGGACGCGCACTTCACCGCAGTCCGGGCACGGCAATTGGTCGGCATCGACCGCGCAAGTTGTCGTCCGGCGGGGTAGGTGATCGGGGAAATCCTTCCGCCGCTTGTTGGCCGTCCGTGTGTGAGCCGGGACCTCGACGGTCTTGGCTGCCTTCTTGGCGGCTTCCAGGTCCTCGCGCAGTTCGTCGAACTCGGCGAAGGGCAACAACGTCCCTGGGTGCATGTAGCGCGACTTCTCGGAGCTGCGCCCGTGGACCATGCGGACGAGCTCGGCAATCCGCTGGTCCTGCAGCGCGATCTTCTCGAGCAACATGGGCACGAGTTCACGCAGCCCCGCCTCGTCGATCTGCTCGAGGTCGATCCTCGTCGTCTTTGGGTCCACCACCACCGCGCCGACCTATACGGACCGTGCGTGCGAAGTGGCGTCGGAACTTCGCTTTCTTCGCGTCGATTCCTTCGAGCAACATCATCAGTCGGGCGCGATCGATCTCGACGTGCGTGTCGTCGTCGCGGCTCGAGTACCGCCACGCATCGAACCGGCCGCTCTCGAGGCGCTTGGCAAGCATCCAGAATCCGTTGCCGTCCCACAGCAGCAACTTCACACGATCGCGTCGGCGATTGAAGAAGACGAACACGTCGCCGGCGTACGGATCGCAGCTGAGCGAGTGCTCCACGAGCGCGCACAGACCATCGAACTGCTTGCGCATGTCGGTGACGGCACAGCAGAGGAACACGCGCACCTGAGCCGGCAGGCTCAGCACGTCGTACGCTCGGACAGCAGTCGCTCCACGAGGCGGTCGGCGATGCGGCCTCGCGCCTCGACGACCAAGCCATCGACATGTCGAAGCACCAACTCTGGACTGGCGCTCTCCGCGACATCGGACGGGCTCAGTTCGACGACACCCAGGTCGACGAACTCGGACTCAGCCTGCTCCTTCCTCAGCCGGTGCGACCACCAGGCCAGCGTGCCCACGGGGATGCCGGAGCGGGCGGAGAGGTCACGGAGGGTGAGGCCTTGCGCCTCACGACGCGACAGCCAGTGCTCGATCTCGCGGCGTCGCTGCGTGCGTTTCGACATCCGCGCGAGTCTGCCGGCGGATCGCGAACTTCCCAGATGGGGTTGCCAGGACAGTTACCCAAAGCCCGACCGTCCGTTGCTGCACTCCGAGTTGCAGTCCCCATCGCGTGGAGGGGATTGACGAGCCAGCGCCTTTTGGTAGCTTTGGTGAACGCAACCAAGAAGGATCGACCCTCATGAGTGGATTCCGCGTCAGGTTCGTTGTACTGGTTCTGACTGCAACCGTATTCGGCGTGTGGTTTGCCTGGTGCAGATTGTCTGCCGATCCGAGTCCGCGTGAATCCGCTATAGAGGAGTCGAAGAGGAAGGTCGCGCTGGCGCCGACGGTGCAGAATTCCGATCGGAGCCCCACGAAGCCCACCACGCCTGCAGCGCCGGCCAAACCGCGTGATACCACCCCCGCAGCGCAGTCGGACGACTGGAATTCGGAGGTCGCGCCAGAGGGCCGACCTGGTGGCGATTGTTCCAGCCGAAGTGACGTCATCCACGATGTGCGGATTTGCCTGAAGCGTCTGGGGGTATCATTCAAGTACGAGTCAGTCATCCACCCCGCCACATGTGCAAGGCTCGCGGAGGTGTACCGTCAATACAGGGACCGCGATACAGCTCTAGAAGCGAAGCGCGGGAAGATGATGTTGACGATTGGGAGGAATATGTTCCTGGATGGCAAAGCGGAAGTTTTCTTCCCGGATGCGGTGTGGCGTGATGCAGTCGCAACCGACGCGAACAAGGACAAGAGCCTTCGGCGTCTCGGCTACAAGCCTCTGTCCGAAGCCCCACTGATGGGGGGGGCTCACGAGCACCAGTGCTGGCACTGGGTGAACTCTGAGCAAGAACGGATCGCGAAGCACATGCCTAAGAGTCCATTGTATCCGGCTACGCACGTTGTGCGAATTAAGTTCGGTACCAACCCGACTCTTGATCAGCCAATGGGGATGATCATCGCTCTTCAGAAAGAGCGCGCAATCCTCTATTGTTCAATCTTGCCCCCGACTTGTTTTAGCTATCAGGAGAACCGATGAAATCGTTTTTTGTCGCCATACTCACCTTCGTATGCGTCGCAACGAGCCACGCTAACACGTTTGCACCGATTTGCACTCTCACTGCCCTTCCGGTGGGTTGTGGTGGCGCCAATGATGTTACTTTCAGCTACACTCCAGCGGCGGGTGACGCCCATGGCGACTGCTCACCCCTGACGAGCTGCAAGGTGAAGGGCACGCTAGGCATAGTCGTTGGGGGTGCCGACACCATTGTCAGCGGGCCTACCGGCAACGTCAGCCTAGTCACCCCAGGGGGGTCAGCGAGTGTCGGCCCCTTGAATCTGGACATCTCGTGTGGGAACAAGGCAACCTGGCAGCAGTTGACTTCCGGATGCAAGTTCGAGTTCAAATGCGGTGACGCATGCGTCAACTGAACGCCCGCCTCGACGTGGAGATTACGTAACCACGCGATAGCGATGAGCGCCCGGTCGCGGAGCCCGACGATGGTCTTAGGTGTCGATCGAGTCGAGGAGCTGCCTTGCCTGGTCGCTCGTAAGAACGGGCGTCTTCCCGCGGTTCACGACGTGCTTCGGGCCGCGGGCCGAGTGCGCCGGGTTGGTCTCGAGGACGTGGCCGGTGACGAGCCAGTCGAAGAGCCCGCGGATGGCGGCGAGATGCTGCTTCACCGTCGGCGCGGACCGTTCTCCGGTGAGCTGCTCGACGTAGGCCGCGACGACGACCGGCTACACCTGGCGAAGGTCGCGGATTCCGCGCTCTTCGCACCAGGCGAGGAAGGCTGCTGCCGCGCGGGCGTAGGCGGCGCGGGTGTTGGGGTTCCGGATGGTCGCGGTGAAGAACTCGAGGAACCGGCGGGCTGCGCGTTCACCGGTTGCGGCTATCAGGACGGGTAGGCCGTCGAGGCCTACGGTCTGGAGGCAGGTCGGAGACCGGTAGCAGTTCTGCGTCCACGAGGGCCTCTGGAAGTCCTGACCGCTGCCAGATGGCGGCCCATGACACGAACTCTGGTTCTGGGCCATGTAAGGCAAAGTTTGGTGGCTTTTGATTATCCGACATAAGATCGTGACCACAGTAGTGGTAGGGGTTGTGCTTGCTGTTGTGCTAGCTTTCCCGGGTTGCAGAATAGATTTGGACTTATGGGGAACGGAAGCCCGAGAGAACGGGAGACGTAGTGTGACTCTGCGGCTTCACGATGCGCTGGATGTCGTTGGCCTGACTAGGCTCATATTTGACCATGTCGCGATTACTGCGCCGGGGTCTAAGTCTCCATACATCTTGCTGTTCAGCGGCGGGCGAGATGATATATTCCCGGAACAAGTCCAGCTTTCGGAGCGCGATGGAGCAATAGACATTCGGGTGCGAGCGCTGAACCCGTTCTCGGTAACGATAAGCGATGAGGAGCTACGGCTGATAAAGTGGTGGGGCCCGTTGGTAGTCAATGGAGGCCGTAAGGAGCCTCTGTGGTCTATGATAGACGCGCTGGACTGTATGGCAGTAATCGTGATTACCGTAGTATTGGTGTTGCTCATGCGCCGAGGGCAGCCCTCTACCCGGGCCATTCATGATCGCGCGAGCGAAAACGCGTAGGCGCGTGGATGACAAGGAATGACGGTGATGGGGAACCCCGCCTCGTCGACCTGGGTCGCGCGTGGCGCGTGTAGCGCCTTGAGGGGCCCGTTCGTCTTGGCCCTCACGGGCCGGCCTTGGCCGGCAGCGGCAGTCAACCACTAGTGTGGTGCATCGGAAATAAATACAAGTATTCGAGCCATCTGCGATGGGGCTATCGTACCAGTCTGCTCGATGCGAGGACAAAAACAACGCAGCCAGGCTGATGTCCGCCTGTGCGGACGCCATATCGGACTACTACAGCTGCATTGCAAGAGCGGAGAAGACACTGGGAGTTCACTGTAATCCCGATGGCTCCGTGGAAGCTCCGTCCGGCTTGGGAGATGGTGGGATGTTCCCACCGTGTCCTCCCACAGCGGCAGGCGCAGCTGCCATCGGTAAACCTGACAATCCTAACGCACAGAAGTACTTTCACGGAGGACTTAGCTGCTATCGGATCAAGGGAGGGTCGGGGACCGGTAACCAATGCTGCTACGGCACAACTGGAGCAATCAGCGGCAACCCTACAATCATGGGAACAGCGGATCTCTCATTTCATCCGCTGCACCCGCTTGATCATGGGCTCTACGATGTCGGGCCGTACTTCATGGGCGGGTGAGTTGACGCTCTCCTAATCGTGTCGTCAGGTTTCAAGGTCACAATTCCGCCGAGCTGGCGCAAGCAACGAGAAAATGCCATTCACTGTTGTCTACGCAAGCTAGGTATACCGAGTGGGACGACGGGCAAACCAGTGACCGTTCGTGAATTCCTTTCGGCTCACGCATTCTGCCGGAGAGAAATCAGCTTGGCGCAGGCGCGTGGAAGCGACGTATGAAAACTACGTGCTAATGACGGCGCGAGCTTTAATGTCTAAGATAGCAAGATATGCAGCTGGAGTCTATATTGCCCTGTGGGTGCTTGGCACATTTGTATTCTGCGCTTCTTACGAACACACACGGTGGGATCCAGTTACCGGATTACCCAATTGGCTAGGCGTTCAGGCGTGCAGTGGTGGGTCTGTTCGTAGCGCGTGGTTGCCGATCCTGTATCGCGGCAAGTCAAGCGCGAGCGAGTTCTTTCTCTACCTAGATCCCACGCAAGTCAAGTTCGCCGTTACCATCGAAGCTGATGGGGCTAGTGTCTCAATAAAACAGCCGCGGTCTGACGTGACACAATTCGGATTCCCACATTCGCCGGATCGATTCGAGATCATATTGACGGTAAGAGGCGGTTCACACTTGTGCGATCCGTCCGTCACGAGTGCAGAATGAGCACTCTGTTCGATTTTGGCGGTTGACGTGCTGCGAATCCAATGTGCGAGGGTGCACCGAGTTGCACCGTGCGTCCTGTAGTTATGGGCGCCATGTCAGAAGATCAAGGTCATATGCCAATTCTCTCGACGATGTTCCTGGTGACACTGAGCTGCCTCTGGTCGTAGAGCTTCGTGGTTCTCGGGTCCGCATGCCCGAGGAAGTTCTGCACGTCGGCGAGCTCGACGCCTTGCTCGAGCAAGTTGGTTGCGGTCGCCTTCCTACAGGAGTGGCACGAGAACGGCTCCAAGCGACACGTCGGATTTGTACCGCCTCCTTCCGAGCCGCAGCCAGAAGCTCGCACCCAAATCTCCCAGGTGGTGCACCCAGAGTTGTTGCGCGATCCCGTAGTGGTATCCGGCACTATTACAGGGCGCGTCCACGATAGGATCTTCCTCCGTGCTACAGGGCAGCACATTGGTTGGAACTACACTGGCTACGGCGGTTGGTCTGTTGGTGCTCGCCTACTCGAACCAGTACCTGGTCCAGTACGCGCTCGAGACGACCCCGCAGGAGCGCGACCGCGTATTGGAAGCGGCGACTCGTGCGTTCGAAGCGGACCGCAAACTGCACGACTGGCGTGCGCGGCTGGCGCAGCTCAAGTCGGAAATCGGGCAGGTGGAACGCCACGTCGCTCCGAGCGGTGCTGAGGACGAGCGGAAGGCGCGGGCGGCGGATGCCGAGTGCTAGATATGTAGGTCCAATGCAAGCTTGTATCCAGCGAGCCGTCGCATCCGCCCCCGTGTGGTTCGCCGCGATTATTGCTTCATGTGGTAATGGTGGTGAAAAGTCTCTGGGCGTCACAAATGCACCCAAGAACACAAAGGGCACGGTCACTCTGTACGCCCGGGACAGACTTAGAGCCTATTAGGATCCATTCAGCCAATGCTACGGGCAAGTTTCTATTGACGGTAGGATTTACAATCGCTGCTCGATACTCGGCGTGGACTCCAGCGGGAGTCATCTGCGAGTGCCGGGGTCAGGGGGCGTGAAGGCATCTATCAAGGATCTTGGAGACTTGCGGGATGGCGACATTTCCTGGTATCACTCAATCGTACTGAGTGGTGGCAACTTGTCATGGCATCCATTGGGCTATGACTCAGCGCGACAGCGAGTCGCTTCGTTTCTGCGCCTTAGCAAACCACGAGAAGTGCCGGTCGCCGTGCCAATCCGTGTTGGACACATCTTGATCGGGCACGTGCAAGACACCAATCCGGGACGATCGTACTTCTTCAAACTGCTCGTTGCCTACCACGTGCCTGGACAGCTCGTTGAGATCCGTTATGAGACTTTTGTTGTTGACTAGCTGTGTCGTGGTGCTTGTGTTCATGCAGGCGTTGCTTGAGCACATTGAGCTCGACGACGCTCATCGTGCCCTTGATGCCGAGCACGAGCTGGTCACCCATGTGGGTAAGGTCGTACAGGTGCTCTGACTCAGCGAGCAGCGTGTCGAATACACGGCAAACCTCGAGCAGGTGACACCAGTCCTTGTCCGTGCGCGACAGCCTCGATACCTCTCGACCGAAGATGACGCCGACATCACCTCTCGCAACCGACCCGACCAGGCGATCGAAATCCTCGCGGCGGCGGGCTCCAAGGGAAGCGCTGGAACCCAGATTGCCATCGAGCACCTCGATGTCGCGCCACCCCAGTTGTCGCGCCAGCTCTGGCAGATCACGTTGCAGCCGCTGGCTCTCCAGGTTGGTCCGTACCTGCTTGTCACTGGACTGGCGCAGCTAGACCACGGCCCTCCGATTCAGGTGCTGTGGCTTGATCTTGCTGCCGCGCGGGCAGCGCGTTCCGCCGGTCCGCCATGCGGCGATCGAGAGCTACCTGGCGAAGGGCGCGCGCCGCCGACAAGGGCTCCTGGAAAAATGCGATCGTGGCCCGGCCGCCGGAGACCGTTTTGGATCTCCTGTGGCGCTGATCCGAACGCGGCTCAGCGAGACCGGACCATCCGGATGACCTCTTCGGTGTACTCCACGACGGGATGGTCGTCCGTGATCAGGATCGGACAGTCCTCCCACTCGAGTCGTTCCGCGTCGTATCCCAGTGGGATCTTCCCGGCGCTCAGCTCGCGCCAGAACGGATCCTCTTCCCTCGCGGCCCGAGCGAGGATCTTCTCCTCCGAGAACTCGATCGGATCGTTCGAAACGATGAGGCAGTAGCCCTCCCCGAAGCTCTCGCGGTAGCGAAAGACGGAGGCCGCGGTCTTCCGCACGACCAGCTTCTGTTCAGGTGACGGAGAGTTGCAGTAGATCGCGAAGATGCCGCCCGGTTTGAGTCGCGAGGCGACGAGCTGCATGTACTCGCGCGACAGGAGGATGCTGCTGCCGGCCTGCATCAGCCAGAGCGGCTGCTGCGAGATGACGTCGTATTTCCTGGTGTTGAGCGCCATTCCGCTGCGTGCGTCTTGCCATATCACGCGGATCTTGGGATTGGTGGCGACGTTCAGTGTTCCCTCGGGATGACGCCGCAGCAGGTGCTTGAGGGTGTGGTTGATCTCGTACGCGTCGACCCGTTTGATCGAATCGCGCTTCGCGAGAGTCGCCGCTGTGATGCCGGTGCCGAGTCCGATCACGAGGGCGTCCTCGACGTCTCCTGTGTGGCAGATCACCGGCAGTACCGCGAGCGCCCAGTTGTTGGTGCCCACGTGGTTGCCGGCCTTCGAGAGCGAGGAATGCCAGAGGCCGTCCCAGAGCATGTTGCCATTCTGCTCGCTGTACTCGATCACGCCGTCCCTTCCGCAGTACGTAGTGATGTAGCCGACCTGTCTGGGTTGCTTCGCGCCGTCGACTGATACCACGACGAGCATGGCGATGACGATCGCGGCACCGAGGAGGCGGGGCACGCCAATGCCGTTAGCCTCCCAGTCTGCACCTGATCGGCGCTGTGAGAATCTCGCGCGAGAGCGTCCCCCGAGCGCGGTTCCTCGAGCGTCGCGCGAGTCGTGGCGAACAACGCGACCTGACGGTCTGTCGAGTACTGCCAAACAAGGTCAAGGTTGCCAGCAATCGATTCTCGGTTGTGCAAACAAGCAGGTGTCTGCTGGGTACGCGGTGTCGCAAGCTGTATGATCTGGGTCGGTCAATCAATGCGCGGTCACTCGCGCATTTTTGTTCTGAAAAGAGGCGGTTCTCACCATGGCTGGCACACAAGAAGCTAGCTCAAATTCGGTCTGACGGAATCACGATTCCTCGTGCACACAAGTTTCTCTCTGGCTTGCTCCGCGAGCTAGACATCGAGGATGTCCGCGTTGGCGATCGCGATTTCAGTCGCTGCGGTGCACTCAGCCCAGAACTTCTGATCGCGATCCTGCTGTTCATGGCAGGCGACGGCAACCGTCGCGGCTACCGGCATCTCCTGAACACTTTTTGGGATCAGGCCACGGACTTCGAGATCGATCTTCCCTCGACGAAGCCAGTGACCGCCGCCTCGTTCTGCACGGCACGGGAGAAGGTCGCTCCCGAGTTTCTGCGCTCGCTGGTGCATGCCGTCTGGCAGAAGATGTTGGATGACTTCCCGGACGCGTCCTCGTTCCGTGGTCGGCAGGTGTACGCAGTCGACGGATGCAAGATCAACGTCAAGCGGAGTCCCGAGCTGGATCGCGAGTTCGGTCGCCCTTCCGGTGCCTATGTGCCGCAGGTGCTCATGAGCGCGCTGGTCAACGTCTGTAGTCGCACACCCGTCGACGTCGCCGTCCGGGGACACGCTTCGTGCGAGCGGTCGATTCTGCTCGAGGAGCATCTTCAGTTCCTCAGCCCCGGCGACATCCTCGTGCTCGATCGTGGCTACCCATCGTACGAGATGATCCGAGCCCTCCTCGACGCGCGGGTCGACTTCCTGGTTCGGACGCCGGTGAGTTCGACGTTCCCCGCGATCGCGGAGTTTCTTGCCACCGAAGCGAACGACGCAGTCGTCTACTTGGACCTGCCCGGGAAAGCGAGTTGCCAGGCTCAGAGGGTCAAGCTGCGAGCTATCAGGACTCAGGGACCGGACGGCCCAGCCGTGTTCCTCACGTCGCTTGCTCGCGGGGAGTGGTCTTGGAGTACCCTCACCCAACTCTACAAGCTCCGTTGGGAGTCGGAGGAACTCTACAAGACTCTCAAGTCTGACTACCTGGACCCGAGGCAGTTCCACTCGCACAAGGCACAAGGTGTGCGCCAGGAAATCTGCGCCACGATGCTCTTTCTGGGAATCTCGCGCTACCTCATGGCCGCTGCGGCTGAGGTTCACGATTCCCCGCTGCACGAGATCTCGCAGAAGGGCGCGGTCCTGTGTTTCGGCCAACACCTCGTTCGTCTGTTCCGAGCCGACTCAGATTCGGCAGCTCACGTTGTCCAACTCCTACTCCACAGAATCGCCAGATCACGCGACAAGCGCCGTCCTCACCGTTCCGCCCCGCGCGTCTCGAACAAGCCACGCTCAAAGTGGACCCCTACGGGACGAAGGGGACGCTAACGGCATTGCGGGGCACGCGACCGACGAAGAACCCGGTCCGTCCGTCACGGCCGCCGAGATGGACGACGACCACGAGGAGGAGCCCGCCCGCGAGCAGCCAAGCCGCGTGGTCGTAGTGCAGTTCGAACCCCAGCATGGTCATGACGAGGATGCCTGCGCAGCTGCCGACGGTGTTGAGTCCCGAATACCGCCCGACGTCGTGCCCCCAGTTCTTGAGGTAGCTCCGGATGACCTGCCCGAACAGGATCCCGAAGCTGATGCAGGGGAGGAAATAGGGCACGCCTGACCAGGCCAGGCCGAACTTCCACAGGCCGACGGAGTTCGGGGCGAAGAACCCCGGCGCCAAAACCGGACGGACGAGACCCTGGTAGTACGGTACGCACGCGATCAGCAGCGCTGCGACGATGAGATGGAAGCCGATCCGGATCTTCAGGCGCGATGCGAGAGCCACGCCGACCGACCAGGTCAGCAGATACGTGCAGATGACGAAACTGAACGTGTAGGGCCGCGGCCGGTGTGCCAGCGCGAGCAGGCGAATGAGGTACATCTCGTAGCCGAGCGAGAGGAAGCCGAGGAGAAGCCCGATCAGCTCCTCGCGTCTGATCCGTCCATGCAGCATGGAGAGCACGCTGCGCCACACCGACGATTCCGTGACATCGAGACCACTCGATCCGGCGACACCTCGGTTGCCCGCCTCGATGCTGGCGCCGCGCCTGACACGCAGCCATACCGTTGTCAGGACGAGCGCCGCAGTCGCATTGCATCCGGCCGCGCCGACGAGAGCCGCTCGCTGGCCGACGTACGGCAGGAGGTAGAACCCGCTGGTGTACGCACCGAGCACCGCGCCGACCGTGTTGATGGCGAACAGTCCGTCGACAACCGAACTGCTGACCGCGCCAAGCTGGCGCTGGCAGGTCTCGGACGCCAGCGGCAAGGTGATCCCCATCAGGAAGCACGGCACGAACAAGATCAGGAGCGCCGAGACGGCGTAGACCAGACGGAGCGGAATGCCCGCCGAGACCGCGAACCGCTGGACCGCGTAGACGCTCGCGCTCACGTCGTAGCTGAGGATCCAGGCGATCAGCAGATTGACGATGACCAGGGCGATCTCGGTGATCACCAGCAGCCGGCATGGATCCTCGATCCGGCGCACCCGGAAGCCGAGGAAGAGTGATCCGAGACCGAGACCGAGCATGAACACGAGCACGACGACCAACGCGGAGATCGTCTCGCTGCCGCCGAGGAACAGTTTGAGTGCGCGCTGCCAGACGACCTGATTGACGAGACCTGCGGCACCCGACAGGAAGAGGGCCGACATCAATACCAGGATTCCGAGGCGCGAGGGCGGGGCCATGTCCTCCCTCATCGCTCCCGCATCGTTCGCAGCCCGACGTCCCAGTACTTCGGTTGCACGACGACGAAATCGCCTTCGACTTCGATGCGTACGTCTGCCTGTCCGGTCGCCACCTGGAAGGCGTGGATCACGAGCCCGCCGGCGGGAATCGACACCGGCTTCTCTTCGATACCCTTGCCGTTCCACCGCTTCACCGTCACCTTGGCCGTCGACGGGAAGGGATTGACGATCGTCAATGAGTAGCCGACCACGCCGGCGGTCGAGCCTTCGATCAGGTACCGGTCGTACGCCGCGCTGCTAATGGCCATCTCGGACCGGGTCGCGTCTTCGAGGCCCCACATCGCCCTTGCAACGACCGACGGTTCGCCGTGCAGGGTGAGTCGACCGCCCGTGGTGAGGAACAGCTGCCGGAGCCAGACCCGCGTGAGCGCGCCCGGCGCCATATCGATCGCGTGGCGCTGAGTTTCTGCTCCAGCGTTGTCCTGTGTGCGGAGCTCGACCGTCGTTGGCGTCGCCGTCGGATTGTGCAACATGAGTTCGGGCCCGAACTCCCAGCGGAAGCGCGGCGCAGGAATGAAGGGGATCATCCGATAGCCGAGCTCGCGCGGGTTGCCGCGGGTGATCCGCCAACCGGGGAGGGCTGGTGGTCGGCCCCCCTCGTCGTGCCCCAGGCCGAGCAAATCGGTGAACACACCGTCGACACCCTTGGACCGCGCCACGATCCAGTCGTACGGGGCGTTTACGGTGCGCGCGTAGGTGGGGATGTCCAACCGGTCGAGCGCCAGAGCGACAGACTCACGTCCGACGGGAACCACGACGGCGGCGAAGTCCCGGTCCTTCACGGCCTTCACGACCGCGTCGTCGGACGCATCTTCGCCTTCAACGGACAGGAGGATGCGCGGGAAGCCGAGTTCGCGAACTTCGGCGTAGTGAGCCGCGTGACGGATCTGCGGCACGAATCGATGCCGATGATCCGGAAACCGCGACGCGATCCGCCGGAGCCCGCGCACGTCGTCAGTGATGACAGAGGTGACGATGCTCACCTTTGGATGCTCATCCAACCAGTGCACGAGGTCCGGCAGGGCGAGCTGGGTCGTGCCGTGGATTGAGGAACCGGAGAGGAACACTTGGAGATCGACGGGGCCCGGCGGTGCACCGAACAGCTTCTTGCGCGTCTCCTGCCAATCGTGAAGCAGCACGAGCTTGTCGTCCGTCGTCCATGCGAAGTCGACCTCGATCCATCGATACCCGGCGTCGGCGCTGGTCTGCAGGGCCTCGCGGCAGTTCGTCGCCCGCAGCCCCCGGAACACGCCGCCGCCCCGTGCGACGTAGCGCGGCGGAAAGTCCGCGATCGATTTGAGGCCGCGGATCGTCTGGTAGAGTCCTCCCTTCGGCAGGGGGATCAGCGGGAGCGACTACGTCGCTTCCGCCCGCGGCTTCGGTCCCCGCTTCCCCTCGTTCTCGCTCGGGTCGAGCGAGACATCTGCGTTCGCGATCCTCTTCAGCGTGGCTTCGTCCGCGTTCTGCAGATGCCGCACGATCGCCTGACCGCTGTGCTCGATGAGCAGCCGTGCGATCTCCGGCTGCAGCCTCAGCTTGTCGAGTGCCGCGTCCGACAGCGGCGAGCTGCCGCCGGGCCCCGGGTCCAATCAATGCCGTTAGCGTCCCCTTCGTCCCGTAGGGGTCCACTTTGAGCGTGGCTTGTTCGAGACGCGCGGGGCGGAACGGTGAGGACGGCGCTTGTCGCGTGATCTGGCGATTCTGTGGAGTAGGAGTTGGACAACGTGAGCTGCCGAATCTGAGTCGGCTCGGAACAGACGAACGAGGTGTTGGCCGAAACACAGGACCGCGCCCTTCTGCGAGATCTCGTGCAGCGGGGAATCGTGAACCTCAGCCGCAGCGGCCATGAGGTAGCGCGAGATTCCCAGAAAGAGCATCGTGGCGCAGATTTCCTGGCGCACACCTTGTGCCTTGTGCGAGTGGAACTGCCTCGGGTCCAGGTAGTCAGACTTGAGAGTCTTGTAGAGTTCCTCCGACTCCCAACGGAGCTTGTAGAGTTGGGTGAGGGTACTCCAAGACCACTCCCCGCGAGCAAGCGACGTGAGGAACACGGCTGGGCCGTCCGGTCCCTGAGTCCTGATAGCTCGCAGCTTGACCCTCTGAGCCTGGCAACTCGCTTTCCCGGGCAGGTCCAAGTAGACGACTGCGTCGTTCGCTTCGGTGGCAAGAAACTCCGCGATCGCGGGGAACGTCGAACTCACCGGCGTCCGAACCAGGAAGTCGACCCGCGCGTCGAGGAGGGCTCGGATCATCTCGTACGATGGGTAGCCACGATCGAGCACGAGGATGTCGCCGGGGCTGAGGAACTGAAGATGCTCCTCGAGCAGAATCGACCGCTCGCACGAAGCGTGTCCCCGGACGGCGACGTCGACGGGTGTGCGACTACAGACGTTGACCAGCGCGCTCATGAGCACCTGCGGCACATAGGCACCGGAAGGGCGACCGAACTCGCGATCCAGCTCGGGACTCCGCTTGACGTTGATCTTGCATCCGTCGACTGCGTACACCTGCCGACCACGGAACGAGGACGCGTCCGGGAAGTCATCCAACATCTTCTGCCAGACGGCATGCACCAGCGAGCGCAGAAACTCGGGAGCGACCTTCTCCCGTGCCGTGCAGAACGAGGCGGCGGTCACTGGCTTCGTCGAGGGAAGATCGATCTCGAAGTCCGTGGCCTGATCCCAAAAAGTGTTCAGGAGATGCCGGTAGCCGCGACGGTTGCCGTCGCCTGCCATGAACAGCAGGATCGCGATCAGAAGTTCTGGGCTGAGTGCACCGCAGCGACTGAAATCGCGATCGCCAACGCGGACATCCTCGATGTCTAGCTCGCGGAGCAAGCCAGAGAGAAACTTGTGTGCACGAGGAATCGTGATTCCGTCAGACCGAATTTGAGCTAGCTTCTTGTGTGCCAGCCATGGTGAGAACCGCCTCTTTTCAGAACAAAAATGCGCGAGTGACCGCGCATTGATTGACCGACCCAGATCATACAGCTTGCGACACCGCGTACCCAGCAGACACCTGCTTGTTTGCACAACCGAGAATCGATTGCTGGCAACCTTGACCTTGTTTGGCAGTACTCGACAGACCGTCAGGTCGCGTTGTTCGCCACGACTCGCGCGACGCTCGAGGAACCGCGCTCGGGGGACGCTCTCGCGCGAGATTCTCACAGCGCCGATCAGGTGCAGACTGGGAGGCTAACGGCATTGCGGGTCCAATGGGTAGATCCTTCCGGCTTGGACGTAGTGTGCGCCGTCCGTCATCAAGAAGGGATCGCGCTGCTGGGGTTTCACGAACAGGTGCGTCCCGAAGAACCCGACGGGAGACGGCGTTCCGAGCAGGTGGAGCACCGTGGGTGCCAGATCCATCGAACCGCCGAGAACGCCGGCGAACTCTGCGCGGTGCTCGCGGATGAACTCCTCTTTGCCCGGCACCGCGATGGCGAGCAGCACGCGGTCCGTCGCGCATGTCGAGTGGTCGCGGCCGGTCAGCTTCCCGACGGCTGCGCGCCCGCTCTTCGTGAAGCCGGCGTTGTGGTCGCCGTAGAGGACCAGAAGCGACCGCTGCAACTGCCCGCTCGCGCGCATGGCCGCCAGCCACTTGCCCAGCGCGCTGTCGGTGTAGCGCGTGATCCGCAGGTAGTCGGCGACCTGGTTGTTGTCGATCGGCCCCACCGGCCATGAGAGAAGCTCCTCGGGCACATCCGAGAACGGATGGTGCGACGACATCGTCGTATGGAATGCGAAGTAGGGCTCGCGAGTCTGCGCCAGGGTTGCCGCCGCTTGGAGGAGGAAGTCCTCATCGGAGAGTCCCCACCCGATCACGCGACCGGGACGGAAGCTGTCTTCGAAGTGCGAGGACTCGATTCCGTAGCTCGCATGTGTCTTGCCGCAGTTCCAGAACTCGAAACGAAAGGGACAGAACGAGAGCGTGGCGTAGCCCGCGGCCTTCAGTACCTTCGGCAGGGCGGTCCAGTCGCGATCGTAGAAGTCCAGCGCGACGATGCGCAGTGGGTGGGCCAACTGGCTCGTCAGTGCGGAGAACTCGGTGTCCGAGCTGCGGCCACTCATCGCGACGTTGAGCATGCCACGCCAGCGAAGGCCGCCTTCTGCGAGAGAGTTGAGGTGTGGCGTGACCTCACCGCCCGGCAGCCGGAGGTCGAGCAGGAACGACTCGAAGGCCTCCAACTGGACGAAGATGACGTTGCGACCCTTCGCCAGGCCGAAGAACGGGCTGGGTGTCCGATTCAGGAGGGCCTTGTGGGCAAGCGTGGACTCGACCGCCTGCCGTTGCTGCGGGGTCAGGGCACCGGGCGATGCGGCGCCGCGCAGTCGGCCGGTGAGGATTGCGCGGAAGTCGACGAAGTGGTGCACCAGGGCCCCGTGCTTGCGAATGGCCGATGCCGCATCGATCTCCTCGGGGGCGGTGATCCCGCAGAACACCGTCCGCACCGCACATGTGCTGAAGAGCAAGCCTGCGAGCGCGAGCCGCGGACCCGTCCGACCGGGGCCTGCGCCGGCCGGAGTTGCGTTGGCTCGCTGCCGTCGCTCCAGCCACCATCCGATCAGCGGCAACGCGATCGACGCGAGGATCAACAGGATCCCCTCGACACCGATCAGCGCCGTGATGCTGCCGCGGATCTGCCACAGCTGACTCGACGCCGTCAGCTGGTGCGCGTTGAGTGGTTGGCCCGAGTACTCCAAGGAGGCTCGGTCGCCCACGACGACCAGCGTGAACGGGATCGAGAACAACCCCAACACGATCCAACGCGCGGCCCCGCGGAATAGACACGCGATGCCGAGGATCGCGCCCGGCACGACGAGCCGATCGACCAGGATCGTGTCTTCCGACCACCCGCCGAGATCCAGCAGAATCCTCGCCTCCACGTAGCTGAGGATCGCGATCGCGCCGGGCATCACCGCGAGATGCGGGAAGCCCGAGCGGCGTGTGTTCGATCGTACCATGAACGGCGGCACGTTATCACATCGCTGTCGGCCGTGGAGTATCCTCTGTCCCGCCCCGGAGTGAACCCACCGCAGAATGGTCCGAGCCGCCGCCACACGGTACTGGCCGGGTCGGCACTCTCGCTGCTGGCGGTCGCGGCGCTGTTCGAGCCCCTCTTCCTCGATGCTTCCGTGCTCAGCATCGACAACCGGCTGCTCCCGCCGCTGACGTATCACCTCACCGATACAGAGTTGTCGCGGCCGATGAACGTCTTGACGACGGACGTCAACGGCTTCTTCGTCCCGCAGGCGCTGGTCAGCCTCGAGACCTGGCCTCATCTGCGCACCCCGAACCCGGCAACTTCCCCCTGATGTTGCAC
>JACKIB010000016.1 GCA_020638695.1 Planctomycetota bacterium
GCGGTCGCGCCGAACCGCCGCACCATCGCGTCGAGTTCGGGGTCGATGGGGCGCCGCGAGGAGACCAACAAGTCCGCGGCCAGCAGGTCGCGGCCCTGCGCCCGCAGCACTTCCTCGAGCGACTGCGCCAGCGCCGCGACACCGACCACCGCGGTGACGCCGACCGCGATGCAGAGCGTGAAGAACAGCAACCGCCCGCGCGAGCCGCGCGACTCGCGGAGCATCAGCAGGAACCACCTCAACGGCCCGCCTCGGCGTGGAAACCCGTCGCCTCGTCCCGCACCACGCGCCCACGGTCGAAGTGCACCCGCCGACGGGCCCGCTGCGCCACTTCCAGATCGTGGGTCACCAGCACCAGGGTCGTACCCGCCTCGGCACGCAGCGCCACCAACAGGTCGAGCGCCTCCAGCCCGGTATCGCGGTCGAGGCTCCCGGTCGGCTCGTCCGCCAGCAGCAAAGACGGCCGCGGCGCAAACGCCCGCGCCAACGCGACCCGCTGCTGCTCACCGCCCGACAACTGCGAGGGGTAGTGGTCGACGCGGTCGGCCAAGCCGACCTCCGCCAGGTAGCGATCGGCGCGGTCGGCGGCGTCGGGAATGCGCGCCAGCCCGAGTGGCAGCAGCACGTTCTCGCGCGCCGTCAGGTTGGCGAGCAGCTGGAACGACTGGAACACGAAGCCGATCTTGCGCCGACGCAGCAACGCCAAGCGATCCTCGTCGAGGCCTTCGAGTGGCGCCCCGTCGATTCGAACCGAGCCGGACGTCGGCCGGTCGAGCCCAGCCATCAGCCCGAGCAAGGTCGACTTGCCGCTGCCGGACGGGCCGAGCACCGCGACGAAGTCGCCGGACTCGATCGCGAGATCGATCCCACCGAGGATGGTCAAGTCGCCGGCGCCCGAGCGCAGGCGCTTGACGACGTTCTGGCACTCGACGCAGGGTGTGGTGGTGGCGCTCATGGTGCGGATGGCCAGGTCCCTGGCACGAACACGCGCGCACACGCTACCGTGTTCGTCGATGCGTGCTGCCCCCAAGCTGTGGTTCGTGTTGCTCGCCGCGTGCAGCGATGCGGCGAAGCCCGCGCCCTCGCTCGCGGCAGCCGAGCCGTCGATTCCCACCGACGCACCGCTGGTGGTCTTCCTCGGCGACAGCATCACGGCGGGTCTGCACCTGCCCGAGGCGCAGGCGTTCCCCGCGGTCGTGCAGCGATCGCTGCTCGACGCGGGCCAGCCGTTCCGCCTGGTGAACGCGGGTAGCTCCGGCGACACAAGTGCCGGAGGCCTGCGACGCATCGATTGGCTGCTGAAGCAGAAGCCCGCGCTGGTGGTGGTCGAACTGGGTGGCAACGACGGGATGCGCGGCCAGGACGTCGGCCCGATCCACGACAACCTCGAGGCGATTCTCACCAAGATCACCGCCGCCGGAGCGAAGGCGCTCCTGCTGGGCATGCGGATACCGTCCAGCTACGGCCCGGACTACACGGCGAAGTTCGCTGGGGTGTACGACCGACTGGCCGCGCGGTGGCGTGACCGCGGGGTCGGCTTCGTCCCGTTCTTCATGAAGAACCTGGTGGGCAAGGCGGAGCTGTTCCTGGACGACGGCCTGCACCCGAGCGCGGCCGGACAGCGAGTGCTGGCCGAAGCGGTCACACCGGCGGTCGCGGCACTGTTGCGGCGCTAGTGGGGTGTGTCCCTCGTCTGAAGTTCGCAGCAAATGTGGCGGCGTCAGTCGACCCGGTCCCCACGCGATCACTCGCAAGCAGCCGACTTCGAAGCTGCTCGACTGGGTGAAGATGACGGGAAGACTGATCGAAGACAGCGTCATCGGACCACCTCGGGCCACAGCGCACACACGGACGCGGCGATTGCCGGGTGGCTCGCACGCGACCGAGCGCGGAGTGCGAGGTTTTCGTGCGTCGCCAGGACTCGCGGTGGTTGGCCAAGACCGTATTCTCCCGCCGACATGACGATCCAGTACAACCTCGAGAGCTTCGCCGGCAAGCCGGTGCAAGACTACAGTCCGGACGTCGGCCTCACCGATCCAACCGGTACCGCCTACGCGCTTCGCCTCGACTTCGACAGCGTCGAAGCCGGCGGGAAGATGCCGGAGTTGATCGAGCAGCTGCTCGGCGACGCGCGGGTCGCCGAGCTCCAAGCGCTGGTCATCGGCTTCTGGCACTACGAGATGGACGTCGATTCATCCGAAATCGTCGAGGCACTCGCTTCGGCTCGCGATCGCATGCCGGGGCTGCGCGCGTTGTTTCTCGGTGACATCACGGGCGAGGAGCAAGAGATCTCCTGGATCGCACAGAGCGACGTCTCCCCCCTCCTGCTCGCCTTCCCCGAACTCGAGGTCCTCCGCGTGCGCGGGAGCAGCGGTCTGGACATCGGTGCGATCCGCCACGCCAAGCTGCGCGAGTTCGCCTTCGAAACCGGCGGTTTGCCCGCCTCGGTGATGGCGCACGCCGCGACCGCCGACTGCCCCGAACTGCGCCATCTGGAGCTCTGGCTCGGCTCGGACGAGTACGGATACAACGGGTCCCTCGACCTGCTCGCGCCGTTGCTGGCCGGCGACCACTTCCCGAAGTTGACCTACCTCGGCCTGAAGAACTCGCAGGAACAAGACGAGATCGCTCGGCTGGTGGCGGCATCGCCACTGCTCGAGCGACTGACCGTGCTCGACCTCGGCATGGGCACGCTGACCGATCGAGGAGCCGAGGCGCTACTCGCCGCCCCCGCATTGGGGAACCTCGAGTGTCTCGACATCCGCTTCCACTACGTCTCGCCGGAGATGGTGGGCAAGCTCGAGGCCGTGGTCGCGAAGGTCCTCGCTGGCGAAGCCGAGGAGCCCGACGAAGACGATGACGAGACCCACTACTTCATCGCCGTCTCCGAGTGAGCGCTGGCTGCTGATCGGCGACCCACGTGGGCCGCGCACTCGCGCGTTCGCAGACGCCCTGCCGCCGTCCGATTCGCTGGAGGTACTCGGCTACGACGAGCTACCGAGTGGACTGCCGCACTACGGCACGGGAGCGGGACTGACCGTCCGGATCGACTCGCCCGGCCGCTGCCCGGAGGTGCCCGACGCGGCCTGGTATCGCCGACTGTCGGAACGCCTCACCGCGGTCGCCGATCGGCTCCGCGATGCGCGCTTCACGAGCAGCCCCCACGAGGCGCTGCTGTGCTTCGACAAACCGCGCTGCCAGCAGTTTCTCGCGGACCGCGGCGTGCCGACACCGCCACAGCTCGGCGTGATCGAGGGATACCGGCACCTGCTCGCGCTGATGGAGTCGAACAAGCGAACCCGGGTGTTCGTCAAGCTGGCCCACGGCTCGTCGGCGGCCGGTGTGGTCGCGTACCGCATCCACGGCGATCGGCACCAGGCGTTCACCACGGTGGCAGCCGTGGACCGCCTCCGACTCGACAACACACGCCGCATCCGCACCCTGACCGACCCGACACGGATTGCTTCGCTGATCGACGGGCTGGCTCGACACCGCGCGTTCGCCGAAGTCTGGGTGCCCAAGCGCACGCTCCGCGGCGGCCCCTCCGACGTCCGCGTGCTGGTCGTCGACGGTGAGCCGGCCCACGCGGTCACGCGCATCGCGCGGTCACCGATCACCAACCTGCACCTCGGTGCGGTCCGTCAACCGGCCGACGCGCGAACTCGCGACGCCGTCGACGACGTCGCCCGGCGAGTCGCCGCGTGCTTCCCGGCGAGCCTGCACGTCGGCGTCGATATCGCGCTGACCCCGCGACTCACACCGTACGTCCTCGAGGTCAATGCGTTCGGCGACCAACTGGAGGGGATCACCCACCGCGGGCAGACGACCTACGAACGCCAAATCGAAGCGTGGCGCAGCCGACAGCCGCTCGAGGGGATCGCCTTCGACCTCGACGGCACCTTGTTCGACCGCGCGGCACTCCCCGCCGACCGGCGCCTCGCGCTCGCGCAGCTGCGCGGATGCCCGGATGTCACGCAATTGATCGACGAACTCCGAGAGCGCCATCGGCTGGCGGTGGTGACCGATGGCGCTGGGTCGACCCAACGCGCCAAGCTGCGGCGCCTCGGACTGCGGTTCGACAGCGTCGTCGTGTCCGGCGAGCTCGGGCGGCGCAAACCCGACCGCAGTCTGTTCGCGCGTGCCATGCGCGAACTCGCCACGACCCCGGCACGGACGCTGATGGTCGGCGACGACTACGAGCGCGACATAGTCCCGGCACGCGCCATGGGAATGCGCACCCTCTGGGTGCGGTCGCCCGACGAACTGGGACGATTGCGGGAGCTGGTGCGGTGACCCTGGACGCTCGCTCGCTGGTCGGCACGCACGACATCCTGCTGGTGACCCTCGACACGTTGCGCTACGACGTCGCACAACAGGCCCTGGAACGCGGCGCGACCCCGGGCTTCGCGGCGTTGCTGAAGGACGGCTGGGAACGCCGCCACACCCCCGGCTCGTTCACGTACTCCGCCCACCATGCGTTCTTCGCCGGCTTCCTGCCGACTCCAGCGCGCCCCGGCGATCACCCGCGCTTGTTCGCGGCAGCGTTCGACGGCAGTGTGACGACGACCGAGCACACCTGCGTGCTCGACGCCGCGGACCTACCGACCGGCCTCGCCAACCGCGGCTACCACACCATCTGCATCGGCGGCGTGGGGTTCTTCGACAAGCGCACGCCGCTCGGCAGCGTGCTCCCGGCGATGTTCCGAGAGAGCCACTGGTCCACGGACCTCGGCGTGACACACCCGCGTTCCACCGAGAACCAGGTGGCGCTCGCGATCCGCCGCGTCGACGCCGTCCCCGGCGACCAGCGCGTTCTCCTGTTCGTCAACGTGTCGGCGCTCCACCAGCCCAACTGCATCTTCAGCGGCGGAACCACCGACAGCCCGGAGACGATGGCGGCAGCGCTCGCCTACGTCGACCGCCACATCCCGCGCCTGATCGCTCACATGCGGCGACGCGCGCCGCTCCTGTGCATCCTCACCTCCGACCACGGCACCGCCTACGGCGAAGACGGCCACACGGGCCACCGGCGGGCTCACCCTGTCGTTTGGGACGTACCCTACGCGGAGTTGGTGTTGTGAGCCTCGCGACGTTACTGCTTGGGTCGGCGTACCAGGGCTACAGCTACGCATATCCGCACAAGACGGCCTATCGACCCTTGGCCACGCCGCGCACCCTCGCCGACGTCTGGGCCGACGAGCCACGCGGCGCGTTGTTCCTCTACGTGCACGTGCCGTTCTGCGCGGTGCGCTGTGGTTTCTGCAACCTGTTCGCCACCACCACGCGCGACGCCTCGGAAGTCGAGGGGTACCTCGCGGCCATCGAGCACCAAGCGAAGACGGTGTCGCACGACCTGTCCGGCGCCCGCTATGCGCGCTTGGCGATCGGCGGCGGCACGCCGAGCTACCTGACCGCCGCGCAGATCGATCGACTGTTCGGGGTGCTGGCGCAGCAGCTCGGGGTGGACCCGTGCGCGCTCCCGACATCGTTCGAACTCGCCCCGGTCAACACCGACGCTGCTCGTCTCGCGGCGCTACGTGCCCACGGCGTGGATCGGGTCAGTATCGGCGTGCAGACGTTCGACGACGACGAGTCGCGTGCGCTTGGACGCCCACGACGGCGCGGCGAGGTCGCCGCTGCGATCGCGCTGCTCCGGGAGCACGGATTCGCCACCCTCAACCTCGATCTGATCTACGGTGGTGCCGGGCAGTCCCTCGAATCGTGGCTGGCGTCCCTCGAGTCGGCGCTCCGCTTCGAGCCCGAGGAACTCTACCTCTACCCCCTCTACGTCCGTCGCCTGACCGGCCTCTCACACCGCGACCACCGCCCCGACGACGGCCGCCTGGCGCTGTACCGCGCCGGACGCGACCTGCTCCTCGAACGCGGCTACCGGCAGCTCTCGATGCGGATGTTCCGTGCGTCGCACGCACCGGCGACCGTGGGCCCCGAGTACTGCTGCCAGCGCGACGGGATGGTGGGACTCGGCCCCGGCGCTCGCTCATACACGACCGAGCTCCACTACTCGGGGGAGTACGCAGTCGGCCGAACCGGCGTCCGGGCGATCCTCGACCGCTACCTGCGCACGGAAGACCACTCGCTGGTCGACTACGGCTTCGCACTGGATCCCGAGGAACGTCGCCGCCGGTTCGTCATCCAAGGGCTGCTGCAGGCGGAGGGACTGGATCTCGCGGCCTACCGCACCCGCTTCGGGAACGATGCCGAACGCGACTTGTCCGAACTCCACGAGCTGGTCGCGCACGGCCTCGCGACAGCCGGTGCGGACCGAATCACCCTGACCGCTGCCGGCTTGGAACGCTCCGACGTCGTCGGGCCGTGGCTCGCGTCGCAACGGGTTCGCCAGCTGATGGAGGGCTACGCATGGCGCTGAGGTTGGACGTGCAGTACCGCGGCGACCTGTCGAGCTGCAACTACCGCTGCCACTACTGCCCGTTCGCCCTGGCCAAGGACAGCGCTGCCACCCTGCAGCGCGACTACGCCGGCCTGCAGCGCTTCGTCGATTGGATCGACAGACAGGACCATCGACGCTTCCGCGTGTCCTTCACGCCGTGGGGCGAGGCGTTGATTCGCCGGCCGTACCGCGATGCGGTGGTACGTCTGTCGCAAACCAGCCACGTCGAGCGTGTGGTCGTGCAGACCAACCTCTCGGGCCCACTCGAGTTCCTCGCCGAATGCGATCGCAACACCGTCGCACTGTGGTGCACGTTCCACCCCACGCAGACGACCGCGGGTGCCTTTCTCGACCGCTGCGCGAAGCTCGACGGACTCGGCGTGCGCTACAGCGTCGGGGCCGTGGGGATCCAGGAGGATCTGACGAAGATCGAGCACCTGCGCGCGCACCTGCCCGACCACGTCTATCTGTGGATCAACGCGTTCAAGCGGATCGACGACTACTACCAGGCGGCCGACTTGGCGCGCCTCGAAGCGATCGACCCGCTCGTGCGGTGGAACCTCCATCCGCACCATAGCCGCGGGCGCACGTGCCGCACCGGCGACACCGCGTTCAGCGTCGATGCGCGGGGCGACGTGCGGCGGTGCCACTTCGTCGGCGACGTGCTCGCCAACCTCTACGACGGAACGATCGAGTCCGCGCTCCGGCCCCGCACCTGCCCCAACGACGTGTGTCGCTGCTACATCGGCTACATCCACCTCGACGATCTCGGACTCGATCGGGTCTATGGTGAAGGACTGATCGAGCGCATTCCGAGCGAATGGCCGCTACCGGGTCGCGATGCTCACCACGACCCCGTTGCTGGTCGTCCACCCGTACCGGTTGGCGAACGGGTCGAACACCGAGAATTGTGAGAACAGCCGCAGGTTGGCGAACAACGGCTCCTTGGTGAGCAGCAGCGGAACGTCGACCCGGCCCGAGGCATCGGTCACCTGGCGCGCTTCCTGCACGCGATCGGCGTACACCACGCAGCCCGGCGCGCCCAGGAAGGCGAGGTCGAGCGGTAGTCGGTAAGCTCCCCACAGTTGGCCTGAACTGCCGAGGTGGAGCAATGCGATCGACTTGGGCGGCGCGTTGCGCAGCGAGAACATCAAGGTCCCACCGAGCCGCGGCGTGCCGCCGCTCGCCACGACGAGCTGCACCGGACGCCCCGACGAGCCCGGGCACCCGGTTCCGAGCGACTGGATGCCGCCTGCCACCAACGGTGTCATCGCATCGCCGAACTCGAGTCCGCGGAACAAGTTGGTCTTCACCCAGTCGTACTTCCGACGCAGCAGCGAGTCGCCCCGGCCGAGGTCCTCGTCGACGAACTGCCGCAGGTCATGGCCGCGGTGCACGTAGTAGTACACCGTGTAGAGGAACGAGTGCTCGCGAGACGAGGCGTCGTAGTTGCCGGCGTAGCCGGTGAACCCGCTGCAGCGCGGACCCGACTGACACCTGCCGATGCGCTCGTTGAACAAGGTGAACGCCGATTGCAGTGCCCGGAGCGATATTCCGGACCGCGCCGCGGCGGCGGCGTCAGGACCGGCACCGATGTCCTCGATCCCGAGTGCCCACGCTGCGTAGTGACCGAGTTCCTCCCACACCCGGACGTACTCGCTGTCCAGATTGATCCACGCGCCCTGCGACACGAACAGGCCACCATTCGGCTTCACGATGATCGGTAGACGGGCGTTCGTGCACGGTGGAGTTGCGCGACCGGTGTTCTTCCAGTTGTCGCACAGCCGCTCGCGGACCGTCCGCGGGAACAAGCCGGCGACGAACCACCGCGGCAGCATCCACAGGCTGGTCCCGATCTCGCTGAGGATGGGTCGGTGCTCTTGCGAGATGGAGATCGGGGTCGGTGCGTTCGGCTGGTGCTGGAACGCCGCCTTGCCACTCATCGAGTCGTACAGATCGAACTCGCGCGGCACCAGTCGCTTGAACACGGCTCGGCTGCAGATGCCGAACCGTACACTCGACGCCGCACCCGGCCCGCGCACCGCGGCGAACAGATCCCGGCCATGGTTGGGAAGCAGGTAGCTCTGGTCCTGCAGCTGGGTGTCGAACGCGGCCAATGCGGGGCGACCCGCCGCGGTGCCGCGCGGAAACTCGTGGTGATCGACCCACGGGTAGGTCGGGTCCATCGAATCGAGTCGCGCGAAGCGCAACCGGTCGGTCGGCTCGGTCCACAATGCGACGACCTTGGCGCGGTAGACCGCGAGCCGAACACGCGCGGGCTCGCTGCCCGAGGGTACGTAGTCGGTGATCACCCGACCGAAGTAGTCATCGTTCCGACCCGGCCGAAACCGCGCGTGGTTCACCCGATACACCAAGCCCGGTCCCACGTCGTCGGGTCGAAAGTGCTGCGCGTACGCGACGTGCACCTCGCCGCCGAGGAACACGACATTGGCCACGTCGTCGATCGCACCACCTCCGTACCCCGAGACCGCACGACCACCGAGCAGGGAGAACGCCCACCCCGAACCGCGCAGTGCGGTGTGGACGAACACCTGGGAGAGCTTGCGCAGGGCCACCGCGACCCGGTCTTCCCCATCGCTGCCGATCCCCGCTTCGAGTGCGTCGGCGAACACCTGCTGTGCGACCTGCTGCCCCCCGGCGAAGCGCGCATACACGACGCCGCCGCCACTCCGCCGATACACCGCGTGAACCTCCACCGCGTTGTCGACGCGCGTCATCGCCACGTCGATGCGCCCGGCAACCGAGCCGTCGCCGGTGAGCTTCGACGCCTGCGTCCACGTGGAACCGAATCGCGAGCGGATCGCCTGGCATAGGTCGCCGTCGCTACTCCGCGCGAACAGGTGCAGATCATCTCCGCTGCGCAGCAACACCGGCTCCGAATCGGGATCGAAGCTCGGCCCTTGGATCCGAGTCCAGTTCGACCAGATCCCGGGACCGGCGGAGTTGCGCACGTTGAGCTGCCCGGCGGTGTCGATGGCGGCGACGTGCACGGTGTTGTCGGAGTGACCCGAAACCGCCGGCCCGGCGCGGCTCTGCAGACCGAGCAGACGCCACGATCCGGTGATGTCGGAACCCGGGTAGGGGTCGGCGGGATTCGCGTCCCGCAAGGTCCGCCAGCGGAACGAGTTCGCCCCCGGCGGGTTGTCGTAGGCACACAGCAGGATTTCCGGCTCCACGCCGCGGCCCATGTCCAGTGCAGCGATGCCACCTCCCTGAGCTCGCGTGCCGACGCCGGAGACAGCCCGCACCGGGTCCCAGTGCTGCGCCCCGCCGGTGGCGTCGAGGTTCCACCCGATGCGGTAGAGCATCCGGTTCGACCCGGAGGTGCGCTCACAAGCGAACAGCAACAGCTCCGGGCGCCCGTTTCCGTCGAGATCGACGACCTCGCAGCCGCCGGCTTCCGCGGTCGAGCCGAAGCCCGAGACGGTTCGCAGCGGCGCCCAGGACTTCGCCCGCCCCGCGTTGTCGAGGTCGAATGCGATCGTGTAGCGAATCACATTGGCAGTGCCGACCAACTCACAGACCGCGAACACGACGTCGGCACCGACCCCGTCGTCGATGCGGCCCCAGGCGAGCCCGGCGTCCACAGTGGTGTTGCCGCGGCCGTCGCCGATCGGCGCCGCGACGATGCCGGTCCACGCTCCGGCGTTGCCGTTCGCGTCGAGGTCCCGACCCACCCGGTAGCGGAACCGCCGCACTCCGGACTGATTGACATAGCCAGCCAGCACCAGCTCCGGTCGTCCATTGCGGTCGAGATCGACCGCGGTGATCCCTGCGCCTTCCGCTGCGCCCACGGACGGCACGATGATCATCGGTCCGTCGTGCGCCGGCACCCCGTCTGGGCTGAGATTGCGGCACAGCCGATAGGTGAAGCGATCGCCGATCGGTGAGACGAAGCGGGTGTGCGCCATCACGAGCAGATCGGGCCGGGGGTCGGCGTCGAGCTGCGTCAGCGTGATTCCGGCGCCCGAAGCCTCACTTCCGAGCCCCGGCGCCTGGACGTAGCCCTGCGCACCGAGTGTTGCCGTGAGAACGAGGAAGAAGACGGCGGTCGTCGTGCCTTGGATCATGTGCGGGGTTCCCTCTTGGCGCAGTCGTGGGCCACGCTTCGTGCGGGTTCGAGAGGGACAGTTCCGGGCCGCGGTGTTCCGTTCGGTCGAGCCAACAGATTTTTGCGCTCGGCATCGCCACCGCGGACCGCCGTGCGCACGCGACTCCACCGGGCCGCTACACTGAGGTGGACTCTCGGAGCCCCGATCGAGGGGAATCGAAAGGTGCTCGAGCGATCCCTGACCGTGAGTCTGATGCTCGGTGAAGGGCTCGTACGCGCGGGCCGTGGCGATCCAACGGACCGTCCACCAATCGGCTCGACATCGTGGTGATGGGCGACACGGCGCTCGGCGGTTTCGTCGCCGGGAAGGTCCAGGGTCGAGTCGGGGTGAACCTGGGCAAGGTGCGCGACTACTTGGCGCAGGTCAAGGGCAGCGACAGCTACGCGATCGCCATCGTCAAGGCCGTCGCCTTGCACGCCTCCTGGGAGTGTGCGCTGCAGAATGGCGAGGTTCCGCCGTGATTCCGCGGGTTGGAAGGCACTCCACGGGAGTGGCGCCGCGAGCGCGGCGCCATCCAGGAGCCCTTCCCATGAAACGTCAAGCACTTGTACTGATCACGCTGACCCTGGTCGGACCCGTGGCCGGCCAGGAGATCGACCGTCCCGAGCCGCAGGAAACTCGAGCCCCCGCAACCCGGCTGCAATGCCCTCGGGTGCCGATCCACACCCAGCCCGACGACCCGCTCGGGGGCGTCTACGGCACGTGGGCTGCCGGCCCGGGGTACAAGGTCGGCTTCCACGACGACATGACGTTCGTGCCGGTGTTGGGCAACCGGTACCCGCGCACGCAGTCCGTGCGCTGGCGCACCACGTCGTGCCGGGTCGGGGACACGGAATGGTTGGAACCCGGAGAGTCCCCGGCGCGGCACGCGGCCACCTACCGCTACGAGTACCGTTATCGCGCGTTCGTCGAGGCGTACGACGTGCTGCGCGGTGGCGTCGAGCAGACCTTCGTGTTCGCTCGCCGACCCGAGGGCGACGGCGACCTGGAGATCGCCGGGAGGTTGTGCACCGATCTGGGCACCGAACCCCGGACTCCGCGCCATGGCGAGCTGGTGTTCACCGACCGAGACGGCCGCGCACTGGTGCGCTACGGCGCCGCGTTCGCCGTGGACGCGGACGGCCGCAGAACCCCGCTGGCGGTCGGCTACCGTGAGGGAACCGTCCGCCTGCGCGTGCCCGCCGCCGTGCTGCGCAACGCGGTCTATCCGTTGGTGATCGACCCCCTGCTGTCCCCGATCGAACTCGCGAGCGACGTCAGCTACCGGCCCGATCTGGTGTACGACGAATCCGCGCAGCAGTACATGGCGGTCTACGCGCGGGCCAATGCGCTCGACGACGACGACGTATTCGCGGTGATCACCAACCGACTGCTCGCCGAACCGGTCGTGGTGTTCGCCGACCTATCGAGGAACTGGAGTAGCCGCGAAGTGCGCGTCGCCGCGGCCTACAATCCGATGAAGCTCGTGGTCGCGTTCTCCCGGTTCGTCGCGAGCACCGGCGCGGCAGCCATCCGACTACATGTGCACGACAGTGGCGACCTGGTGCTCCGCACCGGAGTGACCTTCCTCGACCCCCCAACGGGCGCCCACGAATGGCGTCCGGAGCTCGGCGGCACGGTGGCCGGTGTGCGCGGCCGCTGGGTCATGGTCGTGTCGCAACGAGAATTCACCGGGTCCCCGGCCTGGCGAGAGGTCTTCACCAGCTCGATCGTCGCCCGGGCCGTGGACGTATCGGGAACGACGCCCGTCGTCGGCCCCGCGGTGTTCTTCGACCCGGGTCCCGGGATCTTCGACCTCGAGCGACCGACCATCAACAGGGTCGCCCGCCCGGAAAGTGCGGCCGAGACGACCTGGGTCGTCGCGTGCCAGGCTTGGTCCAGCACCGGGTCCAAGTGGACCCTGATCGGCAAGCAGCTGGGCAGCACCGGCAGCCAGAGTTCGGCATCGTGGGTTGCGGTGGACGGCCCTTCGAGCCGCGTCGGCGCGCGAATCGCCGGATCCGATGGACGCTACCTGATCGCGTTCGCCGAGAACCGCAACGGCCGAACCGCGGACGACAAGGGCGCCATCCACGTGGAGCGGTTCGACTGGGGCGTCGGTGGCCCGATCGTTCGCTGGGTTCCGGTCGACCTCGGCCGCGTCCTCGTGTCGGTCGGCGGATGCAGCCACGACCACCGCACCAGATCGCACTGGCTGATCACTACGCAGAGTTCGTACGACCTGATCAACCCCGGATCCGTGGCGTACGACCGGGTCGGCTTCAACGGCAGGGTGCTCGAGAGCGGCTACATCGCTTCCCCGGCGCGAGGGGGGCGCATCGCAGGCGGAGTTGCATACCGTCGTGATGGCGTGTTCTCCACCCTCTGGACGGAGCTCGGCATCAGCTTCGAGCCCGGCCCGCTGGTCGCGCGGGACATCACGTATCCGACCGTCGAACGCTGGTCGACAGTCGGCACGGGCTGCAGCCCGGCGACGATCGAATGGACTGCATCCCACGGCTCGACATCCGCTCCGTTCGTGCAGCAGATCGGGCACGAGTACACCGAGGTGCGGGTGCGCGGCGCTCCAGCCAACTCGATGCACATGCTGGTCGCCGGGCTACAGCCAATGTCGACCCCCGTGCCGACCACCATCGCCGAGCCCGGCTGTTGGAGCGAGATCTCCTCCTACTTCTCGTTCGGCGTGGTCGCAACCGGAACGGGCAGCGACTTCCGGTACGCCCTACCGCTGCCGGAATCGCAGGGACGCACTCTGGTGTACTTCCAGGACTGGCATACCAACGCCAGCGGTCAGCGCATGCAGACCACGCAGGCGCTCAAGGTGATGTTGGTGAAGTGAGGTCCGGACCCGCGGTGGACCCGAGTCGCTCGACCACCGGGCGACCGAAGCATTGGTGGTTCAGCCACGCGATGCACGCATCGACGGCGCTCTGCCGCAACGACCCGAGACCCGCTGCTTCGTCGCCGGGAGGGTCCAGGATCAAGTCGGGGTGAACCTGGGCAAGGTGCGCGACTACTTGGCGCAGGTCAAGGGCAGCGACGGCTACGCGATCGCCATCAGGCACCGGCTGCCAAACCGCGTTCGAATGCCTTCGGGTCGGCACGGAAGCCGGCGTACATCTGCGCTCCGGTGTCATCCGGCAGCAGGTCCTCCTCGCCATCGCGCAGCGCGGCGACGATTCGCCGTCCGACCTCGGTCGCCGACGTCTTCGGCATGTCGATCTTCTCGGCCATGTCAGTGTCGATCGGCCCTGGGTAAACCCCGAGCACGTGTGTGCCTTGGGCGGCGAGCTCGCGGCGGAGTGCCTGGGTGAAGCTGTGCAGCGCCGCCTTGCTCGCCGAGTAGCTGGCGCCGAGCGGGAACGAGAAGTGGCTGGCGACCGAGTTCAGCAGCACGATCGCCCCCCCGCCGTTGCGCTTCAGCACCGGCGCGAAGGCACGGGTCAACGCCAGCGGCCCGAACACGTTGACTTCGAACTCGCGGCGCTGGTCGGCGTCGTCGCCCAGCGCACTGGCGCCGGTGAACAACCCCGCGTTGTGCACCAACAGGTTGACGTCCCCGAGTTCGCCCGCCACCGCCTCGGCGCGCCCACCCTCGGTCACATCGAGTTCCACCAACTGCACTCGGCCATCCTGTTGCGGGTAGATCGACGCAGAAGCAGCGCGGTTGCGCACGCCGACGTAGACCTTGCGCGCCCCGGCGGCCAGCAGGGCGTCGACGATGCCCTTGCCGATGCCGTTCTTGCGGCCCGCCCCGGTGACCAAAGCGACGGAGTCGTGACTGTCGAAACTGCTCATGGTTCGCATTCCTATGTGTTGTTTATTGAACGATCGATCAAGAATAAGAGAAACGAATCGGTGGAGTCGGGGTGCGCGGATCAAGTGCGCCAGGAGTCGAGCAACTGCTCGAAAGTGGTCCGCGCGCGCGCCTCAGTGACGCCTGCTTGGCGCAGGGCTGCGAGCCCGTTCATCGCCGCGAAGCACAGGTCCGCACGCTGTTCGTTGTCACCAGCGACGATCTCGCCGTGGGCCACCGCGCGGTCCAGTGCGTGTTCGAAGGCCGCGCGAACCCGGCGGGTTGCCGCTTGCGCGCGCTTGCGCATCGATTGGTCGGCGATGCCCCGATCCCAGAGCGTCTTCACCACCAGACACCCGTGGCAGCCATGCGTCCGCTGTGCGGCGAGCGCGTCGACGGCGTATTGCCGCAACGACGCGAGACCCGCCGCATCGGTGAACAGCGGCGCCAACCAGGCCTCGGTGGCGGCGGAGTAGCGGTCGAGCACTGCAGCGAACAGTGCCTCCTTGTTGCCGAACGCACTGTAGAGGCTCTGCCGCCCGAGCCCGGTCGCCTGCTCGAGGTCACGAATCGACACCCCGGCGAAGCCCTTGGCCCAGAACAGATCGAGGCATCGATCCAGGGTCGCATCGGCATCGAATTCGCGGGCGCGCGCCATCGACCGGAGGTTGTCGCGTTTTTTGACCTATCAGTCAAGAATGGGGCAAGCAAACCCCGTGGCCGGGCTCCGCGCGCCCCCCCCACCGCCGGCAAACCCCCGCAGCACCGGCCCCTCCGCCCCGGATTGCCGGATTCTCGGAAGCCGGCGTAACGCCCGCCACCTGGCCCTCGCTTCCCTGTCGGGCCACGCCGACTCACCGCGTGGCTCGAAGTCGGAGCGGGCCTACGCCGGGGCCCGACGGACACTGGAACCACCGGCGACCCCAAGCCATGAAGATCTCCCACAAGCTCGGCGCACTGCTCGGTGCGTCCCTCCTGTTGGCCCCGCTGGCCGTCTCCCAGAAGCCCACCACGCTGCGGCGAGTGCCGGCGCGGGTGTCTCACCCCACCAACCGCACGGCGCTGCTGATCCTGTTGGAGAACGGTGGCGTCGCCGCCAACTTCGCCCAATGCAAGGTCGGGGGCAAGCCGATCACGCTGCCCAAGATCCCGGTCGCCAAGTGTGGCAAGCTCGCGCTCGGGCTCAACCCCGGCGAGAACATCGCGCAGCTGGTGAAGCGCGCCGCCGCGGTGATCGCCCGCAACCACGCCTGCGTCAACCCGGCGTCGTGGAAGGTCGAGATGATTCCGTTCGAGGAGTGGTTCAAGGCGACCAGCGACTACCTGCTCGAAGAGCTGGCCAAGGCGATCGGCCAGCTGCAGAACACCCGGGGCAAGTACGGTCAGGTGATCGTCCTCGAGGACAAGGCGCTGAACCCGCAGAACGCGCTGGCGCGTCTCGCGGCGCTGGCACGCGCCGGCTACACGGTGGACATCCACGTGCTCACCCACGGTGGCGAGAACGTGTTCATCGGCGGCGACAATGCCCGCTTCACGCCTACGAGCTTCTTCACCCCCGCGCAGAAGATCCCTGGACTCAAGCTGCGCTCGGTCTACCAGATGAACTGCGTCAGCGGCTCACTGATCGACGAGTGGACCGCACTCGGCGCCAAGGTGGTCAACGGCACCTACGGGTTGAAGAACAACTACATGCCGCATTCGTACTTCCACTTCACCGGCAAGTGGCTCGCCGGCGCAACCTTCACCGAAGCGGTGCTCGGCGCCTACCAGGAGGCCCGGGTCTACACCGAGCCGGTCTACAACTTGATCGGCCGCGCCGGAAACGTAGCGGACTCGCGCCACCGAGTGTCCGGCGACGGAAGCTGCCGGCTGTTCACCCCGACCAACCCAGTCGCGGCCGTCGTGGCACAGACCACCGCCACACTCTGCGCGGGCTACAAGGCGGCCCGCAAGACCGCGGCGCAGGCCTGTGAACTGCTGGTCCGCGCCGGTCGCAAGGTCGAGGAAATCGCCCAGGAGTTGGCCAAGCAGTACGGCTGCCCGGCGCACACCGTCGCCAAGCTGCTGCACGACGCCAAGTGCACCACCGACCAGATCGCCCGCGGGCTCGCAGTCGGCCTGCGGTGCAGCGCAGAGCAAGCCGCCAAGGCGATGGTCGCCGCCGGCTGCGCGCTCGGCAGCGTCGGCAAGGCGCTGCAGCGGCACTTCAAGGCCTCGGTGACCACGGTGGCCAAGTGCCTGCGGGCCGCCGGCTGCTCCGCAAACCGCATTGCCAGCACCTTGCAGAAGAGCTTCCGCTGCACCACCGAGCAGATCGCCCGTTACCTGAAGACCGCCGGCTGCTCGTTCGACCAGGTCGCCAAGGCGGTGTGGTCCTGCGTGGCCAAGAACGCGAAGGGCTTGCAGGAAGTGGTCGATGCGATGGTCAAGAGCTTCCAGATGAACATCGCCCAGGTCGGGGCCGAGATCGCCCGCCTGGGGATCAAGGTCTGAGGTTCGGAGGCTCCGGTCGCACCCGCGCCACTCCCCTGCCCCGCCGCACTGCACGCGCCCGGTCGCCTTCCGACGACCGGGCGCGTGGGGGCGCGCGGGGCACGATCCTGTACTCGATCTCAGAGCTGCTTCTTCGAGAAGTACCAGTCGGTAGTCGCGAGCCCTTCCGACATGCGCTGCTCGGCAGCCTGCGTGGTCGCCGGCGGTGGCACGATGACCTCGTCGCCGGGCCGCCAGTTCTCGGGTGTCGCCACCTTGTGCGCGTCGGTCGTCTGCAGTGCTTGCAGGATGCGGACGAACTCGTCCACCGAGCGACCGTTGCTCATCGGGTAGTAGACCATGGCCCGCAAGACACCCTGGGGATCGATCAGGAAGGTCGCCCGCACCGCCGACGTGTCACTCGCGCCGGGCTGCACCATGCCGTACGCCTGAGCCACGTCCATCGACAGGTCGGCGATGATCGGGAACTGGACATCGACATCGAACTTCTCCTTGATGTTCCGCGTCCACGCGATGTGGGCGAAGTGGCTGTCGATCGACAAGCCCAGGAGTTCGGCATTGAGCGAACGGAAGCGCTCGTGGTTGCGGGCAAAGGCCATGAACTCCGTGGTGCAGACCGGGGTGAAGTCGGCGGGGTGCGAGAACAGCACCAACCACTTGCCCCGGTAGTCCTCGAGCTTCTTCCGTCCGTGGGTCGTCAAGGCATCGAAAGCGGGGGCGGGTTCGTTGAGTCGGGGGAACGTGACGGTCTTGGTCTCTGCGTCCATGTGCAAGGTCTTGGGTTCGTGTTCACCGGCGGAGAGACACGCGCCGGAAAGGCGTTCCCCGTGGTCTCCGGGGATTCGGCCGACCCCCGCACCCGATCCACGCTCGGGCGCAGGCGGAGCCGCCGCCTACCAGGCACCGACCAGGAAGAACGGCGCCCAGAAGTACGGGTGGCTACGCGCCTCGCTGCGCAGCGCGGCCAACTGCGCGCGGCGTAGAGCCGCAGCAGGGGAAAGCCCTCGATCCGTAGCCAGCTCGCGGTAGACCGCGACCATCAGTTCCTTGGTGCCGGCATCCGCGACCTGCCACTGGCTCACCAGCTGTGCCGGCACACCGGCGACCAGGAACGCCCAGCCGAGCCCGACCAGACCCTCGCCCCGCACCTCCTTGCCACTGCCGGTCTCGCACGCGGAGAGCACCACGAGTCGCGCCCTCAACGTCATGTCGGCGATCTCCCGCGCGTGCAGCAACCCATCGTTCCGAGCGTCGCGGCCGAACACCAGGTAGGAGTACATCGGCCTCGCCTCGTCGGCTCTGCCATGGGTGGCGAAGTGGAGCAGATCGGCGCGGTCCACCGCTGCCTTGACCCGCGTCTCGGTCGCCTGATCACCGGTCATTGGCCGGACGCCGAACAACTTGGCAATCGCCTCGGCTTCCTCGACAGCTCCGGGCAGTTCCGCGTAGCCCTCCGGCATCCGGGGCCCACCGAACGCCACCACTCTCCCCGCCGCCGGCCGAGACTCGCGACGCGTGGCGGCGAGCCGCTTCATCTCGACCAGCGCGGTCACCGACGGCGCGTAGCTGACCGTGTGGTCCGCGACCAGGTAGCGCGAGGCCCGCGGATCGATCAGCGCGTGGAACGGCAAGCGATGCAGCACGCCATCGGGCACGATGACGAGGTGGGACGACCGCCGCACCGCGTCGGCCACCGGTCCGAGCAGCAGCGAAAACAGCTTCGCGCCGGCAGTCCGGTGCGCGCCGCCGGCGGTCGCACAGCCTCGCCAGTGCTCATCGACCAGCTCGCGCAACTTTGGTTCGGCGATCTCGATGGTGTGCACCGCTAGCGTCGGGGCGAGCTCGCCCCCGGTCAGGGCGAACAACCGCACCCGTTCGCGGTCGACGGTGTACGACAGCACACAGAGCTTGGGATCTCGGGCGAACAGAGTGCGGCCGATCGCCTGTGCGGTGGTCGGTCCCGGCTGACCGCGCAACGTGCACAGCTCCGGATGGCGGTGGAACAACCCCCGCCGGAAGTCCACCATCGCGGATCGAACCCTCAGGAGTTCGGCTCGATACTCGTCCTGCGTACTGGTGTCGTACGCCGCGGCCAATCGTGCCGTCAACTCGGCAACCGACTGCTCCATGTCCTGCTCATGCTGCCGCTCTTCCAGCGTCATGTGCTTGACGACCTGAACGCGTCCGCGGCGCAGCACGTCGACGAGGCTGCGTGCCCGCGCCCGTTCGGCCGCGGCGAGTGCGTCCTGATTGCGCCCCAGGCGCAGCAGCGTGTCGACCAAGTACGAATAGATGTGCGACCGACCGGCGAAGAACCCCTGCTGGAGCATCAGGTCGCGCAGCGTCTCGCGCGCCTGCTCCACGCGCTCGGCAGCGCACTCGAACGCCACGACCGCTCGATCGAGATCCCCCGCCCGCTTGCGCTGCAAGTACGTCACGCCGATGCCGAACTGCGCCGCGCACTCGGCCGCCGGCGAGGCGACTCCCCGCGCTTCCACCAAGACGTGCTGGAACGCCAGGCGTGCAGCCTCGAACTCGCCAGCTAGGAGCTTCAACTCGGCCAGATTGCACAGCGGCCATATGGCATCGCCGCGATCCCGCCGCTTGCGCGCATTCGCCAAGGCGCGCACGTAGTATCGGCCGGCCTGCGCCAGCTCGCCCTGGGCGCGGTGCAGCATCCCGAGGTTGTTGCACGCGATCGCCTCGGCACGGATCGGGTAGCGCACCCGACCTGCGGCGTCGATCGCTTTCAGGAACACCGGACCCGCCGCGCGGTGGTGACCCTGCCGTCGCTGTGCTTCACCGAGATTGCTGAGCGCCATCGCGCGCAACTCGTCCGAGGGGGTCCGCGGATCACCCCATGTGTCGATGCAGGCCTGGAATCTGGTCGCGGCATCCGCGAACCGTCCGGCTTCCATCGACACCAACCCCAGGGTGTTCAGGGCCTTGGCGCGCAGCATCGGCTCGCGCCGCGCCGCGCCGAGCTGCAGCGCACGTCCTGCGGTGAGTTCGGCCGCTCCGGGGTCGTGCAGCTCGAACTGCATGGTCGCGACGTGCACCCACGCTTGCAGCAGCAAGTCCTCGTCGCCGATCTTTCGCGCCGTGGCGGCGCTGCCGGCGAAAGCGCGCAGCGCCGCGCGGATCCGCCCGGTACGACGCAGAGCCATGCCGAGCATGTTCTGCGCCAGGGCGAGCCGCGGGCGATCGACCACGCGTTCAGCCCAAGCGACCGCCGAACGCGCGTGCTGCAGCGCAGCATCCGCGCGCCCGGGCAATGTCGAGAGCACCGCGGCGAGGGTCGACCGAACGTCGTTCTCCACCCGTTGGTCGGCGGCCCGCAACGCCAACGCGAGCGCGACCTTCAGACTCTCCTCCGCGGTGTCCGGACGGCCGAGGAAGATCCACTCCGTCTCGCCGCGCTTGCGCAACACCTGGGCCCGCAAGTCGTCGCGGGCCAGTGCTTCGGCGACTTCCAGCGCCACCTTCAACACCCGCACGGCTTGCGGTGCCGCACCGGCATCCTCCGCCCGACCGGCGCCCTCGATCAAGGTGGCGATCAGGCGCTTCGGCATCAGTCGGGCGAGCAACAGGTACTCGGTGCGGTGGTCTGGGTCCGTGGTGACCAGCAGCTCGGCCAATCCGACCACGAAGTGATTCTGCGTCCACCACCTCCAGGCGCCGTCCTGCTTGTGCAACCGCACCGCCCACATCGTCGTTCGCTCGTCGTCGAACTGCTCGTCGAGCTTGCTCCAGCGGCCGTGGAACTCCAACGAGACGGTGGCCACGGTCCCGTTCATCACGAAGCTGGTGATCGCGAGCTTCTCGACCGCCCGGCCAGCGCGGTAGCGACACGCAGCGTCGATCTCGCTCTGCACCCGCGCCCGATCCGGAGCGTCCGCCGCCCACTGCGCAAGCGCCCGCGCCGCGTCGCCGCGGCTCACCGCCTGGAAGAACGTCTCGATCGCCCGCGTGACCGCCGCCCGATCGACCGCGGCCGGTTGTTGTGCCGCGACATCCGGCGCGAACACGATCGCGACCACCGAGCACAGCGCGATCGCCCTGCGGCTCACCTCTTGCCGTCGCCCACCCGCGCCGTCGGCACACTCGAGAGGATCCGCCGCACTGCCGCCAGATCGAGCTTGCCGTGACCCCAGCGCGGACCGGGCACCCGACCGGTGTGGACATCGCGGGTCAACCCGCCGAGCAAGAGCTGCCGAACCTGGCGCACGTTCAGCCCGGGGTTCTTCTGGAACATCAACGCCACCACCCCGGCGCAGTACGGAGTCGCCGCACTGGTGCCGTTGAACCGGCGGTAGTTGCCGGTGGTCTCCAGCACTTGCTTGGGATCACGCTTGAAGTGCAGGGGCACCGCGGCGATGTGGTACTGCCCGGGCGCCGCGAGGTCGGGTTTCTGCAACCCGTCCCGCCGTGGCCCGGGGTTGGAGTAGCGCGAAATCGCACCGATGCGCATCGGTGCGCGCGGGTTCAACACCGGACCGCGCGTGGTGAGTCGTCCGCGCACTTCCATCTGGTCGTTGAAGTCGTAGCTCGCCACGGTGATCGCCTGGCGTGCGGTACCAGGGGTGCCGATCTGCCGACCCGCCGAGGCCGATGATCCGAAGTCGGCGTGCTGCCATGGGTCCAGGTAGACGTCCGCCGAGATCGTCTTCGGTCGACTTCCCACCGCGGCCTTGGAGCCTGCCGCCGTCTGCTGCCGAATCGCCAGGGTGTAGGCACCCGGGGCACAGGTCGCGGTCCAGAAGAACCGCTGCAGGATCCGGTGGCCGCGGCGTTGGAACAGGAGTTTGGCACCCTTTGGCCCGGTAGCTCGCAATTCGAGCGCCGTACACGTCGGGTCGGTGACGAACATCGAGATCTGCGCCGGCTTGCCGCGCACTCGCCACTGCAACTTGGCGGGCGCCACCGACGAGAATCGAATCCGGGCGTGCAGCTGTCGGGTCGCATCGTTACCGGCGGCGATGCAGATGGCCCGGCCCCGCACCCCATCGGCGAACCGCGCGTCGAGCTGCCGCTCGATCACTCGCGCCCCATCACGTCCCCCCTGTTGGCCGCCGAAGCTGCACGACAGGACCGCGGGACGCGCACCCGCCATCGCATCGACCCAATCGCAGATCGCGCCGAGCAAATAGGCGTTCTCCAAGCCCTCGCCGGAGCTACCACCGATGCGCACGCCGATGATATCGGCCTCGGGTGCCACACCGGTGTAGCGGCGGCGGGCGTGCCCGTTGCCGTTGCCGGCAGCCACGCCGGCACACGACGTACCGTGGCCGTTGCGGTCGGTGACGCCGATCCGCGGCTTGGCGGCGCGCAGATCCGCGGTCAGGTCCTGGCGTGAGAACACCGTGCCGATCGGCACTCCGTTCGAATAGCGCACCGGCCCCGGTGCCCCGCGCCCCGGCTGGTGCCGCAGCGTCGTGTCCCACAGCCAGAGGAGGCGCGAGGTGGGGGTTCGGCGCGGACCGTAGCTGATGAAGTCCGGGTGGCGGAAGTCGACCCCCGAGTCCACCACCGCGACGACCACGCCCTTGCCGGTCCACGGCCGCAACCCACCGCGCAGGATCGCTTCCGGCGTCGCACGGCTGGCGACCACTTCGCCGACTCGGGGCGGCGGCACCGACACCCCGGCAAGCGGATCGATCCAGTAGACCCCGGGGTTGCTGGCGAGCGCCAACAACACGCCACGGTCGTTCGCCATGTGCAGGTCGGCCCAGCGCTGGAAGCGATGGAAGACGTTCACGCCGGCGGCGCGAAACGCTCGGCAGGCAGCCTCGTTCTTGAACTCGACGTGATAGACGATCTCGGCGCGCTTCATCTGCGCGGGCAGGCGCACGATCGGTGCGGCGCCGCCTCCGGTGTCACCCGCGCCGGTCTCGCACACCGCGGACTCGTCGGCCGGCGCGACCGGCAGGTCTTCGTCCTGCAGCGCGACCTCGATCGGCTCTTGGGGCTCGACCGATTCTGCCTGCACCGCCGGATCTGGTTCATCGAGGGCAGCGGGCGGCGGGCTCGAACCACCTCCGGTCGAACATCCGAACAGAACGCTCGACAACGACAGAGTGAGTGGAACGGACCAGCGCGCGACGAACTCAGTCATGGTTGTTGGGCCTCCCCTTCAGCCTATCGCGGCCAAGGCCGCACCCAAAGACTTGGGTGGGCGCGGCGCGGCGCGCCGCCATGAGGCCTGGGCCGCTTGCTTGCTGGAGCTTCCGGGGCCGCTGCATGCCTGCGAAACAGCTGCCACGCGTACCGACACGATCCGCGACCCCTTCAGCTCAGGCGTCGGGCAACCCCTCGAGCAACACCCCGAGCTTCGCGACCGCCCGATGCAACAGCACCCGCACGGCGGCGACCGAACGATTCATCTGTTGCGCGATCTCGGCGTGTGGCAGCCCGACGATCCGCGACAGCGTGATCACCTCCCGGTAGTCCTCGGGTAGGGAGTCGAACACCGCCTCGAAGCGATCTGCCGATTCCTGCCGCATCAACTGGCCGCTCGGCGAGCTCAGGGTCTGGTAGCAATCGAGCACGCCCCCGTCGATCCCGCGCTCTTCACGTCGCACGTCCCGCTTGTGCATCTCGTGAAAGCGGTGTTTGTCGATGATCTTGCGCAGCGCGGCCTGGAACAACCAACTACGGAAACGAGCTTCGCCCTGGTACTCGAGCTTGCCCAAGTCGTTCAGCACCTCGCGGCACACCGACTGGACGATGTCCGAATCGCCTTCGCGGGCGCGCAGCTGCGGGCCGGTGCGCAGGCGGATGAACGCGCGCAACCGAGGCAGGTTGAGCGACAGCAGCTCGCGGATCGCCTGTTCGTCGCCACACGACGCGTCCTGCACCAGGTCGCGCGTCCGGTCGTCGGGTCGGCTGTCATCGCGATCGCTCATGGCCGTGCCGATCAGCGATGCTACAGTGACTTCCGCGCTCGCGGACGGGTCATGTCGCAAAACCACCAGCACACTGAGGACAGCGATTCCCAGCACATCGAAGAGCTGGTGTTCCGCTGCCTGGAGGCCGAAGACTTCGACGAGGAACTCGCACGGGTGTGCGCAGCCCATCCCGCGGTCGCCGAGCGCGTGCGCCGGGTTGCCGAGCGGCTGCACGCCGAGGGCATGCTGGGCGAAGACGCGACCACCCACGCAGCGCCGTCGACGCGCGTCGACACCGAGATGCCACGCGAGCTCGGCGACTTCCAACTGCTGCGCCGACTCGGCGCAGGCGGCATGGGCGTGGTCTACCTGGCCGAGGAGCGTGCGCTGGGTCGCAAGGTGGCGCTCAAGGTTGTCCGGCCGGAACAGCTGTACTTCCCCGGCAGCCGCGAGCGGTTTCGCCGCGAGGTGGAGGCGATCGCTCGCCTGCAGCACCCCGGGATCGTGACCATCTACAGCTTCGGCGAAGCCAACGCGATCCCGTACTTCTCGATGGAGTACGTCCAGGGTCGATCGCTCGCGTCGGTCATCTCCGGCCTGCGGGGGCGTGATCCAGCGCGATTGCGCAGCGCGGACGGGCTGCACGCCGCGAGTACCGACGACCCGGAGTCGTCGCACACCGGGGGACCGACGACCACCCGCGGCAGCCCAGCACCACAGGACAGTTGGGTGCTCGGCAGCCTCAAGGTGCTGCGTGGGGTCGCCGACGCGCTGGTTCATGCACACGCGCAGGGGGTGCTGCACCGCGACGTGAAGCCATCCAACATCATCCTCGGCGCTGACGGCCGCCCCCGCCTGCTCGACTTCGGATTGGCGCGTCTGGAGAACGCGCAGGAGCTGACCAAGTCGACTGCCGAACTCGGGTCGTTGCCGTACATGCCGCCCGAGGTGGTCAGCGGGCGCGTCGCGGCGCCGAGCGCCGCGCTGGACGTCTACTCGTTGGGCGTCACGATGTACGAGTTGCTGACCCTTCGCTCCCCGTTCCTCTGCCCGCGACCCGAGCAGACTCGCGAGCGGATCGTGCAGGGCACTTGTGCGCCGATGCGCGAACTCAACCCGGCGGTCAGCTGGGAGGTGCAGACGGTGTGCGCCACGGCGATGGAGTTGTCGCCCACGCGGCGCTACCGCGACATGCAGGTGTTCCTGCAGGATCTCGACAACCTGCTGGCGCGCCGGCCGATCGTCGCCCGGCCCTCCGGACCGGTGCTGCGGGCTTGCCGCTGGGTGCAACGCCACCCGACCAGCTCGGTCGCGATCGCGATGGCCAGCTTGCTGATGGTCGCCGCGTTGGCGTTCGGCGTCTGGCAACACCAGGTCGCGACCGCCGCCGAGCAGACCAGCTACGAGCTGGGACTGACGGCCGCCGACTCCCGCCTGGTGGAGCGCCGCACGCTCGAGGCGAAGCGCAGCCTCGACCTGTGCCCACCGCAGCTCCGCGGGTTCGAGTGGTTCCACCTCGACCTGCGGGCGGACAGCAGCGATCGGACGTACCGCGGTCACGACCGAGAGGTGATGTCGATCGACTGCCATCCGCGGGATCCAATTCTCGTCAGCGGATCGACCGACGGAACGGTGCGACTGTGGAACACCGACACCGGGGAAGCGCGGGTGCTCCTCACCCTGTCGCAGACGGAGCGCAGTCCCGAGGCCCACTGGGTGCGGATCGTGCGGTTCAGCAGCGATGGCAACTCGATCCTGGTCGGCGCCAACGACCGGCTCATTCGGCGGCTGCGGCCTGATGGCACGTCGCTCGGCGTGGTCGGCGAGCACTCGAGCGAGATCTCGTCGCTGGCGGTGGATCCGACCGGCCGGTTCCTCGCCTCGGGCTCCTCGCGCGGGGAGATCCGGCTGTACGACGCGTCGGGCAAGGCGCTGGCCGAGTTGCGCGCCGCCACCCTCGTGCCGAGTTCGCCGTTCACCGCCCCCGAGCGACCGGTGCAAGACCTGGTGTTCTCGGCGGACGGCAAGCGGCTGTACGCCGGACACATGGCAGAGCTGCTGGTGTTCGACACCGAAGCTCGGCGGCTGGAGCGCACCATGCAGCACGCAAAGCGGGACTGGATCTCGATGATCCAACCGCTACTGGACGGTCGCCATGTGGTTTCAGGGGGCATCTTCGGCAACCTCAGCCAGTGGGACGTGACCACCGGCAAACGGGTACGCGTCTCCGAGTTCAAGTTCGCCAAGGGCGTGAACGCGGTCGGGTTGGCACGAGGTGGCACCCAACTGGTGCTCGGTGGCGCCGACGGGGTGGTCGCGTTCTGCGATGCACTCGGTCTGACCGCCGGTCACGTCTTGCTGGGCCACCAGGGCTCGGTGCACGCCATTTCGATCGCCGCCGATCGAAGATCGTTCTTCACCTGCTCGAGGGACTACACGATCCGCCGCTGGCGGGTGGATTCCCGGCCGGCAGCGCGCATTCTCGGCACCCACCGCGGCCTGGTTCGGACCCTGGAGGTCAGTGCAGACGGCAAGCAGGCCTTTTCGGGCGGTTCCGATGGAACTCTGCGCGCCTGGGACATCGGTAGCGGCGCCGTGCGGGAGCTGTTCGACACCGATCGCGACAAGGTCCACCACACTTCGCTGAGTCCCGACGGCCGACGACTTGCGGTCGCCGCCGACCGCATGCGGGTGCTCGACCTCGGTTCCGGCGGCACGCGAATCCTCGAGAGCGTGCCGACCGAGTCGAAGCACATCGCCTGGTTCCCTGACAGCCGACATGTGTTGGTCGCCGGCGACGATGGCCGCGTCTCGATCGCGGACGCCGATACCGACCGCCTGTTGGCCACCGATCAGGAGCTGGTCGGCAAACCAGCGCACGAAGCACAGATCCGCGTGGTCGGCGTGTGCCCGTGGAATGGCGTCCCGGTGGTGACCAATGGCGCCGGCCTGGTTCGCTGCTTCGCGCCGAACGCGTTGGACCAGCGTCGCAATCTGACGCGGTTTCCGCACGGCATCGGCGCATTGCTGTTCGACTCCGAGCGGCGGGTGGTGGTCGTCGCGAGCTTCGGCGGCGCGATCCGCTTCCTCGACGTCGAAACCGGTCGACAGGTGCAGCCCGACGCACAGTGGGATCTTCAGGTCATCAACGCGATGGCGCTCGGCGCCGGCACCCACAGACGGCTCGCCACCGCTTCGATGGGTGATGAAATCCAGGTGTGGGAGTACCCGTCGATGCGGCGGCTGCTGCTCCTGCGCGGCCACCGCCGTGGGGTGTTCGCGCTGCAGTTCACGCCGGACGGCCGGCGGCTGCTGTCGGGGTCTTGGGACAAGACGGTTCGGGTGTGGGAGACGGAACGGCGCTGAGTGGGGTGGGGGGTCGGGGGGTCGGGGTTGGGGGCTTGGGCTGTTGGGCTGTTGGGCTCCCTCAACCTCGAGCTCTAGAGCCACGGGGCTCTCCACGGCCCCGTCGCCGTCGGCATCGGTCCAGGCTCGCTTCGCTCGGCTAGGAGCGACCGATGCCGACGGCGACGGGGCCGCGGGAGAGCGGGTGGGGTATGGGGGGGTGCGCGGGTGGAGCGGTAGGGTGAATGGGCACCAAATGGTCGAGACTGAGTGCGAGCGAAGGGATGTCATGTGTGTTCGGGTGATCACTTCGTGAGCGAACGCGATCGAGTCGGTCAATACGCATTGCATGTGAACACATGTGTTGGCTGGTTGATCTTCCGTGGCTTGTCCTGTATATTTCAGCCGTATCAAACGTGGGGTGATGCGATGAAGCGATCGAAGGACAACACGGGTCTATTGCCGTTCCCTCGAATGAACTGGGGAGGTCGGCGCAAAGGGGCGGGGCGCAAGCCGAAGGGGGACAAAGGCTGGGGTGTCGCACCGGAGCCGTGCGGCGTTGGCTTCGCGGTTTCCCGTCCACGTCACCACCCGGTTGATGCGTGCACTTCCGACGCTGCGGAGTCAGGGTGTGTACGCGGTCCTGTGCGCGGCGTTCGCGAAGGGATGCGAGCGCAACGGCTTTCGCCTGGTCCACTACTCGGTGCAAGGCAACCATCTGCACATGATCGTGGAGGCGACCGATCGCGCGTGTCTGTCACGCGGCTTGCAAGGCCTGCTCATCCGCATCGCGCGGGCCTTGAATCGGCTGTGGGGTCGCTCCGGCAAGGTGTTCGCCGACCGCTACCACGATCACATCCTGCGCACGCCGCGCGAAGTGCGCCACGCGCTGGCCTACGTGCTCAACAACGCGCGCCGGCATGGGGTGCGGTTGGCGCAGGAGATCGATTGGTTCACCTCGGGACGGTGGTTCGACGGTTGGCGCGAGAAGCTGACCAACCGAGTCGCTTCAGAACTCGCTCGACCGGTCGCACGGGCACGCAACTGGTTGCTGAACGTCGGTTGGCGAAGGCACGGGTTGATCGGATACCACGAGGTCCCGGGCTGACGCCCCACCCTCGCGCCCGCCCACACACACCAGGACTTCCCCCACTCCCGTCGCGGCCCCGTCGGCATCGGCGTCGGTCGCAACTGCTTGGACCGATGCCGATGCCGACGGGGTCGTGAGGGGAGCCCTCGCGGCTCTCGAGGTTGAGGCCGACCGAGCCCAGGACCCGAGAAGCGCCCGGCCCAGCTCGTCCAGCCCACCCCCGGGCCACGCAACTGCCACGCTGACCGCGGGTTGGCAGCACACCGGTCCCCGATCGCGACCCCGCCAGCCTCTCGCCCCCGGGTTCTCGAACAAGCCGCGTAACGCCCGCGGACCCGCGCTCGCTCTCCTGGCGGCAGCCGACGCGCTGCCCCCAGGTCCCCATGAGCCCACTTTCTCCCCCGCGCATTCGGCTGCTCGCCACCGCCGCACTCGCCGCACTCCTGTCCGCCTGTCAGGCGACGGATCCCGCCTTCCTCACCGCCGAAGGGCGGCTGGTGCGCGATGTCGACCCGATCCCCTTCCGGGTCGCAGTTGCACCGCTGACCCTGGCCAGCGGGGTCACTCTGCAGCAGCCGGACGCCAGCGGCCTGCAGTTCTGCCTCGACCCGGGAGCCTTGCGGTCGCGACTGGTCGCGGAGCTGCGCACCCAGCGGACCGCCACCGAGATCCTGGAAGTCGGCGAACCGTCGCTCGAGGCCGCCAAGACGGCGCGCGCCGATCTGCTGCTGCGACCGCGGGTCACCGCGGTGCGGATCGCGCACCTGGGTTCGTCCAAGGATCAACTGCTGTCGTCGTTCCTGTGGTTGACGACCTGGGTCGGCGGGATGTTCGTCGCGGATTCCACCTACGACGCGCGGCTCGAGATCGAGTGGGACATCGTCAACCCGTTCGACAACCGCAGCGTCGACCGCGTGGTCGCCTCCTCGGAGCAGGTCGACTTGACCTGGTGGCAGCGCAACGCGTTCCTGTCGCTGCCGCTGATCCAGACCTTGGTGCTACCACCGGTGCTGACCAGTGACAGTGATGCGCGCACCAGCGAGAGCCTGACCGAGGTCGCCAGCTCGCGGGTCGCGGCCCGGCTCGCCTGCTACCTCAAGGCCGGGTTCGGCCGCGAGGCGCGCGACGTGTTGGGCGAGCTGCGCATCGACGCACCGCGCAACGGCACCGCGATCGGTACGGATTCGCGCCTTCGCGCACGGATCGTCGCCCGCGGTCCGGTGACCGCGATCAACGTCTACGTCAATGAGAAGCCGGTGCTGGTGCTGAGCGGCAAACAGATCGCACCCGCGGTCGAACAGAGCCGCGGCAGCACGTTCCAGCTCGGCATCGATCACCCACTGGAGCTGCGGGCTGGACCGAACCTGGTCGCGATCGAGTTCGCAGTGCGCGGCAGCTTCACCTCGCGCACGCTGGTGGTCCAAGGTCCGCAGAACACGAACCCGGCCGCCCGCGGCCTGGAGGTCTCGCAACGATGAAACTCCATCTCGCCACCCTGTTCCCCGCGTTCCTCGCCGCCGGATGCGGCCCTGCCGGCATCGTCGGCGGCGCGCGCGAGCTCACCACCACACAGACGACCGCGCAAGTGGTCGTGGTAGTGGTGAACGACAACCAAGAACCGTTGGTGCTGAGCGTCAACGGCCAGTCGTTCACGGTCGACAACCTCAAGATCGCTCCCGGCAGCTCGGCCGAACTGCGCATGCCGCCGGGCGAGCGCCTGCGGGTGCGTGGCCAGGACGACACTCCCGACCGCGCGCCGGTCGGCTGGGACTACACGGTCGAGGCGACCGGCAGCCGCACCACCACGCGGCTGGGCAAGGAGACGATGGTGTTCAGCTCGCTCTACGCGCAGGGCAGCACCCCCGAGCGCGTCGACATCCAGCATTACGACGGCGCCACCCAGACCTTCCGCCAAGTCTCGACCACCGAACTCGGCTTCGCACCGACCGGCGTCTGCCTGGCTCCCGGTGGATCGCGTGCCTACCTGCTGCGCGACCTCGGCGCCGGCCAAGTCGAGCTGCGCGCCTACCGCCTCGATGCAGCGTCCGGGGCGCTGTCGCTGATCGTGCCCGAGGGCGATACCGCACCGAACCCGCAGCAGCTCGACTACACGAGCCGCGTCGAATGCGTGGCGGACCCGCGCGGGCGCTTCTTCTACGTGCTCGACCACAACGACTCGACCAGCCGCACGCGGGTTCGCTCGTTCGCGGTCGAACGCGATGGCACGCTGCAACTGCGCAGTACGTTCACCCGCGGTCTGATCCGCACGCTGGCGTTCACCGCCGACGGCCGCAACGCGTACGCCGCGGAGACGCTGGGCTCCGGGCACGTGATCCGCGCCCTGCGGATCCGCGCCGACGATGGGGCGTTCGACTTCCAGATCAACGAGGCGGCAACGCCGTGCAGTGCACTCGACACCAACCCCCCGCGGATCTTCCTGGCCCCGTCGGGCCGCGCGGCGTTCGTGATGGTCGCCGACAGCACCCCGGCGGTGCGGCTCGGCAGCTACGAGTTGCTGAGCGACGGCAGCATCTTCCAGAACGCGCAGTGTCTCGGCTTCCAGACCTTCTACGACCTGTCGTTCGATCCCCGTGGCGATGTCATCTACGTCACCGGCAAGAACTCGAGCGGGCAGGAGGGCGTGCTGCGCTACTCGATCGATCCGGTCAACGGCCAGCTGGTGCTGCTCGGCACTCAGGTGGTGCCAGCCGGACTCGGCTGGCTCACCAGCCAGCAGGAACCCGACCTCAGCTCCTCGGACCCCGCCAAGAACATCGTGTTGTTGGCCCGCGACGACACCTTGGTGCCGCACACCCGCGGCGCCGGCGCGGTGCTCGAGCCGGTGGTCACCGGCAGCGGCACGCCCTCGCTCCCCTACGGCAGCACCGCGACAGTGCGCGCACTGCGCGGCGCGGTGCGCGGCTGTGCGACCACGACCCACAACTGAGGACCCCGCGATGCAGTTCCTTCGCTCGATTCCGCTGCTGCTCTGCGTCGGTACCGCTGCCGTGGCGCAGCAACCCGCGGCGCCGTGCACCGCCCGAGCCCTGCTGATCGGCATCGGCGACTACCAGTCGCCGGCCATGCAGGACCTCGGCGGGCCGCGCAACGATGTCGCCACCATGCGCCACCTGCTGACGTCGCGATTCGGCTTCGCCGAGCAGAACATCACCACGCTGCTCGACGCCGAGGCGACGCGTGCGCGCATTCTCGCAGCGCTGCGCAAGGCGGTGCAGGAAACCGCCCCTCAGGATGTGCTGTACATCCACTACTCCGGTCACGGCTCGCAGGTGCCCGACCTCAACGGCGACGAAGACGACGGACGCGACGAGACACTGGTTCCGTACGATGGTCGCACGCCCGGCGTGGCGGACATCGTCGACGACGAGCTCGACGCCATCCTCGCCGGGCTGCGCAGCGACCGCGTGGTGATCGTGCTGGACGCATGCCACTCCGGCACCGGCACCCGCGCCGGCGGGGGGATGGTCTGCCACAAGCGCGAAGTGCCACCCGAGGACGGTGCGCGGCTGCAGCTCTACCAACACCTGCGGTTGCGCGAGCGCGGAGTGACCCGCGCCGAGGACCGCTACGTGCTGATGACTGGCGCGGCACCGCACCAAACCGCACTCGACGGGCCGGTCGGCGGCCGGATCCACGGGTTCTTCACCTACGCCCTGGCGGAGGCGCTCGGCAACGCGGCACCCGGAGCGACCGCCAGCGAGGTGTTCGCCGCCGCGGCGCGCCAGCACCGCGCGATCCAGCAGAGCTACCACCTGATCGATCTGCGGGCCGCACAGCTCGAAGCGCCGCGTGCCCGCGCCGCGCAGCCACTGCTGCCGATCCTGCCGAACGCCTCGCGCCGGGCCTGGCTCGCGGTGCGCACCACCGGCCGCCCACAGGAAGTCGTGCTGGCCGACGGCGCCACCCTCGGGGCGGCGGTGGGCTCGCACTGGGCGATCTATCCCGCGGGTGATGCACAACTGCTGCCCGGACGAGCGATCGCCACCGGAGTGGTCTACGAGAACACCGGGAACAACGCGTGGCTGCGTCTCGACTGGCGCCGCGACCCACAGGGATCGCTGGACGGGTGCCGCGCGGTGGCGTTGACGCCGGCGGGCGAGCGCGGGCTACCCGTGCGGATCGAAGGCGGCAGTTCGGCCGAGCAGGAGCGGGTGCGCCAGCGCCTGCGCCAGGCGGTGGCCGGCATCGAGTTCGTCGGCAAGGAACGGCTGGCGCAGTTCACGGTCGAGCTCCGGCCGGTCGCCAACCGCATCCTTGGGGTCGACGGGCTGGAAGTGATCCAGAGCGTCCCCGCGACCACCGAGGGCACCGCCAGCATGGCGCGCTTGATCGCCCGCTCGGTGATGTCGTCGGAGTTGTTGTCGCTGGCGAACCCGGGTACCCGGTTGCGCCTCGAGGTCGGCATCGCCGGGAGCACGCCGGCGGCGACGCAAGCACCGCGGCGGTCGCGGGGCATCAAGCTGGTGGGCAGCTCCGGCGGCCACGCACTGCACATCCGCGCCGCCAACGAGCCACGCTCGGCCCAGAACAGTCTGGTGCTCGAGCTGCGCGCCGAGCAGGACTGCTACGTCACCGTGGTCGACGTCGACAGCGAAGGCAAGGTGAACGTACTGTTTCCCAACCCCATCTCCGCACAGCGCGGCTTCCTGCCCGATGGCAGGCTCACCGCGCACCAGTCGGTGCGCATTCCCGACCACCTCGGCGACGACAACCGCGCCCAATTCTGGTTCGACTACGCGGATCCAGCCGGGATGGACACGGTGCGCGTGTTCGCCAGCACGAACCTCGCCACCGCAGAGGTGATTCGCACCGCGATGCGCAACCTCGCCGACGCGCCGCGGGTGCTCGGCGACGACGCCGGCACGGCGCAGGACCCGCGCCAGCAACTGATCGCCGAACTGAAGCTCAAGCTCGCCGGTGTGATGGCGCGTGGCATCAAGGTGGTGCCCAATCGCCCGCAGGCCGGCCCAGGCCGCCCGCAGCCCAGCCCGGCACGCACGTCGCTGAACGGGACCGGGCAGGCGACCCCGCCCAACCAGGACACAGGTGCGCAACCCGGCACCGGCGACTGGACGGCGACCTCCCTCACCATCCGCATCGACCCCAAGTAGCAGCGGTCCTCAGGTTCCCCGCCATGACACGTTCCACGCATTCCCTGTTCGTCCGGTCGGCGCTGGTCGCCGCGCCGTTCCTGTTGGTCGGCTGCCAGGCGCTCGCGGCAGCCGCGGTCACCGTCGGTAGCAGTCTGCTGACCACCGTGGCGTCCAACTACAACCCGACCTACGGCAACGAGGTCAAGAACCTGCTGGCGACGCTGAAGCACGACCTGAAGCTGCCGAGCCTCAACCCTGCGCTCACGGGCGGCACGCCTGCGGGTCCGATCGCTGCCGGGGACCCTCCCCCCACCGCGCCAACCGGTGGAGAGCCTCCCGCGAAGGCCGCCGAAGAGCCCCCCCCCGCCGAACCGCCCGGCACCAAGCCGGTGGCTGCGGTGCCCACCGAAGCGCCTACCGCCGGCGCAACCCCGGCGCCGGTCGCCGCGACCGGTCCCACGACGCCAGCGACCCCGATCGCCCTCGAGGTGGCTCTGCTGCGCCAGCAGGACGTCGCTGGCGAAGTGAAGTCCGTGCCGATCCAAGACGGCGAAGTGTTGGTCGACACCCGCGCCGACGGCAGCAGCGATCGTTTCAAGGTCTACTTCAAGACCGACCGTCCGGCATTCGTCTACGTGATTCTGGTCGACGGCACCGGCTGGGTGCAGCCGCTGTTCCCGAGCGCCGCGTCGAGCGCCACCAATCCGGTGCAACCGGGCAGCGAGACGCTGCTCCCGGAGGGCGAGTTGGCATTCGCCCTCGACTCCTACAAGGGCGTGGAGACGCTCTACTTCGTCGCGTCGGACACCCGCCGGCCCGATCTCGAGACCATGCTGCAGAGCTTCGCGGCGCGAACCCGCACGCCGCCCGCCACCGCCAAGCCGGTCGCCGAGCCGGCGGTGGTCGAACAGGGGATTGCGCGAACCACGCGGGGAGCACCGGGATCCCTGCGGACGCGTTCCGGCGTGCAACCTTTCGAGACCACGCGGTTCCTCAGCGACCTGCGCAAGGGCGGGCTCGTGATCACCCGTTGGTTCCGCCACCAATGAGCGCGCGGTTCGAGCTCCTGTTGTGCGCGGCGCTGCTCTGTTCGGCCCGAGTGACGGCGAACGACGCGCAGCGGCCCGGCGCGGCGCTGCTCGATCGGCGTGCGGCGCCAGCGATCCCGTCGCAGGACGGCAAAGCCCTGGAGTGGCGACCCGCGATGGGTTTCGAGCTGGCGCACAAGCGGTTTCTAGCCCATCCACACCGCTCCTGTGGCTACGTCGATCGAAACGGCCGACTGCGCAACCGCGGACTCGCGCCAGCGGCGTACGTGTCGGTGGTGCTGCACCGGATGCGGTTCGGCAACGCCTGGTTGCGCCACTACAACATCGAAGTCCACCAGTGGCGCGGCGACCGGATCGCGCGCTACTTCGGCCTGACCGGACCGCGGGTGGTCGATGCGGGCTGTCTGCTCGACCCACAACGCACCGCGGCGTTCGTCCATCAAGGCGTGCTGCACGCACAGGGGCTGTACCTGTTCCACGCGGCGGCGGGCGGGCGTAGCCATGTCGGCTTCATCATGGTCGGCGCAGACGGCTCGCTCGTGCAATCGCACTACTCCGGGTTGGCGCGCTACGGCCACCACGTCGGCGGGGATTTCCGCGCCTGGCTGCGTGCCAGCCCGTTCCGCGACCAACCGGTGCAACTGTTCGCCATTCCCTCGCCAAGCGGAGGGTCACGACGATGAGCGGCGCCCGCATGCTGGCGATCGGCGCCGCGACCGCGCTGCTGTGGTCGACCGCGGTGGCGCAGGCGCGCGGCATCGTGCTCGCCCAGCGCGACCAAGAGGGCCGGCTGTCGGCGCAGGTCGAAGGCGAGCGCTACACGTTCGGCAGCTACCACGCTCTGCTGATCTCGGTGCAGCGCTACCAGCGGCCGTTCGCCGAACTCAAGACGCCGCACCGTGACACGCAGCGGCTGCAGCAGGTACTGCGCGAGCACTACGGCTTCAGTCGGTTCACCGTGTTGCAGGACCAACAGGCGACCCGCGCCGGGATCCTGCAGGCGATCGGCGCCTACCGCAGCATCCTCGGCGACCACGACAACCTACTGATCTACTTCGCGGGGCACGGCCTGAAGCAGGACCACGGCGAGAACGAGGAGGGCGCCGACTACTACTGGGTTCCCTACGACGGCACCAAGGAGTTCCCGTCCTGGGTCGCCGCGGTCGAACTGCGCAGCCTGCTGCGCAACATCCGCGCGCGGCACACCGTGTTGATCTCCGACAGCTGCTTCTCCGGCGGGTTGTTGCGCGGCGGCGTGCTCACCGCGAGCGCACCGAAGTCGGTGCGCAGCCTGCACCGCAAACCCTCGTGCCAAGTGTTCACCTCCGGTGGACTCGAACCGGTCGAGGACAGCGGCCGCGATGGGTGCTCGTTGTTCGCCTACCACCTGACACGGCGGCTCGAAGCCAACGACAACGCATTCATGACGCTTCGCGGCTTGGCCCATGCGGTAACCGGAGACGTGTCCGGCGCGCTCGAGTCGCGGCAGGTACCCGAGCTCGGACCGGTGCGCGGTGCGCGGCACGAGTACGGTGACTTCGTGTTCTTCCGCGTTCGTGCCCCGGGCGCTCGCGGCGCCCGACCGGTACGGGTGCGGCAGGAAGGAGTCCCGGTCGGGTGGGTCCTGCCACCAGGAGTCGAACGGACACCGGACGGCCGGTTCTTCAGCCGCGGCCGCGACGCGGCGGAGATGGTGTTGGTCGAGGGGGCGCGCTACCTGCCGCGCGGCAGCCGCGACTTGGTGAAGATCGACCCGTTCCTGATCGATCGCTTCGAGGTGACCAACGCGCGGCTGGAGGCGTTCCTGGGCGCCAACCCGCGCGACATCGAGGGAGCGACCGCGCTGCACCGCGACGGCTTCGCCGGCAAGGATCAGCCCGCGGTGGCGGTGCGCCTGGCACTCGCGCGCAACTTCGCGACCTGGGCTGGCAAGCTGCTGCCCGACGAACGCACCTGGGAGTTCGCCGCCAGCTACGACCCGCGGCGACGCGTGTTGCGGCGCTACCCATGGGGCGACTCGTTCGCCGCCGGCGGCTTCCGCGTGGTTGCGCACCCCCCAGCGGTGTCCGCGTTCCCCAAGGACCTCTCGGCGCTAGGCGTGCGCGGGATGGGCGGTGGCGTGCGTGAATTGTGCGAGCTCAGTCCGCGCGACCCGAGCAAGGGAGTGGTCCGCGGCGGAACGCAGTTCCTGCTGATCCGGTTGGACCGCTTGGAGCAGGACGTGACCTACCGCGCGGAGTGCCAGGCCGGTGACGCGCCGACCAACGTCGGGTTCCGCTGCATGCTGTGGCTGCGGCGCTCGTGAGGCGGTGGATCCCGGGGTTTCGCCGTGCCGGCGTTCGACCCCGCCGAGGGTCGCGAACGCGAGGGTTCTCGGTTCGGCGTTGGACGTGTGCGGCGGGGGGCGTCAGTCGACCCGATCGTCGAGCATCCCCTCGCGACGCAGCAGGTCGACGACGCTGCTGCCGAACGAACGGGCATCGGCGATCTGCTGTTCGACGTCGGCCGAGTCGAAGATCGTCGCGGGGTCGTAGTCGGCCAGCTCGCGCTGCTTCTGTAGCGCCGCAAGCAGCCGGTTCGTCCTCGCCGGGAAGAGACCCGACTTGACGAAGTGCTGGTTGAACAGGTGTTGGGCACCGGCGTGCGTGCGTGGATCGAAACCGCGTGCGAACATCAGGGCGCGCAGATAGTGGAGCGCTGCGTAGTAGGCTCGCGAGATCGCGTCGGCGGCAGAGCCAATCCCGAGCGCGGCATCGGCGACGGCCAGTGCCTGCTGTGCCCGAGCGAGCGCATCGGCGATGTTACGGCGGCGTGCGGGGTCCGTCACAGCGTCACTCCGTCACAGCGTCACTCCGTCACGCTCGATCTCGGTCACGATTCGCAGCTCGCGCGCCCGCATGTCGCCCCACGATGCCGTCGACAACACGAGACCGCCGATGATCACATCGTGCGCGGTCAACACGTCACCCGCGTGATACCAGACATCGCGGCGTTCCGCCGACGTCAGCTCGTCGACCACCACCAGGACGTCGACGTCCGAATCCTCGTCGCCTTCCCCGCGCGCCCGCGAGCCAAACAGTCGCAGGGCCCGCACGCGGGGGCCGAACCGCTCACGCACGAACTGCACGTACATCGCCACCGCAGCGCGTTCGGGCGCACCCAACGTCTGTGGCAACGATGCAGCGGACATGGAGAAACGCTACTGCGACCGGGCGACCGGTGCCGGTGGTTTTGCGAGAAACGTCAGGCCGGAAGGACACTGACTACGAGACAATGCGCCCGGAGCGGCGTCGGGACGCACCCCGCCTCCGGGCAGCACCTGCCGTTCTCCTTGCCAGCAACAACATCGCACGATCTCGCGACGCGGCTCACGAGTGGTCCGGGTCAGGTGTGTTCGTGTTGGCTGTCACAACAACTCTGCCGCCTCGCCCCGAGCACACGCCTCCGCACGGCGGCGCAGCAACTGACGCTCCGGCTCGGTGCCTGCCAGCCCCAGCGCCTCGTGGAAGCACTGCGCCGCTGCAGCATGAGCTCCGCCCTGCCACAGCAGCATGCCCCGCGTCGCGGGCAGCAGGTGGTAACCCCTGAGTTCCGCGCGTCCGGCCAGCGCGTCGAGTTCGCGCAACCCCTCGTCCACGCCGCGCACCTTGGCCACCGCGACCGCGCGATTGAGCCACTGCACCGGTGCATCGCGCAGCGTCACCAATAGGTCGTAGTGGCGCAGGATCGCCGGCCAATCGGTCGCTTGGTGGCTCGGCGCGGCGGCGTGGCAGCTGGCGATCGCCGCTTCGACATGGTAGCTGGTCAGCTCGTCACCCTGCGCCGCCGCTTGCAGGTGCGCGAACCCCTCGCCGATCGCCGCGCGGTCCCACCGCGCGCGGTCTTGCGCGGCCAAGGTCAGCAACTCGCCACCCTCGTCCAGCCGCGCCGGAATGCGCGATGCCTGCAGGAGCAGCAACGCCATCAGCGCGTGCGTCTTCGGCAAGCGGGTCTGCTCGACCTCGAGCAACAGCCGGGTCAGGCGGATCGCCTCGGCAACCAGCTCGTGGCGCACCAAGTCGTCCCCGCGGTGCGCCGAGTAGCCCTCGTTGAACACCAGGTACAACACCGCCATCACCGCGTCGAGCCGTGCCGGCAAGTGGTTCGGAGCCGGCATCGCGAACTCGACCCCATCCGCCTGCAGCTTCGCCTTCGCCCGGCTCAGCCGCTGCGCGACGGTCGCCTCCTTCAGCAACAGCCCACGTGCGATCTCCGACACCCCGAACCCGCACAGGGTCTTCAGTGTCAGCGCGACGCTCGCCTCCGGGGACAGCAGCGGATGGCAGCAGGTGAAGATCATCCGCAGGCTGTCGTCGACCAGCTCCCCGCCGGCGGGGAGCTCCGGTTGCGGCATCGCGCCACCGTGCTCCGCCCAGCCGCGCAGCTCGTCCTCGGCGCGGGCGTTGAGCCGATCGCGGCGGATCAGGTCCACCGCGATGTTGCGCGCCACACGCAGAAGCCAGCGCTCCGGATGCTCCGGAACGCCGCGGAATGGCCAACTGCGGCAGGCGCGCAGCAGCGCCTCCTGCACCACGTCCTCGACCAGATCGATGCGCGCCGGTCCGAACACGCGGGTCAGGCCGGCGACCAGACGGCCGTACTGGTGGCGGAACAGCCCGTCGATCAGACCGAGGTCCGGCTGTTCCTCCCCCATGGCGAACCGACCGGCCGCTCAGTCCTCCGGCCCGCCCATGAAGTCGACCTGACGGATCTCGATGCTGCCGAACTCGAGGTTGGGGTGGCCTTCGCACAACCGCACGGCGTGGTCGTAGTCGTCGGCGTCGAGCAGGTAGTAGCCGCCGACCACCTCCTTGGTCTCGGCGTACGGCCCATCGCTCACCGCAGACGACTTGCCCGCGGGACGGATCACCCGACCACCTTCGTCCATCAGCTTGTGGCCGGCCTTGAGCCGGCCTTCGCCAGCCATGCGTCCCGCCCACGCCTCGTAGGCGCCCAAGATCCTCTGCATGTCGTCCGGGGTCAGGTGGCTGTAGTCCTTGGTGACGTCACCGCGCAACACCAGCATGAATCGCGTCATCTTCGTTCTCGCTTCTCTTTCGGGATCAGGGATGAACCCGGGCACTGCGCCCGAGCTTCGCGCAGAGGACGAACCGGATGCCCCGAATTCGACACTCGATTGCGCGATTCTCCGCGCCCACGGTACAAATGTGCGCTCACCGCAAGATCACATACACCGGCGCACCGTCGACCACCAAGCCGTCGGTGCCAAGGGCCCGCGGTGCGTGGTACAGATCGAACGCCTCGCGCACCTTGGAACGACTCAGCCCGGGGTACAGCGTGTCCCACGCGACACGGGTCTTGGCCTCCGGGAACACCCAGACGAGCAGCCGCCCCCTGAACTCGACGCTCCAAACGCCCGGCGCGGGATGGTACAGGCGCTCGAAACGGCGCCCCGCCACCTGCTGGGCGAAGGTGAGGAACGCGACGTACGCCGGCAGCGGGAAGCCCGGTGTGTTCGGTTGGGCGGCGTAGCTACGTAGCCCGAAGTGGTCCTCGGCGGAACGCGGGTCCGCACCACGGTTCTGGTAGTTGTAGACGTAAGTGCGCTCGACCCCGTGGGCGATCGCCAGCGCACAGCACTTCACGAGGTAGCGTGCTGCCGCATCGCGGGTTGCGCCTGGCACACGGTTGCCCGAGTCCACGTAGCCGAAGAACCCAGCCGGGTCACGGTTGCCGCGCACCGGCAGGCCGATCTCGGTGAACCAGATCGGCATGTCGCGACGCCCCGCCGCGGCGAGCAGGGCGCGCAATCGCTGCACGTGCGCCCCGAGCCAGGTCTCCGGGCTCTTGAAGTCGGGCCAGGGGTAGGGATGGCTGGCCAGCACCTGGAATTCGCGCGCCGCCGCGCTCGCCAGGAACCGCCGATGGTCGGCGTATTCGAACCCCTCGAGGTTGTAGACGAACCGCACGCGCTTCTCCGGCGGCACCTCGGCCCGCATGCGCCGCACTTTCGACGCCAGGTTCGCCAGGTAGCAGGGCTCCTTGGTGAACCGCCCACCGAGGTTCTCCTCGACCCCCAGCTCCCAGTACTGTTCCTCCGGACCGCTGCGCACGAGGCCGCGGAACTTCGCCCCCAGCGCCTCGAGCTCATCGTCTTCGATCGGTCGGGTGCCGTCGCTCTTCCACCCCTTGTCGGCGATCACCGGGAGCTCGAGCAAGCCTGCCCTACTCCGGCTGAACAAGTGCGCGGACCAAGCCGTGGGGCTTACCGTGTTCCACGTCAAGGTCTTGATGTGCAGGCCCCGCAGGCAGGGATCCCATTCGCGCCCGTCCAGCAACACATCGGCATGTACCACCCCGAGCCGGCCGTGACCCAGGCGCCGCGACGGTGACAGCCAGGCGAAGCCGTACTCGTCGCTGCCGAACCCCGCCGGCTGCGGCGGAAACGCTACGTGCTGTTCGGTACTGCCGAACCGCAGTCCGACGTAGCCGTGCACTCCCGTGGGCGAGGCGAGGACCTTCCGCACGCCGGGCACCATGAGAATGCGACGCCCGATGGCCGTGCCGCGAGCATCGAACCATTGTGCAAACAAGGATCGGATGCGGGCACCGGCGCGGACCTCGGCGGTGACCCGGAGCCGAAAGCCCCGGCCGGGTTCGTGGACGTGCCAAGGCGAGCGATCCTCGATGCGGATCTGCACTTCGACGGGCGGCTCCTGGCCCGGCGACGCGTCCCCGCACCCTACCGACAGCAGCGCCGCGCCCCATCCAACGGCGCGTAGCGGCAGGGCACCAACCGAGTCAGACCGCAGCACCGAACGCGATCCTGAAGCCAAACCGGTCTTCGACAACCATCTCCTGTAGCCCGTACGGTGTGCGGTGCGGCGGCTCCAGCACCTTCGCCCCGCGCCGCACCAGGTCGTCGTGCAGCGCCTGGACATCGTCGACGTACAGGTAGACATCGCGTTCCAGCGCGGTCCGCGGCTGGGGCGCAGGCGCTCCACGACGGACCTGCAGATGCACTGCCGCACCGCCGCGCGAGACGATGGCGTAGACCCCCTGCGGTTCGTCCGGCAGCGGTTGGAACACCCCGTCGACCGGGTCCAGGTCGAAGCCGAGCACGTCGCGGTAGTACTCCGCCGCTTCGCGCACGCGCGCCACCCCGAGAATCGGGGCCGCTCGCCAAGCTCCAGTACTCATTGTCCTTCCTCGAGACCGGGTCGCGGCGCAGGTTTCGACATGCGGTCCGACTGTACAGTCCCCGCCGTGTCGTGCACGAATCGCGCGACCCACCGGCGACCCCCGAGCCTCTCACCCTCCAGTCAGGAGTCGACCGGACCGAAGAACCCGTCGATGGGAGTCGCACGGTTCGCACTGTGCACGCTGACCTGGGCGTGCGCGGCGGCACTGGGATCGTGCCACGGAGGAGGGGCGAGCGGTCGCCCCGTCTCCTTGGCGATCGTGCCGGACGAGTTCGCGGTCGCCAAGGGACGTGGCACGAAGCTCACGGCCCGGGCGGTGTTCGTCGGCGGGCGAACCGAGGACTGGTCCGCGTTCGTGGACTGGTCGTCCGCGGACGCCGGGATCTGCGCGGTAGCACGGGACGGCAGTTCGGTCACGGTATCGGCCTTGGCGGAAGGCTCGACCACCGTCCGGGCTTCGGTGGCGGCACTGTCGCTGAACGGATCAGTGGTGCTGACGGTGCTGCCCGCGGCACTGGTGTCGATCGAGGTGACCCCCACCACCACGGCAATACCCAAGGGCACCGACCGCCAGTTCTCCGCGACCGGCATCTACACCGACCAGACCTCGCGCGACCTGACCGAAGTCGCGGATTGGGGATCGTCGAACGGCAGTGTCGCCACGGTTTCGACGATCTCGGGCACGTGCGGTCGAGCGTCGGGAATCGCCGCGGGCACGACGACCATCCGGGCCACCGAGCCAACGAGCGGCATCGCGGGCTCGACCGAACTGACGGTCACCGCAGCCACCCTGGTGTCGATCGCGGTCACGCCAGCCAACCCGTCTGTCGCACTGGGGCTGACACGACAGATGAGTGCCACCGGGACGTTCACCGACAGCACGGTTCACGACCTCACCGCGACCGTCGACTGGACGTCGAGCGCGCCGAGTGTCGCATCGATCACCGGTGCCGGCCCGGGCGCAGGGCTGGCGGCCGCGCTGGCGGTCGGCTCCACCACGGTGCGCGCCGTCGATTCGGCCACCGGTATCCAAGGTGCAACCACACTGACGGTCAGCCCCGCGGCGCTGGTCTCGCTCCAATTGACCCCGACCGACCCGTCCGTCCCACTGGGCCTGACCCAGCAGTTCACCGCCACCGGGTCCTACACCGACAGCTCGGTGCAGGACTTGACCAGTTCCGTGACGTGGAGTTCGTCATCGCCTTCGGTCGCCACGGTGAGCGACAGCGGTGGCACGAAGGGACTGGCATCCACCGTGGCGGTAGGCTCGACCACGGTGCGTGCCGACGTCCCGGCGACCAGCATCTTCGCGACCACCGGGCTGACGGTCAGCCCAGCGACCTTGGTGTCCCTCGCGGTGACTCCAGCCGACTCGACGCTCCCACTCGGGTTGACGCGGCAGTTCACTGCTACCGGAACCTACACCGACGCGTCGAACCAGGACCTGACCACCGTGGTCACCTGGACTTCCACGGTCCCGTCTACCGCGACGATCAGCAACGCCGGGGGAACCAAGGGCCTGGCGACCAGCGTCGCGGCGGGCTCCACCACCGTGCGCGCCACCGATCCCGGTACCGGCACGTACGGCACCACATCGCTCACGGTCAGCACGGCAGCGCTGGTGTCGATCGCGGTCACACCGGCCACGCCGTCGATCGCGGTCGGATTGAACCAGCAGTTCACCGCCACCGGAACCTACAGCGACAGCTCGAATCAGGACCTCACCGCGGTGGTGACTTGGGCATCGTCGGCAACCTCCGTGGCCACGGTGAGCAACGCCGGGGGGACGAAGGGTCTGGCCAGCAGCGTCGCGGTCGGGGTGACGACCATCGGCGCAACCGACCCGGGAACGTCGATCACCGGCAACACCTCGCTGACCGTGACCGGTCAGGTCGCGTTCCGCGGTGCCTCGTCGGCAGGCGCCGCGAGCGGGATCACCACACTGGTGCTCGCCACCCCGGTCGGTACGGTCGCCGGCGACGTGATGGTCGCCGCGGTGGCAATCCGTCCGGACACCGCGACCATCACCCCGCCCGCGGGCTGGACCCTGTTGCGCCGCGTCGACAACTCCAACAGCAACGCCAACTCGCTCGCGGTCTACCAGCGCACCGCCGCCGCCAGCGAGCCCGCGTCGCACAGCTTCACCTTCTCGAGTTCGACCGGCTCGGCGGGCGGCATCCAGGCTTTCGGCGGCGTCGATGCCGCCACCCCGATCGATGCCCACGACGGCCAGACCACCGCGAGCGGCCTGACCCACGCCGCGCCGAGCATCACCACGTCGGTGTCCAACACGATGCTGGTGACCTTTCACACGTTCTCATCCAGCGCCACCTGGACGCCCCCCGGCGGCATGACCGAGGCCTTCGACGTCAGCAGCGATCCGGCGCCGGCCGGCGGCGGCATCTCGTTGGAGGGCACCTACGACCGGCAGTCGTCGCCTGGCGCCACGGGAGCCCGGACCGCGACCGCCAGCAACGACGCCGACGTCGGCAACGGAATCGCCGTAGCGCTCCGCCGGCAGCTCTGACGCGGATCGCGAGCGGGCGAAGGACGCGGATCGCGGGGCCCATGCCCTATCCTGTCCGGTGCCCCAGCAGACGTTCCTGCGCTGCATCCGCAACGACCCGTGTCGATGAACCAGATCGGTCCCTACAAGATTCTCGACAAGCTTGGTGAGGGCGGCATGGGCACGGTGTTCCTCGCCGAGCAGGAGCGGCCGGTGCGGCGTCGGGTCGCCGTCAAGGTGATCCGACCGGGACTCGACTCGGACAGCGTGTTGGCGCGTTTCGAGTCGGAACAGCAGGCCTTGGCGTTGATGGACCACCCGCACATCGCGCGAGTGTTGGACGCCGGGGCGACCGAGGACGGACGGCCGTACTTCGTGATGGAGTACGTGAAGGGCGAGCCGATCACCGATTTCTGCAACCGCGTTCGCATGCCGATGCGCCAGCGGGCGGAGCTGATGATTCGGGTGTGCGACGCGATCCAGCACGCGCACCAGCGCGCGATCGTGCACCGCGACATCAAGCCGTCGAACGTGCTGGTCAGCCAGAGCGACGCCGGTCCCGAGCCGAAGGTGATCGACTTCGGTGTGGCGAAGGCGATGGCGCAGCCACTGACCGAGCGCACGCTGCTCACCGAGTTCGGCCAACTGCTCGGCACTCCCGACTACATGAGTCCGGAGCAGGCCGACACGTCGGTCGACCGCGTCGACACGCGCACCGACGTGTATTCGCTCGGGGTGCTGTTCTACGAGCTGTTGGTGGGCTCACTGCCGTTCGACAACCGGACCTCGGGCGGCACCGACTTGTTCGAGCGGTTGCGGCAGGTCCGGGAAGACGACCCTCAGCGACCGAGCACCCGCGTCAGCACGCAGCGCGGCGAATCGACGGCAGCCGCGCAGCAGCGGCGCACCACACCGGAGCGGTTGCGCAGCGAGCTGCGCGGCGATCTCGATTGGATCGTGATGCGTGCGTTGGAGAAGGACCCGGCGCGGCGCTACGGGTCGCCCGCCGAGCTCGCGCGCGACATCGAGCGTCACCTGCGCAACGAACCCGTGCTGGCCGGACCGCCGAGCCCGTGGTACCGGGCGCGGAAGTTCGTGCGACGCCACCGGGTCGGCGTCGCGTTCGCCGGCGTGGTGGTCGCACTGCTGGTCGCGCTGGCGGTGACCATGGCGGTGCAGGCCGACCGGGTGCGGGTCGAACGCGATATCGCGCGCACCGCGGCACGGCGCGCGGCGCGCGAGGCGAAGACCGCGCGGCGAGTCAGCGAGTTCCTGACGCAGGTGTTCGACGGGGCCGACCCGGAGCTCACCGGCGGCAAGGACGTCACCGCACGGCAGCTGCTCGACCAGGGCGCACAGCGGATCGATGCGCTGCCCGACGAACCCGCAGTGCAGGCGACGCTGCGCGGCGTGATCGGTGGCGTCTACCTGATGCTGGGCGCTTTCGACAAGGCCGCACCGCTGATCGAGCCGGCACTCCAATACCTCCGAGCACACCCGGACGAAGACCGGCGCGCATTCGCCCGCGTGCTGCACCTCGACGCGATCCTCGAGGACAACGGCCGCAACCGGCCAAAACGCGCCGAGGCGTCGGCACGTGAGGCCGTGGCACAGTGGATCGCACTCGGCGAGCCGCTGATGCACGCCGAGAGCCTCAACACGCTCGCGGGCGCGCTGTGGCACCAGGAGCGCATCGACGAGGCGGCGGCGACCTTCCGCGAGGCGATCGCGCTGCGCCGCCGCGAGTTGGGCGCCGACACGCCGACGGTCAGCGGTCCGCTGACCAACCTCGGCTCGATGTTCCTGATCTCGTCGAAGCTGACCGAAGCCGAACAGGTCTACCAGCAAGTGCGGGCGATCGAAGAGAAGCTGCCGCACCCGGAGCGCAGCGCCAACCTAGGCACCACTCTGCACCTGCTCGCCCTGGTATGCCAACGGCTCGACCGCATTCCCGAGGCGATCCAGCACGAGCAACGCTCGCTGGCGATCCGCCAGCGGGTGTTCGGCAAGCAGCACTGGCACGTGGCACTCAGCCTGACCACACTCGGCGAGCTGCTGCGGGCCTCGGGGCGCAGCAAGGAGGCCAAGCCGCTGCAGGAGCGCGCGGTGCAGATCGCGGCGGCTACCTGGAAGGAGCACCCGGACCTCTGGTGGGCGCAGCGGGCGCTGGCGCGCACCCGGCTCGAGCTTCGGGAGTTCTCTGCCGCGGAGGCCGCCATGCGCACGCAGTCCCAGGTGATGCGCCAACGCGACGAGAAGCCGTGGCTCGCCGAGACCCTGGAGATCCTCGGCGCGGCGTGCGCCGGCCGCGGCGACCTGAAGAACGCGGAGCGCCACTACACGGAAGCGGCGCGACTCGCGCGGGACTGCCTTCCGGCGGCGGACGCGGACCGGCGACGCACGCTGCGCGCCTTCGCCGCAGTGCTGCGCAAGAATGGCAAGACCGAGCAGGCGGCTCGAGTCGAAGCGGAACTGTCCCCCACCCGTTGACGCGCGAGCCACTCGATGCAATTGCCCTGCGAAGCCCATCCCCTGCTCGACCTGCGCGCGTTCACCGCGGAACTCGCACAGCCATTGGGCGGGTGTCCATCCCCGGACTGGCTGACCATGCTGCTGCGGCCCGACGCACCGGCACCGGTGATGCGCAGCGAGGCAGTGCGGACGGCGGTCCGCAACATGCTACGACTGCACGGCTACAAGCCGACGGGTCGCGGCAAACCGGCGAGCGAGTACCTGTTGGGCGCCGCCGAGCAGGGTCGACTGGGCACCATCAACCCCGTGGTCGACGCCAACAACGCGGTGTCGCTGCACAGCGGACTTCCGGCGAGCGTGCTCGACGCCGCGCTGCTCGGTGCCCCGCTGCGGGTCGCACCGGCGCAACCCGGCGTCCGCTACGTGTTCAACCGCGCCGGGCAGGAGATCGACGTCGGTGGACTACCGTGCCTGCACGATTCGTTCGGTCCCTGTGCGAATGCGGTGAAGGACGCGCAGCGGGCGAAGACCGGCGACGGCACGCTGCGGGTGCTGGTGCTGCTGTGGGGCGTTCGCGAGCAGGTGGAACACGTCGATGCGTCGCTGGCGTGGTACCGCGCGCTGCTGTTGCGCGCCGGCATCGCCAGCGAACAGATCGAGTGCCGTGTGGAGCAGGGCGGGGAGTGAGCGGGGCGCGGTTCGCTGCGCGGAGCTGCAACAGAATCGGCCAGAGCAACGGACAAAAAGCACGCTCCCGGGATGCCTGCGTGTGGTAGGCGTGGCGAGCCTTGGCGAACTCCTTCGACCCGGACAGGACCCGATCCGCCAACCCGCGGCGCGAGCACGCAGCAGTCGATCGACTCCGTCATCGCCGCACCACTTCCACCACCGCCACCCGCCCCTCCTGACGGTGCTGCAATACGACCGGCAGGAAGCGCTCGACGATTTCGATGTTGGTACGCGCATGCCGACTCAGCGGCAACGCGCGGAAACTGCCGGCGCCGGCCATGGCCATCGGCAGCAACAGTTGATCGGCGAGGTGGCGTCCCACCGGCGCGTCCGACGCCAAGTAGGCCCGCGCCTCGTGCACCACGTCGCCGGCGACGTGCTCGGCCGGCTTGCCGGCCTCGCCGGCGCCGGTGAAGACCTCGGTGACGTGCTCGAACTCGAACGCCACCGACAGCAGGTTGCCCGGCCCCTGCGAATCGGTGATGGGTTGGATGCGCAGCTCGTTCTCCGCGAAATCGAACTTGCGGCCGATCACCTTCAGCTCTCGCTTGGCGATGTCGCGCGACAGGTTGGCGACCATCGCCACGGCTTCGCGCCGCACCGCCGCACCGCGTTCGTGCAGGTGCAGGACGCCGAGCCCCGCCGGCCCAACCGGCTGTACGTCGACCGCGATGCGTCCGCCGCCCGCCGGGTAGAAGCCGTGCCGCTCCAACTGGATGTCGACCTTCGCACCCATGCGGGCGAGCAGTGGCAGGAAGGCGCGGGCCAGGAACTCGAACGGCGGCGCGTTGGGGTTGTGGGTCCCACCCTCGATCACCACGCGACTCGGGCCACGCGCGACCAGCAGCGCCGGCAGGACCGCCTGCAGCACCAGCGCAGTGCTTCCGGCGGTGCCGATCGCGAAGTGGTATTCGCCCGGCTCGAGCGCCGCGGGTGTGAAACAGAGTTCGCTCGAGCCCACGGACGCGCCTTCGATCTCCGCGCAGCCGATCCGTGCCGCCGCCTGCACCGCGGTCAGATGCTGGCGCATCAAACCCGGCTTGCGCCGGTTGTGGCGAATGCGCTCGATGCGGAACGGACGGCCGGTCACCAGCGACAACGCCAAAGCGCTGCGCAGGATCTGGCCACCGCCCTCGCCGAGCGATCCGTCGATGAGCAGTGGGTCCACGTGCCGCCCTCCGCTCATCCCTTGACGCACACCACCTGGCGCAATGTATGCACGATCTCCACCAAGTCCGCTTGCGCAGCCATGACCTTGTCGATGTCCTTGTAGGCGCGCGGGCTCTCGTCGAGCACATCGTGGTCCTTGCGGCACTCGACGTGAGCCGTCGCCTCGGCGTGCTCGGCGAGGCTGATCTCGCGCTTGGCCTGGCCGCGCGACATCACCCGGCCCGCGCCGTGGCTGCAGCTCTCGAAGCTCTCCGGGTTGCCGAGACCGCGCACGATGAACGAACGCGCTCCCATGCTGCCGGGGATGATGCCGAGATCACCGCGACCCGCACGCACCGCGCCCTTGCGGGTCACGAACACCTCCGCACCGTAGTGCTCCTCGCGGCTCACGTAGTTGTGGTGGCAATTGACGGCCATGTCGGTGGTCGAGAACTTGGGGAGCAGTCGGCTCGCCTGCAGCGCAGCGACGATCCGGTGCATCATGACGTCACGGTTGGCGCGGGCGAAGCGCTGTGCCCAGCTGACCGCGAACACGTAGTCGTCGAAGTGCTCGGCACCTTCCTCGAAGTACGCGAGGTCCTTGTCGGGCAAGTTGGCCAGGTGTTGCTTCATGTCCTTCTTCGCCAACGCGATGAAGTGGGTACCGATTCGGTTGCCGACTCCGCGCGAGCCGCTGTGTAGCATGACCCAGACGCGGTCGTCTTGGTCGAGGCAGACTTCGATGAAGTGGTTGCCGGTGCCCAGCGTTCCGACGTGCTCGTGGGTGCGACCGCGGTTCAACGACGGGTACTTCGCGACGATGCGTTCGTAGTCGGGACGCAGCTTGCGCCACGCCGTCTCGGCCTCGGCCGGCGCATCACGCCACGAGCCGCGGTCGTTCTTGCCCCCACGGTCGGTGAAGCCGTGCGGGACGGTGCGCTCGATCACGTTGCGCACTCCGTCGAGCTGGTCCGGCAGATCGCTGGCCGCCAACGTGGTCTGCACTGCCATCATCCCACAACCGATGTCGACCCCGACGGCGGCCGGGATGATCGCGTTGCGGGTCGGGATGACGCTGCCGACGGTGGCGCCGATACCCCAATGCACGTCAGGCATCGCGGCGACCCACTCGTGGACGATGCCCAGCCTGGCGACGTTGCGCAGCTGCTGCAGGGCATTGTCATCGATGTGGACGCCGTCCACCCAGGCCTTGATCGGCACGCCTTCGGTCTTGTAGCGGATGTACTTGGTCATGGCTGCGGTGACCCCATGGAGGGTCGAGAGAGAACCCGGCGACGACAAGGCGGCGAGACAGTTCTTGCGCTCTTCCTCGAGCTCACGCCCGCGGACGAGTGTGCGGAGATCGAACCCGCTGAGACCATCTTGTTCCACCGGCATCCGCCGGAGCCCCGGCACGGTCGGACCGTGCGGGATCATGAATCGTGTGTTGGCCGCGGACTGGCCCGAGGGACAGTCGCGACGGTGAGAGAAAGACCCGGCGACGAGGGTTTGGTGAAACGTGTCGTGCTCTACCACTGAGCTACGGCTCCATGGTGGAGCCGGCAGGATTCGAACCTGCGACCACGGCAGTCTGGATGCATGTAGTTCCACCGGCATTCGCCGGGAGCCCCGCCGCGGTCAGACCGCGACGGCGCTTTGGATCGTGTTCCTCCAGGAGTGAGGGTCGGAGCCGGCGGTCGCGAACGACCGCACGACCGAGAAGACGTCATCGGAGAAGCCGCCGACGTGGAGCACATCCACATCAGGCGGCACCTGTACGGTGGCGAACGGCTGAATGTCGATGCACACCATCCGCGCCGCGGGGTTCCGCCGCTTGAAGCGCTGCCAAGCGTCCATGGTCGGCGTGGACTGCCGATTGCCGGGACGAATCCACGACTCGTTGTCGGAGACCAACACAACCAGGTCACCCCGCCGCTTGCGCCGCACGAGCTCGCGCAACACCACACTGCAGTCGGTGCCACCGCCCGGCTCGCGCGCAAGGCGGTCGGCGTTCGCCAGCACGCTCGCACGCGGATCGAGACGGGTGTGCCGTATGGTTTCGGCGAACGGGATCACCTCGGCGGTCGGGTTGCGGCGCACCAGCGAGGCCGCGAACAACGCCGCGACATCCAAGCAGCGGGCCTTCGACGTGGCACCCCGGCGCACCCCCGAGACGGGCGCGTGCATCGAGCCGGAGACGTCGACCGCGACGAAGACCTGACCCGGCAGCTCCGGCACGTTGTCCGTGGCGCGTTCCATCGCGTCGCCGAGCGCGGCTCGGACCTGCGGCGGGACGGCGGCAGTGGAGTTGCAGTGGGCCATCATGAGTTGGTAGGGAAAGACTCGGGAGCGACGGATCTCGATCGGGTCGCGGAGGCGATCGGCGATCACGGCGGTCAACTCGAGATCATCGAACACTCCATGACGGGCGAAGGTGTTGAGGTTCATGCGAGTGGTCTGCCACGGCGCGCGCGCCGCGATGACGCGCCATTCGCTGCTGCTGAGCGTCTGTGCGGTCAACATGGCGAACGGCACGTCCGGGACAGTCGAGCGATCTCCAGCCTTCCACGCCTCGAAGCTGCGCAGCGGCTCTGGCAGGTCGTCGGGCGAGTAGTCGCGCCCACACAACCAGGCGAACAGCGCCGAGCGGGACGCGGTGGTCGGCTTTGGGTGCACCATGCGGACGATGTCGGCCAGCGACGGCGCGGTACCGACGCTGGCAGCTGCCAGCGCTGCATCGCTGCGCTCAGCCATCCACGCGCGCACCAAACGCCGCGGCATCGACCCCAGCGACCGGCGGCCGACCACCCCGGAGCGGAGGATCTGCACGAAAGTGCGCAGCATCCGCCCGTTGTCGATCACGCGCTCGAAGGTCACCGGAAGCAACTCCGGGCCACGGACCGCCAGCACGGCACACAACAGCGCCGGCAGGTCCTTCATGAAGCCCTGCTCGCGGGCGTAGATGGCGATCCGCGCCAACCACGCCGGCTCGACCTCTGCCGCCAGCGCCAGCACCGTGTCCCGCTGGGTCGCGGCGGTGGCGTAGAAGGTCTGCCCGAGGCAACCGGTGAGGGCGTACTGCGCGAGCCGATCGATGGGCTCGAGTGCGTAGCCTCGGCCGCCGGCCTCGTTGTGCACGGTCGGCCAGCGGGCTTGGCGAGAGCTCGGGAAGAGGGAGGGGTCGGCCATGGGAGCAACGGATCCGTTCAGATCGCTCGACCCTTTTGCAGCCGCCGTGCCACACCCGCGTGGATTCCCAGAGGATTCCCATAACCATCTACAAAATAGTTGCTTATGGGGACCATCACCGAGATGACCCCATGACTCGCTGGTTGGCCTTCACGATCCATCTATATCTACTTCTAGACAATTGGATAACAATGGTGGCATGCCCCGCCGCCCCCTCGTGGTCCTCGGCTTCCTCGGTCACCAGCTCGACGCCGACATCGGCCCCACCCGGTGGAGCCGCTGGCGACCGACGGTGTCCCTGTGCCAGCACGAGGACCTCTTGGTCGATCGACTCGAGCTGTTGGTCGACCTGCCGCGGCAACAGCAGCAACTCGCCACCGTCCAACGCGACATCTCCGCCGTGTCCCCGGAGACCCGGATCGAGGTCCACCAGGTGGGATTCCGCGACCCGTGGGACTTCGGCGAGGTGTACGCACGCCTCTACGAACTGGCGCGCGGGATCGCATTCGACACGGACGGCAGCGACTACCTGGTGCACATGACGACCGGCACGCACGTGGCGCAGATCTGCCTGTTCCTGCTCACCGAGACTCGCCACCTCCCCGCCCGGCTGATCCAGACTTCGCCGCCCCCCCGCGGCGAGCAACTCGGCACCTTCGCGATCATCGACCTCGACCTGGCGCGCTACGACCAGATCGCGTCGCGCTTCGAAGTCGAGCACCGCGACGGCGTGTCGCTGCTCAAGTCGGGCATCGAGACCCGTGACGAGACCTTCAACCGGCAGATCGAGCTCATCGAGAAGGTCGCGTGGCTGTCGCGCGAACCGATCCTGTTGATGGGTCCTACCGGCGCCGGCAAGTCGCTGCTCGCCTCGCGGATCTTCGAGCTGCGGCAGAAGCGTCACCAGCTGACCGGCAGCTTCGTGGAGGTGAACTGCGCCACCCTGCGCGGCGACACCGCGATGTCGACCCTGTTCGGTCACCGCGCGGGGGCGTTCACCGGCGCCGCCGCCGACCGCAAGGGGCTGCTGCAGACCGCGCACGGCGGAGTGCTGTTCCTCGACGAGATCGGCGAGCTCGGGCTCGACGAGCAGGCGATGCTGTTGCGCGCGCTGGAGGAGAAGCGCTTCCTACCGGTGGGCGCCGACACCGAGGTGGCGAGCGACTTCCAGCTGATCGCCGGAACCAACCGGGATCTCGCCGCCCAGGTGGCAGCAGGCCGCTTCCGCGACGATCTGCTGGCGCGGATCAACCTGTGGTCGTTCACGCTGCCCGGACTCCGCCAGCGCCTCGCCGACATCGAGCCCAACCTCGGCTACGAGTTGGAACGCTACTCGCGAGCCTCCGGCCGGCGCGTGTCGTTCAACAAGGAGGCGCGCACCCGCTACCTCGCGTTCGCCACCGGACCCGATGCCCGCTGGACCGGCAACTTCCGGGACCTCAACGCCAGCGTGATCCGCATGGCGACGCTGGCCAGCGGCGGCCGAATCGGGGTCGCGGTGGTCGACGACGAGATCGCGCGACTGCGCGGCGCGTGGTCGGGCGGTCGCACGGGTGCGACGGACGCGGTCGACGCCGTTCTGGGCACCAAGGCGGCGCAGCTCGATCGCTTCGACCGCGTGCAGCTCGCGGACGTGCTCGAAGTGTGCCGGGACGCCCGTTCGCTCTCGGACGCGGGACGCATCCTGTTCGCAGCGTCGCGCGCACGCCGCCAGTCGACCAATGACGCGGATCGGCTGCGCAAGTACCTCGCGAAGTTCGGGCTGACCTTCGCCGATCTTCGACTAGTCTCTCCCTCGAACAACACGTGACGAGGTGCGATGGACAACCGTTCGGGTGACGCGACGAGTTCGGTCGGATTGCTGGTGCTGCGGATCGGCGTCGGCTGCTACATGATGGCCCACGGCTGGGGCAAGGCGCAGATGGTGTTCTCGGGGGCCTTCGACAAGTTTCCGGACCCGATCAGCCTCGGCAGCGGACCGAGTCTGGTGCTCGCGGCGTCGGCGGAGTTCCTGGGCGCCGCGTTGGTGGTGATCGGGCTCGGCACGCGGTTCGCAGCCGCGTCGGTGGCGTTCACCATGGCGGTCGCCGCGTTCGCGATCCACGGCAAGGACCCCTGGACCATGCCGAACCCACTGGGGCCGAGCAAGGAGCCGGCTCTGATGTTCCTGATTCCGTTCCTGGCGCTGGTGTTCACCGGGGCGGGGCAGTTCTCGCTCGACAACAAGCTGCGCAAGCGCCGCGACTGACAATCACCATGAGATCCGAGCTTTCCCGCACCCATCACCACTCGAAAGCCCGGTTGAGTCCACCCAATCGCGTGCGATCTCCTGGATCGACACTGCGCGTGCGCGCACGTCTCTGGCCTGCCGTCGCCATGGCCCTGGTCGGCGGGATCGTGTTCGCCCAAGAACCCGCCAAGGTGCCGCAGCCCAAGGCCACGTCTTCCGGCGCGGCTCCACAACAGGACACGTTGCGGACTCTGATCGCGACCCGCGATGCCAAGCGCGCCGAACTCGCCAAAGCGCGCGCTTCGCTGGCAGCGGCGACCGATCGTGAATCCCGCCGCCTGCTGGCGGAGCAGGTGCGCAAGCTCGAGACCGAAGCACAGCAGATCGACGACAAGTTCCAATCGCTCGCGGGCGGCGTGGATCTCGCCAACGTGCGCGACAGCGAAGTCAAGGTGTTCGACCTGTCGAACGAGTTGATCGACTTGCTCAAGCCGCTGATCCTGAAGGTCAAGCAGGCCAGCAAGGGACCGCGCGAGGTCGAACAGCTGCGCAGCGGCGTCGCCCTGGCCAACGAGCGAGAGGAACTGGCCCGCAAGGCAGTCGCGCAGATCGAGCGCCGCCTCACCGCGCGCAGCAAGGACGACCCGCTGCGGCCGGCGCTGCAGGAAGCCCTGCAGGCGTGGAAGACCCGCCGCAAGGAGTTCGCCGACCGGGCGCAGATCAACCAGTACGAGCTCGACGCCAAGGAGAAGGCCCGCCAACCGCTGATCGAGTCGACCCGCGAGGCGATCGACGACTTCGTGCGCAACCGCGGACTCAACCTGGCGCTGGGGATCGGCACCTTCCTGGCCGTGTTCTTCGTGCTGCGCTCACTGCGCCGCCTGGTGCGACGCCGCAAGCGGCGCGAACGCTCGTTCTACTCGCGCCTCGGCAACGTGATGTACTCGGCGTTCGTGGTGGTCGCGTCGCTCGCCGCGATGATGGTCGTGTTCGACTGGCTGTGGCAGTTGATCACGTTGATCTTCCTGGTCGGCATCGGGTGGGCCAGCATCCGCATGGCGCCGCAGTTCTTCGAGCAGATCCGGCTGGTCCTCAATCTCGGGTCGGTGCGCGAAGGCGAACGACTGATCCTCAACGGCCTGCCGTGGCGAGTCGAGGCGCTGCGGCTCAACGCATTGATGCGCAACGAAGCCCTGACCGGCGGGCTGCTGCGCATTCCGCTGCGCGATCTGGTCGGCATGCACTCGCGGCCGCTGGGCAAGGACGAGATCTGGTTCCCGTGCCGGCAAGGCGACTGGGTGGTACTCGACGACGGGACGCGCGCGCAGGTGGCGATGCAGAGTCCGGACACCGTCAAGCTGCAGCTCCCGGGAGGCGGTCAGAAGACCTACCCGACCGCGGCATTCCTCGAGCAGAAGCCGAAGAACCTGTCCGGAGTGTTCCGCGTGGAGGTGAAGTTCGGCATCGACTACGCACACCAGGCGATCGCGACCAGCGAAGTGCCGATGAAGATGCAGAAGGCGGTTTCGCAGGGGCTGCGCGAGCTCGTCGGGGTCGATGCGATCCGTCGGGTCGACGTGGCGCTGATGGACGCGGCGTCGTCTTCGCTCGACTACGAGATCCAGGCCGACTTCGAGGGCGCGGTGGCCGACAAGTACGAGCAGATCCAGTTCGGCATGTCGCGGCTGGCGGTCGACGCGTGCAACGCCAACGGCTGGGTGATCCCGTTCACGCAGGTGACCGTGCACCAGGCGTGAGGCACGCGACGGGCCGTCAAACCGTGACCACGGTGACCGACGGCTCGCTGTCGCGCACGTCCTCCTGGAAGCCGCGCACGATCAACCCGGTCTCGCCGGGCTCGGCGAGACCGAGATCGTGGGCCAGGCGGCGCAGCATCGGCACCGGTTGATCGATCTCGGCTGGAGCGACGAGGACCGGCACCACACCCCAGCACAGCTTGAGGAACCGGCACACGCCGAGGTCGGCGCTCGCCGCGACCACCGGGGCAGCGGGGCGCGACGCGCTGACCACCAGCCCGGATCGGCCCCCGCGCGACACGACCAACACCATCCGCACCCCGAGGTCGCGCGACAGCTGGGTGACCGCGCGGCTGAATGCGTCGTCCCGGGCGATCCCTTCGGTGGGCCGCGGGATGGCCAGCGAGGCGAAGGCCCCGGCCTGCCAGAGGCGCCCCTCGGTGTGCCGCACGATGCGGTCCATCATGCGCACGGCCGCCGCCGCGTGCGGCCCGACGGCGGTCTCGCCGGACAGCATCACCGCGTCTGCACCGCTCTTGACCGCGTGCGCCACGTCGACCGCCTCGGCGCGCGTCGGCCGCGGATTGCGCAGCATCGAGTCGAGCATCTGCGTGGCGATGATCACCGGCTTGCCGCAGCGCCGACCGAGCTCCACCAGCTCGTCCTGCGCCCCCGGTATCGACTCCGGCGGCATTTCCACCCCGAGGTCGCCGCGCGCCACCATGATGGCATCGGCGCTGGCGAGGATCGGCTCGATGTTGGCCAACGCTTCGGCGCGTTCGATCTTGGCGACGATCGGCAACCGCGACTCCACCGGCAGCATCGCGCGCAGCTCCTCGACGTCGGATGCATCGCGCACGAACGACAAGGCGATCATGTCGGCGCCGAGCGACAGGGCGAGCCGCGCGTCGGCGCGGTCCTTGTCGGTCAGCGCCCCGACGTCGAGGGTGGTGTCGGGGAAGTTCATCCCCTTGTGGTCGGTCAAGCGACCGCCGTGCTCCACCGAACAGGCGACGTCTTCCCCCGAGATACCCGTAACGCGGAGTTCCAGCTGACCATCGTCCAGCAGAATGCGATCCCCGACCCGCACCGACGACGGGAGTTCGGCGAACCGGGACGGGATCACCGCGCCCGCACCGAGCTGATCGCGGGTGGTGACCGTCACCGAACTACCCTGCGCGAGGTCGATCCCGCCACCGACGAACTTGCCGACGCGGATCTTCGGTCCGCACAGGTCGACCAGGATCGCGACCATCTCCGACGCCTCGCGCGCCGCCTGGCGCACCCGCTCCGCCAGCTCACGGTGGGTCTCCGCCGATCCGTGCGACATGTTCAGGCGGAACACGTCGACCCCGCTGGCGATAAGCTCGGCGATCGCTTCGGGTCGCGAGGTCGCCGGCCCGAGAGTCGCGACGATCTTGGTGCGCCGGCGCTTGAGGGGGGACGGCTGCGGCATGGGTGACATCGTGCGCAGCGTAGCGGCGAGAGGTCGGGCAAGGCGAGTCCAGAGGCGTGCGCTGCTTCGGACCTGCAGCGACGGACCACCCGAGGGTCGGTGTGCTGTCCCTGCCGGCGCGGGTTGTCGGCAACCGGGCCGTCACACTCGCACAGGGGGGCCGTGCCCCCCCCCACACGGTCGATCCGCGAATTCTCGGCAGCGGGTCCGGCCTGGCTCTCGGCTCGCTCTCCTCGTCGGTGACCCTCGACGCCGCCGCCACTTCGCGGCGTCGCGCGCGCATCACCGGACGGGACTACACTCGCTACGGACGTGGCATGGGCCGGCAGAGGACGCGGCCCCCGCGTTCCTCGTCCGTCTCGCACCCGACCCCACGATGAACGTCTACTCACGAGTCCTCGCACTGGCGGCCATCTCCGCCGGGGCGCTGCTTCCCGCGCAAGGCTACGTCGCGTCCCCGCGCGGTCACCTCAGCACGGAGGGTGCCGGCATCAGCGCGGTGTTCGGAACCTGGAGCGACGCCCGGTTCATGTTCTTCGACGGCGAACTCCGCGGCATCCCTGGGGTGCTGCGGGGCATCGCGCTGCGGGTCGATTCCGGCACCCACACCATCGCCGAGGTCGGCCGCCATTGGGCTGGCGTCACACTCGACATGTCCACCTGCGAGCTCACGCGCCTCACCGCGACCTTCAGTCAGAACCCGACGACCACCCCCGCGCGGGTGTTCAGCAGCGCAGTCGCCTGGCCGACCCTGAACGGCAACCCCCCGACCAACCCGGCACCGTGGGGCGGGATCAACGGTGGGCTGCAGTTCCCGTTCCAGGCGCCGTGGCTACACGGTGGGACCGGCGACCTGTGCCTCGACTTCGACTTCCAACGCGGCACGCTCGCAGATCAGCGGCTGTGGTATCCGTCGCGGAGCGAACCGTACGTGCTGGATGGCTTCACGGCACCGAGTCCCGTTGCGGTGGGCACGCCGACCGAGTTCGGCCTGTCGAAGAATGCGGGCGGCTGTCTCGACTCGAACGCCCCGAGAGGCTGGGGTGGCTCGGCGTTCCTGGGCACCCAGACCGACGCGATCAGCAGCACGGTGCGACTCGGCCTGGTCACCCAGAGCACCGCTGCGGGCCGCCCGGTCCTGCAAGTGCTCGGGCTCGGCGGGATCCCGAGTGGCACGGCGTTTCCGGGCATCACCTGCCAGCCGCTGTTCGTCGACCTCAATCAACCGACTGCGCTGCTTCCCGGAATCGCCACGCCCTCGCTCGGGGACCTGTCCATCGAGATCGGTCCGATCCCCTACCGCACGTCGTACGTGGGCGTACCGCTGTGGCTCCAGGCGATCTGGGACGACTCGACGACCACTCGCCCGCGGCTGACCAGCGCGTCCCGCAGCGCCGTGCCCCTCGAACCGGCAGCGTTCCGCCGGGCGATGCTGTTCCAGAGCGATCCGACGGCCAAGAACGGCACCGGCTACGGGCCCCTGACGACCCCGAGCTACCAACCGGTGTTCCGCTTCACGATGTGAGCAACGCCCTCCGCGACGCACTTGCGGGGGTTCGGCGATGAGGCCTCGGCCGCTTGCTTGCTGGAGCTTCCGGTGCCGCTGCCCGCTGGAGCAACAGCCGTCCTGTCTTGGAAGGTACCGGAGAATCTTCGCGTGCCGGCACGATCCGCGGCCCCTGCACATCCGCGGCCCCTGCAGCCTATCGCGGCCGAGGCCGCACCCAAGGACTTGGGTGAGCGCGGCGCTGCGCGCCGCCATCCGCGACCCCTGCGCTCAGGGCCATCCGCGAGGCAGATCTCCCGGTCCCGGCCCGGACGCGATTACTTGGCGGCGGATCCGACCGCATCTCCGGTCCTACCCGGTCGACGGCCGGCGCCCACCCCAGTACGGTGCCCACACACGCAGCTTCGCTTCCGGCTCGCCCCTGCCGGACAAGACACCCACCCGACCGACCATGAAGAGCCTCTTCGCCCTCGCCCTGACCTCGACTCTACTGGCTGCCGCTTCGCTGCTCCCGGCGCAGACCTACCACTCCTCGCCGCGGGACCACCTGACCAAGGACGGGTCGAGCGCCTGCTTCTTCTTCGGTGCGTACACCGACGGTCGCCACATGTTCTTCGACGGCGAGCTGCGCAACATCCCCGGGGCGATCAAGGACATCGCGCTGCGCGCCGACTATCGGTCGCACACGGTGCTGGAGTTGGGGCGCAGCTGGACCAAGGTCACGCTGGACATGTCGACCTGCGACATGTCTCGCATTTCGACCACGTTCAGCAACAACCCGACGTCGACCCCGGCGCGGGTGTTCGACGCGGCCGTGGCATGGCCGACGCTGAACGGCGCGCCCCCGACCAACCCGGCGCCGTGGGGCGAGATCAACGGCAACATGCACTTCCCGTTCACCACTCCGTGGGCCTACTCCGGGACCACCGACATCTGCCTCGACTTCGATTTCAACGGCGGAACGTTGGTGAACAACGTCATCTGGACCTCGACCCTGCAGCGGTCCTACTACCTGGACGGCTTCAACACGCCGAGCCCGATCGCCTACGGCCCGACATTCCAGTACGGCAAGTCGCTCAGCACCGGTGGCTGCGTGGACACGGGCGCTACCCAGGGCTGGGGCGGTTTCGCCTCGCTGGGCTCGACCACCGACGCGACCACCAGCACGGTGCGGCTCAGCGTCACGACCCTGGCCACCGCGGCGAACAAGCCGGTGATCCAGGTGATCGGCGTCGGCGGCTTTCCGAACGGCACTCCATTCCCCGGTGTGTCGTGTCAGTCGCTGTTCCTCGATCTGAGTCTGCCCTGGGTCATGTTCAGCAAGACTGCCTCGGCGCCGTACGGACTGTCGACGTACGACGTCGGTCCGATCCCGTACCAGCCCGTCTACGCCAACCTGCCGGTGTGGCTGCAGGCGATCTGGGATGACTCGGTGAGCAACGCCACGATGCTGACCAGCGCCGGCCAGACTACGGTGCCGCGCGAACCGGCAGCGTTCCGCCGCTCGACGATCTACCAATTCAACCCCGCGACCAAGTCGACCGTCGGCCTGGGGCCGTTCACCAGCGGGGACTACAACCCGATCTACCGGTTCGAGCTGTAGGGCAAGCCAAGGGTCTGCGCTTCGCGGCGTGTCGGCCGGCACCGAGGGATGGTCTGGACGCGGTGCAGTGGACAACCCGTACGCGGCTCCGGAGGCGCCACTCGATTCCACACCCACCGGCCCGGTGTGGCGCCAGGACAGACTGGTCGTGTGCCGCGACGGAGCTTCCAGAGCGCTGCATCGTCTGCAACGCTCCACCGGACGGCAACACGGTGGTCAAGACCGTGCACTGGCACCACCCGGCGCTCTTCCTGCTGTGGCTGCTCAACCCGGTGCTCTATGTCGTCATCGCACTCATGGTGCGGAAGAAGAGCGGACTGCGCTTCAGCCTTTGACCACGCCACCGCGCACGCCGTCGGCGCGGGGTTCGGTTCGGCGTCGGCGGACTGGTCCTCGGGTTCACCGCCATCGTCGTGGGGACGGCACTGAACGTGGACTCGAGCTGGCACCTCGCGGTCGTGGTCGCGGGCTTCGCACTGCTCATCGTGGCCCCCGTGGTCGGATCCATCCTGGCCACCGTCTTGCACGTCCAACGCATCGAGAGGGGGCGTGCCTACCTGCGGCTGGGAGCCGAGTTCACCGAGTCGATCCCGTTCGGCTAGCCCGCTGCCGACAGACGGCGAGCGCGCGCTGCAGCGTGGCGATGTTGGGTCCGGGCAGCGAGACCCGGAGCGCGGCCTCCAACTCGGTGACCGCGCGCGCGTAGTCCTTGCGCCGCATCGCCTGCATTCCGAGTTCGAACGCGTGGCGGGACGCGGCGTCGCGGTTGCGGACGCTGTGTGGGTCGAGCCGCGCCGACTCCATCGCCGCCTGCCGCGCCTCTTCGGCTCGGCCGGCCTTCGCCAAGCCGACGCTGAGCCAGTAGTTCGCCTCTGCTGAATCCGGCCGCAGCGCCACCGCGTGCCGCAGGCGGGACAAGCCCGTCGCGCGGTCGCCGACACGGATCTGCATCAACCCGAGGTGCAGGTGCGCGTCGACGTATCCGGGCTCCAGCTCGAGTGCGCGTTCCAACAACTGCCGCTTCTCGTCGCCATCGGGCAGGCTCGCCGCCAGACCGCAGTGGGCGTACGCGTTCCCGCCGTACGCCACACTGTGGCGGTACAGGGTCTGCTCGGTGCTCCAGATCGGGTTGAGGTACAGTGACAACGCAAGCCCAAGGGCGATCGCGGCGCCGAACACCGCCCGTTGCACCCGCGGCCACGCGCCGAGCGCCATGGCCACGCCGAGGAACAGCCACGGACTACCCGGGTACGGACGGTACGGCGTGGTCTCCGGGTGCATCGGCAGGAACGACGACGTCGGCGACAGCATCAGCGCATAGGCGACGATGCACAGCGCCAGCAGCGGCCTTCGGCGCCGTTGCCAAACTGCGACGCCCACTGCCGCGGCGGCGACCGACGCCCCCACCGCGATGCGCCACGTCTCGATGTCGAGCTGCGGCATCTGCCGCATCGGCACCGGCCAGACGAAGTTGCGCAGGTAGTAGAACACGTGGTGCTGGAGCTGGTGCGCGAAGTAAGTCAACGAGTCGGTGCGGTGCACGACGTTCGCCAGGTCCGAGAACCCGAGACCGAAGCGGACGAAGGCCATCAGAGCGGCAGCCACCGCGCCGAACGGCAGCACGCGCCACAGACGGCGCCACGACCCGGTGAACCACAGCAGCTCGACGGCGCCGATCAGAGCCGGCAAGACGATGCCGTTCTTCTTGGCGAGCAACGACAGCAGATAGCACGACAGACAGACCGCCCAGCGCAGCGGGGTCTCGCCGATGCGCCGCATCCGCAGATAGGTCCACACGCTGGCACCCAGGAACACCTGCATCAGCAGCAGGTCACGAGCACAGATGTAGTTGACCGGAACGCCACTGATCGGATGCACTGCGAAGAGTGCAGCCACCAACAGTGCGGTCGACCCGGCGCGCGCCCCGGCGAGGCGATGCAGCAGCTCGCGCACCAGCAGGTACACCACCCACGAGGCACAAATCTGCAGCAGCAGGTTGCCGATGCGGAAGCCGACCCGGCTGTCGCCGGAGATCGCGTAGTTGATCGACAAGCTCAGCGGCAGCAGCGGTCGGTACTGGCGCGTGTTCGCCTGGGTCGAGCTGGTGGTCGGATCGACGAAATGGCGCCAAGGCGGATAGAACGCCTCGATCTCGGGGTTGTCGGCGACGCGCGCGCGATCGTCGATATGGAACCCGTTGCCCAGCGCGTTGATGAACGCGGCGACGCACAGCGCCACCACGAGTGCGGCGTGCCACAGCACACCGACCGGCTTCGCCGGTGCACGGCCGGGCATCGACTGCCCCAAGCCTTCTACAACCCCAGGCACTCGGACAACGCCCGACGCACGAAGATCGGCGCCATCTTCTTGCGGTACGGCACCTCGCTGTCGGTGTTGTCCATGGTGCGTGCCGGCTTGAAGCTGAGCTCCGCAGCCGCCCGCACGAGTTCTTCCGTCACCGGCTGACCGCGCAGCATCGCCTCGGTCTCGGTGGCGTGGATCGGCATCGATCCGACCCCGCCGATCCGCACTCGCACGTCGGCGATGCGTTCGCCATCGCGCGCCACCCAGGCGCCGACGCCGAGCACCGGGAAGTCGATCGAACCGCGGCGACGCAGTTTGTGGTACGCCGCGGACCACGCCCCGGACGCGGGCAGGTGCACCCGCGTCAACAGCTCGTCCGGTCGCTTGGTCAAGTAGGCGATCCCGTCATCGCGATACAGGTCATCCACCGCGACACGTCGCTCACCGCCCGGCGACAGCAAGGTGACCTCGGCGCCGATCGCGCACAACAACGGCACCGTATCGCTGCTCTGCACCGCGTAGCACCGCGGACTGCCGGGTGCCACCCAGCAGATCGGTCCCCGCTCCTTCATGCAGAAGTCGATCGACGCCCGCCACTCCTCGGTCTGGTTGTAGTAGTTGCAGCGGGTGTCGAGCAGCAAGTTGCCGCCGATCGTCCCCATGTTGCGGAGCAGCGGGGAGGACACCGAAGCGACGGCCTGGACGAATGCGGGGTACCACGCGCCGATGCGCGGGTCGCGTTCGATCTCGCGCAGAGTGGTCATCGCGCCGATCGTGCAGGTGCCGGCCGGACCGTCGCCATCGATCCCGCGCAGCTCCTCGACCCGGGCCAGGCTGATCAGGTGTTCGGCGCTCTGGTGGCGCCGCTTCATGTTGGGGTAGAGGTCGGTTCCGCCGGCGACGAAACGCGCCTTCGGTCCGCTTTCGGCAAGGATCCGCACCGCTTCGGCGGCAGTGCGCGGGCGGTGGTAGCGGAAGGTCGGGAGGCGTAGCATCAGCCCTTGCCTCCGCTGCGGGTCGGCGCCGGTGCGTCCGACGCGACTTCCTTGCCGTCGCCACCCTCCCAGGGCGGCGGAACGACGCGCGGCTCGGGCCACGCAACCGCCGGCACGTCCGACGGGCCGAACCGCGCCTCGCCACCCTTGGCCTTGCTCTGCAAGGCGGCGAAGATCCGCTCGGGGGTGATCGGGTTGGTGTCGATCCGCACGCCGACCGCGTCGAACACCGCATTCGCCACCGCCGGCATGATCGGCAACAGTGGCCCCTGTCCGGCCTCCTTCGCACCCCAAGGCCCGTTGGGGTCGTGGTCCTCGACGATGTAGGTCACCACTTCCGGCATGTCGACGGCGAGCGGACTCTTGTAGTCGAGCATCGACGGCTGGTTGTGGAGGAACACCCGCTTGCCCTTGTGGCTGCGGTCGCGGTAGGCGCTCTCCTCCATGGTGGCCTCGCCGAGCCCCATGTAGACCGAACCCTCGATCTGCCCCATCACCAGCGCGGCGTTGATGCTGCGGCCGACGTCGTGCGCGACCCAGATCTTCGGGATGGTGTACTGCCCGGTCTCGGGGTCCACCTCGATCTCCACCACCGCGGCGGTGTAGGAGTACGACGGGCTCGGCCCCACGCCACCGCCCTTGAAGCGCGCCGCCGAACGCGGTGGCTTGTAGCTCCCGACCGTGCCCACCGTGCCGAACTTCGCCTCGGCGGCGATCACGGCCTCGGCGAAGCTCATGCGGCGACTCGGGTCGGCGGCGTCGAACACGTGTTCGTCGGCGAACACCAGGTTGGACTTGGGCACCTCGAGCTTCTCGGCCACCGCCGCCGCGACGATCTCCTTGGCCCGTTCCGCCGCCTGCATCGCGGCGTTGCCGGTCATCAGCGTGACGCGGCTGCTGTAGCTGCCGAGGTCGACCGGCGTCAGGTCGGTGTCAGCGGTGACGATCCGCAACTTCATCGGGTCGAGCCCGAGCACCTCGGCGACCACATAGGCCAACACCGACATGCTGCCCTGTCCGATGTCGGTGCTACCACAGAACACCGTGACCAAACCGCTTCGATCCAGCTGCAGCTGCACCCCGGAGTGCGGCATCGCATTCCAGTAGATCGGCAGCCCGGCGCCGGACAAGTAGCTGCTGCATGCCAGCCCGAGTCCGCGACCGAACGGCAGTTTGCCGCGGCGCTCCTTCCAACCCGATCCGGCGACCACCTTCTCGATGCACTCGCCAAGGCCCATCGACCCGATGCGCATGAAGTTCGCAGTCAGCTCGCCGCGCTTGGCCAGGTGACGCAATCGCATCTCCGCCGGATCGAGATCCAAGTCACACGCGACCTTGTCGAGCAGGCACTCGAGCGCGAACCGCGGCTGCACCGTGCCGTGCCCGCGCTTGGGGCCACACGGTGCCTTGTTGGTGAAGTATCGGGCGCCGCGGAAGTGGTAGTTCTTCAGCTGGTAGGTCACCGTCTGCAGCGCACCGGTGTAGAAGGTGCTGGCCACACCGTACGAGCCGAACGCGCCGCCATCGAGGTGACTCTCGAAATCGAGCGCTTGGATCTCGCCGTCCTTGCGCACCCCGATCTTGGCCTTCATCAGCACTGGGTGGCGGCCGCGGTGGCAGTGGAACACTTCCTCCCGGGTCAGCGAGCACTTGACCGGGCGACCGATCTTGCGGCTCATCGCACATGCAGCGACTTCGTGGTTGAACGGGTCGCTCTTGCCGCCGAACCCACCCCCGTTGGGACAGGCGATCACACGGATGTTGCTGGCCGGCATCGCCAGCACCTTGGTAAGCGCCTTGTGCAGGTAGTGCGGCGTCTGAGTGCTGCTGTGGATGGTGACCTTGTGGTCCTTGTCGTAGTCCGCCAGGCACGCGTGCTGCTCCATGGGCAAGTGCGTGTTGCCCTCGAAGAAGAACACGTCTTGGCGCACCAGATCCGATTCGGCAAAGCCGCGCTCGACATCGCCGAACTGCAGGTTGACGTACTTGTGGACGTTGCCCTCGTCGCCGTAGTCGTGGATCCGTGGCTCGGGAGTGGCGAGCGCTTCGGCCGGCGATCCGATCACCGGCAGCGGCTCGTAGTCGACGACGATCGCCCGGCACGCGGCCCATGCGGTCTCCTCGTCGAGCGCCGCCACCGCCGCCACCGGATCGCCGACGAACCGCACGCGGTCGATCGCCAACGTGTGCTCGTCGTTGCTGACCGGCAGGATACCGAACTGGTTGGGTAGCTCGGAACCGAGCAGGATCCCGACCACACCCGGCATCGCCGCGGCGGCGCTGGTGTCGATCGAGCGGATCCGCGCGTGGGCCTGCGTGCTGCGCAGCAGTTTCATGTACACCATGCGCGGCAACGACAGGTTGTCGGCGTAGCCGGTGCGGCCGGTGACCTTGGTGCGCGCGTCGACCTTGCGCAGTGGTTTGCCGATGACCCGCAGGTCCTGTTGCGGAGTGTCGTGGCGATAGTAGCCCTGATCCGCGGTACCCGGCTGGTTGGCCGCGCCGTTCGATTCAGCTGCCATACAGGGTCTCCCGTGCCGGTTGCCGCGCTTCGCCCCGCAGCCGCGCAGCCGCGAGTTCGACGGCCTCGAAGATCTTCACGTAGCCGGTGCAGCGGCAGATGTTGCCCGCCAACGCGGTGCGGATCTTCGCCCGATCCGGGGCGGGGTCGTCCCGCAGCAGGGCGTTGGCCGTGAGCATGAAACCGGAGCTGCAGTAGCCGCACTGCGAAGCGCCGAGATCCGCGAACGCGTCCTGCAGCGGGTGGAGGTTCGGGCCGTCCGCAAGACCCTCGATGGTTTCGATCGGCCGCGGATCTCCATCAGCGCCACCGGCGACCTCGAGGGCCAGCGTCAAGCACGACAACACTGGCGTGCCATCGACCAGGACCGTGCAGGTGCCGCATTCGCCGAGCTCGCAGCCGTGGGTGGTTCCGGTCAGGCCGAGGTCTTCGCGCAGGACCTCGAGCAGGGTGTGGTGCGGGGCGAACGCCACCTCGTGGGTTTCGCCGTTGACATGGAAAACGCCCAGCTGCTTGGCCGGCGTAGGGCTCTCGGAATGCGGCGACATCGACCGGTCATCCTAGCCCGCGCTTCTCACGGGCGGCGAGCGAAATGCGGCAAGTGCCTGTGGGTGCGAGGGAGGCGTCCGAGCCCACCGGCGGCGCATCCCCTGCTGCGTCGCTGCGCCTCGGCTCGTTCACCGTCGGAGCGAGGCGTCGCAGCACCCATGCGCCCGATTCTGGCTCACATCCGCGGATCAGTCATCCACCCCACGGCACCGGTGCGAAGGCGCGCAGACGCGTGTCCTGGAAGTGTGCGCCGCAGAAGGGCGGCAAGGAGAACGGCAGGTTCTGCCCCGAGGCGGGGTGCCTCCCCGTCGAGGAGGAGGTTCTGACGTTCGACGAAGCCAGCAGCGACCTTGCGCGATCGCAGCAGCTCAGTCACGAATAGTCCGGGCTGAGAGTCTGCGCCACGGGATGACAATCCACGAGATCCGCGCCTTCCAGCACCCGTCACCCCCGAGAGCCTCGCCGAGTCCACCAGTTCGGTTGCTAGTGGCCCGCGTCCGGAGTTCGCAGCACATGTAGCCGGCCATTCGATCCGCTCGCTGCGTTGCAGCTCCTCAGCTTGTCCACCAACAAGCCGTGTCGTCGCAGCGCCTTGCGCGCGAATCGACTGACGCAGCCACATTTGCTGCGAACTTCAGACGAGGGGCACTAGTGGGGTGTGTCCGAAGTTGGTCACATAAGTCGCCGGCCCTACGGCCCGCTCGCGGCGTCGCAGCTCCTCAGCTTGTCCTCCAACAAGCCGTGTCGTCGCAGCTCCTTGCGAGCGAACCGCATGACTCAACGACTTATGCAACGAACTTCGGACACACCCCACTAGTCCCGGCTGCCGCCCGAAGCCTGCAACACGAAGTAGGCCAACTGTGCCGCCGCCGCGAGCGCCGCGGCGACATACGTGAATCCCGCGGCGAACAGTGTCTTCCGCACCCCGGGCATCTCGTCGGCCGCGACGATGCCGGACCGCTCGAGCACGCGGATCGCGCGCGACGACGCATCGAACTCGACCGGCAGGGTCACCAAGTGGAACAACACCGCGAGCGAGAACCCGAGGATGCCGAGCCACACCAACCCCCCGATCGACAACAGAAACCCGGCGAGCATCATCGGCATCGCCAGCGAGCTGCCGAGCTGCACTACGGGGACCAGTTGGGCGCGCCACGCCATCGGCGCGTAGCCCTGGGCGTGCTGAATCGCGTGGCCCACCTCGTGGGCCGCGACCGCGACCGCCGCGGCGCTGCGCCCGTGCAGGATGTCCTCGGACAACCGCACGGCGCGCGCGCTCGGGTCGTAGTGGTCGGACAACATCCCCGGGACCGCCTCGATCGCCACGTCGCGGATCCCCGCACCGTCGAGCATCGCCCGCGCGGTCTGCAACCCGGAGAAGCCGGATCGGATCGGCACCTTGGAGAAACGATGGAAGGTCCCCCGCACCCGGGCACTCGCCCACAGCGACAGCAGGACGAACGGAACGACGATCCACAGGTAGGTCAGCATCGTGGCAATTGCGCGGCACCGCGAACCCCCTGGCTCGCGTGCGCGGTCGCGGGATACGAAGCTGCCCGGGTGTCGGTGCCGCGCCCGGCAGCATCAACACGGACCGGCATTGCGGTCGAGGTGCAGCTCCTGTCGGAGCACCGACCTCGGCATCGCTCGGTGGCGAATCCTTCTCGGCTACGCCGAGCGCGAGACCTGGCGGCGCTCGGTGCGGCGCCCACCGGAGCGCCCGCCGCGGCCGCGTGGTGCTCCACCGCCGCCGCCGCCGGGCCGTCCACCGCGCCGCCCGGTGCGCGCCGCGGTCGCGGCGTCGGCATCGCGGGAGGCTTCGGCCGCATCCTCGTCGGTCTTGGCGCTCAGGTTCTTGCGGACTGCCTGGTAGACGCCGCGATCCGCCGAGGTCCACAGACTCACGGCGCGGCCGGAGCGACCGGCGCGGCCGGTGCGACCGACGCGATGCACGTAGTCCTCCACCGAGCGGGGCATGTCGTAGTTGACCACCACCGCGACGTCGTCGACGTCGATGCCGCGCGCCGCGACATCGGTGGCGACCAGGAAGCGAATCCGCCCGCGGGTGAACGCCTGGAGGATCGTGTAGCGCGCTTCGGCCGACTTGTCACCGTGGATCGAATCCGCCGGCAGGCCGGCGCGGTGCAATTCGCGGCCGAGCCGCTGCGCACCGAGCTTGGTCTTGCAGAAGATCAACGCCTTGCCGTCGCTGCGGCGCAGCACGCGGATCAACGCATCCGTCTTGTCGCGCGCGGTGACTTCCTCGAACTCGTGATCGATCGTCGCCGCAGCCTGCGACCGCCGCCCGACCTGCACCTTCGCGGCGCCGGGGATGAACTCGGCGACCAACTTCGCCACGTCGGGCGGCATGGTCGCGGAGAACAGCAGCGTCTGACGCTCCGCCGGGCAACGCATCAGGATCTTGCGGATCTGCGGCATGAAGCCCATGTCCAGCATGCGATCCGCCTCGTCGAGCACGAGGTAGCGCATGTGTTCGAGCGACAAGTTGCCGCGCTCGAGGTGATCGATCAGGCGGCCCGGACAGGCCACGACGACGTCGCAGCCGCGGCGGATCGCCGCCTCCTGGATCGCCATGTCGATGCCGCCGAACGCGGTGCACACGGTGATGTCAGTGCGGCTGGCGTAGATCCGCAGATTCTCGGCCACCTGCACGCACAGCTCGCGGGTCGGCACCAGCACCAGCGCGTGCAGTTTGCCCGGCTCGTCGTCGAGCATGCGGTCGAGGATCGGCAGGCCGAACGCCGCCGTCTTGCCGGAACCGGTCTCGCCGCAGGAAACGATGTCACGTCCTTCGAGGACGATCGGGATGGAGGTCGTCTGGATCTCGGAAGGCCGCTCATAGCCGGCCTTGCGGACTCCATCCAGGATGGGCTTGCGCAGCCCGAGGGATGAAAAGCTCACGGGGTTCTCTGGATTCTGGGGGAGCGGCGCGCGGAGCGCGGCTCGGTGTCAGGGCGCTGCGCTGTTCGCGCCGGGCGCCAAGGGCGGCGGGTCGCCGCGGGGGGAAGAGGAACCTGCCGAGAATGCCATCGGCCGTTGCCCCGGGTTTTTTCAGTACCGGTTCGCAACGAAGAAGAATGCGGCAGTGGGTTCCGGACTCGCAGATGCAGGTGGAGTGGTGTTCTCGTGTCGAATCGATTGGCTCGAGAGCGCATCGCGCCTCGGCTCGGAGCGCCGGCGTCCCGGGTCCCTCCTCGGAATCCGCCGCACCTCGCACGAGGCGCCAAGGCGGCTTCTGCCGGAACTATAGTCCGCCCGGCCGCCCGAGGGAACCCGCGGGGGCGAGTACCCGCAGATCTTCATCGCGGGACGACCCCGACACGGCCTCCACTCGGGGCTGGGCGCACCCCCGCCGAGGAACGGGATCCGAGGCCAGAGGCGGCGAAGCCGGGGCATTCGAGTCGAGTTTCGGTCGAGACGAGCAGCCCCCCCTCCCGCGAGAGCAGACGCGAGGCCAAACGGGGAACGACCTGGCGTGAGCGAGGCCACGCGAAGGTGGCGCGAGTTGACGTGGAGTGTCGAGGTCTCCGACGAGCAGAGAGCCGAAACCGCGAGATGCGGGCATTGAAGGGCGCCGGGCGCAAGCCGTCGCGCCCTCGATCCGCGCCTTCTAGATGGTGTAGAGAGGCCCCCCCAACCCAGCGGTTACGCTGGTTCTTGTAATTAGCCCTGGGAGGGGCCTCATGGACAAGTATCGCACCGTCGTCATCGCGGACCACCACAAGTCCGTGTTCGTTTGTCGAACCGTGGACACGCAAACCGGAGAGACCGAATTGAGAACACTCAACGCGACCCGCGAGGAGCTGCAAGCGCTGTTCACGGAGCTACCGCGACCCGCGGTGCTTTTCGTCGAGGCGTGTCGCTCCTGGGAGTGGGTCAGCGACTTGTGCGAGGACCAGGTCATGGACATGCGATTGGTGGACGCCGCGAAGATGCCGGAGATCTGGCGCTCGAACAAGAAGACCGATCGCCAGGACGTCGAGGCGATGCTGGAGCGGTGGCTGGTGACTGGACAGCTCCCGGAGTCATACCGTGCGACCCGCGCGCTCAGCGCGAGCTCCGGGGACTGACGCGTCGCTTGGAAGAGATCCGCAAACACCGGAGGGTGACACTCAACCGAATCCACGCCTTGATCGACGCTCACGGATGCCCGCGAAGAAGGAGAACTTCGTCGACGAAACTTGGAAGGCGTCCGCCCAGAGGCTTTTGCCACCGGATGTCTGGATCGTCCTCGACACGCTTCTCGACGAACTCGGGATCCTCATCAAGCAGCAACAGACCCTTGAGCAGCGAGTCGAGGAACTGATGACGGATCACGACGACGCGAAGCGGCTACAGGCCATTCCTGGTGTGGGAAGATCATCGCCGCGACGATCCTTGCGGAGACAGCGGACATCGAACGATTCCCGAACGCACGAGCGTTCGCAGCCTACACCGGTCTGGTGCCGCGTGTGCGCTCCTCGGCCGGCAAAGCCAAGCTCGGCAACATCACACGCAGCGGCCCACCTGGGCTTCGTTGGGCGCTCGGTCACGCGATCTTCGCGAGCATCCGCTCCAAGCACCCCAGCGCTGCGACCGAGTTCTACCGACTGAAGGCGAAGCGAGGCAAACCCAAGAAGCTCGCAATGACGCAGCAGCAGCCCACAAGCTAGCCCGCATCGTTTTCGTGATGTTGTCTCGCAGCGAAGCGTTCCGTCCACCGCGGACGCGGCAACCGGTCTCCGCGAAAGTCGCGTGATCAAACCGATGGGTTCCGTTCATCCGTTTTTGATGGTGAGGAAGACTCGAGAGCATTCGGGCCGCGAAGGCTGCGATCCCGTTCCAGGCTGGGCTACCTGGCTGTCCGCATGCGGATGGCTGGGACAGGCCGCGCCACTAGCTTGGGACGCAGCCTTCCGGACCATCCATCATGAGCCGCGCGGCACCGCCGCGGAACCAGTGGCGAAACCCCATTGGTCAGAGCTCGCACCAGAAGCTTGGCGTGGCCTTTCTTGCCACTCCGAAGGCCTGAACTGCTCGATCCACTCCGGGAGTAGCGCCCACGACAAACCGCATCCAACACTTCATGTCATCCAGGCAATCCCTCGCACTCGACGCCCGGGACAGCAACCTCTGCATCCGGATCGAGGGGCAGAAACCGCAGCCCTGTTGCCCCGTCACCTTCAGCGTCGGCCTACACGGGCGCGACCGACGCTGAAGGTGACGGGGCAACTGGGGCTGGCCGGGAGACCACCACGTACGCTCAGACTGTTTTTCTTGCGCAGCCAGTTGACTGGAGGGGCCTCTCTACAGAAGCCCGGACTATTCATGACCGAGCTGCTGCGATCGCGCAAGTTCGCTGCTGGCTTCGTCGAACGTCAGAACCTGTTCCTCGACGGGGAGGAACCCCGCCTCCGGGCAGAACCTGCCGTTCTCCTTGCCAGCAACAACCTTGCACGATCTCGCGACGCTGCTCATGAATAGTCCGGGCAGGAGTCTGCGCCACAGAAGGGTGACTCAGGAGGTTCGTGGATTTCGGCGCAGGTCGCCGCCCGAAAACACAGCCGAATTGGTGGATTCGGCGAGGATTTCGGGGGGTGACAGGTGCTGGAAGGTGCGGATCTCATGGGTTGTCATTCTGTGGCGCAGACTCCTAGCACCCGGTGGCCTGGGCGGCGGCATCGCCTCGCTCGGTCGCGTGGTCCGACAAATCGCGCCCTCGCAGCCCGTCGCGAGCGAATCCCGGCACCTCCCGAGCCACGGGGCCGAAGCCCAGTGGATCGCCGGGTCAGCGCCCCCAGCGACTGCGGCCGGCGGCCGGGTCCGGCTTCTTCGCCGACTTTCCGCCCGGTTTGCTGGCGGCGGCCTTCTTCGGATCGACAGCCGGCTTCGCGGCGGGAGCCGCGGGACCCTTCTTCGCGGGCACGGGCTTGGCGACCGGTGGCGGAGCCTCCTCTTCCTCCTCCACCGCCTCACCGACATCGTCCAGGACCGGCAGCAGGGCGCGCACCGCCGGCGCCCCCAAGGCCGGGGCACCCATCGCCCGGGCCTTGCTCAACGCGGCTCGCAGCGCCGCCGCGCGGTCCGTCGGCGCCGGCTTCGCCACCGGCTTCGGCGCGGCCTTCTTGCCCTTCTTCGACTTGGGGTTGGGGAGCGCCGGGAATCGCAGCACCGTGAACGGTTGATCGGGCTTCGCCCGAAGGTGCAGTTCCGGGTCCGGGTAGCGCAGCACCATGACCGAGGTGGCGAACGTCCACGGATTGCAGACCGGTGCCTTGGCGTCCTCGCGCGACGACAAGGTGGCGCACAGGGCCTCGACGTCCACTGCCGGGATCACGCCCTCGACCGGCGCCAAGCGGCGATCGAGCACCTTCAACCGCGGGCACTCGGGCAGCAGCGCGCGCGGCGGCTTGCCGGCCTTCTCGGCACGACCGAGCAGTTCGTCGGTCCAGTCGTCGCTGCCGAGCGGCAGGTTGGTGTGCCAGGTCCGGCTCAGGCCTGGACCGTTCGACACCCGAGTGACGCGCCGCGCCGAGCACTCGAATGTGTGCACGACGTCCGGACCGCCCAGGGTGTAGCTCTGGCCCGATGCATGGTGCACGCGGAACAGGAACTGGCGCGCGTCCCACCAGTCCTTCTCCGCCAGGATCCCGCGCACCACGAAGGCAACCGGGAGGCCATCCGGGCGGGACCGCAACTGCAACAGTGTGTTGACGCCGACCCCGAATCCCGCGCTGCTCAAGCCTAGCGCACCAACCAGTCCGGGCACCGTCAGCACGTGCGCCTGCACGCGCTTCTTCTCGTCGACCAACCGCAGAATGAGTCGGGTGCCGTGGTACAGCGGCGGCAGGTCGAGGTTCTGGCCGAGCAACGCCGGCGAGCTTCCGTGGCGATCCACCCCGACGACTGTGCACTTGTGCGCCACCGCGGCGATCGCATCGCCCTGCGCCCAGATCTCGTCGACCAGCTGGAACGCGTACACGCTCGCGAAGTCGACGCCGCTTCCCTTGGCGATCCCACGCACCTCGTCGAGCAGACCCGGCGTCCAGTCCTTGATCGCTCGTTCGAACGACGTTCGCTCGCGGAACCGGGTGATGAACTCCGCGGGCTCGAGCTTGAAGCGGGTTCGCAAGTCTTCCTGCCACTTGGCGACGGTGGCCCGGATCTCCTCGCGGAATTCCCGGCCGTGGATCTCGCCGCGTTCGAACGGGTTGCCACGCAGCTCCAGCAGCCGCAGACCCGGGGCGAGCTCGACCACGCGGGGCTTCGTCGGCGTGGCGGGCTTGCCCTGGTTGGCCGCCTTGACCGGGGCGGGCAAGGCCACGGTGCGGGGCACCGGGAACGGCACCGGCACCGGCAACTCGATGCGCTGGGGTGGCTGCTGCGCAGCGAGTACGGCGGACAGCCAGAAGACACAGGTCGGGCGGGCCAGCATGGCGTCATGGGAACCGCTCGTGCGGGCTTTGGGAAGACCCGGAAGCCGCTTTGCGGGCACGCGCCGGCCGCGCTATCACTGCACCGTGTCCCCGCCGCGCCGCCCCGCACGCCCAGTAGCTTCCCGAGTACCCCACCACCTGCGCCCAGCGACCGCACGGGTCGACGACGCGGTACCGCTCGACATGCCGCCGCGCGACATCACGCGACGGTTCCGCACCCTGCTCGACAGTGGCGCGGTGCTACGCCCCGCGGGCACCGCGCGCCACGACCCGGACGTACTGCTGCGCGGCCACTACCTGCCTCGCTACGCGGTCGAGTTGTTCGACGCGACGTACTACCTGAGCGGACTGCTGTACGACGACGGCTTGCAGTTCTTCGTCGGTCACGTGGTCCTGGGCGAGCGTCGAACTCGGCCGGTCCGGTCGGTGTACCCGCGGCTGTTCTACAAGGACTCCTCCTTGATGTGGCGCGTGGCGACCCACTTCGTGCACGACAGCGAGGAGTACTGGATCGGCAAGGGCGACGTGCGATGGGAGCGAGTCGGTGACGACGAGCTGCTGTGCAGCATCGAGGCCACGGCCAACCTGCCGCTGGAAGTCCAGGTCGCGTTCGACGAGGTCAGCCGCCGCCAACCGCGCCGGCGGGACGATCACGCGGTGGCACGCATGGTGCGCGAGGCGCCGTCCGGTCGCGTCGCGCCGTACGCCGACTTCGTCCGGCCACGAGTTGCCGCGGCAGCGCGTCTGCGCATCCACGGTGGCGCGCCGATCGCCCGGTTCACCCGCCGCGGCGACCCCGCGTCGCTGCGCTTCGCCAAGGGTTTCGAGCCAGACTTCGCCGCCGGGCCGGTGAGCCAGTCGACGATCCACAGCAAGTTCTTCCACGGCACGCTGCACAAGGTGCGAATGCTGTCGGTCAATCAGCAGGTTCAGTACCTGTTCTTTGCCGCGCCGAGTCACACCTGGGTGAGCCCACCGCAGGCATTGACCACCGAGCTCTCCACCTACGGCGTGCGCACGACCGACGTCGAAGCGGACGAGGATCTGTTCCTGCCGGGTTACGAGTACCACGAACCCGATCCCGACGGCGGCGAGCCCAGCCACTCGCAGATTCCCGCCGGCTACGCCGGCGCGGCCCACCCCGACGACCCGAGCCGCGCCGACGCCTCCCGGTGGCTCGACGCGCTGCCGGTGATCCGCGAGTTCCAGCGCCGGGTGCTCCGACGCAAACCCGCGGCGCGCTGATCTACCAACCGTCACGGTTACGGTCGCGGTGCCACCGTCGGTTCGCCCGCGAACGTCACGGGTTGATCCTCACGGACGCGGCAAGGCGCCCGGGTCGTGCACGACACACTTCGGGCGCCGGTGGCCGCGTTCCGGCTCGCCCGTAAGATGCACCCGGCACTACGCCACGAGATCCGAATGTCGAAACACCTCCTCCCATCCCTCCTCGTACTCACCACCACCGCCCTCTCGACGCTTGCCCCCGCCCAAGATTGGGGGAAGACCCACAACCCGGCAGACCTGCAAGCGTTCGCCGCCAAGCAGTTTTCCGGGCGCGCGCTGGCACCGGTCAGCGCGGTCTACCGCGAGGCACGCAATCAAGGGTGGCTGCGCTCGCCGACCGAGCGCAAGTTGATCAAGCAGCAGCTTCGCAAGCTCGCCAAGAGCAACGGGAGCCGCGGCCACGCACTGCGCCTGCAACCGCAGATCGCGCCCGCCCCGACGGCCGGCGCGCCCGTCGCTCTCGCCGGCGCGGAAGCTGAGTACAACGACTCCGAGGGTTTCGCCAACGACCTCGGCACCATCGCGGCCCCGGCCACCGCGACCGGCACCCTGTCGAGTTCGGCGGACACCGACACGTTCCGCTTCACGCTGATCCTCGATGCGGTCGTGACGTTCTCGCTGAGTGCGAGTGGTGGATCGCCGAGCCTGCAGGTCACCAATGCCAACGGTGACGAGAATTGGGGCTACCACCTGTACGGCACCAGCGCGGTGCTGCACCTCCCGGCCGGCACCTACCACGCGCAGGTCGGCGGAACCGGATCGACGACGACCTACACGCTCGGCATCACGCCCCAGTTGCAGCCGATTCCGACCCTGGGCCTCGGCAACTCGACCCAGATCAACGTCGGCGGCAATCCGGGGGTAGTGAAGCTGGTCCTGCCGACCGATGGCCGACTCAACCTGCAGCTGACCACCGCCAACTCCCTCGACACGTTCCTCCTGTTGCAGAACTCGCAGTGGGGCTACGTGTACGAAGTGGACGACACCAGCACGACCTCGAGCGGCGAGGCCGGGCTCGACGCGCAACTACCCGCGGGCACCTACTACGCCTACGTGTTCGCCCTGTCCGGGACCTCGACCACCACGGTCAAGGCGACCTTCACCGCGCAAGCCACCCCGGTTCTGACCACCTCGGCGAACGGCAACCTGGTCGGGTCCCAGGAGACCTTCGACCTGTACCGCATCAACGTCACCAACACCGAAAAGGTGCAGGTCACGATCACCGGCACCGGGAGCCTGGCGCTGATCGACAGCTACGCGATCCTGTACGACGCGAACATGAAGCAGATCCTGGAGGCGGACGACCGCCTGGCGGACACCTACTCGGATCTGCGCGCCGTGTTGCCTCCGGGCACCTACTACGTCGCCTCGGACTCGCTGTGGGACTACGGCACCTACACGATCTCCCGCAGCACCGCGTCGGCTTCGACCGTCACGGCGCAGGCCGGCACCAACCCGGGCACGGTGGCGGGCGATGACACGGTCACCTACGCCTACAGCACCAAGACGCCGCAGTGGGTCGAGGTCAACCTGGTCGACGGCTCGGGCTTCGACGGCGAGGTCGGGATCGTCGATGCGAACACCGGTCGCTCGTTCGGCTGGGAGGACATCGAGACGCTCGGCACCGGCGCCTGCACCTACGGGGTGATGCTCCCGGTCGGCGACTACTACTTCCAGGTTCGCGACTACGCCGGCAGCTCGGGCTCCTTCGACCTGCAGATCATCCCGACGCTGCAGCGGTGGGCCAACGACAACGTCATCGTGCGCGGCCACGAGGGCAACATCCTCTACTTCCTGATCTCGCTGAAGTCGGCGCCGCCGAGCAACCCGCTGCCGGGGCTGGTCTCGGGCAACCTGCTGCTCGACTTGACCTCCGCGTTCGTGATCCCGCTGGGCATGCCGAGCGGTGGAATCCTGGACCTGAAGGCGAGCCTGACGCCGAACTCGGGTCCGCTGCTGCAGGTGGTCGACATCGACGCAGCGACCCTGCTCGGGGTCTACTCGAACCTGCTCAAGTAGCCGGCGGTCCGGGCGGTCGCCCCGAGCGATCGCCCGGTCAGACGACCCCCATTCGGCGTGAGAGATCCGTGGCCAGCATCGCCTGCGGATCCAGCCGCGCCTTGAGCCGGCGGAACTCGGCCACCGCGGCCGCGCCGTGGATGCGCGGGAACGAGCTGGCCTGCAGCACCGCGTCCTTGGCGTAGTAGAAGCGGCCCCCGGCATCCAACACCACGTCGGCCATCCGCTGGCACAAGGCCCACAGAGCGTCGCGCTTGGCGGGGTTCTTGCTCACCGCGAAGTCCATCGCCAACGAGTAGCCGTCGACCGCGTGGGTCATCAGGAACGGGTCGGGCCGATGGCGCTTGAGCACCCCGAGGTACGGCACCGTTCCGGCGCGGTGGCAGGTCTCGATCAGCGTGCGGTACACGCGCTCGGCCGCCGCCTGCGGCACGAACGGCTGAAACTGGATCAGGCCGCCCGGGCTGGTCATCTTCTTCCAGTTGGGCACGTAGTCGAGCAGGAAGTGGAACGCACCGTGGCTCTGTAGGTACGGCGGGCGCTTCGCCTCGCGCACGCCGGCGTGGAACTTCGCGGCGTTGACCAGGCGCCACATCCCGCCCTGCAGGAACAGCCACATGCCAGGCCAGATCCACCCCTTCGGCACCACGTAGAACAACCGCGGTGGCACGTCCTGCCGCTCCGCGGCGAGCATTCGCTCCCCTTCGGGATCCTCGCCGGCCGCGAGCTGGTCGGCGCGGTGGATCGCGCCACGGCCCAGCGCACTGTCCCGGGCGTGCAGGTCGAGCCATCCGACCAAGTAGTCGGCCTCGCCACGGTGGGTCTCCAGGTAGTCCAGGTTGGCGACCAGGTCGCGCGTCGCCACCGCGGTCACCTTCAGCCGACCGGAGTACACCCGCTTCAGCTTCACCCGCATCTCGGTGAACACCCCGAGCATGCCGAAGCTGCCGATCGCCGCGTGGAACACCTCGGGATTGCGCTCCCGGCTACACGACAGCGTCTCGCCCGACGGGGTCGCCAACGTGAACTCGAGGATGCTGTCCCCGAAGGTGCCGACCGCGAAGTTGTTCTTGCCGTGGATGTTCATCGCCGCGGCACCGCCACACGACACTTCCATGGTTCCGGGCACCACGGTCGGCCAGTAGCCGTGGCCGATCGAGTGCCGCCAGAGGTCGCGGATCGTCACGCCGGGCTCGACCACCGCTTCGCCGCGCTCTTCGTCGAAGGACAGGATTCGGTTCATCCGCCCGAAGTCGAGCAGGTGGCCACCGGTGTTGAGCGACGCGTCGCCGTAGCTGCACCCGGATCCACGCAGTCCGAGGGACCCGCCTGCCGCGCCGACCTCGCGCAGCGCAGCCGCGACTTCCTCGGCGGAGGTCGGCCGCAACACGGAACTCTCGCCACCGCTGGTCATGCCCCAGCCGCGAACCCGCTCGCGGCTCCACGGCAGTCGCGGCCCGGCACCGCGCTCTACCTCGGGGCTACCAGGCGCCCGCGCGTCGTGCACATTCACAGGTCGTCTCGTTCAGAAGTTGAGCTTGCGGAACACGAACGACGGGATCGAGCGGATCACCCCCATCATCGGCCGCCACCGCCAGGGAATGTAGGTCACGGCCTTGCGCTTGCGCCCGGCGGCGATCGTCAGCTCGGCGGCGCGATCGGCGGAGATGACCCAGAACATGCCCTGCACACCCTCGGTCATCGGCGTCTGCACGAAACCCGGGCGCACGGTGGTCACCGTCACACCCTTGCGCCAAAGCCGGTTGCGCACCGCCTCGAGGTGAGTGTCCATGCCCGCCTTGGACGCGTTGTAGGCCGGGCGGCCGATCCGCCCGCGGTCCTGCGCGACGCTGCTGATGCCGACGATCGTGCCCGCGCCGCGCGGTCCGAAACGGCGCGCCGCGGCGTTCACCCAGGCGACGCTGCCGAGCGTGTTGATGTCGAAGTGGCGCTTGTCCTTGGCGGTGTCGAACTCATCGCCCTCGACCGGCTCGAGGATCCCCGCGGCGTAGTAGAGGGCATCCACCTGCCCGAGTTCGGACTCGACCCGCCCCCACAACCCGTCGACCGCCGACCAATCGGTCACGTCATGCGCCACGCCCAGGGCCCGGGTGGCCCCGCACTGCTGGTTGATCTCTTTGGCGATGCGCTCGACTTCGGGACCGCGCCGGGCGAGCAACGCGACCTTGCCACCCTCCGCGGCGAGGCGGCGGGCGAGGCTCTCGCCGATGCCGGAAGAGGCACCGACGACAATGGAGACGGGTGGGGTCATGCCCCTGCCTTATCCGCCGGCGCTGGGCCGCGGAAGCGCCGCGCCCGGGCTTTTTGACACCGGCGATCGTCAGAACCCACGCCCCGACCGGTCGGCTGCCCGCCTCCGGGCCGAACCCGCCCTTCTCCTTGCCAGCAACGGCGTTGCACGATGTCGCCGGGCCGCTCATCAATCGTCCGGGCCAGAGAATCCCCCACTGCCTTCCCTCCCCACCTGCCGATAGACTCGTCGTGATGCGCGAATGCGTGCGCAGCTCGGTGTGGCTCGGGGCGCTGTTGGTGCTCGGGCTCCTGTTCGGCTCGGCGCGGCTCCACCGCTCCGCAGCAGACGAACCGAGCCGTTGCTGCTGCGCCGCGAGCGACGCGCGGCCGTGCTGTTGTTCGGACCCGACGGCGCCTCCGGAACCAGGAGATCCGTGTCCGTGCTCGCAGCGGCAGGACGACCTGCCGTGGATCCAGTTCGAGGTCGAACCACACACGTGGGCGTGCGCCTGCGTCGCAGCGGAGATCTTCGCACCGCAGCGCCACCGCGCGAGACCGTGGATCGCGCCGGTTCCCCCGCGCGCTCGGTCGGGACCTCCGCTGTTCGTCCGCTACTGCACCTGGCTGAGCTAACCGGCTGACGCGAGCGTCGCCCGGGCTGTCGCGGACCGAACTGGCGCGATCGAGGTCGCTGCCTTGCTTCGTCCAACGGTCCCGGGCCGAGGCTGCGCCACGGGATCCCCGCGGCGCGGCGCATCCGTCTCCGTTGCACACACCCAGCCAAGCCATGAGTTCCCGTTCCCGACGCGGCTCCGTGCCCGTCCCCATTCGCCCGTACGTGCTCGCGATGGGGCTGTGGCTCACCGCCTGCCAAAGCGTCGACCCACGGATGGTCGAAGCGCGCACCGCTTCGCTGTACCCGCACCGCGCCGGCGCCAGCGCTGCGGCGGACGCGACCGAATCCCCTTCGCTCGACGAGGTGCGCCGCACCGCCTCGCTCGCGTCGTACCTGAACTTCGGGCTGCGCCACAGTGGCACGTTGCGCAACGCTTACGAGACTTGGCGTGCCGCGGTGGAGCGCACCGCGCAGACCACCAGCCTGCCGGACCCGGTAGCGTCGTTCTCGCAGTTCGTCGAGGACTTGCAGACCCGCACCGGACCGCAACGGCGACGTTACGGGTTGACGCAGAACGTGCCGTGGCCGGGCAAGCTGCGGCAGCGCGGCCGGATCAGTGAAGCGCGCGCCGAGGAACTGTGGCAGCAAGTCGAAGCGCGCCGCTTGGCGGTGCAGCGCGACATCGCGGTGACGTTCCACGAGTACGGCTACCTGGGTCAGTCCCTGCGCATCAAGCAGCGCGTCCTCGAGCTGCTGCGCCAGCTGGAACCCGTGGTGCAGAGCCGCATCCGCGCTGGCGCAGGCCAACAGGACCTGTTGCGGCTGCAGGTCGAGATCGGCCGGGTGGAGAACGACCTCGCTTCCCTGGTCGAGATCCGCCCGGCACTGAGCGCTCGCCTCGCGGCGGCGATGGGCTACCCGAGCGACGACCTGCTCCCGCTCCCCGAGACGACCGAGCCCACGCTGCGGAAGGTCGACCGGGCGCGTCTCGTCGAGCTGGCCGCCGACCGCAACCCCAAGGTGCGCGAGTTTGCCGCCGCGGTGGTCCGACACCGGCACGCGCTCGAGCTGAGCCAGACCGAGCGCTGGCCGGATCTCAGCGTCGGCGTCGACTACCTGGAGACCGGATCCGCGGTCAACCCGGCGACGCCGGGCAGCGGTCGCGATCCGTGGGCGTGGCGGGTCGGGTTCAGCGTGCCGATCTGGGTGCACCGCTACGACGCCGCGGAACGCCAGGCCGAGCACGAACTCACGGCCGCGAGCGCCGCCCTGCACCAGCTGCGCGGTGACCTGCGCGCCGACGTCGAACACGCCGGTTTTGCGTTGAACGACGCGCTCCGCCAAGTGGCGCTCTACCGCGACACCCTGTTGCCGCGCGCCCGCGAGCTGCTCGACGTGACTCGCGCGGCATATCGTGCCGGCCGCGCCGCTCTGCTCGATCTGTTGGACAGCGAACGCAGCCTGTTGGACTTCGAGGTCGGCTACTGGCGAGCGACGCGCGACTACCTGCAGAGCGAAGCGCGCGTCGCCGCGCTGGTCGGAGGTGGATTCCGATGAACTGGAACAAGATCACCCGTCCGGTGGCCGCTGCCGGGTTGTGCGCTCTCGTCGGGTTCTTCGTGGGACGCTGCACGACCCCGGCGACCACGACCGCGGGGGTCGCGCCCCCCGGCAAGTCCGACGCCGCGACGCGGTGGACCTGCCCGATGCATCCCGAAGTCGACTTGCCGGCGTTCGGACCGTGTCCCAAGTGCGGGATGGACTTGGTGCCACGCGCAGCTGGCGGAGCGCTCGGACCGCGCCGGATCGCGATGACCGAGGAAGCGCGGAAGCTGGCGGAGATCGCCACCGTACCGGTCACCCGGCAGTTCCTGACTCTGGCGGTGCGGATGAGCGGCAAGATTGAGTTCGACGAGACGGCGATCCGCACCATCGCCGCGCGGGTCGAAGGGCGGATCGACCGGATGTTCGTCGACTACACCGGCGTTCCGGTGCGCCAGGGCGACCACCTGGTGTCGCTGTTCAGCCCGGCCCTGTTGACCGCCCAACAGGAACTGCTCGAAGCGAAGAAGCGTCGTGCCGCAACCGCCGGGGAAGCGAGCCAGTTCCTGCGGGACAGCAACGAGAAGGCCTACCGGGCGGCGCGGGACAAGCTGCTGCTGTGGGGTCTGAGCGCGGCGCAAGTCGACGCGGTCGAGCAGCGCGGCACCGCGGAGGATCACATGGAGATCCGTTCGCCGGCCGGCGGCGTGGTGATCCACAAGCTCCTGGACCAGGGCGACTACGTGCGCGAGGGCAGCAAGATCTACCGCATCGCCGACCTCGAGCGGCTGTGGTTGCGGCTCGACGCCTACGAGCAGGACCTGCCGTGGCTGCGGTTCGGCCAGCGGGTCACGGTGCAGGCCGAAGCGGTCCCCGGCGAGGTGTTCGAGGGCAGGATCGCGTTCCTCGATCCGGTGCTGCAAGACCGCACCCGCACAGTGAAGGTGCGGGTCAACATCGCGAATCCGGACCGGCGTCTGAAGCCCGGGATGTTCGTGCGAGCGGTGGTGCGCGCGCAGATGGGCGGCAACGGTGAGGTGCTCGAGAGCCGGTTGGCCGGCAAGTGGATCAGTCCGATGCACCCGGAAGTGGTCAAGGACGGTCCCGGCAAGTGCGACGTGTGCGGCATGGACCTCGTGCCCGCCGAGTCGCTGGGCTACGTGCCGCCAGCGACTGCGCAGAAGCCGCTGGTGGTGCCCGCGTCGGCCGTGCTGGTGACTGGCACGCGAGCGGTCGTCTACGTCGCGGTGCCCGATCAGGCCCGGCCCACCTACGAGGGACGCGAAGTGATCCTCGGGCCGCGAGCCGGGGACTACTACCTGGTTCGCGCCGGGCTGCGCGAGCACGAACGCGTGGTGACGAACGGCGCGTTCCGCATCGACAGCTCGATGCAGATCCAGGCGAAGCCGAGCATGATGTCGATGCCCGGCGAGTCGATGCTGTTCGTCGGTCCCGACACCGCCGTGCTCCGCGTCTCGCTCGGGCCGCTCGGCACCGCCTATTTCGCGTTACAACAGGCGCTGGCGCGTGACGACCTGGGCGGCAGCCAGGCGGCGGCAAGGCAGGCGACCACGGCACTGTCCGCCGCCGATCCGGCCGGGATCCCCGCCGCCGCGGCACGGCGCTTCGGCGCAGAGGTCGAACCCCTGCGGGTCGCGCTCCGCGACCTCGTCGCGGCCTCGGACCTCGCAGGCGCACGGCTCGCGTTCGCCACCGTTTCGCGCCACGTGCTCGAACTCGAACGCACCTTCCGTCACCCCGGGGAGCAGCTGCACTTCGAGGTGTTCTGCCCGATGGCGTTCGACGACCGCGGCGCCGCCTGGCTGCAGCAGGACAAGACCGTGGCCAATCCGTACTTCGGCGCGCGCATGCTGCGCTGCGGTGAGATCCGCACCGAGTTCGTCGGGGTGTCCACCACGATCCGCCAGGCGACCGAGACGCCGGGGCAGAAGGCGAAGGGCAACAAGTGAGCGACGCCAATCCCGAGCCCCGCGACGCGCGGCACCGCTCCGCGGTCGATCGGCTGATGCGCTTCTGCCTGGAGAACAAGCTGGTCGTCGTGCTGCTGATCGCCTTCGCCACCACTTGGGGAGTGCTGGTCGCCCCGTTCGACTGGAAGCTGCCCGGTCTGCCGCGCGATCCGGTGCCGGTAGATGCGATCCCGGACACTGGCGACAACCAACAGATCGTGTTCACCGAGTGGCCCGGTCGCTCGCCCCAGGACGTCGAGGATCAAGTCACCTACCCGCTGACCGCGGCGCTGCTCGGGGTTCCGGGCGTGAAGTCGATCCGCAGCAGCTCGATGTTCGGCTTCTCCTCGGTCTTCGTGGTGTTCCGCGACGACGTCGAGTTCTACTGGTCCCGCACGCGATTGCTGGAGAAGCTCGCCAGCCTGCCGGCGGGCACGCTGCCGGACGGCGTGCGGCCCGCGCTCGGCCCCGACGCGACCGCGCTGGGCCAGGTGTTCTGGTACACCCTCGAGGGTCGTGACGGCACCGGCAGGCCGACCGGCGGGTGGGACCTCCACGAGTTGCGCACCGTCCAGGACTGGCAAGTGCGCAATGCGCTGCTCGCGGTCGACGGAGTGGCCGAAGTCGCGTCGGTCGGCGGCCACGTGCAGGAGTACCAGATCGACGTCGACCCCGACGCGTTGCGCGCCTACGGCATCTCACTCGACCAGGTATTCACCGCGGTGCGGAGTTCCAACGTCGATGTCGGAGCTCGAACGATCGAGATCAACCGCGTCGAGTACGTGATCCGGGGCTTGGGCTTCCTGAAGTCGTTGGGCGACATCGCCAGCACGGTGGTCGGCGTGCACGACAACGTGCCGATCACCGTCCGCCAGGTCGCGACCGTCGGGTTGGGGCCGGCGCTGCGACGCGGCGCCTTGGACAAGGGTGGCGCCGAGGCGGTCGGCGGGGTGGTGGTCGTGCGCTACGGCGCCAATCCGCTGGCGGTGATCGAGCGGGTGAAGAGCAAGCTGGCCGAGATCGCGCCCGGTCTGCCGCGCAAGCAGCTGGCCGACGGGACGCAGTCGCAGATCCGGGTCGTGCCGTTCTACGATCGCTCCACGCTGATCCACGAGACGCTCGGCACGCTCAGCGACGCGCTGCGCGACGAAGTCCTGGTGACGATCCTGGTGGTGCTCTGGATGGTCGCGCACTTCGGGAGCGCGCTGCTGGTGTCGGGCTTGCTGCCGCTCACCGTGCTGATCTGCTTCATCGCGATGAAGCTGTGCGGCGTCGACGCCAACGTCGTGGCGCTGTCGGGCATCGCCATCGCGATCGGCACGATCGTCGACATGGGCGTGGTGTTGACCGAGAACATCCTCACCCACATCCGCGGCACCGACACGGCCGAACGGCGCCTCGAAGCGGTGTTCCGCGGTGCCTCCGAGGTCGGGGGCGCGGTACTGACCGCGGTGCTGACCACCGTCGTCAGCTTCCTGCCGGTGTTCGCGATGGAGGGGGCGGAAGGCAAACTGTTCAAGCCGCTCGCCTACACCAAGACCTTCGCCCTGCTCGCCTCGATCGCGGTGTCGCTGGCAGTGATCCCTCCGCTCGCCCACCTGCTCCTGCGCGCCCGGCCCGGCGATGGCGCAAGACGCGACAGTGCGCGGCGCCTACCGATCGGTCGGGCCGCGACCTATCTGCTCGCGGCCCTGGTCGTGGTGATTCTCGCGCACACCTGGGAACCGCTCGGGCCGGTGCGCCAGCTCGGCAACCTCGCATTCACCGCGATGTCGGTGGGCGGCGCGCTGCTGCTGTTCCACCTGTTCCACCGCGCCTACGTGCCCCTGCTGCGACTCTGCTTGACACACCGGAAGACCTTCCTGTGCCTGCCGATCGCTTTGGTGGCGTGTGGCTCGGCCGTGTGGTTCGGTTTCGACCGCCTGCTGGGGTTCGTGCCGCCATCCGTGGCTGCCGTGACCGGCGGTCGCGTCACCGCGGACGCGGTGCGCACGAGCTCCGCGTGGCGCGCGCTTTCACGCCAGTTCCCCGGCCTCGGCAAGGAGTTCATGCCGCGCCTCGACGAAGGCTCGTTCCTGCTGATGCCGATCGTGATGTACCACGCGTCGATCACCGAGGCACTCGAGATGCTGCAGAAGCAGGACACACTGCTCGGGGCGATTCCGGAGGTCGAATGCGTGGTCGGCAAGATCGGCCGGGTCGACAGCGCTCTCGATCCCGCGCCGATCGGCATGGTCGAGACGATCATCCGCTACAAGCCGGAGTACGCGTCCGACCCCCAGGGACACCCGATTCGATTCCGCTACGACTCGGTTCACGAAACCCACAGCCGCGACGACGCCGGGCAACTGATCCCCGACCCCGACGGGCGCCCGTTCCGCCAGTGGCGGCCCAACATCCGCAACCCGAAGGACATCTGGGCGGAGATCCAGCGGACCGCGGAGCTGCCGGGCATGACCAACGCGTCGATGCTGCAACCGATCGAGACCCGTCGCATCATGCTGCAGACCGGCATGCGGTCGGCGTTCGGACTCAAGGTCGCTGGCCCCGACCTCGAGACCATCGACCGCATGGGGCTCGAGTTCGAGCGCGTGCTCAAGCAGGTGCCGTCGGTTCGTTCCGAGACGGTGTTCGCCGACCGAGTGGTCGGCAAGCCGTACCTCGAGATCGACATCGACCGCGCGGCGATCGCCCGCTTCGGCTTGTCGGTGCGGCAAGTGCAGGACGTCATCGAGGTCGCGATCGGCGGCAAGGTGCTCACCCGCACCGTGGAGGGGCGCCAGCGCTTCCCGGTTCGGGTGCGCTACCAGCGCGAACAGCGCGACCAGATCGAGCAGCTCGGCCGCGTGCTGGTCGCCGGCTCGAACGGCACGCAGATCCCGCTCGGTCAGGTGGCGAAGATCCGCTACACGCCGGGCCCACAGAACATCCGCAGCGAGGACACGCGGCTGGTCAACTACGTGATCTTCGACAAGCAGCCCGACGCGGCGGAGGCCGAGGTAGTCGAGGACTGCCGGCGGGTGATCGAGGAGCGGATCGCGCGCGGCGAGCTAACGATTCCCTCGGGCGTGTCGTTCTGGTTCGCCGGCACCTACGAGAACCAGGTCCGGGCGATGAAGAAGCTGCGCGTGGTGCTGCCGCTGGCATTGTTCACGATCTTCTTGATCCTCTACCTGCAGTTTCGCTCCGTGGCCGTCACGCTGAACGTGTTCTCCGGTGTGTTCGTCGCCTGGTCGGGCGGCTTCCTGATGCTGTGGCTCTACGGCCAGGAGTGGTTCCTCGACTTCGACATCCTCGGCCGATCGATGCGGGACCTGTTCCAGGTGCATCCGCTGAACCTCAGCGTCGCGGTGTGGGTCGGCTTTCTGGCGCTGTTCGGCATCGCGACCGACGACGGCGTCATCATGAGCACCTACCTCGACCAGAGCTTCGCCGCGCAACGACCGACCACCCGCGAGGCGATCCGCGAAGCGGTGCTCGCGGCCGGCGCACGGCGGATCCGGCCCTGCCTGATGACCACCGCGACGACCCTGCTGGCGCTGCTCCCGGTGCTCACTTCGAGCGGCCGCGGTTCGGACGTCATGGTGCCCATGGCCGTGCCGTCGTTCGGTGGGATGGCGGTGGCGCTGATCTCCGTGTTCGTGGTCCCCACCGTCTACTGTGCAATGCAGGAACGACGGCTGCCGCGCGACACAGTGGCGTAGGCGAACGGTGGCGTAAGCAACACAGTGGCGTGCCGACGCCTTCGGGGCCGCGCATCCGCTGCGCCGCGCCACGCACTATCGTGGCTGCATGGCCACCGCCCCCTCGCTACGCAAGCGGGATTCCGAACCCCGACCCCGACCCCGCTTCGACCTGCTGGCGCCGATAGCCCCCGAGCGTGTGTTCACCTGCCTGCATGAAGCGATCCGCGAGAATCCCGCGGTGCGCGGCGTCGCGCTCGACCGCGAACGCTTCGAGATCATCCGCGACGACAAGTCGTTCCGGATCTGGGCCCCCCAGCTGGACGTGAAGCTGGTCGAAGTCGATGGCGGCACCAAGGTGATGGGTCGCTTCGGTCCGCATCCCCACGTGTGGATGGCCTACATGTCGCTCTACATGGGCGCCGGCTTCCTGGCGATCGGCTGCGCGGCGTACGGCGTGGTCCAGTGGCTGTTGGACGAGCACCCGTGGTCGCTGTATCTCACACCGCTCGCGGCGTTGTTCGCGGCGCTGGTGTACGGGGCGTCGTACGTCGGTCAGGGACTGGCGACCGCGCAGATGTTCGAGCTGCGGCAGTTCCTCGAGGACTCGGTGGCCACCGCCGTCGCGGGCAAGTCGAGTCCGGTGGAGACAGCGGTCGGCGAGTGAGCGGACTCGGGGGTGCTCACTCGTACAGCAACCGGAGCACTGGCCCGCGCCGGACATCGACCTCGCCGAACGCCGGAAACGGCGTCGTCCCGCTGACTTCGTCGGTGCGGACCACGGCGAGCCCGATCGACGGGGCTGACGCGGGCAGGTCGACCCGCAGCGCATTGCTGGTCGTCATGCCTGCGGCGTTGCTCCACTCGGAGCGCGCCAAGTTGGTCTCGAGGTCGGCCAGCTGCGCGAAGAAGCTGGTGCCCAGCAACCCGGGGGTGAAGGGGATCTGCAGCTGGAGGTTGGCAAACGCCGCATCGAAGCCCGGAACCGTCCCGCGTTGCACGATGCCGACCAGGGCGCCGACGCCCACGTATTGGGCGCAGCCCGGAGCACCCAGCGGACTCAGGTCCACACCTCCGGGGATCGCCTGGCCGCCGAGCAGCAGCAGCGACCGCGCACCGGGGCGGGACAACCCGACGAACCGCACCGGATTCCCGATCTGGATCCCGGGCTGCACCGTGAGCGTCTGCCGCTCGGGCTCGAGCATGAATCGGGAGCAGGTCACGCCGACGCTCGAAGTCGACGACTCCGCGACATCGAGCTCGAAGTCTGCGTACCAGAACTTCGGCCCCCCCGAATTGCGCGGGCGTCCACCGAGGTCCAGGACCAGAGTTCCGCCGCGATACACGAATGCGGACTTGGCCGCGAATCCCACGTGGACCTTGTTCTGCGCGCTCCACGGGTCGATCGGATCGGTCGGAACCGGCGACGTGGGCACAACGACCGGACCGGAGAAGACCGATACTTGTTGCGCGGACGGCGCATTGTCGGCGAATCGCGGCGACGCGGCGGTGGGCAGTCGCGAGGTGGTGGAAAGCGACACATCGAGATCGATCGTGCCACCGACCAGCGACGTGCCGTCCAGGTTGCGACGCACCTCGAACCCGACGATTCGCTTGCCGACCAACGCGTTCAAGCGCGACGCATCGATCAGGATCTGTTCGCGGAATGCACCTTGGAATCCGGGCAGCGCACCGGCACCGGGCGCGCTTTGAGCGTCGAGCACTCCCGCAACGCGGTGAATCGAGGTCTGAGCTTGCAACCCCGCCGCAAGGCATGACGCCGCGAACAGGACGAGACGGATGGAACGCGTATCGATGCAGCTCATATCGCTCCTCGTAGCTTGATCCGGGGGGCTCTTCCCGTGGCGACGATCTCGACCACCACACTCTTCGGCTTCGGGAAATTGCCGTCGGTCACGGTGAACTCCTGCCCCCCCTTTCCTGGGACGGCGACCTTGGCCTTGCCGTCACGACCGAGCTTGACACGCGTGGTCTTCCCGCCGTGACCGACGTAGACATGTGAGTCGGGTGGTCCGGTGACGGTCACCGTGCCACCCTCGGCCGCGGGATTCGGCTCGACGCTGATTCCACCGATACCAGCCCTGGCCATCATCCGTTTCGCTTCCTGCGCTCGAAAGCGCGGACGAATCGTTCCAGTTGTGGCTCGAGGCTCAGGAGACCGGGCGGCGGCGAATTGCCACGCAGGACCACGAGCACACGCCGTGCGATGCGGTACCCCCGCGTGCTCTCGTCCAGCAGCGCGTAGGTAGCCAGCCGTGCGACACCCCGCCAGAGTTCCACGTCACGCCCTGTCCCGTGGTTCTCGACGACCATCAGGAACGATGCATGAGCGTCGGCGAGCTCCTCGATCGGACCATCCGCGATGGACTTGGCGCCGCGAATCAGGAGGGCGACCCACTCCGGGTCGCGCGCCTCGGAATCCGATCCGGACGGCACGCGCGATCGAGGAGCCCCGCTGTTTGGCGCACTCGCGATTCGAGACGCGAGCCAACCCCCAGCCGCACTGGCTAGCGCGGTACCCGAGGCGATGCCCACCCACCGCAGCAGCCGACGACGCGACACGGGCGATTCGGATGGCGAGTGCGGGGCTGGCTCCGGTTCCGACTTCACCGGCTCGACCTCCGAATGACCGGAAGACTCCTCGTCTCCCCGATCTTCCAACCAAGACTCCTGCAAGGCCGGCTCCCCCGGTGGAAGCGCGTACGGTGCACGGTCCGCATCCGGCTGGAAACCGGCTCGATGGAGCTTCCCCAACGGCTGGCCGAGACCATCCGTGTCACTGTCTTCCTCGTCGTCGTGCATGGGGTGCCCTGCCGGGTCGGCAAGGCCGGACCTCGTCATGGTCGCGCGATTCGGAGGCACCGTCCATCCCGGAAGGCCCTTTTTCTGCCGCAGACAGGGCCAACCACTGAGTCCCGGAGCTCCGACTCGACGTGTGGCCGGCAGCGCCACCGACACGGTGGCTCCATGACGCACCCGTTGGCGAAGGGGCGGCCGCACCCTCCTCCCGCAACGTAGCGAGAGTTCGAGAACGGGCACAGAAAGACCCTCCGCTGCAGCCTGCCCCTGCCGTCGTGACCTGACTGCGCCGAATCCCGCGCAGGCGCGGTGCGGCGCGCGCGCCAAGGACGGCCGGCCACGGTAGCCGGCCCGCGCTACCACTCTGTCCACAGCCCAGCGAGGTTCATCCGTGCCAGCTCTCCCCGCATCCCCCACCCTCGTCGCCGCGACCGTGCTGCTCACGTCGCTCGCGTCCCAAGCCCCACCGACCCCCGGCACCGTGCCGATCACGCCCCCGGTCAACCAGGCGGCCGGACCGGGCGCCATGGGCGGCGGCAACTTCTTCGACAACACCAAGGGCAACTTGGTCCGCTTCCAGCTCGGACATACGCACCCGATCACGATCGACGCGGCGTTCGGCGCCTACATGTTCGCCCCGAACAACGCCGGCCAACGCCTTTCGATGGTGTACCTCCCGACCAACACAGTGGTCGCCGAGATCCCGACCGGACCCGGCATCACCGCGATCACCGACCGACCCGGCACCGCCGAGGGCTGGGCGGTCGACAGCATCAACGGCTGCATCAGTGTGATCGACCCGTTCACCTACCGGATCATGCGGACCATCCCGGTCGGCAAGGAGCCACACGGGATCGTCTTCAAGGCCGACGGGTCCCGCGCCTACGTGACCTGCTCCGCCGACAACCGGGTCGACGTCATCGACTGCGCGACTTACAGCGTCGCCAAGAGCATCGCCATCCCGAGCGTCGCCCCGCGCGGGATCACGATCGCCAACAACACCGTGTGGGTGACCTCGTTCTTCTCGGGCAACAACACGACGACCAAGCTGACGCAGTCGATCGGCATCAACATCGCGGCGTCCCAAGCGATCGTCACCCCGGTGGACGCCAACAACGAGAAGCCGCTACCCGACGAAGACCTGTTCGGCATCCCGATCACGGCGAGTGCCGCAACGGACGTGCTCGACGCGAGCAAGACCCGAGCGGGCCTGGGCACCATCCTGTTCAACGTGCACGCCCGGCCGGGCAGCAACGAGCTGTGGATCCCGAACACCGATGCGCTGAACAAGGTGATCGGCGAGGTGAACCTGGTCGGCGGCAAGGTGGCGAACAACCGCGTCACGATCGTCGACACCAACTCGGGCGCGACGACACATATCGACTTGGATGCCCTCGCCGCCCCGCTCGGTGCCGCACAGCCGGTCGCGGTGGCATTCGACACGGTGCGCGGGCGCGCCTACGTGGCGTGCTTCGGCTCCGACCGCATCCTGTCGCTCGATCTGGCGACCAAGACACTGCTCGGTCAGGTCACGCTGACGCCACTGACGCCGCCCCTGGTCAGCGGGGGCAACACCACGCCGGCGCGCTGCGGGCCACGCGGAATGGTCCTGTCGGCCGGCGGCGCCAGCCTGCTGGTGTTCAACGGAATCGACAACTCGTACTCGGTCGTCGACCTGAACGCGTTCAACACCAGCACCACCCACTCGCTCGGCTATGACCCGACGCCGCACGCGATCAAGCGCGGCATGGGCCATCTGGCCAACGCCGACCACTCTGGCACCAAGACCACCTCGTGCATGACTTGCCACGTCGACGGCCACTTCGACATGCTGTCCTGGAACCTGTCGGCGTTCCACGATCCGGCCGGCACCGCGAACCCGAAGTTCGAGAAGGATGACAAGGGTCCGATGGCCACCCAGAGCCTGCGCGGACTGTTCGAGGCCGGCGAGCTGCACTGGCGCGGGGAGCAGAAGGGCCTGGACGACTTCAACCAGGGCGGCTTCGTCAACTTGATGAAGCGCTCCACCACCCTGCCCCAGGCCGACTTCGACGAGCTGAAAGCGGCGACCTTTTCACTGGTCTACCCGGCGAACCCACGGCAGCCGGCGAACCGCGTCTACACCGGCGCGCAGGCCAGCGGCCAGCAGTTGTTCCGCACCCAGCCCGCTTCCGGGCCGTTCACCGCGTGCGCCAGCTGCCACATCCTCCCGCTCGGCTCACGGATGGAGATCCAACCGTTCAACGCCTCGGCGATCCCGGCCTTCTCCGGCAAGATCCCGCAGCTGCGCGGCGTCGGCGACAAGGTCTCCGGCACCGCGGTGCTGGTGTTCCCGCCGACAATTCCTACCCAGTTCCTGACGCGCACGCGCAACGGCTGGGGCCTCAACCACAGCGCGACCGTGGCCACGCTGTTCGACTTCGCGAACACGTTCCCCGGCTTCACCAGCGCCCAGGCAGCCGACGTCGCCAAGTTCGCCGAGGCGTTCGACACCGGCCTGGCGCCCGCAACCACGCACCAGGCCACCATCATGCCCGGCGTCCACACCTCGCAGGACTTCGACAAGGCGTTGCTCACGATCAAGAACCGGGCGCTGGCCGGGGACTGCGACATCGTGGTCGCCGGATCGCAGCTGTTCGGGTCGCAGTTCGTGCCGTTCACCCTGGCGTGGGACCACATCCTCAAGCGCTGGCAGACCGGCATCAAGACGCTCTCACTCGACGACGCGCAGCTGAAACAATTCACCTTCTCGGCGGGCCTCGGGGTGACGTTCTTCGGCATGCCGCTGGGCACGGGGCGCCGGTTCGGGGTCGACCGCGATCTCGACGACCTGTTCGATCTGGACGAAATCGGGTTCACGCCCTTCCAGGCGTCGGACATCACCAACCCGGACTCCGATGGCGACGGGATCCCTGACGGGCACGAGGCGCTGTTCCCCGGCACGCTGCATCCGCGGGTGGCGAACACCAACCCGTCGCCGGACACCACGCCGCCGGCGTTCACCTCGGCGATCACCGTGGTCTACCGGACGGCGACCACCGCGAAGCTCGAGTTCTCGACCGACGAGCCGACCAAGGCCGATCTGGTCATCGGCACACCGACCTACGAGTGGACCAACAGTCCGACCGCGGGCGGCTACGACCGCAACCACACGATCCTGATCCGCGCGCTCACCCCCGGACAGCAGACGCCGATCACGGTCCGCGTACTGGATATCGCCGGCAACCGGAGCACGCAGCAACTCAACATCACGCCGCTGGCGATCGCCGATGGCACCCACGTCACGGCGATCAACTCCCAGCCGCTCAGTGGCTCCACGATCACCGTCACGGTGGACGTGGCCCGCTATCTGACGCCGACGGCCTCGCTCAGCGGGTACACGGTGAACGCGTTCGCCCACGCCGAGGGTAGCACCGTCCAACTCGCGTCGGTCGCGACCCCGCCGGCGGTGGTGTCGTCGACGTCGAACACGGTCACCTTCACGTTGACGATCCCGGCCGCGGTACTCGCCTTGCCGGTCGGGCAGCGGAAGCTGCACTTCGGCGTGCGAACGATCGTACCGCCGACCGGCCCTCCGCCGCTGCCCCCGACCTTCGCCTACATCGAAGCCAAGGACCTGGTCAACCACGTGACCATCACGTTCTGATCGCGCCGAAGCGCCGGCCGCCTCACGCGACGGTGAGGCGGTCGCGCGCGTCGCCTCCATCCAGCGCCAGAACCCGCGCTACAGGTTGTGCAGCCGAATCGCCCGCGTCGGGCAACTCCGCTCGCACGCCATGTCACGGGTGCACTCGTAGTTGTGCAGCTTGCGCACCACCGACCCGAGCTTCACCTCGGCAAAACCGTTGGTGGCACAAGTGACCGCGCAGATCCCGCAGTGGATGCACGCCCCCGGGTCGACGTCGAGCTGCACGTAGTCGCGCGGACGGCGGATCGTTCGGTCCACCTCGACCACCGTGTCCGGGTCGCACAGGTAGCGGGTGAGGCTGTGCGTGGTCAGCATCTCCAGCGCTTCCCGTTCGCCCAACCGGATCAACTCGCTGACGTCCGGCGAATCGAGTACTCCGATGTGGCCGACCTTGGGGCGCATCAAGACCACCTTGTCGTCGGCGTAGCGGTGCAGGTTGTGTTCGTTCAGCGCCACGCCCATCAGGTCGTAGGTCTGGAACAGGATGTGCGGCAAGGTGGCGCGGTACGGCGTCGCCGCGTGGTGGTCCTTGATCGACAGGTCGGACGCCAGGATCAGGTCGCCGCCCCGCGCGTGGGCGAGCTTGAGGCTGAGGCACTCGGCCATGCCGCCGTCGACGAAGAAGTCGCCGTCGATCTCGAGCGGCTCGAACACGCCGGGCAGGGTACTGCTGGCGTAGATCGCGTCCGCCACCGCGGTCTTCGGCGCGTCGGGCAGGCCGAAGTACTGCATCACGCCGGAGGTCAGCGACAGGGCGTTGCAGAAGAACGGCTTCTCCAGTTCGGCGAAGCTCTGCTGGGGCATGAAGCGGGCCAACGCGTCGCGGAACGCGCTGCCCTTGTAGACCGACGCATGCCGGTAGCCCTTCACCAGGAACTTCAGCAGGTTGAGCTTGAAGTAGTCCTTGACGGAGAACTCCTCGGCGACTTCCTCGATGCCGAACGAGTCGAGGCCACCGGCGTACAGCCCACCGATCACCGCCCCCATGCTGGTGCCGACCACTTCGTCGACCCGCAGACCCAGTCGCTCGATGGCACGGATCACACCGATGTGGCTCCAGCCGCGCATGCCACCACCACCGAGCACCAACACGACCTTGCGCGGGCCGGGGACCACGCCGTCGCCGCCGAGCGTACGCGGCTGCGGCACGCGGGCCGTATTCGGATCGGTGCCGTTCGGCGCCGGGGTACCGTTTCGCGGCGGTTGGAGGTCGGCCGCGGGCTCGTCACGGGCGCGCGCCACCGCGTCGGCACTGCGGCGCTCTGCGGTGTGCAGCGCGGTTTCGAGTGGGTCGGTTTGACTCGGGGTGGGCACGCGGCTCGTCTACGAAATGCACAGTCGGCCGAAGGCAAGATCTTCGGCCACCGTGTCGATAGATCGGATCGCGGCTCAGGTAGCCTGAAACCGTGTGGGGATTGTGAGCTAGAAGGGGTTGTCGGGGGCATTTCCGACCTATGGCAGATTGGCACGAGGTAGAGCGCTGGTCACGCGACCGGATGCGCGCCTTTCAAGACGCGCAGCTGGCCCGCTATGTCGCGGAGTACCTCTATCCGTTCAGTCCGTACTACCGGGGCCTGTTCGATCGCGTCGGCGTGCGCCCCGAGCAGGTGCGCGGCATCGACGACCTGCGGCGGCTGCCGGTCACCCGCAAGAGCGATCTGCTGCCCACCGACGACGACCCGCAGCGGTTCCGCCAGTTCGTGCTGCAGCCGAGCAAGGAGACGATCCGCAGCGCGTGGCCGCTGGGGCGCAAGCTGCCGCTGCTGTGGCAGTCGCTGACCAAGGGGCGGCCGTTCGTCGAGGAGCGCCTGCGCAAGGAGTTCTACCCCTGCTTCATGACGTTCACGACCGGCCGCTCGGCGGAGCCGGTGCCGTTCTTCTACTCGTCGCATGACCTCGACCGCCTGCGGGTCACCGGCAAGCGACTGATCGAGGTGCTCGGACTCGACTCGGAGACGCGGGTCGCCAACGTGTTCCCGTACGCCCCGCACTTGGCGTTCTGGCAGGTGGTGAGCGCCGGCTTCGAAGCGGGGATGATGGTGCTGAGCACCGGGGGCGGCAAGGTGATGGGCAGTTCGGGGGACCTGCGGGCGATCGGCCGCACCCGCGCCCAGGCATTGCTCGGCGTGCCCGGCTACGTCTACCACCTGCTGCGCAAGGGCGTCGCCCAGGGCGCCGACATGTCGTCGGTGCGCACCGTGGTGTTGGGCGCCGAGCGCGTGCCGCCGGGCATGAAGGAGAAGATCCGCGCGCTGCTCTCGCAGATGGGTGCGCGCGACGTGAAGGTGTTCGGCACCTACGGATTCACCGAGGCACGGATGGCGTTCGCCGAGTGCCCGACGCCGGACAGCGGCGAGTACTCCGGCTACCACCTGTATCCGGACCTGGCACTGTTCGAGGTCTGCGATCCGAAGACCGGCGAAGCGATGCCGGAGGGCGAGGACGGCGAACTGGTGTTCACCCCGCTCTCGGGTCGCGGCAGCACGGTGTTCCGCTACGGCACCGGCGATCTGGTGCGCGGCGGGATCCAGTACGGGGCCTGCCCACACTGCGGCCGGACAACTCCGCGCATCAGCAGCAACCTGACCCGCGAGAGCAGCCTCAAGGACCTGCAACTGTTGAAGGTCAAGGGCACGCTGGTGAACCTGGAGGACTGCGCGGTGATCCTCGCCGGAATGGCCGAGATCGAGGAGTGGCAGGTCGAGCTGGTGAAGAAGGACGACGATCCACTGGAGGTCGACGAAGTGGTGATCCACGTCGCCCTGCGCGCCGGCGCCGAGGAAGAGGCCACCGCGACCAAACTGCGGAACGCGTTCCGCAGCAGCATCGAGATCTCGCCCAACCGGATCGAGTTCCGCACCCTCGAGGGCATGTTGCGCAAGATCGGGATGGAGACCGAGATCAAGGAGAAGCGGTTCCTGGATTCGCGACCGGTCCGCTGAGCAGGGAAGGAGACACCATGGCAGGGAAGACACAACGCAGCGCCGACCGCGAACTGGTCCTGGTCGACGGCTGCCGCACACCGTTCTGCAAGGCCGGGACCGAACTGCGGGCGACCAGCGCCGCGGACCTCGCCACGCACGTGTTCCGCGAGGTGCTCGATCGCACGGGGATCGACCCGGCGACGATCGACGAAGTGATCCTCGGCTGCGCCGGACCCGCTTCGGACGAGGCCAACGTGGCGCGGGTCGCGGCACTGCGCGCCGGGATCCCGCAACGCGTTCCCGCGGTCACCGTGATGCGCAACTGCGCGTCCGGGATGGAGGCACTGTTCACCGCCCAGGCACGCTTGCGCGCCGGCGAGGGCGAAGTGTTCCTGGTCGGCGGCGCGGAGTCGATGTCCGGCTTCCCGTTGCTGATGAACGACGAGATGGTGCGCTTCTTCACCCGGCTCGGGAAGGCGCGCAGCGCGGTGGCCAAAGTGAAGACCCTGGCGAGCTTCCGGCCGCGCTTCCTGAAGCCCCGCATCGCGGTGGTCGAAGGGCTGACCGACAGCGTCACCGGGCTCAGCATGGGACAGACCGCCGAGAATCTGGCCCGCGAGTTCGAGATCAGCCGGCAGGAACAGGACCGCTTCGCCATGGAAAGCCACCGGCGTGCCGAGGCCGCACTCGAGCAAGGGCGATTCGGTCGTGAGATCGCGCCGCTCACGCCGGCGCCCCGCCACGACTCCTGGGTGGAACAGGACAACGGGGTGCGCCGCGGGCAGTCGCTCGAAGCCCTGGCCAAACTGAAGCCGGTGTTCGACCGTCACGAAGGTGACGTCACGGTGGGCAACGCCTGCCAGATCACCGACGGAGCGGTAGCGATGCTGTTGATGTCGCGCGAGCGCGCCGACCAGCTGCACCTGGAGCCGCTGGCGCGGGTGATCGCGCAGAGCCGCGCCGGCCTCGACCCGCGCGTCATGGGTCTCGGTCCGGTGCACGCCGCCAAGCCTGCGTTGGACGCGGCCGGGCTCGAGCTCGCGGACATCGACCTGTTCGAGATCAACGAAGCGTTCGCCGCCCAGGTGTTGGCCTGCCAGCGCGCATTCCAGAGCGACGAGTACTGCCGTGAGCACCTCGGCACCGCCGGCGCGCTCGGCGAGGTGCCGAGCGACAAGCTCAACCTCAACGGCGGCGCCATCGCGCTCGGCCACCCGATCGCCGCGACCGGGGCCCGACTGGTCCTGACCCTGGCCCACGAGCTCCGCACCCGGCGCAAGCGCTACGGGATGGCGACGCTGTGCGTCGGCGGCGGGCAGGGCCAAGCCGTGGTGCTGGAGGTAGCATGACCACCGCGACCACTGACCAGACCGTGTCCACCCGCGAACCCCGCACCGAAGGCGTGGTGCACCTCAGCCCGCCGGATTCGGACGGGATCGCCGTGCTGCGGCTCGGCGCGCCGAGCGAGAAGGTCGTCACGTTCACCGAGCGACGCCTGCACTCGCTGCGCGACGCGCTGCAGGGGCTGCGCGAACACGGCGGTCTCCGCGGGCTGGTCGTCACCGGCCCGGCGCCCGACATGTTCGCCGCCGGCGCGGACATCTCGCTGATCGAGGCGATCAGCGACCGAGCCGAAGGGGAAGCCGCGGCACGCCTGGGCCAGTCGATCTTCGCGATGTTCGAGCTCTTGCGCGTCCCCGTGGTCGCAGCGATCGAGGGCCCCTGCCTCGGCGGCGGTCTCGAGCTGGCGCTCAGCTGCGACGTGCGGGTCGCCAGCGACACCCCGACGACTTCGATCGGGTTGCCCGAGGTCAAGCTGGGAATCGTGCCGGGCTTCGGCGGCACCCAGCGGCTGCCGCGCCTGGTCGGATTGCCGAAGGCGCTGGACCTGATCCTGCAGGGCAAGATGCTGCGCCCCGCCGCGGCGCGCCGCGCCGGCGTGGTGGACCGCGTCGTCCCGCCGCAACGCCTGTTGCGCGCCGCACGCGAAGAAGTCGTGCATCTGGCACAACACGGCGCCAAGCGGCCACGCCGCCGCCTGCGGGGCGCGGCGTACTGGCTGAGCCGTTGCGCACCGTTGCGCGGCATGGTGCAGCGGCGGGTCCAGAAGACCCTGGCGCGTGGCCCGGCGCGCTTCTACCCCGCGCCACCCCGGGCCCTCGAGCTGTGCATCCGCGCGTTCACCGAATCGGGCGATGCCGGCTTCCAGGCCGAGGCGCGGGCGCTCGGCGAACTCATCGCTACGCCGACTTGCAAGGCGTTGGTTCGCCTGTTCTTCCTCACCGAACGGGCCAAGCGACTCGGCAAGGCGGACGGTTCGCGCGCCGTGCACAGCGCGTTCGTGCTGGGCGCGGGCGCGATGGGCGCCGGGATCGCCGGCCTGCTGGCCGGCAAGGGCATCCGCGCGCGGTTGTGCGATCTGAGCAGCGCGGCACTGGCCGCGGCGAAGGGTCGACTACAGAAGTCCCTCGACAAGCGGGTGCGGCGCCGCAGTCTGGGCCGCCACGAGGCACGTGCAGCCCAGGACGGATTGGCGGTCGCCAGCGAGTGGGGCCGACTCGAACGCACCGAGCTGTTCCTCGAGGCGGTGGTCGAAGACCTGGAGGTGAAGCGCAAGCTGTTCACCCAGGCAATCGGCCGAGGGTTGCCCGAAGACGCCGTCCTGGCGAGCAACACTTCCAGCCTGCCGATCGATGCAATGGCGGAAGGTCTGCCGAACCCGGCGCGCGTGATCGGCATGCACTTCTTCAACCCACCCGAGAAGATGCCGTTGGTCGAGGTGATCGTCGGCCCGCGCACCAGCGCGGAGACGGTGGCGACCACCTGCCGCCTGGCCGTGAAGCTGGGCAAATTCCCGGTGGTGGTGAAGGACAGCCCCGGCTTCCTCGTCAACCGCTGCCTGGCGCCATACCTCAACGAGGCGGCGCGGATCCTGCTCGAGGGATGTGACCCTTCGGAGCTCGACCGAGCGATGCTGGAGTTCGGGCTGCCGATGGGGCCCGCGCGTCTGATGGACGAGGTCGGGTTCGACGTCGCGCTGAAAGTCAGCGAGGTGATGTCGGCAGCCTTCCCCGAGCGCATGCAGCCGTGCCCGCTGTTCGCGGCGATGGTCGAGGCGGGGCACCTCGGCGCGAAGTCGGGCGGCGGCATCCTCGCCGCGGGCGGTCGCGCGGTGCTGCGCCGGCTGCGCCAGGGCACACCGCACCAACCCGACCGCGAGGAGCTGATCGCGCGGCTGATCTACCCGATGGTCGACGAGGCCTACCGCTGCCTCGAAGACGGGTTGGTGGAGAGCGAGGACGATCTGGACCTCGGCCTGGTGATGGGCATGGGCTTCCCACCCTTCACCGGGGGGATCTCGCGCTACGCACGGTCGGTCGGACTGGGGGCGATCGTCGAGAGACTGCGGGACCTCGCCGTCCGCCACGGCCCCCGCTTCGCACCGGGCGCTGGGCTGACCGGGCGGGTCGAGAAAGCACCCTGAGAAAGCCGAGCCTGCGCCAGCCGCGCGTGCGTATTCGGGGAACTCGCGGCCGCATTGCGGTCCTGAGAACTTCTGAAGTGTTTTCGCAAGAAACACTTACACGCTGTTACTGGGGGTATACTCCGACCTAGGGACTTTGCGAAAACCTAGCCGGCAGGATTTCCCGTCAGCCGATAATCACCGGGTGATCTCGAGCCGGAGACCGAGCGTTCGGTCATGGGCTTCGCCGATCTCTGACTCCGAACCATGGAGATTCCTTGAAGGTCTTCGCAGGCTTGACCCTGATGCTCGCCGCCGCGTGCACGGCACCACCGGCGCTGCAATCGGGTCCCGCCTGCAGCTCGATCTTCCCCCCGAGCCACTCCGGGTCGCTGCGCGTCGGGGTGGAGTACCTCCCTCTCGGTGAAGGTTGCGCCGCACTCGTTGGGCAAGCCACGGGAAGCGAAACCGACCCTGCGTGCGGCACACCGGCCCTGCCGACGCCTTCCCAGGCGGGACTGGTCGTCAGCTCCCTGCGGCCGGACACCCCCCCACCGCGCTACGAGCCGCTCGGCCGCGCCTCCGAACTCCAGGTCCGCTGGGAGCTGGGCAAGGAGGCGATCCGAGCCACCCGCGATCCGTACGAGCGGGTGACCCTGCGGTTCCTGGCCGAGCTGGTCGGGGACGACCGCAAGCGCGTCCAACGCACGCTCGGCGCCCCGCTGCTCAATCCGCTGCTGCGGCCCGATTCTCACGCCATGTCCAACTACCTGGACGAACGCGACGACGCGGATCAACAGCGGCTGCTCACCGAGCACGGCCGCCGGATGATCCGCCGGCCGATGCGCAACGCGGTGCGCGAGCTGCCGCTGGTGCACGACGTCGAGACGGCGGTCCGCGAGTTCAAGGAGCACAACGTGGACGAGCCCCAACGGCGCAGCAGCCACTTCGGCCGGATCTCGCTGCGCGCCCGCCTGAGCAGCGATCCGCTGGAAGTGGCGTGGATCCTCGGCGGGGCGCGGATCGGCACCAGCATGAACTACCTGCGGACCTCGTACACCGCATACCTGACGTCCAACCTGTCACTCCGGCTGCGCGGCCGCTACGACTACCGGGACTCCGAATGGCGGTTGTTCGGCAGCGCGGTCTACGAGCACAGCGAGACCACCAGCGTGCACGCGCTGCTCGGCAACCACATCGACATCCTCTCCGGACCGACGAGCTACCCAGGTGGACCTCAGAGCGAAGAACCCGGCCAGGGTGTGCTGGTGTACGTCGAGCACCACTTCTGAGCCGCACCGCTCGCGGGTCGCTTGGCTCGTGGGGTGTCGCCGATGGCCCGCTCGCAACGTCGCGGCTGTCCAGGTCGTCCTCCGACGAGCCGCGCCGTCGCAGCTCCTTGCGCGCGAACCACATGACTCGCCGACTCATGCGACGAGCTTCCGCGACGACCGACTCGGTCGGTTCGGGGAAGGCCCGGGTCGATGGACTCGAGCTCCCGCGAACCGAGCCGCTCGTCCAAGCACGCCGCGATCACGCGCCAGCGGGGTGAGGCAGGCGCTGCCGCGAACCCCGCGGACGGGCTCGGTGCGGCGATCGCCGGCCGCGCTGCTGTTCGCCGCGTTGTCGCTGGTCGGCTGCAGCACCTACCAGGCTCCAGCCCACCCGCGCCCGGCGTTGCCGCTGCCGGCCGAGTTCGCGGAACGCTACCGCCTTCCGGAGCCACCCCGCGAGGACTACCTCGTGCCGCTGGACCCGGCGCGCCGGCTGTGGCGCGGCCGGCTCACCTGCGGCACGGAGCACCCGGAGTTCCACCTGCTCCTCCCCCCCGGGGAACCGCGGCCATTCCTCCTGTGCATGCCCATCCTCGCCGGCGGCGGCGACCTGATGCACTGGGTGGCCCAGTTCATGGCGGGCCGCGGCTACGCCGTGGCATGGAGCGCGCGGGTCGAGTCGGCGATGCACCCCGACCACGACACCCGAGCGGTGGAGCGGTTGCTTCGCCGCAGCGTGGTGCACAACCGGGCGATCCTCGCGTGGGCGCGGACCCAGCCGTTCTGCCGCGCCGATCAGCAGGCCGTGCTGGGGATCTCCACCGGTGGGATCCTCGCCGGCACCATGATGGCGGTCGAACCGCAGCTGTGTGGTGGGGTGCTGATCCTCGCCGGCGGGGACCTGCCGGACCTCCTGGAGCACACTGCCGAGGGGCGGATCGCGCGTTGGCGGGCCCACCGCCGAGCCGTCGACGACCTGACGGACGCACAGATCGGCGCCAGGCTGCGGGTCGACCTGACCAGCGACCCGGCCCGGTTGGCACCCTACATCCCCACCCGGCGAACCCTGCTGGTCTCTGCCGCCTGGGACGACGTCGTGCCGCGGCGCAACCAGGACATCCTGTGGGAGGCGCTCGGTCGACCGCAGCGACTGCAGCTGCTGGCGCTCGGCCACTACACCGCCGCCATCGACGTGATCCTGCCGACGCAGGTGATCCTGCGGCACGCCGACGCCTTCCTGCGCGAGCGGCTCCGCCGCGCAGCGACCGAGTGAGGGTGTGCGGATTCCGCGCCGGGGGTTGCATCCACCCCGGGCACGAGGTGTCATTTTTGGCCCGATCCACCCGCCAAGCCGCAAACCATGAATCCCCTCCGCTTCGCCATCCTGGCTCTCGTCCTCACCGGGACCGCGATCGCCCAGGTCACACCACCCCCGCCTCCCCCGAAGTCCGATGACCCGCCCGCGGGCGAGATCCGCCCGAAGGTGATCGAGGTCAAGACGACGCAGGAGAAGGGCAAGCCCGAAACCAAGAAGCAGGAGAAGACCCCGGCACCGGAGGCGGTGCCACAGGTCGACCCGATCGTGCAGCTGAAGAACTCGCTGCAGGTCGCCAAGCGCGAATGCGACTACCTCGGTCGCGTGCAGAAGGAAGGCGGCCTGCTGGCTCGCTTCCAGCGCAACCGCGCCGCGGTGCGCGAAATGCAGCAGCGGGTCAACCCGGCGCCGCTGGGCCCCGCGATGCCGTCCCGCAAGTCCGCACGGCTGCTCGGCGACGCCGAGAAGGCCCGGCTCGGCGACAAGGTCGTGTTCACCGTCGCCGGCGTACCGGTGACGCAGGAGGAGCTCGACGCCATGGTCAGCTACCTCGGCAGCTACCCGCGCAAGGACAACACCACCGACGTCAAGACCCACGCGATCCTCGCTCTGGTCAAGGCCAAGGCGGGCGAGGGGCTGCACCCCAAGGAAGCCAACGCGGCGCGCGCGGCGCTCACGCAAGCGCACAAGAAGCTCGAGGGCGGCGAATCGTTCGGCGATCTGGCCAAGGCGATCTCCGACGACAAGGCGTCGGCCGCGAACGGCGGCGCGCTCGACTGGATGGTGCGCGGCACCGCGGACGAGTGCTACGCGCGCCATGCCTTCGCCCTCAAGCCGGGTCAGGTGTCGCCGGTGTTCTGCAATGTCGAGGGTTTCCACATCGTCCGCGTGTTGGGGACAAAGCGTGGAGAGACTGCGGACTTGGACCGCGTGCGCACCAGCCACATCGTGAAGCGATTCACCGATGCGCGCGGTCTGGCGCAACTGCAACAGAAGATCGCGAGCGGCAGCATCGACCTCGCGTTCCGCACCGACGAACTTCGCAAGCTGGCTCCCGCGCAGTTCCGCTAGGAGCCTGTTGGGTATTGCGTAGCCAAATCGCTCTAACACCACATTCGACCTCGGGACTCCGGACTGTCGAGGTCGAATCTGGGTTCGAAACCCGCCGTTGCGAATAGATTTCGCTATTCGCAACAGCCTCCTAGCCCGGACTATTGCATGAGCAGCGTCGCGAGATCGTGCAAGGTTGTTGCTGGCAAGGAGAACGGCAGGTTCTGCCCGGAGGCGGGGTGCCTCCCCGTCGAGGAGCAGGTTCTGACGTTCGACGAAGCTGGTGGGGTGTGTCCGAAGTTGGTCACATAAGTCGCCGGCCCTACGGCCCGCTCGCGGCGTCGCAGCTCCTCAGCTTGTCCACCAACAAGCCGTGTCGTCGCAGCTCCTTGCGAGCGAACCGCATGACTCGACGACTTATGCAACGAACTTCGGACACACCCCACTAGCAGCGCACTTGCGCGATCGCAGCAGCTCGGTCACGGGTAGTCCGGGCTAGTCTCCGCGGCTCGGCGACACTGCGAACCGACGCGCCGCGTCGTTGCGAGTTGCTTCGTGCGCGGCGTGTTCCTACGCTGCGCGGCCCGCACCCGCGGCTCGGGTGCGTCGCCACGACAGCAACCGGGAGGGTGCGCCATGTTTCGTCGGAGCGGCAGCGTCGCTTGTTATCACGTTGAGGACTCGCTCCCCGCCGCGCTCGGCGAGGAGTTCTGCGAGGCGCTGCGGCAGCAGCGGTTTCGCACCATCGAGGATGCGGCGTCCGAGCAGACGTCGATCGGCTGGGTGACGTCGGCCGATCCGTCCGGCAACACGTTCGAGCGCGAGCACATGGATGCCGACCAAGCGGTTTGGCTGCGCCTGCGCATCGACAAGAAGTCCGCGCCGACCAAGTGGCTGCAGATCCACCGCATCGCCGCCGAGGCGTCCGAGGGCCGCAAGCTGACCGCGCGCGAGCGACGTGAGCTCAAGGAGGACCTGCTCAGCAAGCTGCTGCCTCGGGTGCTGCCGAGCGTTGCGCTGATCGACGCGCTCTACTTCCCCAAGCGCCAGCTGGTGATGCTGTTCGGCACTTCCAATTCGGTCCGCGAGGCCTTCCTGTCGCTGTTCTACAAGACCTTCGGCGCCCGGCTGTCGGCCGCCGACCCGCACCGACTGGCGCTGGCGACCGGCCTCGATCGCCAGCGAATCGACGCACTGCGCGAGATCACGCCGGTGCGCTGGCCCGACGCCCAACGCGGCGCGTCCGGCCAACCAGCCCCGTCCGGGCAAACCGCGCCGCGGACCCAGGAGGTGGGCGCGTGACCGACACCGACCCGCTGGCGTTCCTCGGCGAGGAGTTCTTGACCTGGCTCTGGTATCGACTGGAGAACGAGGGTGGCGACTTCAAGCTCGATCAGGGCCGCTCGATCGGCGTCTCGCTCGACGACTTCATCGCCTTCGCCCCCCGCGACGACGACGAGACCGAGCAGACCCTGCGCAAGGGGTTGCCGACCCGAAGCCCGGAGGCGAGCGCGGCGTTACGCCACGGCCGGCGCCTGCGCCGCGCCAAGCTGGTGGTGGCCGAGGGCGAGGACGTGTGGAGCACCGTGATCGACGGGCCGACCATGAACCTGCTGAGCATCAAGCTGCCCGAGGACGATCCGGACGCCGAGAACATCGCGGAACGCGGCCAAGGACGCATCGACGCGTTCTTGCGCCTGCAGGATCACATCGCCGCGCTGTACCGGGCATTTCTAGAGGTGCGACTCGAGTCCGGCTACCTCGAGCAGGGGGCCGCGGAACAGGCGACCTGGATGGCTACGCGATAGCCGCAGCGACCTTGCGCCATCGCAGCAGCTCGGTCATGAATGGTCCGGGCTGGGCGGACCCCAGCGGCGCACGTTCGGCAGCATGCGGAACAACAGCGCGTTGTAGAGCCGCTGCGGCGTCAGCCGGCGGAACAGCGAGAACATCGGAGCGTCCAGGGTCGCGCCGACGCGCAGCGGCGGGCGCTTGGCACGCATCACCCGCACGACCTTGCGGGCGACACTCTCCGGCGTCGCCCACGAGCGCATCATCGTTCGCGCGATGAACGGCGCCATGTTCTCGTAGTGCGCGTGGTACGGATCGTCAGCGTGCAGCATCGAATCCTGTCCATCCACCGTGTAGCGGGTGTTGGCGAACGAGCGCGAATGGATGAACCCGGGCTCGACCAGGGTCACCTTGATTCCCCACGGGCGCACCTCGTACCACAACGCTTCGGAAACCCCTTCGAGGGCGAACTTCGACGCGCTGTAGATCGACATGGTGGGCATCGCCATCATCCCGCCGACCGACGAGATGTTGATGATGCGTCCCGCACGCTTGGCGCGCATCCCCGGTAGCACCAGCCGCATCAAGTGCATCGGCGACAGGAAGTTCACGTCCATCTGCGCCAACCGTTCGGCTTCGTTGACGTGCTCGACGACGGCGCGGTACGTCACGGCTGCGTTGTTGATCAACACGTCGACACCGCCCCAGTCGGCTTCCGCCTCCGCCACCACCGCGCGACGCTGACTGCTCTGCGTCACGTCGAGCGCGCGCAGCCGCACCCGCTCCGACGCCTGGATCCCGGCCGCCTCGAGCCGCGGGAGTGAACTCTCCCGGGCGGTCAGAATCAGCCGATCGACGCCACGGCACAACAGCCGCGCGATGGCCAGCCCCAACCCGGAACTCGCGCCGGTCAGAAGGACGGTATTCGTCATGTCGTGAGCACAAAGCCACGGTACCCCGGCGACCGGCGGCCTGCACCCTGCGTTCTGCGCACTGCCTTTGTGACACAGTCGCTCCTTCAGCCGCGCCGTTCCGCTCCGCCAGCCGGCGCCGCGCGCAGGACCAACTCGAGACGTGCTCGGTAGCTGTCGAATTGCTCGGCCGAACGCGCGGGCTCGAGGCCGCGCAGCGCCGCGGCGATTTGGTGTCGTCGGGCGGTGATGCGACCGAGCAGCGCGCGCTGCTCGGGGCTGAACACCGGCGCCGGGTCCCGCTTCGCGCCGAGCAACGCGTTGGCTCGCTGTGCTTGCAGCGCGGTCATCGGCACCCACCACCACGCGGACTGCCGCAGATAGTACTTCCGATCGGCAGCCTTGGCGGGGGATGCCGCGCCGGGCACTCGCTCGGCACGGGCACCGACCACCGTTCGCGCGGCGGCGAGTTGAGCAGCGTCGTGGGCGAACACGGTCGAACGACCGGGCACCTGCTCGGCGCAGCTCAGCAGCTTCGCATAGGGCAGCAGCTCCGGGTCGAACTCGACTTCGACCACCTCTTTGCCGCCGAGCCACGCCGCGCGCGTCCCGACCACTCCCGGCAGCGCTCCCAGCGCCGCCTCACCTTCCCAGAATCAATGCATCGCGAAGGTCGCCTTGCCCAGTTTGCGCACACGACCCTCGGCAGCGAGGAGCTCGAGATACTGCGGTACCGATCGTCGCGCAGCGCGCAACGCCTCGACCATCCGTGCGGCGATTCCCGCCGGCGTCCAGACGCCGTCCCGGCGCGCGATCCAGTCGCGCCCCGCAGCGTCGACGAACCGCACCACCGGGTTGTTCCACGCCGGTTCGCCGAACCGCTTCAACAGCTCCGCATCGCGACCCTTCTCGCTGTTGAACACCGCCACCGGCTCGAACAGATCGACGATCGCTTCGACGAGGAGTGGATGGGACAGCACCTGCTGCCCGAAGTCGATGCAGGTCCTTCAACCCGGAACTTCTTGGAACAGCAGGAACACCGGCTTCGTCGGCCTGCCGCGCAGCACCGCATCGAGATCGCGAGAGAACGGCACCCGGCCCAACTCGCGGGGCGCCTTCACCAGAGGGCGCACCCCCTGCGCCCCGACCGCGGCGGTAGAAACCAGCACGGCGAATGCGAGGACGGGCGTCAGCGGTGCTCCGTGCATGCGTCGATCATCGGGACCGGGATGCTGTCGGGCAAGCCACCGCGAGCGAGCGAACCGTATGGCCCGCCAACTCATGTGACGAACCTCGGCGACACCGACCGGCCGCGGCGCACGGTGACGCCCCAAGGCACTTCGCCGCCCGCAGCACGTGCACCGCACTGAGCGGCCGGCGACGCCGTGATCGCGGCAAGTCCGGCCCCGATCGGCGCGCGTGTCGAGAGACGGCACTCGCGATGCGGCGAGCCGCACGGCCAGACCGAAATCGCTGTTCGGATCCGGCCGGCACCGGCACTGGTGCCATTCCCGCCCACCGGGCCCGCCTTCGAACCCTGGAACCCATGTCGACCTCGACCCTTCGTCTCGTACTCGCCCTCACCACCGCGACCCTCGTCTCGGGGACCGCCGTGGCACAGCGCCAGTTCGCCGAGCTCACTTCGTCCCGCATGCCGCACCTGCGCGGCGAGGGCCGCGCGGTCGCCACAGCGGACATCGACGGGGACGGTGACCGCGATCTGGTGATCGCCAACAGCCAGATCACGTCGGGTTCGCAGAACTTCCTGTACCTGAACACCGGCAAGGGCAGGTTCGTCGACGCGACTGCGACGCGACTACCGGTCGGGGCTCACCGGACGTCGGACCTCGCACTCGGCGACATCGACGGCGACGGCGACGTAGATCTGGTGACAGCCAACACCTACCAGAATCGGCTCTACCTCAACGACGGGACCGGTGTGTTCCAAGAAGCGACGCTGGGTCGGCTGCCCAAGGACACGACGGACTGCATCGCGATGGTGATGCGCGACCTCGACAACGACGGCGACCTCGACCTGGTGTTCGCCGCCTACGGCCAGAATCTGCTCTACCTCAACAACGGCAGCGGGGTGTTCACCGATGTCACGGCGACGCACATGGTGGCGAGCTCGACCACCCATTGGGATGTGGACGCGGCCGACATCGACGGCGACGGCGACCTCGACCTGGTGTTCGCTGCACAGTCCGGCAATCGCCTGCTGCTCAACGACGGCACCGCGCACTTCACCGACGTGACTGCCGGGCGACTGCCCACGATCGCGTCGACCGGGCTGGCAGCGACCTTCGGTGACGTCGACGGCGACGGTGACGCGGACCTGATCTGCGGCTACTGGCAGCTCGCCCCGGTGTTGTTCCTCAACAACGGCAGCGGCACGTTCACCAACGCCACGGCGGGGCGCCTGACCACCAAGATGGTGTCGATCGGTAGCGTCACCTTCGGCGACGTCGACGGTGACAACGACCTCGACGTAGTGGTATCCGGTTGGTTCGGACAGGACACCCCGTCCCTCGAGATCCACTTGAACAACGGCTCGGGCGCTTTCGCCGACGCCACCGCCACGCACCTGCTGACCCGTGCAACCACCTACGTGGGTGGCACGGTGCTCGCCGATCTCGATGGAGATGGCGACCTCGACCTCGCCACGGCCGAGTTGGCGCAGCGCGATCGCCTGCTGATCAACGAGGGCAACGGCACATTCGTCGACGTCACGCCGTCGCGGCTCTACGCCCTCAGCGACGTGCCCGCCGCCGCGGTGTTGGCCGACCTCGACGGCGACGGCGACAAGGACCTGGTGTTCGCGAACGTGTACTTCGAGTACCAATCGTGGCCGAACCGCCTGCACCGCAACGACGGCCGGGGGAATTTCACCGACGTGACGCGGACCAACCTCCCCGCCGACAACGACGAATCGCGCGCCGTGGCGTGCGCCGACGTCGACCGCGACGGCGACCTCGACCTGGTGTTCGGCAACTTCGGCGGTCAGAACAAGCTCTACCTCAACAACGGCAAGGCGGTGTTCACCGACGCCACCGCGGCGTGGCTGCCCGCCACGATCGACCAGACCACTTCGATCGCGCTCGGCGACGTGAACGGCGACGGCTACCCGGATCTGATCGTCGGCAACTACCGCGAACAGGTCGGGCTGTACATCAACACCAAGAACGGCGCGTTCATGCCCGCGGCCGCCGGCGCGATCCCGCCCGCGGTGCACGAGACGCGCGCCCTGGCGCTGGGTGACGTCGACGGCGACGGCGATCTCGACATCGTCCTGGCGGTCGGGCTGGTGACGGGGGCGCGCAACGTGCTGCTGCTGAACGACGGCACCGGCAAGTTCGTGGACGCGACCGCGACCCATATGCCGGCGCTGCGCGACCCATCGTCCAGCGTGGCGCTGGGCGATCTCGACGGCGACGGCGACCTCGACATGGTGTTCGGCAACGACTCGCTCGGCACCGGAGTGCCCAACCGCGTCTACCGCAACAACGGCTCCGGCGTGTTCAGCCTCGGCAACATGGTCTACGACCTGGACAACACACGCTCCGTGGTTCTGTTCGACGTGGACGACGACGGCGACCTCGACGTCGTGTTCGGCAACTTCGACTTCTACAACAAGCTCGCCATCAACGACGGTGCCGGGAACTTCTCGGAGGACACGTCGCGCATGCCGGGAGTGCTCGAGAGCACGCGGAGCCTGGTGGCCGGCGACATCGACGGAGATGGCGACATCGACTTGGTCGCGGGCAACTCCGGGGCACTCCGTTACGAGAGCTCGGTCTACGCCAACCGCCTGCGCCAGCTCGAGGCACTCGACCTGCCGTCGATCGGCAGCAACTGGCGACTCGACGTGTACTCGCAGGCCGGCTTCGCCACCGCGACCCAGGCGGCGATCGCGTTCGTCGGACTCGCTCCGGCGTCCGTCCAGTTGCCGCCGTACGGGGTGCTCGGGGTCGATCCGGCGCAATTGGTCCTGTTGCCGTCGGTCACGCTTCCCGCGCCGGCCGGCGCCGGCACCACGGTGCTCCCGATTCCCGCCGTCAGCTCACTGGTCGGGCTGGTGCTCTACGCCCAGGCGGGCGTGCAGCCGACCTCGAACCCCGCCGATGCGCGGTTCACCAACGTGCTCGAGGCGCGGATCGGTCGCTTGTAGCCACCGCGCACGCGCGGCGTTTGACGCGACGGCGACCGCGGCGCACCATGGCGGAATGCGCTCGACTCCGCTGATTCGCGCTCTGGGTATCGCATTCTTGCTGGTGGGCTGCCGCGGGACCGCCGACCCGGAGACGCCGCGCTCCCCTGACGCGGCGGCGACGGCCACACAGAGCACACCTCGTTCGGCTGAAGGCGAGCCCCACCGCTTCTCCTGCCGACAACTCGCCGACCGCTACCGCATCGAGATCGACGGCGCGCTGTTCGCGGAGTACGTGTTCCGCGGCCACCCGAGTCCGATTGTCTACCCGGTGCACGGTGCGCACGGAATCGCGGTCACCCGGGGCCACCCGATGCACACCAACTCCGGCGAGGCGACCGACCACCCGCACCACCGCTCGTTGTGGTTCGCCCACGGCGACATCAACGGTCACGACTTCTGGCACCGCGGTGGGCGCGTCGAACAGCGCAAGGCGATCGTCGCGCAGGGTAGCCACGGCGTGGTGCTCACCACCCACAACGACTACCTGGCCGGGGATTCGCGCACGCTGCTGTGTGACGACACGCGCGTGCTCGCTTTCCACGTCGGTCCGCGCGGACGCTACCTGGACTACCAGGTCACGCTGCACGCCAGTCGAGGCGACCTGCACTTCGGCGACACCAAGGAGGGCACCATGGCGATCCGCGTCGCGCCGTGGCTGCGGCTCGTGGGCAAGTCGGCGAAGGGGGCGATCCGCACCTCGGAGGGCCGGAAGGACCGCGAAGCCTGGGGCCGGCGCGCGCGCTGGGTCGATTACTTCGGCACCACCGCGGGCGAGACAGTCGGGGTCGCCCTGTTCGACCACCCGCAGAACCACGGCTTCCCGTGCCGCTGGCATGCACGGGAGTACGGACTGCTGGCGGCCAACCCGTTCGGGGTACGCCAGTTCCGCGACGGGCGCGACGGTGCCGGTGGCGTGCGGCTGGCAAAGGGGAAGTCGCTCACGCTGCGCTACCGGTTCTACTTCCACAAGGGCGATACCACGCAGGCCGAGGTCGCGGCCGAGTATGGGGACTGGGTGAAGTAGCCGGTGCCGTCGCACGCCGGTGACGAGCGGAGCCGGCCGGGCGCACGAACTACGAGATGCTGTTCCAACAATCGGTGCTAGTGGGGTGTGTCCGAAGTTGGTCACATAAGTCGCCGGCCCTACGGCCCGCTCGCGGCGTCGCAGCTCCTCAGCTTGTCCACCAACAAGCCGTGTCGTCGCAGCTCCTTGCGAGCGAACCGCATGACTCGACGACTTATGCAACGAACTTCGGACACACCCCACTAGACACCCGATTCTTGGCCGCACCTTCCACGGGAGAGAATCCCCCGCGCCGGCAACGCGCCGCGCAGCGACAATGCGCAGGTCTGTGCCTGCCCCTGCTCTCCCATTCCGGCACAGCACGATGCACCTGCAAAGCAAACGACCCAATCGGCTCGCGACCGCCCTGACCCTGGCGGTCGCGCTGTCGTCCACCTCCCTCACGACGCGGCTGTCCGCGCAGGACACGACCGACACGCAGCACTACAAGCTCGAGATCGAGCTCGACTTCACCGCCAAGACGATCACCGGGAAGAACACCGCCACGTTCCAGAGCACCATCGCGAACCTCGCGTCGATCCAGCTCGACCTCGCCACGTCGCTCACCGTCAACTCGGTGCAGATGAACACCAAAGCGGTGTCGTTCTCACGCAACGGCACGGTGATGACGATCACTCTCGACCGTCCTTACCTGAAGGACGAACTGTTCACCGTCGAGATCGACTACTCCGGCACGCCGTCCAGCGGCGGTTTCGGCGGATTCCAGTGGGTGACCCACGGCACCGCCGCGTCGCCGATGGCGTGGACCCTGAGCGAACCGTGGTATTCCTACACCTGGTGGCCGGTCAAGGAGACCCTCACCGACAAGGCCACCAGCGAGATCTGGGTCACCCACCCCGACACGATGACCGCCGCGAGCAACGGCAGCCGCCTGGGCATCGACACCCTGTCCGGCAACCGGCTCCGCACCCGCTGGAAGACCGCCTACCCGATCGCGCCCTACTTGATGTCACTGGCGGTGACCAACTACCAAACGCGCACGGACACGTACACGCACCTCGGCGCGAACATGCCGGTCGAGTTCTACGTGTTCCCGGAGAACTTCGCGTCGTGGCAATCCGGCATGAACCAACTGGTTCCGATGCTAACCGCGTTCTCCAACGTCTACGGGCAGTATCCGTTCGTCAACGAGAAGTACGGCATCGCCCAGTTCACCTGGGGCGGCGGAATGGAGCACCAGACGATCACCAGCCAATCGAGCGTCTCCGAATACCTGTGTGCACATGAGCTGTCCCACCATTGGTGGGGCGACAACATCACGTGCGCGACCTGGCACGACATCTGGCTCAACGAGGGCTTCGCCACCTTCTCCGAGGCGATCTGGGCGGAGAACAAGCCCGGTGGCAGTTTGGCGACCTACCTGACCAAGATCCGCGGCACCCGGCCGTCGTCGACCAGCGGGACGGTGTACGTCTACAACGCCACCAGCACGAACGCGGTGTTCAGCACCACCAACGTCTACAACAAGGGCTCCTGGGTGCTGCACCAGCTCCGACACGTGCTCGGTGACGCGGTGTTCTTCAAGGCGCTGCTCGACTACCGCGCTGCCTTCCAGGGCAAGAGTGCGACCACCGCGGATTTCCGGGCATCGTGCGAGAAGACGTCGGGGATGGATCTCGGTTGGTTCTTCGACGAGTGCGTGATGAACGGCGGCGCGCCGACCTACCGCACCTCCAGCAAGTTCGTGCAGCGCAACGGCACCGATTACCTCTACTTGCAGATCGAGCAGCGGCAAACCACCCCGAGTCTGTTCGTCATGCCCCTCGACGTGGTCGTGCAGACCACCTCGGGGCCGGTCACGCAGGTCGTCTGGGACGACGAGCGGATCGACGAGTTTACCATCCGACTGCCGGGAGCGGGCACCAGCTATGCGCTCGACCCCGATCAGTGGGTCCTGCGCGGGACGACGTCCACCGGGACCTACACCACCCCGTTCTTCGCAGCCGACGCCGAATCGGTCGACGTCACCGCGGGTGGCAGTTCCGGCCTGCACATGGACTTCGGCACATCCAACGCCGGTCGCTCCTACCTGGTGGCGATGAGCATGAGCGGCACGTCTCCGGGCGTGAAGCTCGGCGCGGCGCAGATTCCCCTCAACCCGGATGCGTTGACCGAGCTCGGCCTGCAGCTGCTGAACACATCGGTGTTCGCCGGCTTCCTCGGCAGCTTGGATGCTCAGGGTATGGGCGACGCGACGTTCGCCTTGCCGCCAGCGATCGCCGCCGCATTCAAGGGAACGACGCTGAACTTCGCGACCATCCTGGTCGACCGCTTCGACTTCGCATCCCGCCCGGTGGGCATCAAGCTGCGCTGATCGCGCGGTGCGTCGCGGGTCTTCGGCGACCTCCACGCGGGCTCGCGTCCGCGACGCCGCTATTCGTCCAGGTCGACCAGCGCCGTGCCGTTGGCGATCGTGTCTCCCGGCGCGACGTGCACCTTGACCACCTTGCCGGCTCCCTCTGCCTGGATCGGGTTCTGCATCTTCATCGCCTCGAGCACCAGCAGCGTCTGCCCGTCCTCCACCGCGTCGCCGACCGCGACAGCGACATCGATCACCACGCCGGGCATCGATGCCTTGATGGTCCGCCGCCCACCCACACGCGAACGCGCGACCGCGTGCGCGGTACGCTCGCGCTCGTCCTCGACCTTCACCTTCACCACCTCACCGCTGACCTGCACGAAGCTCATGCCGTCGGTGGCCTCGACCACGATGTCGAAACTGCGGTTGTCCACCAGCATGGAGAACGCGCTGCCGTCGCCGACCATCGACAGGTCGAGCCGGTAGGTGCGGTCGCCGCAACGGGCCACCAGTTGGTCGCCGCGCCGCTGGAACGTGAATGCGCGCTCGCGCCCGCCGATGTCGGTGTAGTAGAGCATCACCACGACCTCCGACCGACCCGCTCGGCGCGGTCGGCGAGCACCCATGGGGCGATCCCGGCGCCACGCGGCGCCGCGGAGTCCGCCCCGCCCACGCGCTCGGTACCGAGGTACCTCGCCACCGCCGCGGCGAGCGCCGCCAGCTCCTCGACCGGCTCGGGGATCGTCCGGTCGACCTGCGCCAGAACCGAGGTGTCGTAGTCTCCGCTGCGGAACCGCGGATCGGCCAACACCCGCAGACAAGCCGGCAGCGACGTGGTCACCCCGGCGATCCGCAGCTCGCCGACCGCACGGCGCATCCGTGCGATCGCCGCCGGTCGGTCGTCGGCGTGCACCATCAGCTTGCCGAGCATGCTGTCGTAGTGCGGCGTGACCTCGAGCCCGCGGTACAGCACCGAGTCGAGCCGCACGCCGGGACCGCCGGGCGTGTAGAGCCGCGTGACCGTGCCGAGCGAGGGAAAGAAGTTCTCCGGATCCTCGGCGTTCACCCGCACCTCGATCGCGTGCCCATGTGGCGCC
>JACKIB010000017.1 GCA_020638695.1 Planctomycetota bacterium
TCGTCGGACGACACGTCAGCATCGACCACCTCGTTCTGTTCGATCAACGGCAGCGGCGGCCAGCGCTTGCGCCGAGCTGCCTGCGACAGGCTCGCCACCTCGGGGTGGTGGGGCCACATGTCGTTCGAGTAGGGCAGTCCGAAGTACTCGTCGAAGCCGTGCTGTAGCGGCAGGAAGCGCCGGTGGTGGCCCAGGTGCCACTTGCCGTAGCAGGCGGTCGCGTAGCCGCGTTGCTTGCACACTTCGGCCAGGGTCGTCTCGTCCTCATGGATCCCGTGGCGCGCGTTCGGCATCAGGGCACCGAGGATCCCCACGCGACCGCTGTAGCAACCCGTCATCAGGCTGGCGCGCGATGCCGAGCACACCGCCTGGCTGACGTAGAAGTCGGTGAACCGACGCCCCTCGGCCGCCATCCGATCGATGCTGGGCGTCCGGTAGCGCTGCGCGCCGAACGGTCCCACGTCGGCGTAGCCCAGGTCGTCGATGTAGATCAACACGACGTTGGGCGTCACCCGCGCCGCGGGGGGCGCCGGCCGTACGGCACAGCCGGCCAGCACGGACAGACAAGGGGCCGCGAACGAGAGCGCAGCGAGGAAGCGACCGGAGGTGTGCAGGAACATGGGCGTCGAGCGTCAGTTTGCCCAGCGGGAAGCCGACTGCCACCGCCAGATTCGCACCCGAGGCAGGATTCTCGTGTAGTCGCCGGCGCGCGGTGGCCGATGCAGCGGCGTGCAGACCGCAGGCTCGCCAGTGGGGTGTGCGAGCGAACCGCATGACCCGCCACCTCATGCGACGAACCTCGGCGACGACCCCGTCGTGCCGGATCGCACCCCGCACTGCGTGACCGGCAAAGGGACCGGCGCGACCGTTCGCTGGACGGTGGTGGGGGTGGCCCTGCTGCTGTTCGCCCGCAGCGCCAACCCCCTGCTGTTCCCGCTGCTCAGCGGTGACGCGGGCAATCTGCTGATGTACTACGCGGAGCACCGGCAGCCCGGCGGCCTGCTGCGCGAGTACGCCGGCTACGTCGCCCTGCTACCGAACCTGCTCGGCTGGGTCGGCGGTGCTCTCCCGCTGCCGTGGCAACCGTACCTGTGGACCGGGGTCGCGTTCGCCATCGCGGTGCTGGCGCACACCCTTCCCGTGAGTCGACGGTTTGCCGGCATGCTGCCCGACGCGCGCGCGCGCAGCCTGCTCTGCGTCCTGCTCGCCGCACTGCCGCTCGGCAACTACGCGCTCGACACCGATGTCGCGTTCTGCACCTGGCACCTGCTGTGGATCGCCGCCTTCGCAGCAATCGCCGCGCCGCCATCGACCCGCCGCGGTGCCCGGCTGGAGTGCCTCGGGCTGGCGCTCTGCCTGTGGTCCAATCCGCTGTGCGTCGTGCTGGTACCGGCCTACGCGTTGCGCGCCGCACGCACCCGCGGCTTCGCTCGAGCACACTTCACCACGTTGACGACGTTCGCTCTGCTGCCGTTGCTACTGGTGAAGGCGCCGTCGAGCAACACACCGGCGATGGGGGACTGGCTGCGGACGACCGCCACAGTCCTCGGCGAACGCGTGTTCGCGGACGCGCTGCTCGGAACCCGACTACGCGTCGCACTGGCCGAGAGTGGAGCCTCGGCGCTGATCTGGGTGGCCGCGGCAGTGGTGCCGGCGCTGTGCGGTGTGGCCTGGTCGCGCATGCCAGCCGACCGCCGCGGAGCGCTGACTCTGGGTGCGTTGCTCATGACGGCGATGGTGGGGGCTGCCGTCCTCAGCCGCTTCGCACACATCGCGGCGCACCCGGAATGGGCGCAGCGCTACGTGTACTGGCCGCGCGCGTTCTGCTGCAGCAGTGGACTGGTCGCCGTGGCTACACTGTGGCCGACGCTCGGCGGCGCGGTGCGTCGGCTGGTGGTGGGGCTGATCGCCGGTGGCTGCGCGCTGCAGCACACCGCGAATCAGCCGCACTTCTACGACACCTCGGCAGTGCAGAGTCGCCAACTGCTGGCGTTCCTGCAGCGCGCGGAACGCTGGCGCCGCAGCCCCGAGCGCGGTGACGGAGCGACGTTGGAGCTACGGCAGCACCACAAGCTGGTGATTCGCAGCAAATGTGGCTGCGTCAGTCGATTCGTGCGCAAGGCGCTGCGACGATCCCGTGGCGCAGATTCAGGAGTCGCGGGCGAGCTCGCGTCACGTCGCGGCGACGCCAGCCGACAGGCTGCGGCACAACTCGATCTGCCGTTCCGCGATGCGCAGCACGCTGTGCGCCTCGAACACGAACGCGCGTCCCGCCGCACCCGCGGCCGCTGCCGCTGCGGGATCCGCGAGGAAGCGCACCGCCGCCTGCGCCAGCGCGTCGAAGGTCTCGCCGCCCGCGAGCACCGCGGCCGGCGCTTCGATTCCCTGCATGCCCAGCTGGTTGGCGACCACGGGCACGCCGTAGGCGTACGACACGAGCACCTTCATCCGCACACCCGATCCGGAGTACATCGGTGCGACGACACACCGCGCACCGGCGAGCATCGCGCGAAGATCGTCGACGAAGCCCAGCACACGCACACCGGGAAGCGATGCGAGTGCCTGCACCACCGGCGGGATCCGCGCGCCGGCCAGCCACAGCTCCGCGTGCGGGACACTACGGCGCACCCGCGGCAGCACTTCCTTGGCCAACACCATCGCAGCCTCCGGATTGGGGTGATGGCTGTAGTCACCGAAGAACACCATCACCGGGCCTGCCTGGGTCGGATCGAGCGGCTCGTCGGGCATCCCGACCATCGCCGGGCGCACATCGACGCGCCGTCCGGTCACCCGCTGTAGGTGCTCGGCATCCGGACGACTGAGCGCCTGACAGCGATCCGCCTGCGGGTAGAACCGGCCGACGTAGCTGCGCCACAGCGCGCGGTCCCGCGCCACCGCGCGCGCACTCGGGCCGATCTTGCGTGGCACCGACTCGCCACATTCGTGATCGGTCAGAATCGTCTTGGTGTCGCGCAGCTCCGGCAGACACCACGCCATCACGCTGAATTCGACCAACGCGACGTCCGGCCGGAACTCGTCACGCGCCCGCCGCAAGGTCTCGACGAACGCCCGGGTGCGCAGCTTGGCGACCTCGAGCGGCCAACCGCGGACACCCCAGTCGACCGCGAACCCGAGCTGATCGAGGCGCTGCCGCAAGAAGCTGCGCTCGGTGCGCCGGGCGCGCGGCGTGGTCCACAGCCGCACATTGAGTAGGTCCGACCGATCGTCCTGGTGGCGGTAGTGCACCAGCCCGACCTCGACGCGATCGCGCAGCGCTTCGACCAGCTGGCCCAAGTAGAACGCGCCCCCGTGGTCCGCATGCGGGTGCGGTTGGAACGGGCTGACGACGAGGATGCGCATGCGCGGAAGCGAGGGGTCGTTTTGGCGAGTCAGGAAGAAGACCGTGGCACGGGGTAGACGACCGCCCCGCCCCGCGCAAGCTTCTACAACTTCCGATAAGATTAGTTATGTAAAGCACGGGCCATGCCCGTGCTTTACATAACCGGGGTCGTGCCCTGTCGGCCGGGCTGACTCGGCCCGTGCCTTGCTCAACCGCGGTCGCCCCTGTCGACGGGGCTGACTCGGCGTGTGCCTTGCTCAACCGCGGTCGCCCCTGTCGACGGGGCTGACTCGGCGTGTGCTTCGTCGACCCTCGACGCCGGCCACCTCGGCGATCGCCATCCCGCGCTCGCTCAGGTCACCGCGCCGCCGCACGAACTTCCCGCGCCGGCCGTGCATCCCAAGCAGTGGCTGTCCGTGACGACCGGACGCCTCGCAAGCACCGCCGAATCGAACTCCCGGATGTGCCGCGGCACGTGTGCCGAGACCGGCAGACCGAGCATCTGGTTGAAGTCGCAGTCGTGCAGCGTGCCGTCGGGCGCCACGGAGATCAGATTGCGGCACATCAATCCCTCGAGCGCCGCCGGATTGAACGCGTTCGCCAGCACCGCCATGTAGCTCTCGTAGTTCCCCGACCGATGCAGCCACTCGGCGAAGCGCGCGATCGGCATGTTGGTGATGCAGAACAACTGGTGGAACGCGATCCCGAGGCCGTCGGTCAGCTCGCGGCGGAACTCGCGTTCGAGCGCGTGTTGGTCACCTGGCAGGAACGCACCCGTCGGGTTGTAGACCAGGTTCAACCTCAGGTCGTCGCGACTGCCATAGCCGAGTTCGTTCAGTCGCCGCAATCCGAGCAGGCTCTGGTCGAACACTCCGGCGCCGCGCTGCCGGTCGGTGCGATCGCGGCGGTAGAACGGCAGGCTGGCGACCACCTCCACGCGGCGGTCCGCGAGAAACGCCGCGAGATCCTCCTGCCCGGGCTGCAGCAGCACCGAGAGGTTGCAGCGATCCATCACGTGCACACCCGCGTCGCGGGCAGCCTCGACCAGGCGCCGGAAGCTCGGGTTGAGCTCGGGCGCGCCCCCCGTCAAGTCCAACACCCGGACCGCGCCGCTGCGCACCACGCGCTCGACGATCGCGGCGACTTCCGGTCCCATGTTGACATCGGCGCCGGTCTGGTGCGGTCCGGCGTCCACGTGACAGTGCCGGCATACTTGGTTGCACAAGCGTCCGACGTTGACCTGCAGCGTGTCGAGCCGCTCTGCTGCCAGCTCGCCGCGACCGTGTTTCCGCAACGCCTGCTCGAACCGGTTGACGGAACAGCTCGGCATCACATCGACAGCTGGTCGTGGTGGCCGCGCATCTGCAGGCCGTGCACCAGACTCGCGCCGCCTCGGATCGCGGTGGCGACGTGCACCGCCTCGGTCATCTGCTCGAGGTCGGCTCCGCTCTCCAGCGAGCCCTTGGTGTACGCATCGATGCAGTACGGACACTGGATGGCGTGCGCGACCGCCAAGGCGATCAGCGACTTCTCGCGGGCCGACAGGGTGCCTTCCCCCATCACCGCGCCGTAGTAGGCGAAGAACTTCTCCGCGAGGTCGGGACGGCTCTCGCCGATCGCGGAGAACTGAGCCAGGTGTTCACGCCGGTAGTAGGGGTCTTGCATCGTCGTTCGGGTCGCGGGGAAGCGCACATGCGCCGCCCCCACCTTACGCTGCGCCCCTTGGCAGTTGCGGGATGTTTCAGCGCCCCGGTGCACCGAACCGCAGCGTGCAGCCCAGGAACACGGTGAAATCCGGGGGGCCGTTCAGGGTCATGTCCTCGCCGAGCGCGAGCTCGACGGCGAAGTCGCGAGTCCACTGGCTGCGCAGACCGACCCACAACAACCACTGGTCGCTGTCGAGGTTGATCGCGCGCACCTCGCGAATCGGCGACTGGCTCATCTCCAACTGCACCACCAGCTCGGTGGCGTCCGTGATCGCGGCTTCGACGGCGGCGCCGAACCCGAGCTTACCGCGGTAGTGGATGCCCGCGCGCCGCGCGCGGTCCGGGGTCGACACGAACGTGTAGTCGACGTGCGCCGTAGCGGCGAACGGACCCCACTGCGCCTCGCCGATCATCCCCACCGCGCTGTCCAGGCCGCCGTTGCCGTAGCCGCGACTCTGATCCCCCACCGGCAGCTCGACCGCGGCGCGCGCGGTCAAGCCGACCGGTCGGTCAGCGTGCAGCGGCAACATCGCCCAGCGCAGCTCGATCGGCACATCGAGCGGCTCGAAGCCGCGTTCCTCCATCTGGTACGGCACGCGCCCCTGGTAGTCGACGCGCACCCCGAACTGATCGTACGCGGCCTTCTCGCGGCCGCCGTTGGTCTGGTTGAAGGTGTCGTGGAAGTCCTCGACGAACCGGTCGAGGAAACCGCCGGAGGTCGAGGCGAACGGGAGTTCGAACGCGAGCTGTAGGCCGCCGCCGAACCCGTACTCACCACGCAACCCGGCGCGCAGCAGCTCGCCGTCCATCTCGAAGCGGTTGACGTAGAGCGGCGGCTCCGGCTTCTCGCTGCGCAGGAACATGCTCGAGTAGGCGAGCCCCAGCGACGCCGTCCCGGTACCCGCCGGTCGCACGCGCGCAGGCGCCGGGTCCATCGCCAGCGTGGTCAGAAACACCGGGTGCTGGTTGCGCACCGGCAGCGGTCCGCCGAAACCCGGAGCGCTGGCGCAACCGCCGAGCGCGGCGCACCACACCACCCCGGCGACGACGACGTGCGCAGCGGCGCGGCGGCGCGGGGTGCTTCGGCCACGCCTGGCGACGCGGGGGGAGAATGCCTCGAGGGGTCGCAAGGTGCCGGTGGTCGCGCAGGTATAGTCCGCACCGCGCGCGGAACAACACGCTGGCGCGGCGATTCCGCGACTTGGCGCACCCGATCGACTTCGAAACCACGAAGCGGCGTGCGTGGTCGGCGGTCGCCGCGCCTACACTGGTCGCGCCGACCCTGCCCGACCCTGGACGATGGCCCAACTCCGCACCGCTGCTCTATCGCTTCTCCCGTTGCTCCCGCTCGCCGCCTGTGCCGAGGGCGGCAAGGCAGACCGGACCACCAGCGAGGTGACGGTGACCGCCAACCACTACTTGTTCGGCGCTGGCGGCAGCCAGGGCTTCACCGAGTTTCCGGTCCCCGCTAGCAAGATCGGCACCGACCGCGGCACCTTCGCCCTGACCGCCTCCAGCGACTACACCATCACTCGCGGCACGGTGACTTCGTCGCCGACCGAGTATGCGATCTCCAGCGACGGCTCGTTCACACTGGTGGTGCCGATCAACAACAGTGCCCCGACCCGGTTCTTGGGCGCCTATCACCAAGTCGACGCGGGCAACAAGACGCAGGCGTACTTCTTCACGGATCGCTACGCGCCGACCAGCGCACCGGTGGTCGGGTTCTTCTGGGGGACGCGCACGGTCGACCCGGCGAGCTACATGCTGTCCGACCTGCACGGCGATTGGTTCGTGTTCACCCAGCACGCGATCTTCACCACCAACCCGACGTTCAATCCGCACAACGTCGGACGGTCGCTGGGCGGCAGTGTGCTGATCGCGGCGGGCAGCCCCGACACGATCTCCGGCAGCGGGACGGACTCGTCCGGCGCTCCGGTGGCGCTCACCGGTCAGGTCACGTTCAACGACAAGACCGGAAACCTCACCCTGGCACTGAAGTTCGGCACGGACCAGCGCGTGTTCCGCGCCAGCCACGCCAAGAACCTCATCCTGGGACTCGACGAGGACGAGAGCACGGGCCGCAGTGGTCTGCTCGGCATGGTGAAGCAGCACGACATCACCAGTGCGTCCGATGCGCGCAAGTCGCTGGCCGGCGACTGGCACTTCGGCTTCCACACGATCTTCGTCGCGCCCAAGAACTCGGGGGTCGACGCCGCCAACGGCACCCTCACCTTCGACGCCAACGGCGGCTGGCAGCTCGAGGGCGTGGGCAGCAGGGGGCCGACTCAGGGCAAGTTCAGCTACTCCGGGACGTACGAATTCCGCCGCATCCAGACCACCCCAACCGAGGTGTTCGACAACTGGTTGACCCTGCGCGTCAGTGGCACCAGCGAGACCTGGGGAGCCGCGGTCGATGCCGATTTCGGCGTGATCGTGCTGGTCGACAACGTGGTCGAGAGCCGCACCACCGGCAGCCCCGAGATCAACCTCGGGATGGCGATCCGCAAGGTGGTCGTCACCAAGTAGCGCGCGGTCCGTCTGGCCGCTCGACCACCGCGACGCGGCCGAGCCAGTCGAAGAACCGCGGCCAGCTCTTCGCCACCGCTTCGGGATTCTCGACTTCGAGTCCGTGCGGCAACCGTGTGCCGAGCAGGGCGACGGCCATGACGACACGGTGATCCGGAGGCGCCGGCACCCGTATCGCGCCGTGCGCCTCGGGCAGCGGTCCGTCGACCACGAGCCCGTCGGGAAGCTCGCGGCAGGTCGCCCCCAGCGCCTCGAGCGCGCGCGCCATGGCGGCGATCCGGTCGCTCTCCTTGTCCCGCAGCGCCGGGGCACCGGCGAGCACCGTTCGCCCGGGCCGCAGCGCCGCGAGCGCAGCGAGGCACGGGAAGCCGTCGGGACGACTGCGGAGTCCCTCCAGCTCGACTTCGGCACCCGGCGCCGCGCCACACAACCGCTGCACGTCCTCGTCGAAACGGGCGTCGGGATGAGCGGTCGGCGCCGCGTCCATCGGCGCCGACATCCCGTGCATCGCCAGCAGCGTGCGAACGAACACGGCACTCGATGGATCAGCTGGAACCCGGTATCGCTGCTCACCCACCGGTGCGGTGTAGCCGTGCAGTTCGACCCGCAGGTCCGCGCCTTCCTCCTCCAGCGCCACCGCGAAGCCGAACGTGCGCAGCACCTCGACGGTCACCGCCAGATAGCCCGGCGCCGTCGGTGCACGGATCACCACGCACCGCGGCTCGCTCGCCCGGGCCAACCGCACACCCGCACCGAGCAACACGCCGCTCGCGGTCTGCGTGGTGTGCCGCGCGTCGACCTCGAGCGTGCTCGGCCAGGCGACGCCGCGACCGTCGACCCGCAGCGGCCACCCCTCGTCCACGAGCGCTCCGCAGCTGCGCAAGAACGCCAGCGATGCTGCAGCGCCGCGCGCGCGCAGCCGTGCATGCCCGTGCAGGACACACGCCTCCCCGGCGAGCGGCACCAGCACCGACAAGACCCGCAGCGCCGTGCCGTTGTCCTCCAGGTCCACCGGACCCGCACGCCAATTGACGAGCGCCCGCTGCAACACGGCGGCATCCCGCCCATCGGGCACGCCCTCGACCGTGATGTCCCCCGGGAGGAACGCCGCGAGGCACAACGCGCGCTGCGCATGGCTCTTGCTCGGCGGCAGTTCGGGAGCCCCGGCGTCTGCCGGGACACCGTGGGGGAGCGGCGCAACTCGAATGGTCGTGTTCATGCGTCCGGTCGGTCGAACCGCCTCGCGAGATCCTGTCGGATCGTCGCCCGCGACCGGCGGATGCTCACGGCTGCACACCGCCTGCCGCGATGCGGCCGGCGGCGAGTTTGCGCGAGCGCAGCGTCTGGGTCACGAGAGGTTCGGGTTAGCATCGTCGGCCCGCGTGCCCCCCGATTCCACCTTGACCACCGTACTCAGCACCGATCTCCCGTTCGCCCAGCGCCTCGGCAAGGGCAAGGTTCGCGACCTCTACCTGCTCGGGGACGACCTGCTGCTGGTCGCTACCGACCGCATCTCGGCGTTCGACGTCGTGATGACGGAGGGCATCCCCGGCAAGGGCCAAGTGCTCACCGAGCTGTCGGCGTTCTGGTTCGGTCAGCTCGCCGGAATCGTGCCGAATCACTACCTCGGCCACGATGTCGATGCGTGGGACGACGTGCCCGCGCAGTTCAAGTCGGTGCTGCGCGGTCGCACCACGAGGTGCCGGCGCTGCACCCCGCTGCCGGTGGAATGGGTGGTCCGCGGCTACCTGACCGGCAGTGGTTGGTCGGACTACCAACGCAGCGGCAGCGTGTCCGGCGTGCAACTCCCGGCAGGTCTGCAGCACGCGAGTCGCATCGAACCGGCGATCCTGACACCGTCCACCAAGGCGGAGACCGGTCACGACGAACCGATCCCGTTCGAACGCACCGTCGAGTTGGTCGGCCGCGACGTCGCCGAAGCGGCGCGCGACGCCGCACTCGCGCTCTACGCCGCCGGGCGCGACTACGCGGCCGAGCGCGGCATCGTGATCGCGGACACCAAGTTCGAGTTCGGGCTGGCCGATGGCGAACTGGTGCTGATCGACGAGTGCCTGACCGCCGACAGCAGTCGGTTCTGGCCGGCGTCCGAGGTGGTACCCGGTGGCAAGCCGACGTCGTTCGACAAGCAGGTGCTGCGCGATTACCTCAACGGCTTGGACTGGAACAAGCAACCGCCGCCCCCGCCACTCCCGGACGAGATCGTGGCGCGCACCGCCGCCACCTACGCCGACATCCGCACGCGCCTGCTCCACTGAGCGGCGTGCGGCAATCCCTTCCCCACAGACTCCCCCCACGATCAACCGCCCCATGACCTCTCCGATCGCATTCGTGCTCGGCTCCGACTCGGACCTCGACAGCCTCGAGGGCGCCTTCAAGCTTCTCGACGCGCTGGAAGTCGGCTACGCCGTCCGCGTGCTATCCGCCCACCGCACCCCGGACGAAGCGTGCTCGTTCGCCCGCAACGCCAAGGATGCCGGCTGCAAGGTGCTGATCGGCTGCGCGGGCATGGCGGCACACCTCGCCGGTGCGTTGGCGGCCCACTCGCGCCTACCGGTGCTCGGCGTGCCGGTCGACAGTGGTCCGTTGGGCGGCCGCGATGCGCTGCTGTCGACGGTGATGATGCCCCCGGGGATCCCGGTCGGCACGCTCGGCATCGGTTCCAGTGGCGCCAAGAACGCTGCGCTGCTCGCGGTGCGGATCCTCGCCCTGCAGGACTCCGCACTCGACCAACGGTTGGCGGCTCACATCGATGCCGACCGCAAGAAGACGTTGGAACGGGATTCGGCGGTGCAGGCGCGCTTCCGCCGCTAGGAGTCTGCACCATGCGCCCTCCGATCGCCTGGGTCGGCGAGGCGGCCGACGGCCACCTCGAACTGCTCGACCAGACCCTGCTGCCCGCACAGGAGGTGGTGCTCGAGCTACGCGACATCGGCGGCGTGATCGACGCGATCCAGCGGTTGGCGGTTCGCGGCGCGCCGGCGATCGGCGTCGCGGCGGGCTACGGGGTGGTGCTCGGCGTGCGCCACGCCGGCGCCTGCGACCCCGCCGAGCTGATCCGCACCCTCGGTGCGGTGTGCGACGAACTCGGTGCCGCCCGCCCCACCGCCGTCAACCTACAGTGGGCCGTGCAACGGATGCGCGAGCGCGGCAAACGCGAACCCGACCTCGCGGCTCTGCTCGACGAGGCGCACGCGATCCACCAGCAGGATGCTGCGCTGTGTTTGCAGATCGGCGCCCACGGCGCCGCGCTGGTGCGCGACGGGATGACCGTGCTCACGCACTGCAACGCGGGCCGCCTGGCGACCGCGGGCGACGGCACGGCCCTCGCAGTGCTCTACGCGGCGTGGGCCACCGGCACGCGCTTTCGGGTGCTGGCCGACGAAACCCGCCCGCTGCTGCAGGGCGCGCGCCTCACCGCGCTCGAGCTGCACGACGCCGGCATCCCGGTCGAGGTGATCGCCGACTCCGCGGCCGCCGGCCTGATCGCGCGCGGCGCGGTGGACTTGGTGATCACCGGCGCCGACCGCATCGCGCGCAACGGCGACGCCGCCAACAAGGTCGGCACCTACGCGGTCGCCCTCGCGGCGGCGGCGCACGGTGTGCCGATGTACATCGCCGCGCCGTTCAGCACCTTCGACCTCGAACTCGACGACGGCAGTGCGATCCCGATCGAAGACCGCGACCCGGACGAAGTGTTGGGGTTCGGCGGAATGCGGATCGCTCCACCGGGAGTCGGGGCGCGCAACCCGGCGTTCGATATCACTCCGGGGCGGCTGCTGGCTGGGTTGATCACGGACCGAGGGGTGATCGCGCCGGTCGACGAGGAAGGGGTGGTGCGGATGCTGGGGTGAGCGGGGCGGGAGCGGATCTGGCTGGAGTGCGATTCGAGAGTCGCGCAGCGCGGCACCCGACGCCATACCGATAGAAAAGCGAAACTGTGGACTGTTCGGGTCTGGTCCTCACCGCCTCGTTGGGTATCGACCGGGGTGGCATTCCGCCGCGGATCCCATCCATGCGAGATCCAGACGACGCAGACGAAGGCGAGGACGATTCGCCCGACAACGTTCTCTACGCAGGCTTCGGGCCAGCGGACTACGCGCTCCCACCCGGAGAATCCGCAATGCAGGGCGCGCCCCCGGAGTATCCGCTCGACGTGAGGTCGAGGGTCAAGGTGCCGCGCCGAGCGTTCCTCGTTCTCGGGGCAGGTGTTCTGGCCAGCGCAGCCAGCGCCCTGTGGTTCGGACTCCGCCCGTCCCCGACTCGCGACGCCACGACGCCGCGCGCAGAGAACATGCCGCCGGACGTCGTGGTGCTGCTGGCCGGCTGTCGGGCCCTGGCACACGGTCCGATCGACCGGCTGGTCCACACCCACTCGACGTACATTTGGACCGTGCGCCAACACGGTGGCATGGACCCAGAGCTGTGGGCCGGCATGGACCGTCTCGTCCACTATGTGCTCCTGGATGGATCCGAGTTCGGCGCAACTCTCGCCAGGCGACTCTTGCCGGCGTACTCCGGTTCGCGCCTGCCGGACTCTCTTGCCCGTCGCCGGCTAGACCTGGAGGAGTTCCTGCGGCGCAGGGGGCGCCGTGCACGCTGACGGTCATGCACGTTCCCGGTGGTCTCAAAGTCGAGCCCAATCCCGTCGCGGAGGGTGGCGAAGTCACGATCCAGGGCGACGCGAACGCCACCGTGACCATTCTCATCCCTGGGAAGAGCGACCCGATCTCGGTGAAGCTCGACAAGGAAGGCCAAGCGAAGCTCAAGGCACCTGTTGGTGCAGGCAAGGAATTCACGGTGACCGATCTCGGGTTCCCCAATCCCAATGAAGTGGTTGTCGACGTGGTATCCACATCCAAGGAAGACACGCCATGCGTACGCTAGTCCAATCGATGCCCGCGTTCCTGCCACTCAAGGCCCTGCTGGCCTCGACCGCCTTGATGCTCTCGACCGCCGGGCTCGCGGCGCAGGGTGAACTCAAACTCGCTGGTGCGTTCGACACCGCGTCCGCCCCAACGGCTGCATCGCTTCCGGGCCTGGACGGTGGTTTTCGGCAACAGATCCTGATCGGCGCACCTCGATTGGCGTCGATCGCCCAGCGCAAGATCACCGCTCTCGCATTCCGCCGCGACCTGTCCCGCACCGGTCTCATGGCAGGTGGCTCGGTTCAGATGGAGCTGTGGCTCTCTGCCTGTCCCCATGCGCCGGAGAAGGCTGTGGAATCATTCGCGGGGAACACGGGTGCCGGGCGGCTGCTGGTGTTCCAAGGAACAATGCAGGTCCCGGACTCTCCCGCAATCTCGGGCAACCCAGACCCATGGAGCTCCAGCAACTCCGTCGTGCTGACCATTCGGCGTCCCGTTCGACTACACCGGGGGAACACTCTGCATCGATTGGATTGGTCGCCCAACCGGCAGCAAGCAGCCCAGGGGTTGGATTGCCGACTACGAGGGGGCCGGCGGTGGCGGACAAGCGATCCCCTTCGGCAGAAGCTGCTCGGCATCGGTCGCAAGCGTGCCGAGCCTGATCGGAGAGGACTGGGGGCTGCGAATCGGCAGCACTCTGCGGATGGTCGGCTACGGTCGCCCCGATGCCCAGCCGTTGCTGCTGATCGGCGCAAGACCCGTCGCCGGCGGACTCGACCTGGGCGCCATGGGCGCTGTCGGGTGTAAGCAGTACGTCGACTACTTCGCGATGGCGGCCCTCGCCTTTCAGCCGCCGATCCAAGGGTTCTCGTTCGGCTTCGTCAACTTCTTCGCCCAGGTCCCATCGGATGACGCGCTGCTTGGCAACAGCGTGTTCGCGCAGCTCGCGGAGATCGAATCGACTGCCAACCGGTCCAATGTCGCGGGTCTGACCACCAGCAACGGACTCGAGTTGCGCATTGGCTCGGCCAAACCCGACCTTGGGATGTCCGTGGTGGTTTCGCACCGGGTCGAAGACAAGACGCCGATGCCGAATTCGGGCCGGGTCAACGTCGACACGGCTCCCGTGCTGCGTGTGCGTTGGCGGTAGCGCCGTTTCGAGTCGCAGACCGACAACAACACACCAACGCTCGGCGTGCAGGGGTCGGCGAGAATCGGCTCGGATGGTGACCTAGACCTAGAAAAAGGAGTCCAGGGCACCGCACTGGGGTTGAGCCGGAGGACTTTCAGGGGATATCCTCCTGGGTGGTGCCGATCCATAGGCCGCATTCCGTGCGGAGGCCACACCTCCGAGCAGTACGGTCATCGGTCCCGCCAACCATGCGAGACGACGAAGAAGACGACGAGTGCACCGACGAGGATGCACTTCTGGGTCGGCTGTTGCGATTCGAGTCCATGAAGGAGCCCGGCCGAGCCGACTACGCGCTTCCCCCCGGTACCCCGGCACTGGAAGGTTACCCACCCGAGTTCGAACCCGCCCCGGATCGACGCCGCTTCCTCGCCGTCGGACTCTCCGCCGCAGCACTCGGGTTCGGTTCCGCCTGGGCGATCGGGCTGCTGCGAGACGGTCCGGACGCGACCCCCTTGGCTCCACCCCTGCCTCCACCGGACGAGACCCTCAGCGGGGAGGACCTGCTGCAGCTGCAAGGTGCACGCGCGCTCGCGGCAGGCAGCCTGGCGCGCTTCCTGAAGTACCACCGCTCGTTCCTCATCACGATGGAGCGCATCGCGCCGCGTGACCCGGCGCTGTGGGACGGCGTTCGTCGCCTCGCACGCGCGGCCGTGCTGGATCCACGCGCCGACGGTCCGGAACTCGCCCGGCGGTTGCTCCCGATGCTCACGTCCGAACCGACGCACCCCGAGCACGGTCGCCTCATCGCCGAGTTGCGCGAGCTCCTCGAGCGACACCGCACCCGACCGCGATGAACCTCCCCCCCAAGATCACCGTCGAACCCAATCCGGCGCCCGAAGGCGGGTCCGTGACGGTCACCGGCCCACCGGGGTCCAAGGTCTACGTCAACGTGCCGGGCAAGCCCCCCGCCACCACCGTGGTGCTGGATGACAAGGGGAAGGCGCGGGTCGACGTACCCGTCGGCGGCGGTGAGGAGTTCGAAGTCAGTGACTGCAAGTTTCCCGACCCGTCGGAAGTGGTCGTGGACGTCGTCGGCTCGGTTCGCCAAGCCGCCCAGAAGCCACCCAAGTGAGAGGACGCGAAAACAACGTGCCAACGAGGATGATCGTGAACCACCCCGTCTCGACCCGACCAACTCGCGTGCTGCCGGGGCTGTTGTTCCTCCCCCTGATGGCCGTCGACGCGTCCGCTCAGCTGGGCCACCCGCTGTCCCCACTCTACGACGCTTCGGTGGCTCCCAGCGCAGGACTCGTCCCGGGCCTGCAGGGCGCGTTCCGGCAGCAGATCCTGGTGAGCGCGAGTCGGTTCGTCGCACTCAAGGGGAAGACATTGGTCGGAATCCAGCTGCGGCGGGACCCGGCACGCACCGAGGCCCTTCGTGGCGGCAGGGTGGCGATGGAGGTGCGCGTCGGTCTGGCGAAGAACGGAGCGAGTCAAGCCAGCGAAGTGTTCGCCGACAACTGGCAGGGTACGGCGAGTCTCGTGCTCCAGGCCGACGTCACGATCCCGAACTCGCCGGCCCGGCCCGCTCCACGACCACTGTGGGACGCGAACGACACGGTCCACCTCGGCTTCACCGGTGGCTTCAAGTTGGGCGACCAAGACGTGTGCATCGAACTCATCGGTCGCCCGGTGACCGGCGTCGAACCCTGGATGTGGTACCTCGACTTCGAGCGCGGCAACGGCAACGGGAAGATCACCCCGTTCGGCCGCTCGTGTTCGTCGTTCCACGCCGATGGCCAGAGTCTGCACGCCCGCAGTACCAGACTGCAGATCGGGAGCACGCTGGAGATCACTTTGCTCGGCCGACCGGCGAGCAACCCACTCCTGTTGATCGGCGGTGCAGCCCTGCGTCCCGGGCTCGACCTCGCACCACTCGGCGCACCCGGGTGCATGCAGCACATCCAACCGATCTGGAACCTGCCGCTCACCTACCGCGCACCGCCGATGCGCTTCCCATTCGCCATCGCCGACTTCGCGACCCGGATCCCGGCCGATCCCGCACTGCTCGACACGAGCACCTTCCTGCAAGCTGCCGACCTAGAGACCTCGACATCCGGGAAGACCAACCGAGGCGGCCTCACCACCAGCAACGCGCTGGAGCTCCGCCTGTCGAAGAATGCCCCGACGCTGGGTCTCAGCACGGTGGAGTCGCATTCCGTGGCCCCCACGTCACCGATGCCACAACGAGGAGTGGTCGACGTCGAGCGGGGCCCGGTCATGCGCTGGGTGTACCGCGATTGAGCAGGTCGCGCCGGGTCAAGCCCGGCGCCCACGCTGGCCGATGCTCCCTGCATGGCCGTTACGGGCAAGACCAGGACCAAGAGCAAGACCAAGGCCAAGAGCCCGCGCGGCGCCAGCAAGCCGTCGCGGAGCGTGGCCGAGCGGAAGAAGGCCGGCAAGCAGACCAAGCCGAAGGCGAAGTCCCAAGGCGGCAGCAAGGCCAAGCGCGGCGCGACGACCGGGAGCAAGACCAAGCGCAAGGCGGCGGGCAAGGCGCGCACCCGTGCCGGGCAGACCGACCCGCTCGAAGCGGACGACTCGGCGCTGATCGAGATCGACTTGCTGGAGGAAGTCGACGAGTTGGTGGACGACGAGCCGCCGCTCAAGACGAGCAAGGCCCGCGGCCCCCGCACGCCGAGTGTGCCGCGCTCGGTCAAGCCGGCACCCAAGGTCGCGGATGTCGAGATGAGCCCCGAAGTGCTCGAGTTCATCGGGGCGATCGACGACTATCGCCAGCGCTACTGCCGCCCGTTCCCGACCTGGACCGAGGTCTGGTTCGTGATCCAGCAGCTCGGCTACCGCAAGGCGTAGCCGAGCGATCGCTCAGCCGGAGACGACACCGGCGCGCACCAGCGCCAGCAGCAACGCTCCCGCGATGATGCGGTAGACGCCGAACGGCACGAACGTGTGCCGGCGCAGGAAGCGCACGAACGGCCCGACGACCAGCAGCGCGCTGAGGAATGCGACCGCGCTGCCGACTGCGAACTCCACCGTGCGCGGACCGCCCGCCAACACCTCGGGCTTGCCGAGCAGCTTGACGCCGCACGCGCCGTACAGCAGCGGCAGGCCGACCAGGAACGAGAACTCCGCGGCGACCGTGCGCTGGAAGCCCAACACCAGCGCGCCGGCGATGGTCGCCGCCGACCGACTCGTGCCCGGAACCAGTGCCAGGCATTGGAACAAGCCGATGACGAAGGCCTGGCGGAGACTCATCCCCTCCATGGGACGCAGGTCGGCCTCGGTCTTCCCGGCGCGGCGCTGCCACCATTCGAGCGCGATCAACACCACGCCGCCGACCACCAAGGCCACCGCGACCGTGTAGTTGTTGAACAGATGGCTGTCGATCCAATCTTCACACAGCAATCCGATCACCGCCGGCGCGGTCGCCGCAGCGACGATCAGGAACAGCAAGTTGACCTGGCCCGACGGCTGGCGGCGCAGCAGGGTGCGCAGCGACCCGAGAATGCGCCCGCCGTACAGCACCAGGATCGCGGTGATCGCGCCGAACTGGATGCCGACCTCGAACGCCGGATCAGGCCGCTGGAACAGCGCCGAGGTGACGATCAGGTGGCCGGTGCTGCTGACCGGCAAGAACTCGGTCAGCCCCTCCACCAACCCCATCACGCTGGCATACCACCAGTCCACGTGCGCGGGCGGACCGCCCTGCGCGAGCAACTCGGTCATCGACGGCTAGGAGTCTGCGCCACAGAAGGGCGATTCAGGAGGTGCGTGGATTTCGGCGCGGGTCGCCGACCGAGAACGCAGGGCACGCGCAGCCGCACTGGATGACATGGAGCGGAGCAGACTCCGCGGGCTACAACACGCTCGCGGGGTCGACACAGGGCATGCCGAACGCATCGGCCACCCCTTGGTTGGTGACCTTGCCGGCAAGCACGTTCGCCGCGGTGCCGAGCAGCGGGTGGGCTGCCGCCTCTGCGGCCCCCATCGTCGCGAGCCGTCGCGCCCACGGTGCCGTGGCGTTGGTAAGCGCGAAGGTGGAGGTACGCGGCACCGCACCGGGCATGTTTGCGACGCAGTAGTGCACCACGCCGTCGACCACGAAGGTCGGGTCGGCGTGCGTGGTGGGCCGACACGTCTCGATGCAACCGCCCTGGTCGACCGCGACGTCGACCACCACCGGCCCGTCGCTCTTCATGATCTTCAGGTCTTCGCGTCGCACCAGCACCGGGGCGCGAGCGCCGCTGCGCAGCACCGCACCGACCACCAGGTCGGCCAGCGGCAGCTTCTCGCGGATCGCCAGCGGGCTGCTGAACAACGTCGTGACGTTCGGCGGCATGGTGTCGTCGAGGTAGCGCAGCCGCTCGAGGTCGATGTCCATCAGCAGCACGTTGGCGCCCATTCCGGCCGCCATCTTGGCCGCGTTGGTGCCGACCACGCCGGCGCCGAGGATCATCACGGTCGCCGGGTCGACGCCGGGCACACCACCCATCAACAAGCCGCGACCACCGTTGTGCCGCTCGAGGTAGTAGGCACCGACCTGGATAGCCATCCGACCGGCGACCTCGCTCATCGGTGTGAGCAGCGGCAGACGCTCGTCGACGGTCAACGTCTCGTAGGCGAAACAGTGCGCCCCACTCTCGATCATCGCCTGGGTCAGCGTGCGGTCGGCGGCGAAGTGGAAGTAGGTGAACAGAACCTGCTCGGGACGGATTAGCCCGTACTCGGCCGGCAGCGGCTCCTTGACCTTGATGATCATGTCCGCCGCGCCGTAGACCTCGGCCGCGCTGCTGGCGATCCGTGCGCCCGCGTCGACGAACTCCTGGTCGGTGAGCCCGGCGCCGAGCCCCGCACCGCCTTCGACCAGCACTTGGTGTCCGGCTTCGACCAACATGTGGGCCATCGCGGGAACCGCACCGATGCGGTTCTCCTGCTGCTTGATCTCCTTGGGAACGCCGATGAGCATGGGGGGCTTCGGGCGGCCTGACGCCGCCGTAGAGGGGTTGGGGAGCGGGACTGGGGGCGGCGAGTATAGCGACGCCCCGTCGCGCGAAAACGCCGCGTTCCCGGTCCAGAAAAAGCCGTGCCCCGCCCCTCGCCTGAGCACCCCGGCCCTGACCGCACCGGCGCACGAGGGGACGACTTGGACGCGCATTTGGCTGCCCACCCTGCTGCACCTGACCCACTACGGCGCACCACCCGCCGCGGACGTCGGTTGTCTGCGCAGGCGGGTAGCCCCGCATCGAGGAGCGGTCGCTCGAGGGACCGCTGACGCCACCCGCATGGTCGTCGCCCCGAGTCACCCGTGCGAGGGCAGTGGCGGACAAGCGATCCCCTTCGGGCGGACCTGCTCGGCATCCGTCGCCGGAGCACCCAGCCTGATCGGCAAGACTGGGGGCTGCGGGTCGGCAGCACTCCACGAACGCCCGGCTACGGCCGCCCGGATGCCCGGCCGCTGCCGTGGATCGGCGCACGACCCGGGCGGGCGAGCTCGACCTCTGCGCTACGGGCGCTCGCGGGCGCAGACAGTACTCCGACTACATCGCCGTGACGGCCTTCGCCGTTCAGCCGCCGATCCAGGTGTTCTCGTTCGGCCTCGTCTCCTGCGCGGTGCAGAATCACGCCTCCGGAATCCGAGCAGGCGCGGCGTGCATCTCCGTCGGGCGGACTTCGGTCGCTCGACGAACCCGGCACCGCCTCGCGCAGCCCGGCCACCCGAGTTGGGGATAGGATGAGACGAACCCCGAGCCATCTCGCACCATGAACTCCCCCCGCCTCCTCGCCGCCGCGATCCTGTCCCTTTCCACCCTGCCCGCCCAGGACATCCTGCACTACAAGTTCGAAGCCGGCTGCGGCAACGAGGTGGTCAACTACGCGGTGGGTGCGTTCGGCAACGGCACCCTCACCACCACCCTTCCCTCGACCAGCTCACCGTGGACCGGTGGTCGTTGGGGGAACGCGATGGCCGGCACGACGACCAGCGGTCAGACCTACGTCACCACCGGCTGGAACCTCGGCGCGTTCACCGGCTCGTTCTCGGTGTCGATGTGGATCCGCAACAACACCGGCAACGCGTCGACCATCGGGTTCGGCTACCTGTTCGGCGCCACCGGCAGCAACTTCCGCTGTTTCACGGGGAGTTCCGGCAAGCTGTTCGTCAGTGGCTGGGGTGGATCACAGAACCTGGTGAACGCCAACGACCTGACCACCCTGCTCAACGCCGGATTCGTGCACGTTGCGCTGGTGGTCGATTCCACCAAAGCCACGGCTACCTACTACATCAACGGAGTGGCCGACACGCCGATCGCGTTGACTGGCTCGGTCTCGTTCAGCGGGACCGACTTCAGCATCGGCCGCTATTCGACCAGCACCCCGTCGCCGCTCGACTTCGACGAATTCCTGTTCACGCGTCGCGTGCTCACCGCCGCGGAGGTCCAGTTGCTGGCACAGGCGCCGCAAGCCGGCGCCGGGCGCTACGGCACAGGCAACGCCGGCACGCTGGTGCCGTCCGGCGGTCGCCCCTCGTTCGGCAACGTGCTGTTCCAGATGGCGATCAGCGACAGCGCTTCGCAGTCGTTCCTGCTGTTCCTCGGCAGCAACCGCTGCACGATCTTCGGCAACGTCGCGCTACCGATCGATCTGGGCAAGGTGATCCCGCAGTTCAGCGGGGTCAACGCCTACACCGACACCAACCTGGCTCGCGTCGTGGGAGCGCTGAACGCGGGCGGCGCGACCCTCGGACTGCCGGTCCCCAACCTACCGGCGCTTGCTGGTTATCACCTCTACTGGCAGGCGTACACGATCACGTCGTCGAACACGCTGCGTGGCACCAACGCGGTAGCGCTGGGGCTCGGCATCTGAGGTTGCAGCTGCGGACTCGGTCGCGGGCGATGCCCGTGAGCAATGGCTCGCCTACGCTGCCGAGGGGTCGCGCGGCAGCGCGCGCGGCCGCATCCGCAGCACCGTAGTGTCGAGCAACGCGTGCTCGGCTTGCGACAGGGTGGGCAGCGCGTAGAACTCCAAGTGCAGCGCCCCGTCGCGCAGCGCCACCGACGGCGCGGGAGTCTGGAGGACGTACGGCTCACGGCGCAGGTATTGATCCAGCAGCTCGACCAAGCCAGCCAGCGTCGCGTGGTCCTCGATCGGTAGCGCGAGCCGGTGTTGCACCGGGCGTTGCACTCCTGTGGGCAACTCGACCGGCGCGCGGGACCCCGGCATGACTGCAGTCGGCGGTTGCGGCGTGGCAGCCGGAAGCACGTCCACCGCACCCGATCTCGACCCGAGGTCGGGGGGGCGAGCGTGGTATTCGATCTCCGGCACACGGCTGCCGAGCCGCCCCGGCCAGAACACCACGAGCAGCACCAGTCCGAGCAACGCCACCGCGAGGAAGGTCACCAGCACCTGGTTGAGGTCGATGTTGCCCCAACCATTGGTCGAACCACGTCGCGGCGACTCCTTCGGCGGGGGACCGGCACCCGGGCCAACCGCGCCGTCGCGCTTGCCTGCGGCCGAGCCGTCCCCGGCGCCACTGCGGCTCGCGTCCCCGGACCCGGCCTTGCCATCGCCCGAACCTGCCCCGCGTTCGGCGGGCTCGGGTTTGCGTGCGTCGGACTGTCCCCGGCCCTTGCCCGACCCGAGCAGCGACTTGAGGAGTGCGTCCAGCCGGCTGGTCGACGCCTCGAGCGCGCGCACCATGAGTTCGCGGTCGGCCGCGTGCTTGTCCCGCTGCGCTGCCATCTCGCGTTCCATCGTGGCGACCCGAGTACGCAGTCCGGCGAGTTCCGCTGCCGCCGGCTTGGCGACCGCGCCCTCGGTGAGCGTCGCCAACCGCCGCACTTCACCAGCGAGCTGCGCCCATCGCGTGCGCTCGGCCGCGTGCTGGTCGGCCATCGACGCAAGCGCCTGTTCGAACGGTTGCAGGGCCGTCCGCAGCTCAGCGGCACTCGGACCCTGCCGGCCAGCCAACTGCTCGAGCACGGTGCTCAGCTTGGCATCGACCCGCGATAGCTCGTTGGTTGCGTCCCGCTTCTCGCAACCTGCCACCAGCACGACTGCCATGGCCATCGACGGCCGCAGCAAGGCGATCCAGCGCGCCATCAAGCCGACTTCCGCGGCAGCGCTCGAATCCGTTCGTCCACCCGCTCGGGTGCGCCGAAGCACAGCCGACGGGGAGCGGTGACGATCTGCCCGTCTACCTCGCGGATATCGCGCTCGCGGACGCTGACCGTCAGCTCCTCGGGAGTGATCGTGTGCAGGGTCTGGTTCCACAGGACAACCGGAATGAGTGCCACGGTATCCGCAGCGACCTCACGCCGCGACAACCAGAACGAGCTCTCCGTGTCGTGCACGTAGCCCCCCAGCTCACCCTCCCCCAGCCACGACGTCTTGAGCTCCTTGGGCACCACCTCCAGCAGTGGCTCGCGCCGGCCATCCGGCCGCACCCACAACAACCGATGCGGCATCGGAACCGTGACGTAGCCTCGTAGCCGCCCTTCGGGCGCGAGCGTCAGCCGGTCGAGCACTCGCACCCGAACCCGGTAGTCCGGCGCCCGCACCGCCAGCTCGAGCTCCCCCCGCCGAGGCAGCCCCACGAAGTTCCGCCGTGGCAGCCCCTCGGCGTCGGGTTGCGGAACCAGCACGCACAAGCCACCGCGATGGTGCTCCAGGCGCAGCTCGAGCGACCCCTTGCGCAGGTCGGCAGACTCGCCGACCGCGGGGATCGGCACGCGGATGCGCAGCAGATTGGGTTGCAGCTCGGTCATGACGCGGCACACCCGGACAGGAAACCGCCGGAAGAGTGTAGCCGATCGATCCGCGGGCCGGGTGCTCCGGCTGCGAGTCGACGCGGGAAGCCCGAAGGAAATGCTTGCGCAGGCACGACCTGCGGGTCTATAAGGTGGGCCCCCAAGCGGGGGCGATTAGCTCAGTTGGCTAGAGCACTAGCTCGACAAGCTAGGGGTCACTGGTTCGAGTCCAGTATCGCCCACCACCACAAGGTGTTGTCGATGGCGCATTTGCGCCAACCTGCCGGAGGCGGGCAGCGCGACGGAATCGCTGAGGAGAGTGGATAGTCCACAACTCATCGAGGTTCTATCGCGATGCCAAGGTATCCGCGATGGAAAGACCGCACCGCGGTCGCCGAGGAGGTGGGCAACACTCCCCACTTGCAGCCGATGATGCGCGACATCGGCGAGTTGCTCCGGGACCGGCGCGCGACCGAGCGAGATCCTCGGGCTGCGATCCCGCGACATCGACCGGAGCGGCCCCGTGTGGTCGGCGCGACTCACCGCGCACAAGACCGGACGCCAAGGTCGCGCGCAGCAGGCGCTCGGTCCTTGCGCGCAGGAGGCGCTGCGCCGGCGCCTTGGTCACGTGCCGAAGCCCTCGGCAGACGAGCGAGTCACGGCAACGCTGTGGTCGACCTCGCAGCCGGACTTCCGCATCACGGCCGGCAGCGCCCACCACAGGAAGCCGATCGACGCGCTTTCCGTCGGGGACGGGCACGCGAACAACGTCCGCGGGTAGCGGCGAGTAGGTTCATGCTCCCCGCGCCGTGAGGATGGCCCCGCGATCCAGGGTGCCTGGGGAGCTGATTCCCGCGGGCTGAGTCGCTGAGGACTCGGCTACGCGGCCGCGAGCCGGGAAGCACGTCGCGGAGGCACGCGAACGGGTCGGTCCTTTGGAGCCAGCCGCTGACGACGACCGAGTCGATCGTCGTCGCGCTCGAGCGCCCTCGTCGCTGCGCCCGCGCTGCGCGGTACGCATGCCGGCTGCTTCGGTACAATTTGTAAATCCCATTGCCAATTTGCACCCACCCACTACTCTCCTGGAGTGATCCCCCGCCTGATCGAAAAGCGCGCCCGACGACTCGCCCGCGACAACCCGGTGCTCGTCCTGACCGGCCCGCGGCAGTCCGGGAAGACGACATTCGGGCGCACCACTTGGCCCAAGCTACCCTACGTCAACCTCGAAGCCCCAGATCACCAGCGATTCGCGGCCGACGATCCGCGCGCCTTCCTCGATCAGTTCGGCAGGGGCGCCATCCTCGACGAGATCCAGAACGTCCCCGAGCTCACCTCGTACCTGCAACCGGTCGTCGACGAAGCACCAGAATCCACGCGGTTCATCCTGACCGGGTCGCAGAACTTCACCGTTCGCGAGCGCGTGAGCCAGTCTCTCGCCGGGCGCGCCGCAATGATCGAATTGATGCCGTGCGAGTGGACCGAGCTGCAGAAGTTCGATCGCTCGCCGACCGAGCTGTATGACGTGATGTTTGCCGGCGGCTATCCGCGGATCCACGACAAGCGTCTGCGGCCCAACGAGTGGATTGGGTCCTACATCGCGAACTACGTCGAGCGCGATGTCCGGCAGATCCTCAATGTCTCCGATCTGGTGACGTTCCAGACCTTCCTCAGGTTGTGCGCCGGACGGAGCGGCCAGCTCCTGAACCTCTCCGGTCTCGGCGCGGACTGCGGGATCAGCCACAACACCGCCAAGGCATGGCTCTCGGTCCTCGAAGCGAGCTACATCGTGTTCCGGCTCGCGCCCTGGTTCCGGAACCACGACAAGACCCTGACGAAGTCGCCCAAGCTCTATTTCTACGACAGCGGTGTGTTGTGCTACTTGCTCGGCATCCGCGAGCCCGGACAGATCCCTACGCACCCACTCCGCGGCGCGGTCTTCGAGACTTGGATCGCATCCGAGGTGATGAAGTCGCGACACCACGCCGGCGATACCCGCGGTGTGCGGTTCTATCGCAACCGCAAGGGCCTCGAGGTCGACCTCGTGCTCGAAGACGGGGAACGCACACGGCTGGTGGAAATCAAGTCCGCGCAGACCGTCGCGGCGGACTTCTTCGACGCACTGCGGTCGGTGGACCGGGCGATGCCCGGGGGGGCGAGGGAGCTGATCCTCGTCTACGGGGGCGACGAGAACCAGACCAGGAGCGACGTCACGGTTCGGTCCTGGACTCGCGTCGACCGACTCCGGCCGACCGGTCGCTGACCATCGGAGCCGCGGATGTTGATCGCCCGACCCTTTCGATGCTGCACGTGCGCCAACCTGCCACAAGTCGGCAGCGCGACGAGCTCGGTTCGAGGTGTGGATCGTCCAAGAAAAAGCGATTTGCATGGTCAGCACGGCGCGTCGATTCTCGCTGCTGCCTGTGGGGCGCGACCTGCACGACTCATCCCGTGCGGAAGCGTCGCACCCCGAGGTGAACCCATGACGAACAAGCACGTGCTGTCGGTCGGACTCGCTCTCTTGGTGTTGTGCAGCTGCGGCACCAAACCCAAACCTGGCGGTGGCGGGTCAGGCGGTTCCGGCTCCGGCGCGTTGCCGAGCACTCAGTTCGAGTTCCAATTCGGAGTCGCTGGCGGCGTCATCCAGGGCACGGCGACCAACCGTGGGCGCGATACCGTGGGCCGCGCCGAGGTGCGGGTTTCGGTTCAGGATCGCAGCCGCCGGCACCTGGGGTCCAAGCAGCTGACGCTGGGTGGGCCGTTCCGACCCGGTGAGGCCACGAAGTTTCGGTTGGTCACCGGATTCGCTGCGGGGGCTCACGCGCAAATCCACGTAGTCCGTGGGTTCCGATAGCCTGGACCACCCGGAGAGCGAGTCGCCGCAATCGCACAAGGTCATCGCTGACCTCGGCACCGGACGGAACCCGCGCTCATCGAGTGGATGCACCCTTCCTCCAGGCACCTCGTGGTGTTCCTCGTGCCAACAACGAAGCGGCACGTCATCGCCGGCGCGCCAGCAGGAGATCACCCACCGCAACTCCCGCTCACCGGCCGCACGGCCGCATCCCCGCCGGAATCACCGGAAACCGCTGCACACTGCCGGACCCCCACACCGCGAGTTCGCGTTGCGGGTCACCGACCGGCTCGACCTCGAGCACTCCGCGGGCGGCCTTGCGTGCGGTGCGCCAGTCGACCAGGGGCTCGAGGATCTCCACCCAGTCGCGAGGCTCCACGCTGCGGGACGTGTCGAAGCGCACCCACCAACCCAGGCGCGAGGTCCTACCCCGCGCCCCCGACGTGTCGGCGGCCCAGTCGACGCGCGCGCGGATGCAGAACTCGTTCGTCGCGATCACATCGCCGGTCGGGGTGTCGACGACGGCCATGTAGCCGTAGCGCGCATCGCGGTGGCAGACCACTTCGGCGTTGATGTGCTCCACGTACGTTCCGGCAGGATCCAGAAACCACGCGCCGGGGTCGCGGCTGTGGCGCTTGCGGCGCAGCCAGTCGATGGTCGCCTTGGGATCGCCGTCCAAGGCGAACTCGACCACGGCGACGAACGGCCACGCCGCCCACACGGTGTTGGTGATGCGTTCCCCCTTGAAGTGCCGCACCGTGCCGCTGACCGGCCCCAACGCGAGCACCGGTTTGCCGCGGCGGAGCCCGAACCCCGACGTGTGCGCGGCCGCGCGTTGTCGGAGCGCCTTCTCCACCACCGCCACGTGGCGCGGGCGGACGAAACCGCGCGTGTAGACGAACAGCGCCGCGTGATGGGGCTTGCGGCCAGCGTGACGCTCGGCACCGGTCGTCGCCACTCCGACCGCATTGCCTCGACCCTCGGGTAGCCAGGTCTCAAAGCGCGCGATCAGTTCCCGGAGCTCGACCTGCCACACCTTGCGCACTGCCTCGTCCGCACCGACGCCTCGGGCGAGTAACCGCACGAGCGGTGCGAGCGCGCCCCGGGTTTCGATCAAGAACGCGACGAAAGCGGTGCCGGCGAGGTGCTCTTCGAGGTCGAGGTCGGACGTGTCCTGACCGATCAACCGGGCGATCGCCGGCAGCCGCCCGGCAGCGGCGAGATTGCGCGCTGCCGCCAGCCAATCGCCGGTGTCGAAAGTCAGCGGCCGCTGCGCGTGCTGCTGGAAGCAAAAGGAGTCGCTCACACCTCCGCGCGGGGTCACGGTCCCCGGTCGGTCGGCTGCGAGGCTCTCGAAGTAGTGCGCCAACCCGGCATCCAACCAACCATGCCCTCGCTCCCCGAGACACGTGGCCGGCTGGATGTTGGCCAACAGCAGGTGGGTGACGTTGTGCACGAGATTGCGGTGCAGCGCCGCGTCGTCGCGCAACACTCCTGGGTCGTGGAGCACGGCGTAGCGCGGTGCCCCATCGTGGCTGCGCGTGCCGATGCCCTGCGGCACCAGACCGGTCACCCCCGCGCACACCCGGCGAAAGTCACGCGGATCCGCCAGGACGAACACGGCCAACCGTCCGTCGTCGGACCTGCCCGAGCCAGCGCGCGGCGCGACCGTCGTCGTTGCGGAGACGGAGCGGAAGTCTGCGGGTTGCAGCCCAAGCACCTTCACGAAGCGCGCCCGCGCCGCTTCGAGGCGCGCCGCGAACAGGTGCAGCTGACGGTGTGGATCGCTGGTCGGGCAGCTCGCGATCCGCGCCGGGGCGAAGATCAGGTCGAAGTGCTCGGTCGAGCAATGCAGCACCCCGGCCACCCGCCGAATCTTGCCGTCCGCGGCGCTGGCCAACGCCCTGCGCCGGGCAACCAACCACTGCGCCACCACCGTTCGGCGTGTCGCGAGGCGCGATACGGCGGCCGATCCCGCAGTCGAGCAGTCCCCACACTCGACGTCCACCGCGCCGCGGCACGTCGTGCACCCGGCTGCCACGCTGCAGCGCAGCACCACACCGTCCCGCTCGCTGGCACAGCGTGGACAGGGGACGAGGCCAGCCCCCGCACAACGACCGCACGGCTCCTGCGCGGCCAACACCGACCAGGCTATCAGTATCGGTACCGCGCCGCGAAGCACCCCGCACACGACCTCCCACCAAACCCGTCGCAAACGCGAAGCACCCGATCTGGCCGACGCCGGCTTCACGGCCCCACAGCGCACCGTCCGCATCGGCATGCCCCTCTCCCGGTGCCTACCGCACCTCCCGCCGCGGGGTCTGCTTCGCCCTGGTCAGCTCCCGGATTCGCGCATCGACGGCAGGCGCGAGCAGATCGGCGACCGAGACACCGGACTCGCCGGCCACCTCCAGCAGCTTCCGGTACTGCGCCGCGGTCACCCGCGCATCGACCCGCAGCCCGCAGCTCGCGGGGATCGCGTCGAACGCGGCGCGGCAGCGGGCGAGCTGCGCTTCGTCCAACCCGAAGCCGCGCAGCACGCCGAGCGCCATCACGATGTTGCCGAGCGTGTTCATGTGCACCCCGTCGGTGGTCAACTGGTTGCCCTTCGGCTTGTGCAGGCCACTCAGCAGCGCCGCTTGCATCGCACCGTTGAGGTCCGCCAGCACGCAGCCCTTGTCCTTCGCCAGTTGGCACAAGAATGCGTTGTAGCCGGCGAGCTTCTTGTTCTGCTCGTTGTCCGCGTCCTCGTGGATCATCGTCGCGGTCAGGATCATCACCTTGATCCCCGCGGTCTGCGCGCGTTCGACGATCGCCGTGATGTTCTTTCGGTACTCGGGCAGCTCGACGCCGCGCTTGCCGTGCCAGACGTCGTTGACGCCGCAGCTCAACGTCATCCAGTCGGGCTTCTTGGCCAGCACGTCGCGTTCGAGGCGAGCCAGCATCTGGTTGGACTTGTGCCCGCTGATGCCGGCCGGGATCAGCTCGACCTTCGTGCCGAGCAACGCGAGCCCACGCACCACCAGCCGGCAGTACCCCGCCGGCGCGCGTGCGCCGGCCTGGGTGATCGAGTCACCGAGGAAAGCGATCTTCTGGCCGCTGGCGATGGACAGCTGCTGGGCCGAAGCGGACGAGGCGACGAAGACGAGAGCGGCGGCGAAACGGAGCGGGAGGGACGACATGCAGCCACGATAGATCCCTCCCGCGCAGGGCGCTACCGCATGCCAGGCCGCGTCACGGCCGGCGCACCCTGCGCTCGGGCAGCGCGGCGCGGAACGCGTCCTCCTGGGCTTGCCACTCCGCGGCCATCGCCCGCACCCGCTGCGGTTGCGCCGCGGCGAGATCGTGCGCTTCCGCCCGATCGACCGCCAGATCGAACAGCTGCGCCGGCTCGCCGCGCGCTACGACCCACTTGAGGTCACCGACGCGCAGCGCGCGGTGTCCGTCGTGCGACCACCACAAGGATTCCCGAGCGACCACACAGTCATCGGCGAACGCCGGCGAGAGGTCGCGACCGGGGCGCGGCGGAGCCATCGCGGTCGCCGGCGGCGAGCCACCGCACCGCGCGAGGATCGTCGGCACCAAATCGACGACGTGACCCGGAGTGCGGCGCAGCGCACCACGCGCGGCGATCCCACCCGGCCAGTGCACGATCAACGGCGTCGCGATGCCGCCCTCGTGCACCCAGGTCTTGTGGCGGCGGAACGGCGTGTTCGCGGCCGACGACCAACCCGGACCAAGGCACAGGAACGAGCCCGCCGAGCCGGGCGCCGCGCGCGGATCGTGGCCATCGCCGCGCACCATGATCTCGGCACTCGCCCCGTTGTCGGACAAGAACAGGATCAACGTGTCGTCGAACGCGCGCATGCGCCGCAGTTGCGTCAGGACGCGGCCGATCTCGCGATCCATCCGGTCGACCATCGCTGCATGCACCGCCATCTTGTCGGCTTGGAAGGCGCGCTGCGCATCGCCGAGCCGACTCCACGGCCGCGGTCGATTCACCTCCGCAGAGCCGAGCTTGCGCAATGCTTCGGGGAACGCGTACGGCGGCCCGACCTCGCGCTCGATCGGCGGCATGCGGCAGTCCAGCAAGCCGAGCGCCTTCTGCCGACCGAAGCGGGCCGACCGCACCTCGTCCCACCCGCTCGCGAAGGTCTGTCGGTAGCGCGCCACGTCCGCAGCCGGTGCCTGCAGCGGGAAGTGCGGCGCGGTGAAGGTGAGCAGACAGAAGAATGGTCGATCCGCGTGCGCTGCGGCGTGATCCTGCAAGAACGCGATCGCGCGGTCCGCGATCGCCTGTGTCAGGTAGAAGCTCGGGTCCGCCACCGGCGCCAGACGCTCGCCGTCTTGGCTGTGCCGCCGCGGGCCGAAGTAGCGGTCGTGGTCGTCGACTCGGTACGACCGGTCGAAGCCACACGCGTTCGGCCGTCCGTCGACGTGCCACTTGCCGGCCAGATACGACCGGTAGCCGAGCGGCCGCAGCATCTCGGGCAGCAAGCGCCCCCACGTCGGCCGCAGCCCACCGGCGCCGGAACGAACGCCTGGCAGCTTGTCGCGGCGCACCTGCTGGGCGTAGTAGCCGGTCAGCAGCGCGGCGCGCGTCGGCCAGCACCGGCCACAGTTGTAGAACTGCGTGAACCGCAACCCACCGGCAGCGAGCCGGTCGAGGTTCGGCGTCGAGATCTCGCCGCCGTAGCAGCCGAGGTCGGCGAAACCGAGGTCGTCGGCGAGGATCAACAAGACATTCGGCGCACGCCGCGCGAGCGGGGTGTGTCCGAAGTTCGTCGTGGATGTCGGCGAGTGGTGCCGTTCGCCCGCGAGACGCCGCGACGACACGGCTTGTTGGTGGACGAGCTGAGGATCTGCGACGCCGCGAACGGGGCGTAGGGCCGGCGACGCTTGCGCCACCGAGGCCCCGACGCAACAAGGCCCCGAGAGAAGCAGGAGAGCGGCGCGAATCCGAATCGTCATGGCTGCGGGGCCGGGCACGTGGCGCGGGTGTGCGATCGTACCCGGGCGCCCTCCGTCCCGACGAGATGCCCGGAAACCGCGAACACCACATCTCGCTCGATCGCCCGGATGCCGCGCGCACCGGACGTTGGGGACGACGCTGCCATCGCGCCCACCACGGCACGTGCTCTCCCGAACCCGGCCCCGTGTCCGGACCACTCGCGACCCCGCGCGGGTCCTGACCCGGACGCCGCACCGGGGAGTCCACATCACTTGGCGTAGAGCCTGCCCGCGACGTACTGCCGGATCTTGTTGTTCGACTCCCCGGCCAACAGCCGTTCCAACGTGTCGCGTCCGGTCGGGTGCGCAGCCAGATTCTCGCCGAGCACGCGCGCCATCGCCAGCCGCGCCCGCGCGTCGCGCTCACCGGGGATCGCCGCCTCCACCGCGCGCAGGGTCTCGGGTGCGGGCACGCCCTGCTGCACCAACCCCTCGGCCAGGTGGCCGCGCACGAACGGGCTCGCCTCGCCCCGCAACGCGGTGACCAGCGCACCCGCGGTCCCCGGCATGCGGCCCAGCGCCTTGGCCGCCGCGCCGCGTTCTTGCGGACTGTCGGCTTGCAGGTGCCCCTGCACTTCGCTGGCGAACGACGCGTCGCCGGTGTTGCCCAGCGCGGTCAACACATTGACGCGCTCGACGTCGCTCGGCGCCGCGTGCAGCGCGTTCCGCAGCTGCTCGCCGAACGCCGCGTAGCGCGCATCGCCGGACCGGTGCAAGGAGTGGCCCACTCGGCCCAGCGCCAACATCGCGGTGTTGGCGAGTTCGGAGTCGGTGGCGCGCTGCGCCGCGGACTGCCACAGCGCGTCGCACGATGCATCGACCGGGTGCGCGACGCCGCCGAGGTCGATCACCGCGCGCAGCCGGTTGGCTGCAGCCTGTTGTGGATCTCCGAGGATTCGCACCAATGCACCCTGCGCCCGCTCGTGGCCACTGAGCTTGAGTGCGTGGATCAGGGTGGCGGCGGTGCGGTCGGCGCGGCCCTCGGCACGGATCAGCTCCGGGAACAGATCGGCGAGCTCCGGACATTCGTCGAGCAGCGCGCGGATCGCCATCAGACGGTTGCCGAGCTTGCCGGTACGGTCCAGCTCGTCGATCAGCGCCAGCAGGCGCGCGCGGTCCTCGGCAGTCGCCGAACGTTGGCGGGATCGGATCATGGTCTCCTTTGTGTGCTGTGCAGTCTGCGCGGCGCGCGCGAGGCGCGTCGCCGGCGGGTCGGCCCACAACGGTGCGATACCGGCACGCTCCAGCCGCGCATGGGTCTTCACGGTGATGCGCTGGCCGTCGGGCCCGCGCGCTGTCTGGGTCTCGTCCGCCGTGCACGTGGCGAGCCAGCATTCGCGATCCGGCAGCGCGGAGGTCGAGGACGCGAGCACCTTCACGTCGCCGGACAAGTACTCGACTCGCGCCTTGCGCAGGTGAGCGCCGACCTGCCGATAGACGGCGCGGAACCGCCCCTGCGCGTCCGCTTCCTCGGTAGTCCACGAGTCGCCCGTTCCACTCGGAACCACGATCTGGAACAGCGACAGGAGCGCGCGCAGCCGCTCGGTGTGCGCCTGGTCGAGCGACTTCGGGAAATCGAAGGACACCAGGCGGCCGCTGCGCTCCGCGCGGGTGGTGAAGAAGGTCTCGAGCAGCGGGTCGGGACAGGGCGCACCATCGACGGCCTGGACGATGTCGGCCAACTGCCAGCCGAGCTCCAGACCCTCATCCGTGTCGCGAAACACCTGCAGGTGCAAGCGGCCGGTCAGCCGGTGCCGGTAGCGCGCCTCCGCGCGGCCGGCGACTTCCACCGCGGAGTCGACCTCCACCGTGTAGGCGTGCCGGGTAGCACCGTCCCACGCCAGCGCGACCCGCGCCGCCGGGGTCGGCACCTCGACGAGCGCCGGAGTGCCGCGGCTGGCGAACAAGGTGAGCGCCGCGCCCGCGGCGGCCAGCGAGAGCAGAACGGCGTTGCGTGCGGTGGTCATGGCGTGGTCCTCGCTGGGGCGTCCGGATCGGGCTACTGGCAGTTCAGCAGTGCGGTGGTCGTGCTCGATTCGTTGAGCAGCACGTCCTGCTTCTGGAAGGTCTGGAACTTGACCAGGGTCTTCTCGGCGTGGTGCCACTGGATCCCGCACGGGATGCGGCCGAGGAACGTGCTGCACCACTTGACACCCGGGTAGTCGGCAAACAGGTAGAGCCGACCGTTCGGGCCGGTCAGGGTGTTGGTCACCGTCATCCGCAACGTCGAGCGGATCGCGGTGCCTCCATTCAGCAGGATCACCTCGCCGAAGCTGACCTTGTTCTCGTAGTCGTCGCGGATCAGGCTCATCTCGCCCTTCACTCCGCCCTTGACCACGCCGAGGTAGACCACCGCGGAGGCGTGCGCCGACAACTCGGCATACGGCGTCCCGGCGAGGCTCATGTTGCCGGAGTCCATCTCGAAGGTCAGCTTGTAGCCGAGCTCGCCCTGTGCGCCGGTGGTGAACACGATCGGCACCGGACCGCAGAAGATGGTCGACTTGGCCTCGATCGATTCCACCTTCTTGAACGGCGTGTCGGTGTAGGTGTAGGTCGGGTCGACCGAGGCGCGCTGGTACACCGTCAACCCGAGCACATCGACGTCGATGTGGAACTGGGTGTCCTTGGGGCGGTGCGGCGCGAGCTGCCCGTATGCCTCGCCGCGGAAGAAGTCGATCCGCTTCTTGAACAGCGTCACCGGCAGCGCGCCGCGCGCCTCGGCCACCGCGCCGCGGTCATCGAGGTAGGCGCCGCCGTGGAACTCGACGCCGGCCGCGACGATGTCGTTGTGCCACGACTTGGTGAAGTCCTGCTCGTACTTGAAGCATGCCTTGCTCGGCAGCGTGGCCGGATCGATCAGCACCAGCGGCAGCTCGACCACGTCGTCGTCACGCTGGTTGATGCGTCGCACGCCGTTCTCCCACTCGGCGATCGAGTGGCCGACGTTGAGGGTCACCCGCAGGGTGAACTGCCGCTGTCCGGCGACCACCAGCGGCAGCAGCTTGGCCAGCACCGCGTCCGGCACGTGCAGGTCGATGTGCACCGAGTTCGGTTGTCCGGCGATCAAGTCGGCGTAGAAGGTGTTCGCGTAGTTGGTCTGGCTCTCGCGCCAGATCTCCAGCGGAAGCGTGGTCTGTCCGTTCACCACTTCGACCTTGATCGACACCGCCTTGTAGTCCTTCGACCCCGTAACCTGGCACACCACGGTCAGTCCACCGTGATGCTCGGGCACGTCCTTGAAGTTCGCGACCGCGGCGCGCACGCGGTTGGGCGTCAGCACCATCGCCAGGTCGTCCAGCGTCACCGACTCGACGGTGAAGTCCGGCGTGTCGATGTTGTCGTGGTTGACGGCGATGACGATGTCGGGGCTGTTCTCCGGCGGCACGTTGTCGTCTTCGTTCGACTCGGCGATCTGATCGAGCGGGTCGACGCGGGTGGTCAGGTACCAGTCGCCGCGCGGCGCGACCTCCTTGGGGATGATGATCGTGCGCGGGTAGACCTTGGTGCCGGCGGCGACCTCGGGCAGGACGTCGGTCGCGACCAGGAACTGCCGCGGCTCCGGCACCTTGTCGTCGAGGTCCTGCTTGTGGATCACGTAGTAGGAGATCGAGACGTTCTGCACGGTGGTGGCCGAGGTCAGGGTCGTCTCGATGTCCAGCTCGTGCGCCGAGGTCGGGTCGGGTGAAGTGACCTGCAGCGCCGCGACCTGCAGGTTGGGCGGAGTCACCGGGGCAGGGGCACTGCCCCCTCCACCACCGGAGCAGGCGGCGAGTGCGAAGCCGAGGGTCGAAAGGAAGGCGGTGCGGAGGATTGCAGGACTCATGGCGGTTCTCGTGGAGTGCGTTCACCGGGAGAAGCGGGAGCCGGGAGCGAGTGGAACCGCGGGCGCATCGAAATCCGTGGGGCGGCGCGCAGCGCCGGTGCCACCGGCGCTTCCAGGGCGCGCGGCATGCGCCGGGCCACCCGCCGCGGGCCTCCGGCCGATGGTTCCCGGGGCTCGCTAGCGAGCGACCTGCAGCGCCCGCGCCGGGCGCACCCCGAACTCCGACGCCCGATCCTGCATCCGGTAGGGCATCCGCGCCGAGCAGCGCAGCGACGGGATCGGGTCGTAGAAGCACCCCCCGCGAATCACCCGCAAGATCCGGTGCCCGCTCTTCGCCCCGTAGCGATGGTATGCCGACCCGGTCCACTCGCCGATGTTGCCGAGCATCTCGTGGAAGCCGAACGGGTTGGGCGGGAAGCTGCCGATCGGCGCCAGCCCGGCATACCCGTCGTCCGCGTCGTCGAGCGCGTGGGCCGAACGAACGCCCGGCAGTTCGCGCTTGATCCGCCCGTCGGCGAAGTTGAACACCAGCGCGAAGTCGCGGGGTACCCCCATCACGCGGTACCAGGCGGTGCGCGTGCCGGCGCGTGCGGCGTACTCCCACTGCTCCTCGCTCGGCAGCAGTAACCCGTGCTGGCGGAGCACCTCGTCGGCATGCTCCCACGCAATCGTCTCGACCGGCTGGCCCAGCGTGTTCCAGCGGCCGAACGAGTAGGTGCCGGCGCGGTGCTCGGAGGGTTCCCGCCCGGTCAAGGCACGCCACTGCGCCTGAGTCATCTCGTACTTCGACAGCAGGAACGGCTCGAGTCGGACCTCGTGCACCGGACCCTCCATCTCGCCCGCGAAGCGGTCGCGGCATTCCTCGCCATCGATGTGCACATCGTCGGGCAACTGGGCCCCCATCAGAAAGCTACCGCCGGGCACCAGCACGAACACCAGCGCCATGTCGTCGGTGCACACGAGCCGATTCCGGGCATCGCGCTTGGGGATCGCCCCGGCGGCGGGGTACGCGAACTCCTGCAGTCCGGACTCGGGGTCGGGTCCGAGCGGCACCAACCCGAACTGCGGAACCAGCGGGAGCTTGGCGTAACGGGGATCGCTCGCCACTTCCGCGATCACCCGCTCCCAGTCGCCACGATGGTCGTGATGACACTGTTGCTCGGCGCTGAGCAGGTTGTCGCGCCACCGCCGCACCATGCTGCGCGTGCCCCAGGGTTCCCCTTCGAGTTCGTCGAGTGCGTCGACCAAGTCGCGCAACGCATCGTGCACCCACTGGTCGGCGGTATCCCGAAATGTGTAGGTGCGGCGCGTACCCACGCGCTGCTCGAGGTCTCGCTCCAGCCTGCACAGCTTGTCGATGTGCTCCCGGCACCGCCGCAGGCGGCCCGCACGATCCGCGGCGGCAGGTTGCCCTTCCAACTCCGACAGCACGCGCTTCCCTGTGGCAATCAGACGCTGCACGCGGGTGAGCAAGGCGAAGTCGGGATGGCTCTCTCGGTCCCGCGCGGCAACCGTCGGGTCGTACGGCTCGGCCCTGGCGCGCAGCTCGGCGAGGTTGGCGCGGTGCTGCGCGGACCTCGCCACCACCTGTTCCGAGCTTTCCAGCCAGGCACCCAGCGCGACCGCGTCCTCCTGGCGCGCCGCGGCGACGCGGAACCGATCGCCATTGAGCCGCGATACCACGCGGATGTCCGACAGCTCGCGCAGTTCGCGCAGCGTCTCGCGCAGCTGTGCGTTCTGCACCAGGATCCACGCGGCGCCACCGATGAGGAACGCCGCGAGCGCTGTCGACAGGCCGGCGACCAACGGATTCCGCCGCGCCCAGCGCAACACCCGACCGGTGCGCGTCAACTGACGCGCCTGCACCGCATTGCCGCCGAGGAACGCCTTGAGGTCGTCGGCCAGCGCCTGCGCGGTGGCGTAGCGACGGCCGCGGTCCTTCTCCAGCGCCTTGAGGGTGATCGCCGCGAGGTCAGCGGGCACGCGCGGGTTGTGCTGCCGCGGATCGACCGGGTCGCGGCGCAGGATCTTGCCCAGCACCTCCTGCGAGTGACTGCCCTCGAACGGGCGATGGCCGGTGAGCAGCTCGAACATCGTCGCGCCGAGCGAGAAGACGTCGGTGCGCGCGTCGAGGTCGCCCGCGCCCACCGCCTGCTCCGGCGACACGTAGTACGGCGTTCCGGCGAACTCGCCGGTCGCGGTCAACGACGGCAACCCCTGTTCGCGCGCCAAACCGAAGTCGGTCAGCTTGGCGACCCCGTCCCGCCCGACCAGAATGTTCGACGGCTTCACGTCGCGGTGTAGCACGCCCGCGAGGTGCGCCGAGTGCAGTGCCTGCGCGATCTGCACCAGGCAGCGGACCAACTCGGTCGGGTCGTCCGGTGGCTCGGCGAAGTGCTCGTCGAGTGGCAGGCCATCGACCCGCTCCATGGCGAAGTAGTGGTAGTCGCCCTCGCTGCCCACCGAGTAGATGTCGACGATGTTCGGGTGATCGAGCCGCGCCGCGGTCAGCGCTTCGCTCTTGAAGCGCGCCACTGCGGTCGGATGGAGCGTCATGTGCGCCGCCAACACCTTGAGCGCCACGCGCCGGTCGAGCGAGACCTGGCGCGCCTCGTAGACCACCCCCATCCCGCCCCGGCCGAGTTCGCACACGATGCGGAAGTCGCCCAGTCGGCGGCCCGAATCGTCCTCGTGCTCGGGTTCGAGCGCTTGGTCGGGATCGTCGAACATCGGCTCGAGGAGGTCGCGGAACTCGTCATGGCGGTCGAGGAACTCCTCCCGCGATTCGCGCTGCGCATCGAACGTCAGGTAGAGCGCCAGGGCCTCCTCGAGCCGATCGGTCACGCGTCGTCCTCCGCACCCGGTCGATGCTCGCCCAACACGTCACCGACCCGACCGGCGCGCAGCATCGTCACGGTGCGCGCCAGTCTCGGCAGCAGCCGTTGGAAGCGCATCTTCGCGGCGTCGCGCGTCATCCCGAGCTTCTCACCGATCTCGGCGAAGCTCAGCTCCTCCCACTGCCGCATCCGCACGATCGCACGCTCTTCCGCCGGCAGCAGTTCGACCGCCAGCCGCGCCCAGGCACGCGCCTCGTCCCGGTCCGCCGCGGAATTGGGCCGAGTCACGGAGTCGACCGGCGGGTCGAGATCGAGCAGGCTGTCGCCAGGAACCGGACGTTCACGGGCCACATCGCGCCGCGCCGCGTGCTGCCGGTCTGCTTCGTCACGGATCACGTTCTCGGTCATCCGCGCCAGGAGCGCACGGAACTGCGTGCGGTCCGACAGGACGAATCTCGGAGTGTACTGCAGCGCCTTGATCACGGCCTCCTGCACGTAGTCGTCGACGTCCCGGCGAGCGCGCAACAAGCTACCCAGGCGCCGGCGAATGCGCTCCTGGATCCACGGCATGTCGCGGTCGAGCAATTCGTGGAGCGATGCGCTGTCGCCATCGTGCCAGCGGCGGAGCAGCGACTGGGTCTTGCCTGGGTCCATGGTCGGGTCGACCGGTAGCGTAGCGGTGTCCGGGATCTCGCCGCGGGCCGGTCCTCCGCTTTCGCCAGTCCGGACGGTGGGCGTGCTGCGGCGACCAAGTCGATCGATCGCCGGGGTCACCATCGGGTCGGTTGGCGGATTCCGCTTGCTTGCTGGAGCTCGCGGCCGCCAAATGCCAGCGAAACAGCTGCCACGTGCCGTGGAAGCGCAGAGACGAATCTTCGCGTACCCGCACGATCCGCGGCCCCTGCAGCCTGTCGCGGCCAAGGCGCACCTGGCCGCCGCCATGAGGCCTGGGCCGCTTGCTTGCTGGAGCTTCCGGGGCCGCTGCATGCCAGCGAAACAGCTGCCACGTGCCATGGGAGTAGACGAATCTTCGCGTGCCCGCACGATCCGCGGCCCCTGCAGCCTGTCGCGGCAAGGCCGCATCCGCGGCGCTGCGCGCCGCCATGAGGCCCTGCCGCTTGCTTGCTGGAGCTGGGCCGCTGCATGCCAGCGAAACAACTGCCACCCCACCGATTCTTCGACACGATCCGCGGCCCCTGCAGCCTGTCGCGGCCAAGCTCACGCACGACCTTCGCCTTCTTGCTCTTCTGCTCATGCCACCGAAACAGCTCGCTCTCTGCCCAGACCGCACCAGGCGGGACCAAGGAGGCCTGGGCCGCTTGCTTGCTGGAGCTTCCATGGGAGGTACAGCGAATCTTCGCGTACCCGCACGATCCGCGGCCCCTGCAGCTCAGTGGGCCGCTACGGTGAAGTGGACCCCACCCGACATCGCCATGGCTCAGCTCCGCACGACCTTCGCCTTCTCGCTCCTGCTCTGCACCGCCTCGCTCTCTGCCCAGACCGGCGGGACCAAGGAGAAGCCGACCACCCCGCCTACCGGTACCGAAGTCGTGCCCGGAAGCCCGGGACACGTCGCCGAGGGGGGCTCCGAGCGCCCCACGCGCATCGTCACCGGCACGCCGAACTCGTGGTTCGACCGCACGCGGTTGTCGCTCGGCACGGTGAGCAACGAGAAGACGGTGACCGGCCGGTTCACCTTCCGCAACCCGACCGGCAAGACGGTGCGCTTCACCGGCGTGCGTGGCGCCTGCGACTGCGCCAGCGCGGTCCTGGTGGTCGGCAACCAGCGGTTCGAGGCCCCGGCGAAACCCAAGGGCAAGCTGTATCGCATCGAACTCGGCGATGCCGCCAGCGGGAAGCCGGCCAAGCGCACCGAGGTGACGTTCCTCGATGTGCCGGCCGGCGGCACCGGGTACGTCGTCACGGAGACCAAGGTCGAGAACCTCGAGGGACCACTCAGCTCCAGCCTGGAGATCACGACGACCGACCCGGGAATGCCCCAGGTGATGCTGGTGTGGGCGGTCACCGGAGTGCGGAAGTTCCTGATCACGCCACCCGAGCTCCGGCTGGGCAAGCTCCGGTGGGACGAGACGCGCTCCTTCCAATTCCGCGTGCAGTCGAAGCTGCGTCCCGAGTTCCACCTCACGCGCCCACAGGAGCTGCCGCACTACGTCACCCTGACCCGGTTCGAACGCGTGGTCGAGGCAGGCAAGCCGAGTTGGCTCATCGAGGGGAGCTTCGGCCCCAACGCCGACCCGCGGGCCGGCGGGACGATCCTGACCGTGACGACCGACCACCGAGAAGAGCTGCAGCTGAAGATCCTGGCCGAGATCAGCGTGGGCGTCACGGTCAAGCCGGGCACCTTCCTGTCGCTCGGACGGATCGACCGGGCCAAGGGCAGGACGTTCGACATCACGCTCACCGCACCGAAGGTGCCGATGAAGCTCGTGCGGTGGCACTTCAACCGCCTGAGCATCGACCAGAAGTTCGTCAAGGTCACCAGCAAGCGGACCGGCGACGACCTGGTGGTCTCGGTGACGATCGCGCCGAACGCCGAGGGCAAGCTGCTGCTGCGCGGCGAGCTGCAGCTCTCGCTCGATCACCCGGCCATGCGCGAGTGCAAGATCGGGTTCAACGGGATCCTGCGCTGAACCCCCGCCGCTCGCGCGAGTGGGTCAGCGCTTCTTCCCGCGCCCGCCCGCAGCGACCGGCTCGGGCGCGGCGGCCCGGTCCGCCATCTGACCGAGCATCTCCAGCAGCCCGACTTGCAGGCTGGTGAACCCGGCGTAGTGCACCGTCCGCGCCGGAACTCCGGCGCGCCGCGCCAACTCGAGCGCCGGTTCGGTGGTCTCGTGGCGGTTCCAGTGCAGCAACAGCAGCAGGTCGATGCCGCTGGTCAGCTGCTCGTCGATCGATGCCACCAACTTCTGTGGCGATGAGTAGTTGGCCATCAGCCACTCGCCATCGAAGCCCCACGCCTCGGCCAACTCGAAGAATCGCGGATGGTGGCGCCGTTGCCGCTCGTTGCCACCGGCCACCAGCACGCGCGGCGGGCGGCCCAGCCGCTCCGCCAGACGGCGCGCCACCGCAGCACCACCGTCGACGTCGACCGGCTCGCTGTCGTTGACCGCCAGCAGCTTGGTCAGTGCGCCGATGTCGTCACGCACCAGGTCCGGGAAGCGGGTCTCCACTTCGCGCAGGATGCCCAGCGCCTCCTGCATCGAGGCGACGTCCTTGCGGGCGCGGAGCGAGCGGGCGATCGCCGACTGCAGGGTCGCCTTCTCGATCTCGCGGTCGTCCATCTCCTCGTACAGCGCCACCAGCTCGCACTTGATCTCCAAATGATCGAGCGCCTGCCCGACGAACTCCTCGTTGCGCAGCAGACCTTCGAGCTCGGTGAAGGCGCCCCGCTGCACCAGGAGGTCGCGGATCTCCTCGAACGTGGCCCGAGCGCCGTCCCGGTCGCCCTGCATGTTGCAGCAGGTGAGCAGCACGCGCATCGCCTCGACCCGCTGGTCGAGGTCGACCGCGACCGCCAGTACGCGGCGTGCCGCAGCGGCGGCAGGCTCCGCCTCGCCGAGCCCCAGGTACTCCAGCGCGACGATCAGGATCTGATCGGGTGCGGTCCCACGGGCCACGTCGACCGAGTCGAGGAAGCGCAACGCCACCCGCCGGTCGAGCTTCTTCAGCTCTTCGTGCACGGGGTAGAAGGTGTCGAGGTCGGGCACGACGGTGTTCAGGGCCTGCTCGATCAACCGCAGCGCGCGGTTGGCCTCTTCGGCGTCCCGCTTGGTCAGCAGCGCCGCGGCCAGGTAGAAGCGGCAGCGATCCAGCAGTTGGTCGTCCCGTCCACCGGAGCGACGCGACGATTTCATGGCGTGGTCGAGCAGTTCCACCGCGCCATCCAAGTCCCCGGCCTCGTAGGTCACGATGCCGGCGCCGTACCACGCTTCGGGAACCGCCTGCTCGACGTCCTCGATGCCGCGGCCGAACCAGGTCGCTGCCTCGTCGCGACCGCCGCGCTTCTGCTGCACTTCCAGCTCGTCGAAGCCATGCAGCCGCAGCGCCGCGAGCCCGGCCAACGCACACACACTGCTGCGCAGCCGCGCCTGCTGCGCGGTGAGATCGAACGCCGCACTCAGCTCGGCACCCGCGGCGTCGAACTCGCCACAGTGCAGATGGTGTTCGCCCAAGGCGCGGAAGTAGCGGGCGCGGACGTCGGCCGGCAGGGCTCGGAACGCCTCGAGTTGCACGCAGCGGCGCAGGATCGGCCCCACCGTGTCGCTCTCCCGCGCCCGGACCATGGTCTCCAGTCGGCTGAGCAGGTCGGTCAGCGAGGCGTCCAGCAGCAGGTTTGCATCGTCGCTGTCGGTGCTGGTCGCCAGGTACTCGATCGCGTTCATGGCCAGCTTGAGGTCGCCGCAGCCGAACAGGCTTCGCATGACGACGGGCAGGCATTGCGCGGCGATCCCCGGTTCGCCGAGCAGGTCGATCAGGCACGCCGGATCCTGGATCAGCTCGGCCACCCAATGACGCTCGCCGCGGCGGTCGTGGGCGCGCAGCACCCCGAACATGAACCAGCGATGGGCGCGGCTGCCGAGCACCGGCTCGGCCACGGTCAGGCCCAGCAGCACCTTCGCATAACCGAGGTGGAAGGCCGACTGCGCGCGGGTCGGATCCAGCGCACACAGGTCGGCCAGCAGCGGCTCGACCTGCTGTGGGCGCAGGTCCCCGCGCTCGGCGAGATGGACCTGCTGCTGGATCAGGCGATCGATAGAACTTTCCCAGGCCATGCGGGCAGTATCGGGAAGGCCTGCGCAGCGGATGATCAGTTCGCCAACAGCCCGGCAGCAGCGGTGTATTGAAGCTGGGCAGCAGAGGCGCTCCGACCCCGGTCGAGCGACCTGCCGACCGGTCGCCCCACGGCGCGCCAGCGCGAATCAGCCGCCGAGCAGCCCTTCGGCCATCGCCGGCAGCGCCACGACCACTCCGTGGAACACGCCCTCGCCCGGCGCAGGCACTTCGAGCGCGCCGAGCAACAGGTCGCCCACCACCAGACTGAGTGCCGCGCGCTCGGGAACGGGCACGAACAACAACTCGTCCTCTTCGTCCCGGGCCACCTCGATGCGCTCCGGCTGCACCGCGACCACTCGCAAGAGCACCGGCCTGGCGGTCCCGGCCGCGGCATCGTGTGTCAACGCGACGCCGGCGACTTCGAGCCGTGCCACCTGATCGACCATCCCGCTGCGCACCTCGGCGAGCGGCGCGGTCAAGGCATACCCTTGGGTCTCCTCCGCCCAGGCGAAGAACCGCGACACCGCGGCGAACACCTCGCCAACCGCCGCACTCCGTTCCCCCGGCGGCTGCTCGAGGTAGACCTGCAGGTGCAGGCGCAGCAGGTCGGCCGTGTCGATCGACTCGAGGTCGAGCACCGGCACTGCCGCTTCGCACTGGGTCGCGACCAACCGCGCCAACACCGCTGCATCGCCGTCGCGCAGCCGCTCGCCGAGTTCCCAGCGGTACTCCTCGACCAGCCCGCGCAGGTCCCCTTCGTCGGCGAGATCGCCGATCCCGCCCTCGTGCGGCGCTGCCCACACCGCTTCCTCCGGCTCCGCGCCGACCATCTCCTCCACTTCGCCGAACAGCTCTTCGACGCCCTGGTGGCGGGCCAGTCCGGTGCGGATCCGCTCGGCCACGCTCTCGCCTAGGTTCGGCCGTTCGCGAATCGGGTCGGGCGGCTGTAGCTCGTTGGAGCGAGCCGGCGCACTGCGGTGGCTCTGCCAGATCGCGAGCATCAGGCGCTGCGCCAGCGCGAGGTCGACGGTGGTGTCGAAGGCGATCTTCTCCAGCAGCGGGTCGGCCACCATCCCCGGTTTGGGCGCATCGCGCAGCGCGCCGCTGATCGCGGTCGCCGGCAGCGCGTCGGTGTCGAACCCGCCCGCGTCGAGGCAGCGCTCGAGCTCCGCCTCGAGTCGCTCCAGCGGGATCGGCGGATCGCCGGACTCACCTTCCACTTCGCCGGTGCCGCGGCCGCGGAACATGAGGTGCTCCAGCTCCGCCTGGGTCAGCCGGCGGTCGAGCGCCAACCCGGCGACGTCGCGGCGGAACGCCTCGGCGAGCTGGATCGCGTCGCGCTGCCGCGCCAGCGCCGCCGACGCGAACATGGTGTCGAGCGCGCCGTCGTACAGCCGGCCGACCAACACGTCACCGGCTTCCAGCGGCACGTCCTCGATCTCGGCCAGCTCGTAGAGCTGCCCGGTCTGCAGGTCGTCGACCACGTATTCACCCTGCGCCTGCCCGCGCACCAGGAAGACGCCTACCAGCGAAGTGGCCAGCGCCTCGCGTTCTTCCGGCTCCATCGGCAGGCACCTGGCGGGGACATCGCCCAGCACCTCACTCTCCCGTTCGAGGAGGTACCACTCGCAGAACCGCTGCAGCGCTGCCGGGTCGGAACGGGGAGCAGCGGGGTTGGCGCCGAAGAACTCGCGCTCGGCACGCGCCATCTCGGCGGCCACCCCCGGCCGAGCACGCACTTCGCCCATCAGGCGACTCAACAGGGCCAGAATGCGGTCAGCTTCGCAACGGGACATCGTTCCAGAACGGGTTCACACCGTACAGCCAGGCGCATTCGCCCGCCGGTCACGGCACAATGTTCCCGGTTCTTGTAGCGAAGCCAACCACCCACGCCAACCCGCCGCCCCCGATGCAGGTCCCCTCACCCGCCAACTCCCTTCCCGCCGCACCGGAGGTCGCCACGCAATCCGGCTGGATGGGGATGTTCGAGTCGATCAGCTGGTTCGACTGGAGTGCCCTCGCCTGCGTGGCGGTGTTCTTCGTCCTCGGCTTGTTCAAGGGCTTCTGGTGGCAGGTCAGCCGCGTGGTCACGCTGGTCGCCGCGTGGCTGCTGGCCGGCCATCTCGGACCGCGGCTCGCGGCGCAGCTGGGGGCCCTGATCGATCCGGCGACCAGCCCGGCAAACCTAGCGTTGTTCCTCGCCTACCTGCTGGTGTTCGTCGGCGTGGTCGTCGTGCTGAGCGTGCTCGCGCACTTCGTGCAGAAGCTGATCAAGGACACCCAACTGGGGCTGTACGACCGATTGGGCGGCGCGCTGCTCGGCACCGCGACCGGCGGGCTGTTGGTGATGGCGGTGCTGGCGGGCATCTACATGTTCGTGCCGGAGAAGATGTCGGTGGTCGGCGCCGCACAGCGCTCCCACGCCATGGAGGTCAGCCAGCGGGCCCTGCGGCTGCTCGGTGACGGGGTCCCCGAGCCGATGCGCCGCGTGTTCCAGCTCGACGAGACCGCACCGGCGACGGCGCCCGCCGGCCCCGGGCTACAGCCGATCGGACGGGAGCCGGCGAAGAAGTAGGGTTCGGGCGAGCCGGTGGCTTCGGTCTGCCGCGGGGGGTAGGCTGCCCGGCGCATGTCTGAACACCCCGAGGTCCGCGGTTGCGTGCTGCCACTCGCCCTGCACTACAGCGTCACGGAGAACACCTGGGTGCGGGTCGAGGCCGACGGCACGGCGACGGTCGGCATGACCGATGTGGCGCAGAACCTCGCCGGAATGCTGCTCCACGCCAAGCCGAAGAAGGTCGGCACCAAGCGCGAGCGCGGCAAGCCGGTGGCGACGGTCGAGAGCAGCAAGTGGGTCGGCCCGGTCAAATCGCCGATCTCGGGCGAGATCGTGGCGGTGAACGACGCGCTGGCGGGTGACGCGACACTGATCAACAAGAGCCCGTATCGCGACGGCTGGATCGTCAAGTTGCAGCCCAGCGATTTGACCAGCGAACTCGCGACTCTGCTCACCGGTCAAGCGGCGGTGGACGCCTACCGGGCACGGATCGAGGCCGAGGATCTGAAGGCCTGCCAACACGTCGAGGGGTTCGAAGTCTGATGGGACTCGACCTGTCCGGACGCCAGTACGCGAACGTCCCGCTGCAGGAGAAGCAGCGGCTGTTCGACGAGGTCAAGGCCGACCTGCGCTACGACGACTACCTGTTCGGCTGCTACGAGTGCGGCATCTGCGTCGCCGCCTGCCCGTCGGCGCGCTTCTACGACTTCAGCCCGCGGAAGATCGCCCAGACGATGGCCCGCGAGGACGTGGATCTGTTCTACGTGATGCTGAACGACAGCGTGTGGGACTGCTCGCAGTGCTTCTCCTGCGACGTGTGCCCGCGCAAGAACTCACCCGGCGGCCTGATCACGCTGATGCGGGAGGTCGCGGTGAAGAACGGCCTACCGAGCGCACAGCAGGCGCTCGAGGGCTACGGTCGGGTGGTCTACAAGATCATGGCGACCGGCACCCAGGTGTCGCCGGACATGCTGCAGGACAACGCGTTCCCCGACTGGGGTCCGCACGTCAAGGACATCTCGCAGAACCTCGACGTGTGGCGCCGCGCGCTGCCCCCCGACACGATGCACACCACCGAGACCAGCTGGCGGGTCGACGACAAGACGATCCACGAGCTCTACCTGATCTGGCACATGACCGGGGTCATGGACATGATCAAGGAGGTCGACGAGGGCCTGTTCATGATCCTCCAGGACGTGATGGAAGAGCGGCTCGAGGATGCCGGATACGACGTTTCCTTCGACTGAGGCACACCCGAAGTGATTCCCCACAGCGCGATCCTGAAGCCGAGCAGCCGCACCTTCGTCCCGGATCCCGGCCGAGCCCCCACCGAGGACTACCACGAGCTGATCTTCGAGCTGGAGAAGGAAGGCGAGTGGGAAGTGCAGCGGGTCCCCGAGCCCTACATCGAGGTGCACAACAAGTACGGCCGCACCAAGAAGATCCCGCTGCAGAAGACCTGGCACCACAAGAGCTGCGGGCAGTGCGGGCACATCCCGGGCTACTCGACCGCGGTGTTCTGGATCAACCGCAAGCTCGGCCTCGACTACATCGACCCGACCGACCAGACGTCGTGCACGGCGTGGAACTACTACGCATCCGCGACCTCGAATGCGGCGGCGCAGGCGGCGGTGGCGATGCGCAACTTCGCGGCGGCGGCGGAGACCGGCTACTTCCCGATCATCCACTGCGCGACCAGCTTCGGTCACTACAAGGAGACCCGTCAGCAACTGCTGCACAGCCCCGAGCTGCGCCGTCAGGTGCGCGAGATCCTCGCCAAACTGGGCAAGAAGTTGGTGATGCCCGAGGAGATCGTGCACTACAGCGAATGGGTGCACGCGGTACGCGACCGCATCGCCGAACACCAAGTGGTCGGGATGGACCACATCCGCGCCACCATCCACCCGGCCTGTCACTACCACAAGCTCGTCGGCGAGGACGCAGTCTACGCCGACGAGATCCACGGCCGGCAGCGCTCGGCGATCATCACCGGGTTGCTGCAGGCGCTCGGCATCGACGTGCGCGACTACTCGACCTGGCACGACTGCTGCGGATTCGGCTTCCGGCACATCTTGGTCTCGCGCGACTTCTCGCGCTCGTTCGCCGTGCAGCGCAAGATCGAAGTGATGAAGGAGGAAGCGGATCCCGACGTGTTGATCACCCACGACACCGGCTGCGTCACCACCCTCGACCAGAGCCAGTTCGCCGCCAAGGCGCACGGCCGCAACGTCGGATTGCCGGTGATGTCCGATTCGCAGCTCGCCGCGCTGGCGATGGGCGCCCACCCGTACAAGGTCCTGCAGCTGCACTGGCACAGCACCGACAACAAGCCGTTCCTCGACAAGCTCGGCATCGACCACAAGGCGCGGTGGGCGGAGTTCGAAGCGGCGGTCGCCGAGTTGCGCAGCGGCGCCAAGCAATACCTGACCTGGGAGGACTGCGATGTCTGAGCGGCCGATCCTGGTGGTCGGCGGCGGCCCGGCCGGAATGGAAGCCACCCGCGGCCTCGCTGCCGCAGGCTACCGCGCGGTGTTGGTGGAGAAGCGCGACGAACTCGGCGGCACCCCGGTGAGTGGCAGCTACGCCGCGTTGACTCCGGACTTCCGCGATGCCGGCGAGGCGATGGCGGAGATGGCCGCGACGATTCAAGGCGATCCGCTGGTCGACATCCGCACTGGCAGCCGAGTCACCGACGCCTCCGGCCAGGCCGGCGCATTCGCCGTGACGGTCGAAGGACCGGGCGGCAGCGAACAGCTCGAGGTCGGCGCCGTGATCCTGGCCACCGGCTTCCAGCACTTCGACCCGGGCCGCGAGACGCAGCAGTACGGCTACTACGAATACGACGACGTCCTCACCCTGGTGGACCTCGAGCGCATGTTGAAGACCGGCCAGGTGTTGGTACCGTCGACCGGCAAGCCACCGGAGCGGCTGTGCTTCATCCAGTGCGTCGGCTCGCGCGATCGTCAGATCGGCAACGAGTACTGCTCGAAGGTCTGCTGCGGGGTGGCCGCCAAGGAGTCGATCGAAGTCCGCAAACTGGTGCCCGACTGCCGCGTGTTCGTGTTCTACATCGACATGCGGATGTACGGCTACTGGGAGCCACAGATCTACTGGGTGTCCCAGGAGCAGCACCACGTCAACTACATCAAGGGCATCGCGACGCAGATCACCCGCACCAAGGACGGGCGGCTGTTGGTTCGCGGCGAAGACACCACGATGGGGCGCCCGATGGAGGTGCCGATGGACATGGTCGTGCTGTCGGTCGGGATGGAGCCGAGCCCCGGCACGATCGAGATGGCCGGGGTGTTCGGGCTGGCGCTGAACAAGTACCGCTTCATCGACACCCTCGGCGGCGCGCTCGACACGGTGACCACCAGCGTGCCCGGCATCTTCGCCTGCGGTGCCGCGACCGGCCCTGCCGACCTCGAAGACTCGGTGTCGTCCGCGGCGGCTGCGGCGATGAAGGCCATCGGGGTGGTGCGCCGCGCTGCGCTGGCAGGCAGCACCTGAGGCGACGATGCACCCGGTCGACACCGAGACCGCCCGGGAGCTGATGCGGCAGGCCCTCGACGCGGTCGACGTCGCCGAACTCGCGGCGGTGGCGGTCGACCTCGACGACAAGTCCGCGCAGTTCGTGCGCGCACTCGAGCCGGCTGGGCTTCCGACACTCGACCGAGCACCGCTCGAGGCGGTGCTCGCCCGCGTGTTCGCGGTCCGCGGCAAGGCGCGCGATGCGCTGCAGGCGATCCCCGTAGCGGCGTGGCGCGACCCGATCGCCAACCTGCTCGACGGTCCCGGGGACCCGGGCGACCGACTGCAGGGCTTCGCCGGCTGGCTCGACGGCGCGTCCCCGGCCGCGCTGCCCGACAACCTCAAGGCCGACCTCGGCAGCGAGCTGCTGCGGTTCGGTCGTCCGGACGCCCACTGGCTGTGGAGCCGCTGGATGTGGGATCCCCGCACCCGCACCGGTTCGTTGCCGCTGCTGACCTCGGCCGGACTGGACCTTCGCGGCAGTTCGCTGGGCGACACCTATCGGCGCGTCGGCCGCGCGATTGCGCTGGTCGAGGGGCAACGTTCCGAGGTGGGCTTCGATCGGCTCGGCCAGGGCCGGTTCACCACCGAGGTGTTCCTCGCCGCGGTCTACGTGGTGTACGCCTACACGGTGCTCAAGCTGCGCATGACCCGCGAGTTCAACAAGGTCATGCCCGAGCTGCCGGAGTTCTGCCGGCGGTTGCTCGGCGTGCACCGGCGCGCGCCCGCCCGCTGACCAGGACCACCACCGTTCTCCTGAGCCGGGCCCGGTCGCAGGCCACGATCTCATGACCTGGTTGGCAACCGGGGACAGCGCAGCAGGATCGAGGGCGAGGCGGAACGGCCTATCGCTGCCAAGGCCGCACCCGAGGACTTGGGTGGGCGCGGCGCCGCGCGCCGCCATGAGGCCTGGGCCGCTTGCTTGCTGGAGCTTCCGGGGCCGCTGCACGCCAGCGCGCACCGTCGAGCACGGTCGGGGTTCGAAGACTCGGCGTGGCCACCCACTGGCCGGTTCGCTACCGTACGCCCCACGCTGCACGGCGGCTCCGAGCCCCCCGGTATCCCATGGCACTGCACCCGAACGTCGACCCGGACAAGATCCTCGAGAAGGCGCACCACGTCCAAGACGGGATGGACATCTCCGGTCACTGGAACCGGATGTTCGAGCAGCGGGTGATCCGCGACTACACACCCGAATTGCTCGACAAGGTCACCGCCCTGTCCGGCGGCGAGTCGCTGGGCTGGTGCTACCAGTGTGCACAGTGCGTGCCGGTGTGCCCGGTCGACGCAGTCGGCAGCTACGGGCCACGCAAGATCTTCCGCCGCACGCAGACCGGGGCCGACCTGTTCGCCAGCCCGGACCTCTGGCAGTGCACGACCTGCATGAACTGCCTGCGGGTGTGCCCGAAGGAGGTCGACATGATCCAGATCATGCCGGCGGTGCGCGAGCAGGCGGTGCTGGCCGGCAACGTCCCCGACGAGTTGCAGAAGGCGTTCGAGAACACCTCCTCGTACGGCAATCCGCTCGGCGAATCGCCGAAGAAGCGCGCCGCCTGGACGACGCGCTCCAAGGCGCCGGTGCCGCTGATGAAGGAGAAGAAGCGTGCCGAACTGCTCTGGTTCGTGGAGTGCTACCCGAGCTACCACCCGCGCGGTATCGATGCGAGCCTGGCGCTGGCCCGGGTCCTCAACCACCTGGGGGTGGACTTCGGCATCCTCGGCAACGACGAGCGCTGTTCGTGCGACAGCCAGCGGCTGGCCGGCGAAGTCGGCCTGTTCGAGGAGTGTGCCGAGCACAACATCAAGCAGCTGCAGCGCTACCAGACCGAGCGGGTACTGGTGACCGACCCGCACGCGCTCAACGCCTTCCGCCGCGAGTACCCGCGGCTCGGCGGCGAGTTCGAGACCATCCACTACACCACGTTCCTCGCCGACCGCATGGCCGAGCTCGGCATGAGCCGCCCACTCGGCGTCAAGGTCACCTTCCACGACCCCTGCTACCTGGGCCGCCATCACGGCGAGTACGACGCGCCACGCCGGATGCTGCGTGCGATCCCGGGCGTGGAGCTGCTCGAGATGGGACGCTGCCGTGAGAACAGCTACTGCTGCGGTGGCGGCGGTGGCGGCATGTGGCTCGACGGGTTCATGTCCGACCATGTCAACATGCGGCTCTCGGAGAACCGGGTGGTCGAAGCGGTCGAGACCGGGGCCGACGTGCTCGCGGTCTGCTGCCCGCTCGAGGTGTCGCGCTTCGAGGACGCAGTCAAGTCACAGGGGTGCGAGGGCAAGCTGGTGGTCAAGGACATCATCGAACTGGTCGTCGAAGCAATGGGACCGGACAATGACAGCTGACGCCATGCCCGCGCCTTCCCACGACATCCTGGCGAAGATCAAGAGCAGCGCCGTCGGGCTCGACACCGAGTACGAGCTCGCCACCGGCGAGCGCCGCCGCCGGGTCTACCTCGACACCACCGCGTCCGCACTGCGGCTGAGCGTGGTGCAGGACACCCTCGATCACTTCCAGCCGTACTACTCGAACACGCACAGCGTCCTGCACTTCGGCGCCAAGCTGTCGACCAGCGAGTACGCCTGGGCACACCGAATGGTGCTGGACTTCGTGAACGCCGACCCCGAACACTACACCGCGTTCTTCGTCGGCTCGGGCACCACTGGCGGCATGAACCGGGTGGCCCGCACACTGCGGCAGAAGCGGCCGGAACGCGACGTGGTGGTCACGTCGATCATGGAGCACCACTCCAACGACTTGCCGCACCGCAAGAGCTTCCCCGGCAACGTGGTCCACGTGCCGGCGGAGTTCGCCAAGTCGTCCATCGGCCGCGTCAACATGGAGCGCCTCGCCGAAACGCTTGCGGAGTACGGCGAGCGCGTGAACTACGTGACGATCACCGGGGTCTCGAACGTGACCGGGATCATCAACCCGATCCACGAAATCGCCCGGTTGGCGCACCGCTACGGCGCGCTGCTGGTGGTCGACGCCGCGGCAATGGCCGCCCACCTACCGATCCACACCAGCGGCAACGCCGACCCGGCCGACGACCTCGACGTGGTGGTGTTCTCCGGCCACAAGGTGTACGCACCGGGTAGCCCGGGGGTAGTGGTGACCCGCAAGGACCTGTTCGCCGGCCAGGAACCGCAGGAAGTCGGCGGCGGCATGGTCGAGGACGTCTACACCAACCGCTACACGATGCTCGCCAGCTTCCCCGATCGCGAGGAAGCCGGGACGCCGAACATCTGCGGCGCGATCGGCCTCGCGGCATCGCTCTACGCGCTGCACCGCGCCGGAATGGAGCAGATCGCCGCAGAGGAGTGCGAACTGATCACCTACGCGCTCGAGGGCTTGGCGCGCCTCGATGGGCTCATCATCTACGGCGAGACCGACAGTTCGCTGTGCCGGCGCGCCGGAGCGATCTCGTTCAACATCCGCGGCCTCGAGCACGGCTTGGTCGCGGCGATCCTCAACGACTACTTCAACATCTCGGTGCGCAACGAGTGCTTCTGCGCCCACCCCTACGTGCGCGAGATGATCACCGAGGTGCTCGCGCAGGAAGAGGACGACCTGTCGGACGAGGAGATCGAGGCCATGGCCGACCTGCACCGCGGAATGGTGCGCGCCAGCTTCGGCATCTACAGCACCCGTGCCGACGCCGATGCGCTGGTCGAGGCACTGCGGCAGATCGTCGCCCGGAGCAGCGAGTTCCAGGACCTGTACACCCGACTTCCCGGCGGCGACTACGTGCACAAGAGCTTCCGCTTCGACCCCGACACGCTGTTCTCGGTGCGCGGCACCGTCGACCGCTGGCTCGAGGCCTGACCCCACCGCTCGCTACTCTCCCGATGAACATTGCGGTTCCCATCAAGCTCGTCCCCGATCTCGTCGAGGAGCTCGAGCTCAACGACGACGGGTCGGATCTCGACCACGACGCGTTGACCTACAAGATCAACGAGTTCTGTGACCATGCGCTCGAAGAAGCGCTGCAACTGAAGGAGGCGCACGGCGGTTCGGTCACCGTGCTGGCCCTGGACCGGGACGAGGCCGACAAGGCCCTGTTCACGGCACTCGCCAAGGGTGCGGATCGCGCCATCAAGGTGACCGGAATCGACGAGAACACCGGCACCCTGACCGCCGCACACGCGTTCCGCGCCGCGCTTGCCGGGGTCGAGTTCGACGTACTGCTCACCGGCGTGCAGGCCCCGGACGACCGCGAAGGTCAGCTCGGCGTGCTGCTCGCCAGCCTGTTGGAGATCCCCCACGTCAGCGCGGTGAGCGAAGTGTCGTTCGACGGCGGCACCGTGACGCTGCACAAGGAGTTCGCCGGCGGCGTGCTCGCCCGCTACCAAGTCGCACCCAAGGTGGTGCTCGGCATCCAGTCCGCACGGCAGGCACCGCGCTACGCGCCGGTCAGCCGGGTGCGGCAGCTGATGAAGGAAGCCAGCCTCGACGAGATCGAAGTCGAGAGCCCGACGAACACGTCGCCGGAGGTTCGACGGGTGTTCCGACCAACCGCCGGACGCGGCGCCGAGATGCTCGCCGGCACCACCGAGGACGTCGCCGCGCGAATCGCCGAACTGGTCCTCGCACACCGGGGGGCACGATGAGCGCCAGCAACGTACTCGTGGTCGCCGAACACCTCGACGGTGTACTGGCGGAGGTCACCTTCGAGCTTCTCGGTCTGGGGCGCGCATTGGCATCGGCCGCCGGCGGCAAGCTCGAGGTCGCACTGCTCGGTTCCGGCATGGATCAGGCGGCATCTCACCTCGGCGGAGCCGACCGCGTGCTGTCGGTCGACCACGCGTCCCTCCGCGGCTTCCACCCGGAGGCCTGCGTCGCCGCGTTGGTGCAGGTGCTCACCGAGCACCCGGCGCGCACCGTGCTGACCTCGACCACTTCGATGGGGATGGACCTCGCTGCCGCGCTGGCCGTCCGACTCCAGCGCCCACTGATCGCTTACGCCCAGGACGCTCGGCTCGAGGGCGACCTGTTGGTCGCGACCAGCCAACTCTACGGCGGCAAGCTCCTCGTCGAGTCGGCGGTCGAGGGCGACTGCGTCCTGAGCGTCCTCGCCGGTGCCAATCCCGCCGCGGCAGGGCGCGTTGACGGCAGTCCCGAAGTCGTCGCGGTGGCCGCCCCGGCAGCGCTCGCCAGCTGCCGCCTACAGTGGCTGGAGCAGATCAAGCCACCGGCTGGAGATGTCGACATCACCCAGGAAACCGTGCTGGTGTGCGTCGGACGAGGCATCGAGAGCGAAGACAACCTGCCGATGGCGCAGGAACTGGCGACGGCTCTGGGCGGCGCGGTGTGTTCGTCGCGGCCGATCGTCGACAACAAGTGGTTGCCGAAGACTAGACAGGTCGGCAAGTCCGGGCTGCGGGTCGCGCCCAAGGTGTACCTGGCGCTCGGCGTGAGCGGTGCCCCGGAACACATCGAGGGCATGAAGGATGCCGGCCTGATCGTGGCCGTCAACACCGACGCGACTGCACCGATTTTCGAGCACGCCCACTACGGAACCACCGAGGACCTGTTCGACGTCGTGCCCGCGCTCCTCGAAAGGCTCCGATAGCCGCGCGCGCCCGCCGCCTCGCATGCTCGCCCAGCTCGACACTCCCACCCGCGCAATCTTCCACAACCTCGCTCCGTGGATGCAGGTGGTGTTCTACATCGCCGGGGGCCTGGCGTGCGCGGTGTTCGCATGGGGCTTCTGGCGGCGGATCCGCAAGTACCGCCGCGGGCGCGCCGAGCCGCGGTTCGATCGCCTCGGGGCGCGCCTCGGACGGGCGTGTGTGACGATCCTCGGCAACACGACGGTGCGGCGCGGCGACGCGCTGGGCGGGTGGGCCCACACCCTGATCCTGTGGGGCTTCTTGGTGCTGTTCATCGGCACCTGCATCGTCGCGTTGGATCACGACGTGCTGCGCTGGTTCGGCTGGAAGCTGCTGCAGGGGAACTTCTACCTCGGCTTCTCCGCGATCCTCGACGTGTTCGGCGTGCTGTTCCTCGCCGGGTTGCTGGCCATGTTGGTGCGGCGCTCCGTGTTGCGGCCGAAGGCACTCGACTACCGACGCGCCGACCCACACAACGAAGCGTGTGATCGCTCCGGTTTCGCCACCGACGACGCGATCTTCCTGTGGTTGCTGCTCCTCATCGGCGTGACTGGCTACGCGGTGGAAGCGCTGCGGATCGCGCAGGGTATGCCCGAATTCGAGCGCTGGTCCCCGGTCGGCTACGCCCTGGCCCACGCGGCATCCGGTTTCTCGGCGACCACCAAGGTCGACGGGCACCTGTGGTCGTGGTGGATCCACGGGCTGTTGGTGCTGCTGTTCGTCGCCTACGTGCCGTTCTCGAAGATGATGCACATCTTCACCGACGCGGCCAACCTGGTGTTCCACGACGCCAATGCCGGTCGACGGCTACCCGCGCCACCGTCGACTCCGGGCTACCGACGGATCACCGACTTCACGTGGAAGGAGCTGCTCGACTTCGACGCCTGCACCAAGTGCGGCCGGTGCCACGTCGCGTGTCCCGCGAACGCCGCCGGCACCACCCTGTCGCCGCGCGATCTGATCCTCGACCTGCGGACCTTCGCCAACACGGCGCTCGGCACCCCGGAGTGGCTTCCCCAGCGGTTCGGCACTGCATCGCGTTGGCCCACCGCGACCGACCCGGCGGCGGTGGACGTCGCCGCCGACGTGATCCGCCCGGAGACGTTGTGGAGCTGCACCACCTGCCTGGCGTGCGTCGAGGCCTGCCCGGTCGGGATCGAGCACCTGACCAGCATCGTGCAGATGCGCCGCAATCTGGTGGACCAGTCGCTACTCGACGACAACCTGCAGTCGGCGCTACGCAGCCTGGGCGACTACGGCAACTCGTTCGGCGAATCAGCGAAGAAGCGTGCGCGCTGGACCAAGGGACTGCCGTTCCCGGTCAAGGACGCCCGCAAGACCGCGGTCGAGTACCTGTGGTTCGTCGGCGACTTCGCGTCGTACGATCCACGGGTGCAGGAACTCTCGCGCAAGGTCGCCACCGTGCTGCACGGCGCCGGGGTGGACTTCGGGCTGCTGCACGATGCCGAGCGCAACTCTGGCAACGACGTGCGCCGGGTCGGCGAGGAGGGCCTGTTCGAGATGCTCGCGGAAGAGAACATCGAGGCACTGCGCGGCGCGGAATTCCGGGCGATCGTGACGACCGACCCACACTCGTACAACGCGCTGCGCAACGAGTACCCCGCGCTCGGCGCGCAGTTCCCGGTGCAGCACTACTCGGAGCTGCTGGCGGAGCGCATCGCCGCGGGAAGCCTGCACTTCCCGCGCCGGCTGGGACACCGGGCCACCTACCACGACCCGTGCTATTTGGCGCGCTACAACCGTCAGGTCGACGCACCGCGGGCGGTGATGCGGGCGGTCGGCGTGCAGCTGATCGAGATGCCGCGCTGCAAGACCGAGACTTTCTGCTGCGGCGCTGGCGGCGGGCGAATCTGGATGGACACCTCCAACGAGCAGCGGCGCACCAGTGAGCAGCGCATCGAGGAGGCGCTCGCGCTCGGCGACGTGCGGTACTTCGTCACCGCCTGCCCGAAGGACTACGCGATGTACACCGACGCGGTGAACAGCCTCGGCTGCCGGGATCGCCTCCAGGTCGTCGACCTGATCGAGTTGGTCGGCGAGGCACTCGAAGACGGGACCGCCTGACCAGGATGGAGCCCAGCAAGGAAAGGCTCTACCGCGTTCTGCATCGGCTGGGCGCCCATGCGCTGGTTCGATCGTTCTACCGCGCCAAGGGCGCAGTCTTGATGTTCCACCGCGTGGTAGCCGATTACCCGCGACGCACCTTCCAACCCGGCGCACAGTTCACCGTCACGCCACGGGTGCTCGAGACGATCATCGGCGCACTGCGTGCCAGCGGGCACGACCTCGTCTCGCTCGACGAAATGGCCGAGCGCCTTTCCGGGCCGCGGAGTTCGCGCCGCTTCGCCTGCTTGACCTTCGACGACGGCTACCGCGACAACCTGGAGCTCGCCTATCCGGTGTGCGAACGCCTCAACGCGCCGATGGCGGTTTACGTCACGACCGGCTTCATCGGCCGGACCGATCCGATGTGGTACTACGGGCTGGAGCAGCTGGTCGACCAGCACGACGAACTCCAGTTGTCGCTGGACGAGGCCGAGACGACGATCGCCTGCGCGACACTTCCCGACAAACAGCGCGCCTACGACCAGGTCGGCTACTGGCTGCAGCGGGCAGCCCGTGCGCCGCGCGACGCGCTGCTGGAACAGGTCCGCAACCGCTACGGGGTCGACATCGCCGGCAAGTCCGCCGCACTGGCGATGGACTGGTCGATGCTGGCGGAGCTCGCGGCGAAGCCCGGCGTCACGATCGGGGCGCACTCGGTCACACACCGGGCGATGGCCGCGCTCGACGAGGTCGAGCTACGCCGCGAGATGACCGAGTGCCGAGTCGAGCTCGAGCAGCAGCTCGGCCAGCAGGTGCAGCATTTCGCGTTCCCGTTCGGCGACCCGTCGACCACCGGTTCGCGCGAATTCGCGCTGTGCCGGGAGCTTGGCTACCGGACCGCTACCACCACCCGGCACGGACTGGTGACCGGTCGCAGCGATCCCCTGGCGCTACCGCGAATCCCCACGGATCCGTTCGACTGCCACCGCACGATCGCGGTGAAGCTCAGCGGCTTGGTCGGAGCGCTGCAGGCAACGCGTCCGCACCCGCGGACCTGACCGCCTCGCGCGAGGTCGCCAACTCGAAGATCCGCAGGCCGACCGGCATGGCCGCGATCAAGAACATGTGGCGCCAGTGCAAGGTGTCGATGAACAAGCTCTCGAACATCGCCCCGGCAATCACCGCTGCACCCACCGCGAACGTCGGCGCCAGTGGGCCGCGCCGCATCGCTCCCTGAATGCCGACCACCACCACGCCACCGAACCACATCACCCAGCCGATCAAGCCCACCAAGCCGTTCTCCGCCAGCACCCGCAGGTAGACGTTGTGCGGATCGTTGGCGAAGTCGTGCGACTTCCACTCACCCGGCCCCAAGCCGATCGGGTTGTCGGCGGCAACGTGCAGCGCCAGCTCCTGCATGGCGAAACGTTCGGTGTCGTAGCCCTGCACCCGGAACCGCTCGCCGACGAATTCCTCGAGGCCCAGCGTGGCCAACGCGGTCACCCCGACCAACACCGCCAGACCGCCGGCAACCACCAGCAGCGTGATCAAGCGTCCCGACACGCGCACGTCACGGATCACCAGCAGGTTGAGGCCCGCGTACACCAGCAACGAGACGGCAAAGTGCAGCACGGCACCGCGCGAGAATGCGATCAGCAAAGCGAACAACAGCACCACCGCGAACACCCCGGCGCCGATCAACGATCGCCGACCGACCAGGTAGTCGTTGAGTACCAACATCAGTCCCGCGACGACGAACGGACCGAACACGTTGGGATCCTTGAAGGTGCTCTGGATCCGCAGCCCCAGCTCGTCGGCGTAGAACATCTCCGGGTGTGGGATCAGCTGGAAACGCGCCAGGATTCCCACTCCCGCTACCAGGATCGTCGCCAGGCAGAAGGCACGGCCGACCGCGTGTTCCATCCGGGGGCCATAGCGCCCGATCAGCCCCGCGAAGCCGACGAACAACAACACCATGTAGATGGTGATCGCCAGGTAGCGGGTCGCGATGGCCGGCGCCACCGCGGCCAGCATGCTCAGCCCGTTGCCGAGCAGGAACAGGCTGATTCCGGCCACCACAAAGGCACCGATACCGTGCGTGCGCAGCATACCGCCGCGGAGCAGGACCGCCCCAGCGAGCAGGAAGAACAGCATGTCGGTCGGCGCCGGCTCGAACAGCACGATCCCGCTGCTGACCAGCACCGCGAAGATCCCCATCCGGAACGGCAGCGGCGGCCGCTCCTCCGGTCGGTGCCCAGTGCCGTAGGTCACGTGGTGCGCAGGACCAGACTGAGCCGCCGTTCCACTGCGCCCTCGTAGGCCCGCCGAGTCGCCGAAACCATACTGGGCAGGGTGAACTGGGCCGAGCGGCGCAGCGACGCAGCGGCGAACGCCGCACGCTTGTCACCGTCTGCCAACAGCACCTTGAGTGCGCGCGCAAGCGCCTGAACATCGCCGTGCGGCACCACCAGACCGTTCTCTCCCTCGACGATCGCCAACTCGGATCCACCGACCGCCGTGCTGACGATCGGCAGCCCGCAGGCCAGCGCCTCGAGGTAGACGTAGGGCATCCCTTCGTATCGGCTCGACAGCACGAACAAGTCGCACGCCGGCAGAAACTCCTGTGGCCGCTGGAAACCGACCCAGCGGATCCGATCCGCGATGCCGAGCATGTTCGCGCGGTAACGCGCTGGCGATGACAGCTCGCCGGTCCCAGCGACGGCGAGCACCGCGCGCGGGTGCCGACTCGCGACCTGCGCGAACGCCTCCACCAGCAGCAGCGGATCCTTCTGCGCGGTGAGCCGCCCGAGGAAGCCGACGACCAGCTGGTCATCTTCGAGTCCGAGCGCGACACGAGCCTCGGCGCGCGGTCGCCAAGCCATGGCGCCGAGCCCGTTCGGTACACAATGCAGCGCGCCGTCGGGAAACCCGAAGTCGCGCAGGTGATCCGCTTCCGACGGCGAGACGGCGATGACCGCGTCGGTACGCTTGGCCAGCCAGCGCTCCGCGCTGCCGTAGACGAGCCGCTTCACCCGACTGATCATCGGGTTGAGGGTGTATACGCAGTGCGGCGTGTAGACCAACGCACCGAACGAGGTCCGCCGCGCCAGGCGCACCAAAGCACCGCCCTTCGAGCTCTGCCCGTGCACCACGTCGAACGGACCGTGAGCCTCGGCGTAGCGGCGCAGCTCGCGCAGGGCGGAGAGGTCGCCGGCGTGCGGAGCGCGGCGCATCTCGATCACGCGACGACGGATCCCATCCCCCAGCCGGCCGATTCCCTCCTCGAACGTGGGGTCACTTCGCCCGGTAGCGTGGATCAAGTGCACCTCATCGCCCGAGCGCACCAGTCCATCGCACAGATCGATCACGTGTCGACCGACTCCCGCCGAAGCGGCCTCCGTCACCATCAACACCCGCATGGCTCAGCAGGCTCCCTCGCGCCGCAGCACTGTCTTCACCGTTCGATAGAGAACATACAGATCCAACCAAATCGACCAGTTGCGGACGTACGCCGCATCCAGCGCCACGCGCTGCGGGTAGGTCGTGTTGTTGCGTCCCGAGACCTGCCACAAGCCCGTGATCCCGGGCGGCACGCTGGTGTAGAGCGCGTAGGCGTCGCCGTACTTCACCACTTCGTCAGCGACGATCGGCCGCGGCCCCACCAGGCTCATCCGCCCGGTGAGCACCGACCAGATCTGCGGCAACTCGTCGAGGCTGCTGCGCCGCAAGAAGCGACCAACCCGCGTGATGCGTGGGTCGGACTTGAGCTTGTGCGTCTCCTGCCACTCGCGCTGCAACTCCGGGTGCTCCGCGAGGTACTCCGCGAGCTTGCGGTCCGCATCGATCACCATGGTCCGGAACTTCCAGACCGAGAACCAACGGCCGTCGCGTCCCAGTCGGCGGTGGGCAAACAACACCGGCCCCGGCGATTCCAAGCGGATGGCCACCATGATCGCCAACATCACCGGAAACACGAAGGGCAGCATCAGCAGGCAGAGCGCGATGTCGACCGCCCGTTTGGCCAGCGCGTAGCGGGCGAACTGCAAGCGGTTCCGCACGTGGAACGCCGCGGTCGAGCCGACTTGCAGGGGCTCGATCCAGGACTCGCCGAATACCCGCATCATGCTCGGTACCAGAACGAGCACATGGCGCAGCCGACTCGCACCGGGCTGCGACAGCACCCATTCCCACGGTTCCTCGGCGCACACGATGGCGATCGGAGCCCGCAGACTCGCGATGGGATGCCCCTCGGCGGAGAGGTCGTGCACCATGCCGACCGGCCGCAGTCCCTGCCAGCGAAGTTCGCGGCTACGAGCGATGACCTCCGCTAACAGCGAAGGAGGGCCGACCAGGAGTGCGCGACGCCCCCACCACTCGGTGCGTGCGAGTAGGTGCCGTGCACCCCACCGCGCCACCGGCAGGGCCGGAGCAGTGAGGAACCACGCGAGCAGCACCGGCACTACTTCGAGCGTGTCGCGGGCGAAACTGGCGACCGCGAGCGCGTACATCGAGAACGCGAGCGCCGAACCCAACACGACTCGACGCAGCTCGACGGTCACGTTGAGAGCGCAACCGGGGTAGAGGCCGAACAGCGCGTAGCTGATGAAGTGGGCGGGTGCGAGGACCCGGAGCATGCCACCGACGCCGGTGCCCGGGAGGCCGAGCTGGGCCGACACGGTGGTCGCCAGCAACACGCTGGCGGCGAGCATGAGGAGATCCGTCAGCAACAGCGGGCCGGAGGTGCACACCAGGTCGCGAAGGTCCGCCAACCACAGTCCGCGCGTGGGTTCCGAAGCAGGCGGCTGCGGCCGCATGGCGTCCGGGCGGATCGGGGGTGTTCTCGACAGGCTCGTCATCGCTCACTGCTCCGCGAGGCGGTGCTCGCGCGATTCAACACCACGCCCAGCAGGCGGATTTCGTTGTGCTCCAGCACCCGCAGACTGCGCTGTGCGTCGGTCAGATCCGTCACTTCGGTGTCCACCACCAGCAGGGTCTGCGCTGCAGCACGCGCGAGTTCGACGGCGAAACTCGACTCGGTGATCGCCGGAAGGTCGAGCACGACGAACGCGGCTCCGGTGGACTGCGCGCGGATGTCGCACAGCACCTGTGCGACGTCGAGCGGATCCCCGCAGCGCAGCGTGCTCAGCGCCGGACCCACGGATTCCATCACGTGACCGCCGCCGTGGTCGGGCGTCGAGCGCGCACAGTCGACCAGCAGAACCCGGCCGAGACGTGCTTCGGCGAGTCGGCTGGCGAGGTGGAACGCCACCGTGCTGGCACCCACCCCCCGTTGCGGCGCAACGACTGCCAGGGTGTGGGACGGCGCGCGCCCAGACAGCACCCGACCGACCAGTAGCTCCAGCTCGCGGATGACCGCCGCCGGAAGTGCCGGTGACGATCCTTCGGCCGTTGACCCTGCGGTGTCGCCGCTCGGCTCGTCGACCGCTCCTGCGGCGGGGCTACCGAGTGGCTTGCCGCGCGCCGGCAGGTGCAGCGCCTCGTGGCGCGGTAATGCGGCGAGCAGCTCCGCGTCGAGGAGTCGCGGCACGTCCCCGGGCACCAGCAGACTGCGGTCGAACAGGTCGCGGGCGACCACGGCGCCCAAGCCGGCGGTCATTGCGAGCAGCACGCCCGCGACCAGGATCCACAGCCGCGGCGGCCCCGATGGCCCGGAAGGCAAGGTCGGTGCCTGCACCACGCTGATGTTCGAAATCCGCTCGGTGCCCATCGCGGCGTCGGCGCGCGCCTGTTCCAACCCCGACAGGTAGCGCTGCCGCTCCGCCTCGAGCACCCGCAGCTGCCCTTCCAGCGCGACCAACTCGCCCTCGTGGTCGCGCACCGTGTTGAGCCGTTTGCTGACGTTTTCCTGCTGGAAGCGCAACTTGTCGCGGCGTGCTTCGAGCGCCGCGAGGTTGCCGCGTTCGGTCAGCAGGTCGAGCTCCAAGCGCTGCCGGTTGGCATTGAGTCCGCGACGGACCGTGGTGCGTGCCCGCTCTTCCCCTTCCAGCAGCGCCGAAGCCAACTTGATCTGCTCGACCACATCGCGCACGACGCGACTCTCGGGTGGGTACTTCGCCAGCAGCTCGCGCTCACGCATCCGCAAGGCGACCAGTCGCTTCTGGATCTCGTCGGCCACCTGATTGCCCGCCCCGGACGCCTCCTCCAGCGTGTGCATCGCGTCGAGGCCGTTGATGCTGATCGACAGTTGTTGGATCTTCGCCACCGCGGCCGCGATGCTCGCGCCGAGCCCTTCTTGTTCGGTGGCCAGCGAAGCGACCCGCGCCAGCAGAGCCGCGCGGTGCGACTCCAACGAGTGGATGCCGAGACCCTGCAGCTTGTCGCGCAGCGCGGCGCGCAGCACCTCGATGCGCTCGCCCACCCGTTCCGCTTGCTTGCGGAAGAAGCTCTCGCTCTCCGGTGTGCGGTGGCTACGGATGTGCTTGACCAGGTAGAGGTCGAGCAGCTTGGCGAGGGTACGCTGCGCGTGTTCCGCGTCCGACGCACCGACGCTCACCGTGATGACGTTGGAAATGGGTGCCGGCGAGACCCGCAAGCTCCGCTCCAGGCGGCCCAGTGCAACGCGCCGATCGCCGCTGTCGGGGGTGACACTCTCGACCACCGCCCGAAGCAGGTCCTGGCTGCGCAGGATCAACACCTCGGAGTTCAGCTCGCTCTCGCGGGACTGGTTGACGCCGATGGTCGGCCCCATCGTCACGGTCGGATCGGGACGGACGCTCTCACGGCCGACGCGCAGCAGCAGGTGGGCCTGCGAACGGTAGCTGCGCGGCAGGAACAGGTAGACCAGTGCGGTGATCACCAGTACCGCGACGACCGCGCCCACGGCGTACGACCGGTGGCGCTGCGCCAGCCACAGGAGGTCGGCAGCGCTGGTGATTCGAGTGCGGCGAGGTTGCACGGCGGACATCTCAGCGATAGGTCTGGATCCCGATCTCGGCGCCAGCCGACAGGGTCTTGCGGTACAGCAGACCGATGTTCGGGAACACCTTGTTGATGTACTGGTCGATCCACTGGTCGAACTTGGCGATCGCGGTGCGCGGCACGAACACCACGTCGTTGGCCCGCAGGTAGAACGGCCGAGCCGACTCGCCGCGCAGAGACTGCGACAGATCGACCAGATAGCCACGCCGCGCATTGGCCTCGTGCCGGATCACCAGCACGCCGCTGGTGCAGGCCTGCGTCAGATCCGGTCCTCCGGCGAGCATGACCGCTTCGAGCGCCGTGGTCGGTCCGGACAGCGGGAAGCTCCCCGGTTGGCGCACCTGCCCACCGACATAAACCCGATGCCCCGAGGGATTACTGATCAGCACCCGGATGTCGGGATCGACCAGCTTGCCGCGATACGCGTCGAGCAGCTTGTCGCGCACCTCTTCCGGCGTCCGCCCGCCCACTTCCACCGCACCGATCATCGGCAGGGTCACCAGACCATCGGCACGGACCGCCTGCTTGTCGTTCAGCTCGGGGGTGTGCAGGAACTTGACCTCGAGCTGAGTGCCCGGAGTGAGCACGACACGGCGCGCCTGCTCGTAGTCCCCGGCAAAGTCGTGCTGGTAGCCGGATGTGACCGGCGCGCCGTGCGTGGCACAGCCGAACAGACCCGACAGTACGACTAGACCTAGAACTCCAGCGGGCTTCATTGGGAGGCGGGGCGAGACGAGAAGCTGCGCGGCTTTGGTGGGACCGGTTACGAGCGGTTTGAAGACTCGAACACGGCCTCCGGGGGTTCCGCGGACACTAGACCAAAGAGTATCCCATGTCACCTGGAGAGAGTTGGAGCGCCGATCGCGAGCCAGCGCCAACCGCAGCGTGTAGTACCCTTGTCATGGTGATTTCCGAGCCTACGACGCCCGCGTGAAGCTGCGGGCAAGCTACCGGGAAACCAGGGATTTCGAAGTCGGGCCTCAGCGCCCAGAGGGGCCGATCACCCAGGGAAACCCCGTTGTCACAGGAATCACCGGTCGCCCGAGCCGGATCCCGCGGCCGCCCGCAACCGCAAGCCCGGCCTGCGCCTGCAGTTGCTCGCTCGACTACTTGTTCTTGCGAAGGTGCGCGTCGACTGCCTGTGCGCCGGATCCGGTCACGAACTCGGCGAGGCCCGCCATCGATTTCTCGTACTCGCCACCGAGCATCGAGTCGGTGAGACCCAGGCCGTTCATCCAGCGCGCCATCATCGCCGATGCGTTGCCAACGTCCCCGGTCGAGCGCCAGACCACTTCGGTCCCTCCGTCCGTGGGGCGCAGCTGCACGTCACCTTGCATCTGCATCGCGAACGGCGCCACCAGCGAGAGCTCGTACCGAATCGACCGGTCCGGAACGCTCTCCACGACGGTCAAACTGCCCTCGCCGAGCTCGCCGTCGCTCTTCCACAGCCACCGCGCGCCCTTGCCGGTGGCGGGACCCTCGTAGCGCATCTGGCACTTGGGGTCTCGGCGTCGGTTCCAAACGCTCCACAGATCCCACTTCGAAAGCGTCGCGATCGCCTCGTAGACCTTCGCACCCGACGCGGAGATGGTGCGCGTGCGGACTACGTCCCAGCGCGAGGGCATCAGCAGACCGCCCACCACGTACAGCAGCACCAGCGCAACGAACCCGATCAGGAGCTTCTTGAGCATCGGACGGAAGCATAGGGCCGCGAGACCCGCAGCCAAGGTGGTGCTCCACAGCTCAGGAGCGGGATCTCGCACCGCGCACGGACAGTCCGGGCCGGGCGTCGCACGGTCGATCGACGGGCCATGGCAGGCGCAGACAACCTCCTCGCGCGGCCGATTCTGCCCGGGGACAGGGTGCGGTCCATCGAGGGCAGGTCTCGACCTTCGACGAAGCCGACAGCGTCGTTGCTCACTCGCGGCAGCTCGGTGACGAACGGCCCGTGCGACGGCCGACCGGCCTGTGCGAGTTCCATGCCCGCGACACCCTTCAGCGAACCGCGCCGCGGCGAACTCGCAGAGCCGCAGATCCCGACGACTCGACGTTTTCGGTCAACCGCCGGATGGCAGCGGAGCGCCTTCCACCAGCGAGGTGAACAGCGCGTGGTACTGCGGCAGCACCGCCTCCCTACGGTGACCGGCCACGAGTCGCTCCCGGTCGCCTCGCAACTCGCGAGCCCCCGAGGCGAACTCCAGACAGAGTGGCTCGAGCGCCGCGCGGAGGTCGGTGTAGCGGAACTCGGGCGGGAACAGCTCGGGGTACACCAGTCGATCCGGGACCAGCGGTCTGGCACCGGCCCAAGTCGCCTCCAGCATCGCGACGCCGAAGAACTCGTGCACCGCAGTCGACACGGCCAGGTCGGCGCGGCGCAGCAGCGCGTGGTAGTGGGCTCGATCGGCGACGAAGCCCCAGTGCTCGATGCGGTGTGCGAGCCGCGTCCGGCCGAGCGCGAACTCCGGCGGCACGTCACCGAAGGCCTGCCCGCACACCAGCAGGCGGAATGGCACCCCATCGGCGGCCATCTCCCCCAACACGCCGAACAGCTCCGCCGGGTTCTTGTCGTGCTCCCAGCGGTGATTCCACAGGATCACCGGCCCACCCCCACCCGCGCGGCGCGGCTCCGGTCGTGGGACCGGGCCGAGATCCAGCGGCAGGCCCAGGACTCGACTCCGACCGCGGATCTCCTCGATCCAACGGGTAGGCCGCGCGTCGGGCATTCGCCGCAGCAGCGCCACCCCACCATCGAGGAAGCTCGTTCGGTTGTAGTCGCTGTTGAACACGCAACAGGAGGCCGCCAGCGCCGAGGTGAGTTGGGTGAACGCGAAGTGCAGGTCGCGACCGTTCGGGTCCGGTACGCGCTGCGGGTAGGCGAGCTGATTCTCGTGGAAGTACAGCACCCGAGGCACGCGGCCCAGCTCCGGGTAGAACCCGACCAACTCCGCCAACGCCAGGTAGGAGCTGCAGAACACCAGGTCGTATGCAGCGCGCAGCTCGGCGTCGTGGTGCTCTCGCAGCCACACCACCGCGCCCCGCATCCGCCATTTCCAGTGGCGACCGGGCATCCGCAACACCGTGGCCCGCACCCCGAACTCCGCCTCCAACCCGGCGGTCAGGGTGTCCAAGAAGTAGGTGTGCGAACCCGCGTCGAACGGCTCGAGGAACAGGACGTGCATGGGCGTGCGCAGTCCACGGCAGGGCGAGCCGGGACCAGCCAGGACTATTCATGAGCACGGCCGCGGATCGTGCAAGGTTGTTGCCGACTTCGTCGGGGGCGCCCCGAATCCCAACGGAGGCCACACCACTGGCGACGCGAGCCCGCCACCGCAGGTCACGATGTCGTGCGTCGACCGCCGGTCGAGGTGCTGGTCGAACTGCTGGTCGGGCGGCCCGTCGGGCGGCCCAGGCGCGGGACCTCGAGCCAATCGGCGGAGCGCTATCCAGTGACATCTGGACGGAGATGGACCGCTGACCGGGCGCGACCGAGCGACTCCACCCCACGGCGACCGAGATCGTGTGGCGGCGCACCCGTGCATGCGCGAACGAGCTCACGTGTCGCACGTGGTTCCACGCCCGCCTTGCCCACGGCCCCCTTTCGGGTCAGGATCTCGGCCATGTCCGATGGACCCGGTTCGCCGCCTCCCCTGACGCGCGAGGGTTGCTATGTGGTCGCCGCGGATGGTCGGCGCTACATCGACCTCGCGCACGGCGAAGTGTCGACCGACCCAGCGGAACGCACCCGACTGAGCCTGCTGGGCGATGAACTCGCTGCCGCATTCCATCTCGCATGCGCCGAGGTGCAGGTCCTGGGGAGCTTCACTGGATGCGAGGACCGCTGGCAGGTGCGGTTCGCTGGCCAGGAGAACGCCAGCCCGGAACTCATCGCCCGTGCGTTCGCCGACGAGGCGCGCGCGGCGGGTTTGTGGGTAGGCGATCCACTTCGCCTGCCGAGCGGGCTGAATGCGCAGGACGCGAACCGCGCCCGCGATGCCCTCGTCGTGGCGGTGCGGCGGCTGCGCAGCCTGTTGATCGAACACAACTCGTACCTCAGCGGCGGCCTGCGTTACCCCTTCGCCCGCGCACAACCCGGCGTGGCGGAGCGCGGCATGGCGATCTATCGGTTCCCCGCCCTGGCCGAGGTCGACGTCCGTGCGGTGGACGACGCCGTCGAAATCGCCTTCGCCCCAGGCCCGCTCCAGGCGATCACTTCGTCGGGCTTCTACCTGCCCACGCTGTTCTCGGGCGACCTGACCGTGGAGGCACGATACCGCCTTGGCCCGTGGCAACCCGCCAGCGACGAGGCGGCCTGCTTCGCGCTGTTCGTCCACGACCGCGGGGCGCAACGGCGCTACTACGCGCAGCGGATGTCCACTGGGGACGGGCCGCATCGGGTGCTCGCGAGTCTGGTCGACCGGCTGACCGAGGGCCAGCAGGTCGAAGGCCTCGAGGGCGCTTTCCGCATCCGCCGCAGCGGGGCGGCGATCACCTGCGAGCACGCGGCCACAGGGGCCGACTGGGAGGTCCTCGGCACCGCGGTGGACACCCCCGACGAGGACCTGCTCCTCGGCGCGAAGATCTGGTCGAAGGTGCAGTGCGGCGGGCTCGCGGCCCGGGTGTTCGACCTGCAGATCTCCGGCACCATGGCCGATCGGCAGGACCCGCCGGCCGAGGTGCGGCGCGACCCCAGGAGCGATTCCCCACGTCGACCGTAGCAGGGGGCAGCGACCCCGAACCCAGCCGTGAAACACCCGACAATCCTCTGTGCCGTCTCCCTGATCGCCGCACTCCAGAGCCCCGTGCTGGGCCAGTTGCAGAAGCCGGGCCAGGCCACGCTCCGCGCCAAGCAGGCGTTGCAAGCCGCCCTCGCCCCGAGCGAAGCCGAACTCAGCACCCGGGTCACCCCGGTAGTCCGCGCGGTGCGCGCCACTGCCGACTCCGTCGTGAGCATCCTGATCCACAACCCGCAACTCCGCGGGCAGGACGTCGAAGGCCAGGGTTCGGGGGTGATCATCGACGAGAAGGGGCTGGTCCTGACCAACTGGCACGTGGTGTTGACCGCGTTGGGTGACAGCGGCCGAGTGATCCAGGTGCGCCTCAAGAATGGCAAGAGCTACGCCGGTGAAGTGCTCAGCACGTCGCCGGAGTTCGATCTGGCGCTGATCCAACTCAAGCTCCCCGCCAACACCGCAGTCCAACCCGTGACCATGGGTGATTCCGACTCGCTGATGATCGGTGAGACGGTGATCGCGATCGGCAACCCCAAGGGTCACGCCAACACCGTGACCGTCGGGGTACTGTCGGCGATCAATCGATCGATCACCGTGCAGACCCCGGACCGGCGGCTCAGGCAGTACAAGGGCCTCCTGCAGACCGATGCCGCGATCAACCAGGGCAACAGCGGCGGCGCTCTGCTCGACATCACCGGCAAGCTGGTCGGCATCAACAACGCGATGTCGGTCAACAGTGAGAACATCGGATTCGCCATCCCCGTGAACACGGTGCGGCGGGTGTTCCATCAAGTGCTGCTGTCCTCCGAGAACCTGACCCGCGTCTACCTCGGGATGCAGGTGCTCGCCAACGGCAGCTCCATCCGATTGACCAACGTCACGGCCAACGGCCCCGCACATCGCGCCGGGTTGCGGGATGGCGATGAATTGGTTCGGGTCGGCGAGAGCACGGTCCAGTCGACGCTCGACTACGCGCGCTCGATCCTCGGGGCGCGCTCGGGCCAGGCGATCGACATGACGGTCCGCCGAGGCAGCCGCGAGCTCACCCTCCGACCGGTGCCGATGAGCAACGCGGCGTGGGCGGTGGTGCGGCGCGTCGGCCTGGAGTTCGAAACGGTCACCGCCGCCCAGGACCGGCGGCTGGTGGAGACCGCGACCCGCGACCTGTACCGCGAGCTCCGCCAGACACCGCGCCGGTTGCTGCCCGGCGTGCTCCGCGTGACCCGCGTGCACAAGGGGTCCACCGGGGAAGCACTGGGGGTGCGCCCCGGTGACGTCTTGCTGGGCATCGTCGATCAGATCCCCGATTTCTTCGGCGCGCGCCAGGTGGTGAACACCTACTCGGACATCCGCGAGTTGAACGATTCGCTGCACGTGATGGCGCAGCGGGGCGTGTCTCGCGAGTTCACGGTGTGGATCCTGCGCAACGGCGAAGTGCTCGACGGTGCGCTCGAAGTGCCGCGCATCTGAGATCGGATTTCGGCGACACCCCGCTGGCTCGATGGGGCCCACTCGTTCGCGTCTCGCGAGGGCGCCGCGCTCGGCTGGGTGACTCACCGGTAGATCCACCAACACCGTGCGGCCATGGTGAAGCTGGTCGGTAGGTCGACATCGTCCTCACCGGGCACGTCGCCCAACGCGCTGCGTACCGGCCCGCGGCGCAGACAGCGGGAGAGGTCGCGCGGTGCGAGCCCTTCGAGCAGCAAGTAGCCGGACGGCGTTCCGCCGACCCGCGCCTGCCCCACGATCTGCCCGGCGCGCAGCCAGCAACGCAGCGGGAGCCCGGGCTTGCCGTTCAGCACGAGTTGACGCACTCGGCGCTGCAACACGGCGAGCACCTCGGCAACGCGACGGTCGCGGGTCCGCAGTTCGTAGGCGCGCAGCCCCGGAACCAAGCATCCCGCCGTGACCCAGAGCGGCTCCTCGTAGACCGGACTGCGCGAACGGATGCCCTCGCCGAAGCGGAACACGCCGTTGGCGTCGTCCCAGCGGCGCAGCAGGCGACCCACCAGACCGGCACACGCCGCCGCGACTTCCCGGTCGTCGGCGAAGCGCAACCAGGTCTCCATCTCGAGCAGTGGCCAGCCGACATCGCGAACCCGATCGTCGCGCCCCTGTCCGCCCGGGGGATGCCGCGCCAACCCTCGCGCGATCCGCTGCGCCGCCGCGATCCACCTCTCCTCCGCCGCCAGGCAACCGACCAGCAACACCCCGGACAACCAGGTGTGGCCCGGGTCGGCCGGTCCGGAGTGGTGATCCAGGCCGTGCCGGTGGTGCAAGCCGGTGTTCGGATCGAGGTCGATGTCGACGCTGTGCCGCGCCGCACGCCAGGCACGCGCCAGGAGAACGCGATCTCCGGTGGCCATCCCGAGCCGAGCCAGCGCGAGCGTGGTGTCGAACTCGAGGTTGGTCACCACGCCCTTGGAGCGCCGGTAGTCGCCGCTGCCGCGACGCGTCTGCTCCTCGTGCAGACGCGTCGCCGTGCGCAGCAGCCGTTGACGCAGGTCAGCCGCGAGCGTTCCCCCACGCGGCAGCAGCCCGACCCGCCGCCAGGTGCGCGGCGCGATCCCCGCGGCGAGGAAGCGATCGGGCACTCCGCCGCTGCTCAGTGACTCGCCGGCGAGGAACGCCTCACCGTCGCCCAAGTCCGTCCGCGCGGCGAACTCGGTGGTGCACGACCGGTCCAACTGCCCTGAGCACCAGCGCCACACCTCCTCGTGCACCCTTCCATCCGCAGCGAGCCGATCTTCGACGGTGCGGCGGACCACGTCGCCCCGTTCGGGGTCGACCGCACCGACTCCACCGGCGTACACATGGAGCAACGGCCCACCCCGCCTTGCCCCGGGCACCCGGACACACAGCTCGACCCAGGTCCGACCGGTGTGGGGATCCGGGCGCGCCTGCAGGCGGCGCCACTGCAGCGAGCCTCGGCCGCGCGCGACCCGCAGGCCCGCGGCGAGGTGCTGGTCCGGTAGGGGAATGCCGAACCGCAGCAGCTCCTGCTCAGGTTGCAGGGAGAACAACAGCTGGCCCAGCACGACGGCGACGACACCCATCGCCCTCCAGTGCCCGGAAGCGACCGGAGGGAACGGTTCAATCGCGCCAGGTCGACGAAAAGAAACTCCCGCCGGTGCCCAGCCAGCTGCGGAAGCTGTCGTGGTAGGGAGCCGTCAGCACACCCGGGAGCTCCGCACGGCGAATCCACCGGCAATCGAGCACCTCCGCCGCCGCGCGCGGTTCGCCGCGCCACTCGTGCACGCGAAAGAAGAACGACCGCCAGACGAACTCGAGCTGGCCCCCGTGCGATCGACGACCCTCTTGTACGAACAGGAACTCGGCCGTGCCGATCGGCTCGAGGCCGACCTCCTCCCGCAGCTCACGGACCAGCGTCTCGGTCAGCTGTTCGCCGGGCTCCACCTGACCACCGGGCAGGTCCCAAGTCGACACATCCTCACCGGCGATGCGCCGGCGATTCTGGACCATCAGAAACGCGTCGTCGCGCTCGATGACAGCGAACGCACCCAGGAAGTCGCCACGCCGCAGGTGTCGTTCGCGAAAATCGCACTCGCCATCCACGATTGCCCGGGTACATGTAACCCAGGGCACATTCGGATGCTCGCACCGATCCGCGAATCGGCGCCGCGCCTCCGCGCTCGCGTGCTCCCCCGACGTCCGGCCCCGACGCCCCACCGTTCGAACCCTTGCGATTCCGCCGCCACCTAGCCCTCGGCCTGACCTGCGCCGGTGCGGTCGCCGCAGGATGGGCGTGGGTCCGCATCCTGCACGTGATGATGGCGCCGCAATTCGTGCTGGCGATGATCGCGGTCGCGTGGCTGGCGTACGCCTATGCGGGCTTCCTGCTGGGCCGACAGCTCGGACATGGCAGGCAGCTCGCGGCCACCCGACCCGGCGTGGCAGCAGCCGCCGGGGCCGTGCTGCTGCCCGTAGCCCTGTGGTGTTGCTGCAACGCCCCGGTGCCGTTGCGCAACATCCTGCACGGCGACCACGTCGGTTCGCTGCTGCTGGTTGCCATGTTGGTCGCACTGCCGTTCTACTTCCTCGGTCGGACGGTGCTGCTCACCGCGATGCAGGGGGACGACGTCGGCAGGATCCACGCGGTGGTGCTCACCGGACTGGGAGTCGGCACGGCGGGGGCGACTTGGCTGCTGGCCGGCGGGGTTCCCGCGCCACGCATCGCGCTGCTGTCCGGGGCCGTGATGGCAGCGGGCAGCGCCGTGTTCGGCGGCGGACGCTTCGCCGCGCTCGCGCTGCTCACCAGCGGCGCATGGCTGCTCCTCGGCGGCGATCGGATGCACGTTCCGGCCCCCGAACCGAAGACGGAGGCGGCGCTCGACAACCTCGACAGCTGGCTGGCTGAACGCAAGGGGAAGGCCTGGTGGCGCGGCCGGGTCTACATGCGCGACGGCACGACGCGACTGATCGAGACCCCGTGGCCTCCCGACGTGACCGCCGATCGAACCCGCTGCAAGGTGATCGACGACGACGGCCCGGCCGAGATCGTCATCGACGATGTCGAACCAAACGAGTCCGGTGCACTCGCCGGGCGCCGGTTCGATCGCCTCGGTTGGCGCGAGGGTCGCCACTGGACCGTCGACGGCCGCATCGACACGTTTCACTGGCCGGACGGGCTGGAGATGTTCTGGCTCTACGTCTCGTCGGCGTACTTCGCACTGCCGGAACGGCCGCTACCCCGCCAGAAGGCGGTCCTGGTCGACGGCCAAGCGTACTCCAGCGTGCTGCGCTACTCCGGCGCCCCGCTGTTTCCCCCGGGAACGCGCGAGGTCGACGCTGCCCGCGAGTCGGTGCTGCTGGTCGAGTACCTCCTGTCGAGCACCGCCTACCAGCTGACGCCGCGACCCGGACGCGTCCTGTGTCTGTTCGCCGGTGGCGGGGTCGAGGTGCTGGCTGCTCGCTACCACGGCGCAGACCATGTGCTGGGAGTAGAACCGCACGCGCCGGTCGTCGCCGCGGTGCGCGGCGCGTTCCAGGACTTCAGCGGGCGCCTGTACGACCCCGAACGCAGCGCCGACATCGACGTGGTGGTCGCGCCTCCGCGCGAGTTCCTGGAGCGCACCGACCAGCGGTTCGACATCATCACGATGCCCCACCCCGAGACCCGAGGGGCATCCCTGGGCCTGCCGCTGCACTTCCTGGAGAATGACGTGCTGAGCCGCGAAGGCCTGGTCACGTGCCTGCGGCGCCTGCGCCCCGGCGGCGTGCTCGCACTCGGCAGCTGGTTCGCGGTCGACACCGACCGGGCCGGGTCGCAACACCCGACGTTCAGTCTGCGGCTGGTGGCGACCGCGCGCGATGCGCTGAGCGCCGTAGGGGTTGCCGAGCCGCGCGATTGCCTGTTCCTGCTGCGAGACCGGGATCGCTGCCTGTTGCTGGTCAAGCCGACCGCGTTCCGCGAGGAGGAACTGAATCGACTCGAGGCACACTGCTCGCGGATGTGGTTCTCGGTGCTGTACGGTACCAGGGCCAACGCGCCGCCGCTGATCCGCATGAACTCGGGGTTCACGCCGAACCCGTACCTCGAGTTCCTCGGCCAGGACGACGCCGCGGCGGGACTGCGTGCGGACGGCCTCGATCGTCGGCCCACCACCGACGCACGCCCGACGTTCCAGGAGCTGCGCGATCCGACGTACCTCGGCGGCTTCCCGTACGATCGCGATGCGATGCTGACCACGCCGCGCGTGCTGTGGTACTTGCTCGGTCTGTGGGCGATCCTCTACATCGGCAGCGCGTTCCTCTACCCGCGGCAGTCCAATCGCCGCGCTCCGGCGTGGCGCGTCAAGGTGTGGTTCTGTTTGAACGGCGCCGCGGTCGCGCTGGTCATGGTGTTCCTGCCGCAGTACCTCGGCAGCTGGACTGGGTACCCCACCCTGCCCACCGGCTTGCTGCTACCGGCGACACTGCTGGGGGCGGCGTACGGTGCGGCTCGGGTTCGCACCGACAGTCGACCGGCGACCCTGACGCTGGCGATGCTGGCGTTGCTGGCCCTGCTGTTGGAACGGTACGCCTTGCCGGCATGGCGCGACGTTTTCCCGCTGTTCCGCATGGTGGTCGCCACCGGCCTGGTAGCGGTGGTCGGGATCGCAGCCGGGACGGTGTACCCGGCGAGCGTGCACGTCTTGACTCCCGGCGGCTCCCCGCAGCGCGCCTGGACGGCGGCGACCTTCGCGCTGGGGGGTTGTCTGGGCCTCGTGGTCGGAGCCGGGATCCTGTTGGCCGACGGCTATACCGGGGTGCTCGGGCTGGCACCCCTGGCCATCATGACCACCGTGCTGCTCGGCGCGGATCGCCTGCAGGACTGACGTCCGGAACCCGGTCCGGCACTTCAGCCGAGTCGGGCGCGAGTTGCGACCGGTAGGCCGACGCCAGCAGCTCGGCGACGCGGAGCGGCGCGACGTGATCCACCAGTTCGTGCCGGGACAGCAGACCCGCGCGGCGCGCGTCGAGTTCGCGTAGCGCGCGAGAAAGCCCCGCGACGCCCTGCGCTTCGGGCACCGAAACCCCGCCGCACAACGCCACCGCATCGCGTACCCCGGGGACGTCGAAGCCCACCACCGGAACACCGGCAGCAGCGGCCTCCAGAACCACCAGCGGCATCCCTTCGCGCTTGCTGCACACCACCAGCGCATCGAGTGCCGGAAGTACGCTGCCGAGATCGGGTCGATGCCCGCAGAGCTCCAGGTTGGGCAACCGGGGCAGTCGCGTACCCGATGGCCCGCTACCGAACACCAACCCGCGCGCCTCGGGGTGCCGCCGCAGCAGCTCGGCGAACACCTCCGGACGCTTGATCGGTACGAGCCGCCCGGCGAACCCGAGCGCCAGCACGCCATCGCCGAGACCCAGGGCGCGGCGCGCCGCCGGCCGCGACGCCGCGTCGAACCGCTGCAGGTCGAGCGCAGGCGGCACCACCACGATCCGATTCTCCCCGACACCGAGTTGCTCCAGCTCGGCGCGGCAGCTCGGACTGACGGCGAACAAACACGTGGTGCGGCGCGCCAGCCCGGCCTCGACGCGCCGCAGCAGGGCGCTGAGCGGCGCCGGGTAGTAGTCGCGCAGCACGTGACCGTGGAAGGTGTGGGCGAGCACGGGGACGCGTTCCGCCAGCGCCGCGACGCGGCCGAACCACCCGGCCTGCGACGTGTGGGTGTGCACCACGTCGGGGCGGAAGCGACGGATCAGCTGGCGCAGCTCGCGCACCGCGAACGCGTGTCGCCACGGACTCGGGTCGCGCCCCAGACGGCGCAGACACACCACCCCACGGCTGGTCACGTCCACGTGCTCTGGAGGGATCTCCGGCAGGCCCGAGAGGTCCATCGCCGCTTCGCCACGCCCGCGGCTGCCGACTGAGACCAGGGTCTGCTGGCCGACAGCCGGATCGCAGCGCCAGAGGTCGAGTGCCTGCCGCGTCGGCCCACCGGCGTTGGCCCGCGTCAGTACGCGCAGCACCCTCACGCCGGCACCCCGAGGCCGCGCCCATCCAGTCGCTGCGGTGCGGACTGCAGGTCGACCGCTTCCCGGGCGCGCAGGTGGAGTTCCAGCGCTGCGACCAGGTAGAGCGCGTGGCCGAGCTGCGCGCGTCCGGCGCGATGCAGGTCGAGCATGCGCACCAGCCCGTCGCGGCGCAAGTGCGGGCGCTGCCGCGTGCGCTCGGCGGACAGCAGGTCCGGTAGCCAATCGTCGTGGCGCAGCCATCGATCGAGCGGCAGCGCGAAGCCACGCTTGCGCCCGCGCAACACCGCGTCGGGAAGATCGGCGCGGAACGCGTTGCGCAGCGCGCGCTTGCCCAACGCGCGACGCGGATCAGCGTTCGCTTCCGGACTGTGCACCACCGCGGGATCGAGGAACGGGCAGCGACTCTCGACCCCGGCGGCCATCGCCGCGATGTCGAGCTTGGGCAGCAGGTCGTGGGGCAGATAGAAAGCGCGGTCGGTGTCCCGGGCCTGCGCGAGCAGGTTCGGCGCCGGATCCAGAGGCAGCGTGCCGATCGCCCACGGCGGTTCGAACACCACCCGGCGAAACTCCGGCGGCGCGACTTCCAGCAGACTCTCGTACGGCGCCGCACAGCGCGCGGCGCGCCACAACCGGGCCACGCCACTGCGCGACAGCCCACGGCCGCTGCGGTCCGAGCCGCGCATCCGGCGCAGCCGGCCCAACCAATGCGCGGCGCGGTGGCGGCGGTAGCCGACGAACAACTCGTCGGCCCCCTCCCCACTCAGCAACACCCGAATCCCGTCACCCGCCGCCTGCCGCGCTACGGCGTGCACCGCCAACACCGATGGGTCGCCGAGCGGCATGCCGGAGTGGCGCGTCAGCGCAGGCAGCGCGCGCAGCACCTCGGGCCCGATGTCCACCGACCGCAGCGGGATCCCACAGTGCTCGGCCACCGCCGTCGCACGCCACCGTTCATCGCCATCGTCCCCTTGCGCGCGCGCTTGATAGGCCGGCAGCGGCGTGCCGGCGCGCACCAGCGCCACCGCGAGGCACGAACTGTCGAGCCCTCCGGACAGACTCAGCGCGCCGGGCACGCCGACGGTGGCGCAGCGTCGCGCCGCCGCGACCACCCTGGTGGCCAGGTCGCCGTGCCCGGGGTCGCGTGCGCGCGCCGACCACTGCCCATCCAGCCGACCAGCGGCGTAGCGCCGCGCCCCACTCGGCCAGCCGATCAGCTCGAGCCGGTCATGGCGCGGCTTCGGCGCCAAGGCGAAGCCGAATCGCAACAGGCGCGCGGTGTCCGCCGTCGACAGCTCGAACTCGATCCCGAGCTGCTGCAGGCTCGCCACCGACGAGGCGAAGGCCACCAACTCGCCCCCCCGGTGCACCACGAACAGCGGCTTCTCACCGAACGGGTCGCGCGCGAGCCACAGGCGGTCGGTCGCCGGCTCGAGGATCGCCAGCGCGAAGTGGCCGCTGGTGTCGAGCAGCGCGTCCTCGCCGCCGCGTGCCAACCGCTGCAGCACCAGCTCCGCATCGTTGCCGGTGCGCAGCGCCCCGGCGGGTAGTCCGCGCCGTTCCTCCTCGGCCGAGGTGACCGCACCGTTGAATGCGATCAGCCGCGATCGGTCCGCGGACCACAACGGCTGGCCGTGCCGCGGGTCGCTGATCGCCAAGCGGGCCACCCCGATCCGCCACGCCCCGGCGACCACCTGCCCCTGGCCGTCCGGGCCACGCCACCCGAGCGCCGCCAGCCCGGCCGCGAACCGCAGCGGGTCGTCGAGAAACGAGCGCCGAACACCGAGGATGCCACACATGACTTGTGCACGGTGGCGGCACGGCACCGGCGCGCCCGATCATCCGCGAGCCGCTGCCAAACGTCGACACTGCGCCGCCTCGGACGGCCCGGACCGCCCAGATCTTCCAGCTCGGGCTCTTCCGGCTCGGGCTCTTCCGGCTCGGGCTCTTCCGGCTCGGGCTCTTCCGGCTCGGGCGCCGCGGAGCGATGGCACCCTTGGCCAGCGCTTTCCACCCGCACTGCGCTGCAGGGGTCGCGGATCGTGCCGGTACGCGGAGATTCGTCTCTACCTCCCATGACACGTGGCAGCTGATTCGCTGGCAGGCAGCGGCCCCGGAACCTCCAGCAAGCAAGCGGCCCAGGCCCCATGGCGGCGCGCAGCGCCGCGCCCACCCAAGTCCTCGGGTGCGGCCTTGGCCGCGATGGGCTGCAGGGGCCGCGGCTCGTGTCGGCACGCGAAGATCCGTCTGTACCCCCGAGGGCACGTGGCAGCTCCAGCAAGCAATCGGCCCAGGCCTCATGGCGGCGCGCAGCGCCGCGCCCACCCAAGTGCTCGGGTGCGACAGGCTCAGCCGAACTCGGGGAGGCGGGTGTAGAGCAACCCGTGCCAGCCGAGCAACAGCAGGTAACCGGCCAGGATCACCCACAGCCCGATGCGTGCGACGCGGAAGTTCTTCGTGACGGTCAGGAACGCCAGGCACAGGCCGATCCCCACGGACTTCAGGACGACGAACCACCAGGTGCCGAGGTCGAGCGCAGTCTGCACCACCGGGTTGATCTCCCGTCCGCCGTACGACAAGAACAGCACGGTGAAGAACGCGTCGAGGATGTTGAGCGCGGCCACCGCGGTCACCACCAAGAACAGCCCCGGACCGTGGGCGTCGACGAATCCGTTGAGCGCCTCCCGTCCTCGGCGGTGGTGGCGGCGCCGTCCGCCACCCCACACGGCGTAGCGCGACAGGGCCGGGGTCGGGCGCCGCCGGCGATCCTCACCGCGGGTGGCCGGTGCGGGTTCGGCCACGACGGTGGCGGGAAGAGCAGACAGAGCCTCGGCCGAGATTCCCATTCCCATGCTGCAGCCTACCCCGCCGGCACGGGACAGGTCGGCGGATTCCCACCCGCCGCTCGTGCTCAGTGGCCGCGCCGGTGCGGCGTGACCGACCGCGGATCGAGCACGATGCGGTACCACCGGCCATGCAGCTGCGCACGGTAGGCGTCGGGACCGTCGGGCCGCACTGCCTGGATGGCCTCGATGTCGGTCAGGTCACGGACCAGCGCGAACCGGCGGTGCTCGTCCGGCGTGGCCGGCCTTGGCACCGCGTTCTCGAATGCCTGGGGCTTGCCATCGGCTCCACGCAGCAGGGTCACCGTGCGCCCGCCGAGCTGCACCTGCACGGAGAAGTACCCGTTGCCGCGCGAGAAGCTCAGCATGTAGCGGGTGGGCGGCGAGTCGGCTGCCCCGCGCTCGGCGAGCTCGGCCACCGAAACCTCACCGGCGAAGCCGGGCAGGCGGTGCAGCTCCGACACCGTGGCCTGTTCTGCACAAGCACCGAGCAGCAGAAGTGCAGCGACCACCCCGGTCGATGTCAGACGACGTGCCATACCGTCGGCCAGCATAGTGTCGAAGCCCCGCGCGACCTTCCCACCGCCCGGAGATCCCGTACACTCGCCTCGGCCTCGCCTCCCCCACCCCACGCCATGACCCCAGCCCCTAGCCCCCGGCGGATCTTCCTCCCGGTGCAGTGGTTGATTTCACCGCGCGAGGACCTGATCTGGATCCTCGGCAGCGTGCTGGTCGCGTACGGGATGTTCTTCGCGGTGTTCAGCCGGGTGTTGAGCGTCGCCACGGTGACCCTGTTGTGGGTGTTCGTGTTCCACGGCCCGCACTTCTGGGCGACGCTCAGCCGCACCTACGCCGACCGCGAGCAGTTCCGCAAGCGTCGCAGGCTGCTCACCCAGTCGTTGTGGTGGTACGCGGTCGGCCCCGCGATGGTCGGGCTCGGGCTGCTGGTGCAGTCGGTGACCAGCACCGCCGCCAACCCGGGCGGCAAGAGCGACATCATCCGGCTGTTCTTCTTCCTCGCCGCGGTGTGGGCCTTCCATCACGTCGCCAAGCAGCACTTCGGGTTCCTGGCCCTGTATCGCGCCAAGCACCGCGAGTTCCACAAGGCGGACTTCCTGTTCCACAAGTACTACCTGCTGGTGTCGTTGTGGATGCCGGCGCTGATCCTGCTGACCAACCACGTGGTGTGGGTGCAGGACATCCCCGGGGTGCTCGGCTACTACACTTCGTACGGTGCCGACGGGTTGGCGACCATCCAGTCGACGCAGAAGGTGTTCCGGGTCGGGTGCACGTGGATCTTCTGGCTGGCCCAGGCAGCGTTCGCCGGCGCGATGATCCTGCGGTTGATCCGCGGCAAGGGCTTGAACCTGCCGATCCTGCTGTTGCTCGCCAGCTGCGTGCCGCTGTCGTGGATCGTGATCATGCACAGCCTCGAGTCGGACATCCCCAACGCGCAGTTCGTGCTGGTCCCGATCCTGACCACCTACCACAACATCCAGTACCACGGCCTGGTGTGGCACTACAACCGCCAGAAGTACCGGTGCGCGACCTACGACACCGAGACCAAACAGCGCCTCGGCTGGGCGGTGCCGCTGAACCACAATCTGCTGGTCTACGCGGCATTCGGCGTGCTCTACACGGCGCTCACGATCGGTTTCGAACACTACGGCCTGGCGCTGGTGAAGGACCGGCAGGGCATCGGACTGGTGCTGTCCGCGTTCTTCTGGGGATTCGCGTTCCACCACTACTACCTGGATTCCAAGATCTGGAAGGCCAGTGAAGACGCCGAGCTGCGCCAGCTGCTCGGCTTCCCCGGCCCGAAGAAGCTCGCGCCGACTCGCACGCCGATCGGCGAGCCAGCAGCGATCGCCAGCGAAGTGAACTGACCGAGAGGACGGCGCGCGGCATTGGGTAGAGTCCGGGCGTGTTCCCCGAGCTCAAACTGCGGGTCAGGGTGCGCGGCCGCCACCCGCAGTTCTTCCGCAAGATGATCCACAAGCCCGCCAGCCCGTTGCCGGCGGGTGGCCCGGTGTTCGTGCGCGACCGCGACGGCAAGCCGGTCGGGGTAGGCTTCTACAATCCGCGTTCGGAGTTGGCGCTGCGGATGCTGAGCCGCGAGCCGATCGAAGGCGTCGACGCCTGCCTGAGCGCACGTGTCGCCGACGCCTGCGCGCTGCGGGACCTTCGACTGCGCCTTCCCGACAGCACTGACGGCTACCGGCTGATTCACGCCGAAGGCGACCGGATTCCCGGGCTCATCCTCGATCGGCTGGGCCGCGCGATCGTCGCCCAGGTGCACGCCCGTTGCATCACGCCGTACCTCGAGGAAATCGGCGAACAACTGCTCGAGCGGTATCCGGGCAGCCAGCTGCTGTTGACCGTCGACGCCGAGGCAGCGATGCGCGAGGGGATCGACAAGCCACCGCGTCAGAACGCCGATCCGGTGGCGGTGACCGAGCACGGCATCCGCTTCACGGTCCATCCGGGCAGCGGCCACAAGACCGGCTTCTTCGCCGACCAGCGCGAGAACCGCCAGCGGGTGCGGCGCCTGGCTGCGGGTCGCGACGTGCTCGACCTGTTCTGCAACTCGGGTGGCTTCGCGCTCGCCGCCCAGGCGGGCGGTGCCCGCCGGGTGCGTGCGGTCGACCTCGACGAGTCGATGGTCGAGCAGGCGAGCGCCAATGCAGAGGCCAACCGGATGCGCATCGCATTCGAGCACGCCGACGCATTCGACGTCCTCAAGCGCTGTCGCGTCGGCACCCACGACCTGATCGTGCTCGACCCACCGAAGTGGGCCCGCGGCAAGGACGAGGTCGACGGGGCGCTGACTCGGTACCACGACCTGAACCGGCTGGCGTTCGAGAAGCTGCCACCCGGGGGTCTGCTGGTGACGTGCTCCTGCTCGGGTGCGCTCGGCGAACACCGCTTCCTGGCGATGCTCGCCGACGCCGCCGCAGCAGCGCGGCGCGACGCGCGGGTGTTGTTCTCCGGCGGCGCGGGTCCGGACCATCCGGTTGCGCTGGAATGTCCGGAGACCCGTTACCTCAAGGTTGTGATCCTCGAGGTGTGCTGACCTCGGCGCCCATGTGCGACGCCGACGTCAACGCAGGGGTGACGAATCAGTAGCCGGCGTTGCAGGACAGGCCGTTGGTCAGATGCAGCGTCGACGTAGTGCCGACCGCACCCTGCACGCCGAACTGCGTGTTCAGCAGCGAGACGCTGTACGGGATCGGCAGCGCCAGCGTGCCGGTGGTGCCACTGAACGCAAACGCTCCGACATTCAGCAGCGGCGCGGTGGTGATGTAGATGTTGCAGTTCAGGAACGGCGACGGGGTGGCGGCGACCAGGCCGAGGTACAGGAACCCGACCGCGCCGGTGCCGGCATTCGACACCGTCGTGGTGAAGGCCTTACCGATCTGCGGGTTGGTCGCGGCCAGGTCCGGACCGCCGATCGAGCCGGCGCCGGTCAAGCAGGACATACCGACCACGCTGGCGGTCGACGGCGCGCACACCAGGGTGTTGATGGCGCCCGGGGTCCGCGGCGCGTTGGTGTTGGCGGTGTTGTCGAAGTCGAGGAAACCACCGCACCAGGTCGCGTCCGCCGCGCGGTAGATGCCGGCGGGGAAGAACGTGCCGTCCGGTCCGACCTTGGTGGCACCGTCGTACACCTTGTCGGTGGCGCCGCCGCCGACCATGGCGACGATGTCGACGATGGTCGCGAGCGTCGGGATCGTGGTCTTGAGGTCCCCGTCCGGATCCAGGTTGGAGTTGACGGCCCCGATGATCGCCGTCTGGTTGGTGGTCTTGACCAGGTAGAAGGTCTCCGTGCCGTTCTCGATCGCGTTCGACGCACCGAGCTTGAAGTCGACGTTGGTCACCGTGTCGTCGCCGAGCACGAAGTAACCATCGTTGGGCATGGTGAGGCCGGTGAGGTCCCACGCGCGGTCGAGGGTGCCGGCACCGGTGCCCTCACCTTCGACGACCAGCACCATGTAGCCGTCGAGCTTCATGTTGGGCGTGCCCTTGAGCTCGATGAACTCGTCGGTGTCGGTACCGGCGTGGCTGGCGTAGATCTCGTTGATCTGGATGGTCTGGGCCGACGCCAGGGAAGCGAGGGCCAGACTTGCGAACAGGGAGGTGAGCTTCATGACTTGATCAGGGTAGACGGGATTGGGGACGCGGGATCTGTTTCGTTGGCCCCCGCGGCGAGGCCGCGGCACCCGGATCGGGTTTGGGCGGGAGCGTGCGGTACGCCGTCCCCCGGGCACCACACAGTCACGGCGAGCATGCCAGGGAGCCCCCCCGGTGTCCCGTGTGGATGCCGTGAATCTGTCCGATCCACGGCGTCCCGCCAGCCCGGACTCTCATGACCGAGCTCTGCGATCGCGCACGGTCCGGGCCAGGGGTCGAACGGACCGTGGCGGTGGCCGGATTGCCGGTCCGGCGCTACTGGTAGAACGCGAAGCTGGTCACTTGGCCGATCGTGACCGCACTCGGGGCTTCGATCGACTGCCAGTGCAGCAACAACCCCGCGAGGTTCGGATCGTTCGGCACCGGCGCGGGGAAGGTGAACTTGCCACTGCCATCGAAGCTCTGGATGAACAGCTGCACATTGACCCCGTCGAGCCACCACGCACCACCGAAACCGGGGATCTGCACGCCACTCGCCAGCTTCTTGAGCGCCAGGTAGAGCGCGAACTGGGCGTTCGCCGTGCCTTCGATGTCGATGTTCACGGTCGTCCCGATCGCCCGCTCGCCGCGCGGGCAGATGATCGGCCGGAGCGGCGACTGCACCAGCACGACGTTGTCGACGAACGCGGTGGGCGTGCGCACGCTCGAGTAGTACTTGCGGCTGAACTCGATCTTGAGCGGCTTCTGGCCGGTGGTCGTCGCCGTGAACGTGAAGCACATCCGGTTGCGCTCGTCATCGTTGGCTGTGTACGACCCGAAGTCGAACAACCCGACCGACACGCCGTCGGCGAACACCTCGACCTTGCCCGCATCCGCGTTCCCGGAGGTCGGGCTCTGGATGTTCTGCACCTGCACGTCGGCCATGAACAGGTACTCGACGCTCTGCACCAGCAGCACGTTCTGCTCGATCGCGTTGCCCGGGTAGTAGCCGTTCGGCAGTTTGGTCTGCGTGGAGTTGCCCCCGTGCTCGCAGTTGAAGGTGTAGCTGCTGCCCGCGCCATCGCAGTCGTGCTGCGAGACACGCGAGCCGAGCACCTGTCCGGACTCGGTCCATGGGGCCAAGGAACCGGTTTCGAAGTCACCGTTGGTCACCAGGTTCTGGGCAGGGATGGAAAGCGCCAACGCCGCGACCGCGGCCGAGAAGAGAATGGGGGTGTGCATGGATTCGAGGGCGAAAGGTGTGGGCACCGGCGGCGGAGCACGCCATCGGCGCCAGGGAGACCCGAGTGTAGCCTGCACGCGGCCCGGAGTGCGATGCGAGGGAGGCAAACTCGAAGGCCCCCGGGGCCGACGCACACTGCGACCCCCTGGCATGGGGCCTGGCGCACTCTGCTGGCCAGCGGAGTTCCCCACGCGGCGCGAGCCCCGCACGCATGCGGGGTTCGCGGGCCGACTACCTATCGCGGCCAAGGCCGCACCCAAGGACTTGGGTGGGCGCGGCGCGGCGCGCCGCCATGAGGCCTGGGCCGCTTGCTTGCTGGAGCTTCCGGGGCCGCTGCATGCCAGCGAAACAGCTGCCACGTGTCCTCGGAGGTGCAGACGAATCTTCACGTGCCGGCACGATCCGCGACCCTGGAAGCCTATCGCGGCCAAGGCCGCACCCAAGGACTTGGGTGGGCGCGGCGCGGCGCGCCGCCATGAGGCCTGGGCCGCTTGCTTGCTGGAGCTTCCGGGGCCGCTGCATGCCAGCGAAACAGCTGCCACGTGTCCTCGGAGGTGCAGACGAATCTTCACGTGCCGGCACGATCCGCGACCCCGGAAGCTCAGCGCACCCGCCGGTAGAGTGCCCAGGTACACCCCGAGGGGCCGTAGAACGGATAGACCCCGTCCAATTCGTAGGCAGGCCCGCCGGGCACGGCGAACCGCTGCTGAAACCGCGGGCGCGGGCGTGGGTCCTCTGGATACCACTCGCTCTGCACCAGGAACCAGTCGCCCCGCGGCCGCCCCTGCGGGTCGCGCAGATAGGCGAGCTGCTGGCCGCGCTGCAGGAAGCGCTTGTGGTAGCCCAGTAGGATGCGGTTGCGGAAATCGAAGTCGCTACCGACCGTGAACGACGCGCCGGAACGGCGGCCGATGTGTTCCACCGCGGCGCGGTACTGACCCCGCCCACCGCCTGAGAGGAAGGCAACCGTGCGCACCACGTTCCCGACGACGAACGCCAACACCAGCACGGCGGCGCCCCACCGCAACGGTCCGGGTACGTGCAGCATGCGCACCAAGGACGATGCGGCGAACAACAGGACGAAGGTCGTTCCCACGAGAAAATAGCGCGGGTACAGGATGCCCTCTACCGGATTGGCGGCCAACACCAACACCGGCACCACGACCGCGACCGCGAGGACGAACACCCACACCGTCGAGCCCTGGCACGCCCTGCGCCAGCACTCCTGCGCCGCGAGACCGAGCAATACGAGGCCGCCGCCGAACGCCGCCCAAGCTTCGTTGGGCGCACCGGTGAACCACGCACAGAGGTCCTGCATCACCACCGAGAGCGGCGGCCCGGACGCCCCTCCCGGTCGCAGCACGCGCACCATCGTCCAGTAGAACCACGCGGCGAAGCCGAGCGGAACGCCGTGCAGCACCGCGAGGCGCACCACCGCGACGCGGAACGGCAACCGCCGCAGCGCCGCGACCGCGGACCACAGCCCCCCGGCTACCAGGAAGTGCACGAACACCAGGTGCGACGCCAGCCCGAAGCAGCACACCAGGCCATAGGTCACGACCTCGGCGATGCGCATTCTGAAACCGCTCGCCTCGAAACGCTGCAGCAACCGAAACCCGAGTAGCGCGAACACCACCGCCAGCGCGTAGCCGCGCGCTTCGGTGGAATACACGATCAGCGGATACGACACCGCGGCCGCTCCGGCAGGCAGCCACACACCGGATGCCCCGGCGCGGCGCTCACTGAACAGGACCACGGTGGCAATGCCGGCGAATAGCGAGGGAATGCGGTACAGCACCCAGGCGTCGCGGTCGCCGACCAGGTACATCCACACAGTGATCAGCGGGTGGTTGTTGTCGTGCTTCAGCTCCGACTTGGTGAACACGTCGGTGAACGACTGCAGCTTGTTCAGCCACACCCAGCTCCACGCTTCGTCCAACCAGAACCCGTCGCGCACCGCCAGACCGCGCAACACGCCGGCGACCACCAGCACGGCGATCAGCAACGGCAAGGCGCGGCGGCGTGGCGCGGTATCGACTGCGGACACCCGCGTTCTTTTAGCCGGCGGGGCTCTGCCGGCCGGCGGCCAACGCCGGACTATTCACTGGCCGCGCCGTGAGATCGCGCGGTGTCCACCGGGGCGGCGATCGGCGGGCCGCGCAAGGAGGCGGGGCGCTTTCCCGTGGGTGAATGGGGTCTCGCCTTCGAGCAGCCCGACGACCGCACGTTCCCGGCAACACGGTGCCGAGTGCCTGGCTGGCCAACCTCGTCCCGGGCCCTGGGAAAATGGTCCGGTCCATGGCAGCTCACCCGTGGCAGGCGCATCGGGCGCCGCCCTGCGCGCCGAGTTTCGCCGACGGTGTGACGGCGAGTCCCACACACCCGACTTCAGGCCGGCGCACAGCCGCCGTGCGGCGCGACGGCGGGCTCGGGCAGAACAGCCAACGCTGCCTCGACTTCGTCGATCACCGCGTCGAGCGTCGAAGTGCCCGCGGTCAGGCCGACCTTCGCGCAGCCGTGGAACCACTCGGGATCGAGACCGCTCGCGCCCTGGACGAGGTACGCCGGACGCCCGTTGGCGCGACAGGTCTCGACCAGCTGGCGCGAGTTGTTCGAGCCGCGCCCACCCACCACGACCACGCATTCGACCGCGTCGAGCAGCGCTCGCAGCGCGGCCTGTCGCTGGCGGGTCGGTTCGCAGATGGTGTCGAGGAAGCGCACCTCTGCAGCCGGGTGTGCAGCGCGGATCGCCGCGACCACGCGGGTCGCCACGGCCTCGGGGGTGGTGGTCTGGCTCACCACGCCGATGCGCGGCGCGTCGATCCGCAGCGCGCGCGCCTCGGCTTCGTCGGCCACCACCGCGCACACCTCGAGGTCGCCGGTGAGTCCACGCACCTCGACGTGCCCGTGCAGCCCGATCACCACCGGGAAGTAGCCCGCCTCCTGCAACCGCAACACGGCATTGTGTGCCTTGCGCACCAGCGGGCAGGTTGTGTCGACCAATGCGATCCCTCGCTCTTCCAGCGCAACCCGCTCGCGATTGGCAATCCCGTGCGCGGTCACCAGCACGGTTCCGGTGCTCACCTCGGCAGCCCGCGCCTGCTCGGTCGCCATCCTGAAGCCCTGCTGACGCAGCCGTGCCAGCACCTGCTCGTTGTGCACCAGTTCGCCGTAGACCGTCACCTCGGGTGCGTCGTCGCGCGCGAACGCGAGCTGCAGAGCGTCGCGCACCCCGAAGCACATCCCCATCGCCTCCGCCCGGATGACCTGCATGCGGCCTCAGGCGTGCGCCAGGTCGGGGGGAAGGTCATCGCGGCGTTTACGCGACGGCTCGATGCGGATGCTCGCGTCCTGGATCACCCGCTGCAGTTCTTCGAGGTAGGCGTCGAACTGGGTCTTGCCGACCGCGGTCAGTCGCGCGCGGGTCAACGGCCGTCCGGTGGTCGTCGCCTTCTCGAGCTCGATCAGCCCGGCTTCCAGCAGCACCGTGAGGTGCCGGCTGAGGTTGCCGTCGGTGAGTGAACAGAGCTCCTTGAGCTCGCCGAACACCAACCCGTCGTTGCGGGTCCGCAGGGCGGTGAGGATGCCGAGGCGCGCCTTCTCGTGCAGCACCCGGTCGAGGCCCTCGTAGGCGAAGTAACCGCGGCTGGTCTCGCCCCGGGCGTGGTTCGGTTTGCGCTTGCGTTCAGCCACGGCTCCTCCTCGCTCCCGGCTCCGGGGCGTGCAGTGGTCGCTCGAGGTTCAGATACAGCACCCCGGCGGCGGCGAGCTGCCCGACGCCGAAGGTGGCGCCCATCCACCACGGCGCAGGCACCGCCACGCCGTGCGACTGCACCAACATCCAGGTGCCGGCCATCCCGTAGAACGCCGCCACCACACCGATCGCCTTCGGGAGGTAGGGACGCACCGACCAGATGCCGAGCGCGAAGAACAGCGCCCACAGCCCGGGCAGCAGCGACGCGAACCCGTGCCACTGCACGAGGACTGCGGTCACCACCCCCCCGACCAGCAACGCCGGCATCGACTGCGCGACCACCAACAGCGACCGCCAGCGGCCGAGCCGTTGCTGCCGCCGCAGACAGCCGTAGAGCAGGTCGCTGGCGCAGATCACCGCGCACACGGCGGCGACCGCGACCCAGAAGACCACGAACTCCACCGCATCCGCGGGACGCACCCACGTCGACTGCACCGCCGCGGCGAGCACCGCGACCCCGCCGGTGATCGCCATGGTCGCGGCGCGGTAGCCGCGGAACACCTCGGATTTGAGGACCTGGGCGTGGATCTCGGAGATCTGCGCGAGGGCTTTGTCGAGCTGCATCGTCGGGCGAGCGGGCGCCGGAAGGACACCGGTGGCCCGAACTTTATCGTGCAAAGTCGCTGGGTCAACCCCGGGGTTCTCGGCGCGCCGGCGACCGGGCAGGGATCACGACCAACTGGCGCGCCGTAGCTCGAACTCGACCACCCGGCCCCGCGGATCCACCGTCACGCCCTCCGCCCTGAGCCGCCGCGCCTGCTCCGCGCCACACTCGCTGTCGATCGAACGGGCGATCCGCCCGCTGGCCTGGACCACCCGGTGCCACGGAACCCGCTCCTGGTCGGGCGGCAACGCCGCGAGCGCGTAGCCGACCTGCCGCGCCGCGCGCCGCAGCCCGAGTGCGGCGGCGACATCGCCGTAGGTGGTCACCTTCCCGGCGGGCACGCGCCGGACTTGCTCCCACACGCGCTGGTGGAACCCCGGGCCGACGACGCGGTGCGGGCCGTGGCGGTCTGGGTCGTAGGGCATTCGGGGGAAGGGGCGGGACGGTGAAGGGCCGCGAGGATACTGCTTGGTATCTCCGGACGCGGCCGAACCGCTTTGGGAAGTGAAGAGGCTGGCGTGGCGCTGAACGAGCCTGGTGTCCCGAGGGCTCGATTGGCAAGGCAATTGCCCTATCGGCGGACCTCGGTCGACGCGGCGATCGGGATGGTCAACATTGATCGACCAGAGTCCCGTGCGGAACACGATGAGGACTCGTACTGCCACCCACTCCCTTGGCTTCCCGACCCCGATCAGTCGATCGTTCGATCAGTCTGCTCACACCAAGGCAGTGGGCCATGACTGGGCCCCTCCGGATGAGCAGCCGGCGGTCATGCCTGCTCGGTCTCCACCGTTGAGATCGCCAATCTTGTGAACGAGCGCTTGCCCGGCGGCCGATGTCTGGCTGGCGTGCGGACCTTTCCAGTGCGCACAAATCGCACAGAGTCCGAGAGAACCTAAATCGAGCTTGCAAGCGCTGTCCGCCCGGTGCCTCGAAGGGTGCTGATCTACTTGACGGCCCTACGTCCGGCGGAGAGCCGCTCGATCTCGTCGCCCAGTTCGCGTAGCGCACGGTGCGCCGGCCATCTCTTTCGCCCGGCTGCCACGGACTCGCGAGCCGAGCCAAGCCGTCCATGTCTTACCCACAGCCGCGCGCGGCACGTAACGGCGTGGGGGTCGTCCGGGTACGCTCTGGACCAGCGGGCCGCGCATACACTCGCCAGCGAGAGGTCCTGGATCCCCATCGCTACCTTGGCAAGGAAGTGGAACTCAAGGCAGTGCAGCTTTGCCGTCAAGAGCCGCCGCTCGATCCCACTACGGGCCCAGCCGCGAGCACGCTCGGCGAGGGCGGTCTGTCCCGCCTCTGCGGCTTCGAAGCTGAGCAGGGCGGCGTGGCTGATCCGAAGGGTCATCGACACCGCCTGGGTGCCCATCAGGTCCTTGCCTTCGCTGGCGGCCACGAAGTCGCGGATCGCCCGCTCACTGTGTCCCAACTTCAGGTTCAGGCCTGCTCGCAGGTAGCGCAGCATGGTCAACCCCTGGATCTCGATCGCCCAATCCAAGCGGCTGACCTTGCTCTGGGGTGTAGCGAATGGGAACATCGTTTGTGTAACGGTGAGGAGCAGAGCGCGGATCGAGCACGGTGGAAACCGCACGTGCAACTCGCCGGATCTGCCACCTCCCGTCGCCAGCGCCCCGAAGATCTTGCTCATGCCACGCGAGAGAACATCCCACGCCGAGGTCTTGGGAGCCGTGTCGGGAAACGCCCACAGCTGCCAGGTGTTCTCCTGCAGCATCGAGAAGCTGTCTTGCAGCGCCCCGTAAAGCCTTTCGAACTGAACTACCCGCAGCCGGGCCGCCGGGGATACGTGGTCCCCGGCCACTGCCGCCATGGCGGCGTCATGCTCACCCATCGCGGCCCGACAGATTCCGCGCATGAGGGCTGCACTGAGGTCGCCGGGATACCGCGCATGGAACCGCTCGACGTCGGCCAGCGCCGCCACGGGTCCCTCTGTCAGCAACACCAGCGTCAGCCACATCTCGTGAGCCGGTCGATGGCCTGGGTCGGCCGCCAGCGCCGCGCTTAGGTGGGAACGAACCTGCGCTGCGCTGTTCGCGAGGAGTGCCCGCGCATACGCGTCGTCCGCCGTCGCTAGTGTCCCAGATTCGAGCGCTGTAGTGATGGCCCGTTGGTCTATCGAAAAGCTCGTGGCGTCGAGCAGACGACGCGAGGGATCGGCAGCCAGCAAGGAGGCCTTGGCGGCGTGCTCGCCGAGATCCTGGTGCACCTTGAGGGCGCCTATTGCCGCTCGCGACTTCGCCAACTCAAACGAACCGTCCCACACTTCGATCAAGCCAATCTGCACGGCGATGGGATCAGCACCGAGGTCGGCGGCGTTCCGGTAGAGCGACTCGGCCGCCTGCCACTCACCCACCGAGGACCTCGCCTTTGCCATCCGGAACAACACCTCTCCGCGCAGCCGCTGCGCTTCGGTCGCCGCAGCGCGGGCCTGGCCCTCGGCCGTTGTCGCGTCCTGCTGCGCCGACACGGCGTCGTCCCGCGCCGCCATCGCCTCGACCACCTGCGACCAAGCGATCGCCAGGCTGGCCGTAAGCAGCGTCAGCAGCGCCGCCGGCAACGGATTGCGCCGTGTCCAGCGGGACACGCGCAGCCACGCTCTCGGCCGGCGAGCTAGCACCGGGATCCCGTCGCGGACCCGCACAAGATCCTCAGCGAAGGCTAGCGCGGTGGCGTAACGATGCGCCGGATCCGCCTGCAACGCCTTGCCAAGCACAACGTCGAGGTCCCGCGGCAACCGCCGGTTATGCCCCGAGGCGGGCTGCGGATCGGCGCGCAGGATTGCCTCTCGCAACTCCTGATGGGTAGTGCCGATGAACGGTCGGCGGCCCGCGACGCACTCGTAGAGGGTCACCCCCAGCCCCCAGACGTCGGCGGTTCGCCCGATCGCGCGGCCCCGCGGCGCGATCTGCTCGGGCGCCATATAGCCCGGCGTGCCGAGCTCGTCGCCGCTCACGGTCAGCTGCATCTCGTCGCTGGCCTCGTCGCGGGCCAAGCCGAAGTCCAGGATGAAGGGCGCGTCGGTAGCGTCGATCAGGATGTTCGACGGCTTAACGTCGCGGTGCAGGACGCCGTGCTCGTGGGCGTGGTGCAGGGCGCGGGCCACCGTCTCGATCCAGCCAAGGAGCTGTTCGAGCGTGGGCGCGGACGCGCCCGCAGCGGCGATCTTCTCCGCCAACGAGTGCCCATCGAGGAAGCGCATGGCGAGGAACGGCATGCCATCGACCTCGCCGACCTCGTAGATGGGACAGATCGCGGCGTGGTCAAGGCGGGAGGCGATCTTGGCCTCGCGCCGGAACCGCTCGCGGGCGCTCGCCGAGTGCACCCGCTCCGGTGCGATGAGCTTCAATGCGACGGTTCGGCCGAGCTCGCGGTGGGTTGCGCGGTAGACCATCCCCATGCCGCCGCGCCCCAGCCAGGCCTCGATCCGATGCGACCCAAAATCGCCGCCTTCCTCCAGCCAGCCACAACCTGCCGGACGCGGACCATCCCTCGACGACGTCGGCACCGCGGATGCTGGCGTGGTGTGGGAACTCGAGCCGAGCAACGGAACGAGGAACTCGCGCAGCTGCTCGCGGTCAGCGAGAAAGCGGTCTTCCGACTCGGCGGTGCCGTTGCGCTGGCGGGCGCGGTACGCCTCGAGCGCGTTGATGGCGGCAAGTAGTTCCTGCATGGGTTGTTCCTCACGCACGGCCCTCCAGGACGGCCGTCAGTCGCCCGCTGCGCAACTGTTTGAGATTGCGGTAGAGCTTGCGGAGGATGCGGCTAAAGCGCATCCGCGCGGCGTCCTCCGACAGCCCGAGGCGGTTGGCGATATCTCGGAACGGCAGGCCATCCCGAGCCCGCAACCACACCAGGTCCTGGTCGTGACCCTCCAAGAGATCGAGCGCCGCCAGCAACCACTCGCTGTCCTCGGCGCGAGCCGCGCGTTCCTCGGGACGGGTCACCGAGGCGACCGGCAGCGAATCCTCCGCGGCGAACAGGGACTCGGTCCACCCCGCCTGCTCCCGCGCGACGTCTCGGCATGCGCGTTTGTGCCGGCCCGCGGTCGAGCGCAGGGTGTTAACGATCACTTGTTCCAGGTAGGTGCGGAACTGCTCCTGACCGGTGAAGCGCAGGGGCGTCTGCGACGTGAGGATCCGCACCAGCACGTCGTGCACGATGTCGCCGGTGTCGGCGTTGCGACGAGCTAAGCCGCCGAGCCGGCGATGAACTCTCTCGGCGAGCCAGTCAATGTGTGTTTCGATCAGCGCGTGTAGGGCATCGTCGTCGCCTTCGCGGGCCCTCGACAGTAACGATGCCGTGGCTGGATCGATCCCGTCCTCGACGCGGTCTGGCATAGTCCCTGTCTCACCTTGGCACGAATCCTCAGGCAGACAGGGTATGCAACCGATGCGCGCTGTCAATTGGGGCCGACTCGCGGCCGCGGGGTGTGGATCAGCTATTGAGCGTGGAAGTCTCGACCGCCCCCAGGCCCCAGGAGTGGGGCGCTGGCGCGATTCTCCGCAAGATATTGTAGAGAAAGAGCTTGTACAAGCAGGCGCCCCTCCCTATCGGATGCAGGATGCGAATCGCGCGTCCTGGGAGGGGCGCCGCACGACGGTACATCGCCGTGCAGGTGCCAGTTGAACACAAGGATCTCGCCGAGTCGATCCAGGACCTGGTCGACGCGACGGTGAAGGCGGCGTCCGGGAACGCCGGCGGTGGCGCCGTCGACTACGCGGCAACCGAGGCGCTGATCGCCGAACAGACCGCTGCGATCGAGCGCGCGGCGCACAAAGAAGTCCTCCGATCGCTCGATGTCGACGCGTCGCGGATTCGGGTCCGCGGCGAGCAATTCGCCAAGATCGGTCGTGCACAGGGGACATACCACACCCTGGCCGGCGACACGGTTGTCGAGCGAGCGATCTACCGGCAGGTCGGAGTGCGCAACGGTCCGATCCTCGATCCGATCGGGATGCGTACCGGTGCCTACGGGCGCGGCTGGCTTCCCCTGACCGCCCAGTGCATCGCGAACGATGTCCAGCGCGGTCCGTCGCGCGAAGCAGAGGACGCTGCCAGGCAGACGAGCCGTCTGCCGTACTCGCGCGCGAGCTTCGAGCGCGTCGCCCATTTGGTAGGCGAGCACTGGCTGCGCGAGCACGCAGACATCGAGGACCAACTTGCCTGGGAGTTCGACCTGCCAGCCGAGGCTGTTGCCATAAGCGTGGCCCTGGACCGCGTGTCCGTGCCGATGGAAGAGGCGGCGAAGAGATCGGCTGGCCGACCGCGCAAGGGCGCGCCGACGCGGCCCGTGGAGCGGAACTTCCGCATGGCCTACTGCGCGACGATCACGATGCATGACGCTGCAGGCGAGAGTCTCCACACGCTCCGATACGGCTGTATGCCCGCGAGCGATCACGAACTGTGGTTTGCGCAGATCGCGAACGAGGCCCACCGCCTCGTCGAGCAGCGCCCCGGCATCAGGATCAAACTTCTGTCCGACGGAGCCCCGGAGATGTGCAACCTGCTCCAGACCAACTTCCCAGCCACAGTGTTCAGCACAGTTGAGCAGGGCATCGACTTCTGGCACGTGATCGAGAAGCTCGCCCCGGCCGCCGAGATGCTCTTCGGCAAGGATCACTGCAGCGACGAACTGCGGCGCTGGCGCAAAAGGCTCCGGTGCGCCAACGCAGCCGCCGAGGAGATCCTCACTGAGCTGCGCGACTCCGGGATGCAGAACCGATACCGCGACTCCAAGCGACCCGTCCACGAAGCCATCACCTACTTCGAGAACCATCTCGACCGCATGCGCTTCGCGCGGTCCTTGCGTCTCGGTCTCCCGATCGGTAGCGGCAACGTCGAGGCTACTTGCAAGACACTGGTCGGCGTCCGTATGAAACGCGCTGGCTCGCGGTGGAAGACCTGCACCGGCGAACATGTCCTCCGCCTCCGCGCCCTCGCGCTCAGCGATCGCTGGGAACCCGCGATGCTCAAGCTCCACGCAACTCGTCGGACTGCGGTCAGGGTCGCCGCATGATCAGCTGCTCAATAGCAGATCCACACCCCGGCCGCGCGGCTCGCGGGGGTCAGAGAATGGTCAACGCGTAGAAACTCGTGGTCGCAACCGGGAACGCCAGGCTGAGGTTAGGGTCAATGATCAGCCCCTGGGCGTAGACTCGCAGGCCGCGGGTCGCCACCGTGTTGGGCACGATGAGGTTCACGGCGGCGAGTCCGTTTCCGACAACCGGCACCGGAGTGACAAGGTCCAGCGTAGGCAGCAAAGCAACACCCGGGGCGCCAAACGGTGCGAGATCGAGGATCTGGCGATCGAAGCCGAGGATCAGCCCGGCCGTCGCCGACGCGGCCAAAGGAGTGATACTGAAGGTCAGTCGCGACCCAGGTTTCACTTCACCAGGCGTGGAGCTGGCGACCCCGAGGGTGGCCGGGCCGATACTCGTCATCGAACCTCGGTAGTTCTGGAACGGACCGCAGGTTGGGTAAGAATCGACGTCGTAGATCGACCACCCGTTGTTGACGTAGAGACCGGTAGCATAGAGACCGTTGGTTCCGAGGTCGAGGAAGGTTACAGCGAACTCGCGCTCGAGGCCGGCGTGGAAGCGACAGTAGTTCGGCGGCGTCGGCGCGGTGGTGACCCGTACCTCGACGAACGGGGTGACCTCCCCGGGATTCGGCTGCTCGATGATGGCGGCGTAGGTGGAGGGGCTGACCTGGTCGATGTCGATGACCATGGGACCCCCCGGAACCGACGGGCTGGGCAACCCGCCAAGGGCAACGTTGAAGCGGATCGTTCTACGGCGCAGGGTCGGCCCATTGACAGAGCTTGCCATTGCCATCACGAAGTAGGATCGGGTCTGGTTGTGCACGACGCTGTCCACGGAATATGGTGAATACCCAGGGTTTTGCGTAAGCCACTGCTGGATGCCGGTCGGAGTATTGCTCGGCACCAGTGTGAAACTTACGCCGGCCGGCAACGCCTCGCGGAGGCTGTGCGTGAAGATGCCAAGCGAGGTCGAGTGCGGCGCCAGGGCGGTGATCATCCAATGCCGTTAGCCTCCCAGTCTGCACCTGATCGGCGCTGTGAGAATCTCGCGCGAGAGCGTCCCCGAGCGCGGTTTCCTCGAGCGTCGCGCGAGTCGTGGCGAACAACGCGACCTGACGGTCTGTCGAGCATCACTGCCAAACAAGGTCAAGGTTGCCAGCAATCGATTCTCGGTTGTGCAAACAAGCAGGTGTCTGCTGGGTGCGCGGTGTCGCAAGCTGTATGATCTGGGTCGAGTCAATCAATGCGCGGTCACTCGCGCATTTTTGTTCTGAAAAGAGGCGGTTCTCACCATGGCTGGCACACAAGAAGCTAGCTCAAATTCGGTCTGACGGAATCACGATTCCTCGTGCACACAAGTTTCTCTCTGGCTTGCTCCGCGAGCTAGACATCGAGGATGTCCGCGTTGGCGATCGCGATTTCAGTCGCTGCGGTGCACTCAGCCCAGAACTTCTGATCGCGATCCTGCTGTTCATGGCAGGCGACGGCAACCGTCGCGGCTACCGGCATCTCCTGAACACTTTTGGGATCAGGCCACGGACTTCGAGATCGATCTTCCCTCGACGAAGCCAGTGACCGCCGCCTCGTTCTGCACGGCACGGGAGAAGGTCGCTCCTGAGTTTCTGCGGCTCGCTGGTGCATGCCGTCTGGCAGAAGATGTTGGATGACTTCCCGGACGCGTCCTCGTTCCGTGGTCGGCAGTACGCAGTCGACGGATGCAAGATCAACGTCAAGCGGAGTCCTGAGCTGGATCGCGAGTTCGGTCGCCCTTCCGGTGCCTATGGCGTGCCGCAGGTGCTCGCGAGCGCGCTGGTCAACGTCTGTAGTCGCACACCCGTCGACGTCGCCGTCCGGGGACACGCTTCAGTGAGCGGTCGATTCCTGCTCGAGGAGCATCTTCAGTTCCTCAGCCCCGGCGACATCCTCGTGCTCGATCGTGGCTACCCATCGTACGAGATGATCCGAGCCCTCGACGCGCGGGTCGACTTCCTGTTCGGACGCCGGTGAGTTCGACGTTCCCCGCGATCGCGGAGTTTTCTTGCCACCGAAGCGAACGACGCAGTCGTCTACTTGGACCTGCCTGGAAAGCGAGTTGCCAGGCTCAGAGGTCAAGCTGCGAGCCATCAGGACTCAGGGACCGGACGGCCCAGCCGTGTTCCTCACGTCGCTTGCCCGCGGGGAGTGGTCTTGATAACCCCTCACCCAACTCTACAAGCTCGTTGGGAGTCGGAGGAACTCTACAAGACTCTCAAGTCTGACACCGGACCCGAGGCAGTTCCACTCACTGCACAAGGCACAAAGGTGTGCGCCAGGAAATCTGCGCCACGATGCTTTTCTGGGAATCTCGCGCTACCTCATGGCTGCTGCGGCTGAGGTTCACGATTCCCCGCTGCACGAGATCTCGCAGAAGGGCGCGGTCCTGTGTTTCGGCCAACACCTCGTTCGTCTGTTCCGAGCCGACTCAGATTCGGCAGCTCACGTTGTCCAACTCCCTACCCACAGAATCGCCAGATCACGCGACAAGCGCCGTCCTCACCGTTCCGCCCGCGCGTCTCGAACAAGCCACGCTCAAAGTGGACCCCTACGGGACAGAAGGGACGCTAACGGCATTGGGTGATCATCATCCCGTCACGTTGTGCGTTCGACACGGCTACCGACACGGTGACGTTGGTGTCGATTTGGTGCTTCCGCTGGAATTTGCTGCCGCTCTTGTTGCCCCCGCAGATGTACGCGTAGTGGGTCCAACCTGGGCCGACCGTGGAGAGTTCGATGAACCGGTCGCCAGCGGCGAGGTGTTGGTTCACCAGGTAGGCCAGATTGGAATTCAGCTCGCGACCGACGATCCAGCAAGCTGGCACGTACTGGTGCCGCTGCAGCACCCCCTGGGCGGTCGTGGTCGCGGCGGTGAGGGTGAAGGCGAGGAGAACGAGTCCGATGCTGGCTCGATGAGTTCGTGCGTGCAGTCTCATAGCGCGTTTGTAGGGATAGGCTTTGGAACCGGGCAGGGCGGCGGACAGCCGCGCGAAGATGCCCGTCCTCTGCAACCCGGAACCGTCCGCAACCGAACCGGAATTCCGTGGAGAATCTCGCCCCCGGTCGGCACAGGTGCGGCGGGAGACGTTCCCAGGCGCGGCGTCTGCATCGAAGCGCTGCGCCCCGTAGAGACCCTGGAGATGCCCGCGGGAGAATTCGACTCCTTGTCTTCTTCGGCGAGCCCTTGGTCTTCCGTGCTTACTCGCAGAGCTGCTCGGATAGTCCCGCCGCGCGCAGGACACGATCACGCGGAAGCTGACGCACGTCGACGGCGGGGGAAACGGCATGCTGCCGTTGCTCGGCGCGTCGGCTCGAAGTCACGCGCTGCGGATGGGCGCCAGGAAGGTCGGGCGGCTCGTTCACACCGGTGAACTGCGCGAGGCCGAATCGACGCTCCGTTTCGTTCCCGACCGGCGGGGCTTCCAGGTCAAGGAAGCCCCGAGAGTCCGCACGTGCGAACGGTTCGTCGAGCCGCTGGAAACCGCGTCGGATCGGAGTGCGCGACCTCGAGTGGAGGGTCCATCCCAGTCGCCCACAGCCAGAGCTGGGGCGCCGTCAGGCCGACCTGTGGTACCGGAGGAGGGACTCGAACCCTCACGCCCTTGCGGGCAACGGATTTTGAATCCGTCGCGTCTGCCATTCCGCCACTCCGGCGCACGTTCCCGGCGCGTTGCCGAGCGGCGCCAAGGTAGGGCGGCGGCGCACAGCGTCAAGCGGAATGCACCCCCCCGGCGGCCCCACGCGCAGACCACGGGGATCGCCGACACGATCCCGTCGGCGCCGTCCGGCCTTGGCGTCCGACCGAGCCGCCGACCACGTAGACTCCGCGCCATGGACGCACTGTGGCGGTTGGCCGAGCAGCGGATCGACGAGGCGGTGCAGCAGGGTCAGCTCGACGACCTCCCGGGCAAGGGCAAGCCACTCGAGTTGGAGGACCTGTCCGCGATGCCCGACGAGCTGCGCGCTTCCTACCTGCTGTTGCGCGGGTCCGGTTTCCTGCCCGAGGAGATGCAGCTGCGCAAGGACCTGGTCGAGCTGCGCGGCCTGCTCGCCGCGTGCCTGGACGACGGCACGCGCGGCCGGCTGCAGCAGCGGATCACCGCCAAGACCCTGCGCTACGAGCTGCTGATGCGCGATCGGGGCATCACCGCGGCGCACGCGGAATACGAGTCGGCGCTGCGCGCCCGGCTCGGCGCCGAGTGAACCACTGCGCATCGATCGCCCGCACGCGCCCGGCCGCTCCCCGGGGCGCGCACCGACTCGGGGTTTGACGCGCGCCGTCGACAACTCACACGTTCGCGATCACAACCATTCGAAATCGGCCACCACTGCGAGGTGATCGGAGAAGATGTTGGGGTAGTTCATCACCCACACCGACGCGCGGTACTTCAGCTCGAGCCGCTTGTGCGGGTCGTAGAGAAACACGTAGTCGAGTTGCCCGTCGGTGACGGCGATCGTCTGCTCCGCCCCCGGCACGCGGGTCGGTAGCTTCTCCGATACGTCGGTGAACCCCGCGGCGCCGAACGCGGCGGCCATGGCGTAGTAGGTCGCCTCGGTCGCCGACTTGCCGGTGCCGTTGAGGATGTTCATGTCGCCGACCACGATCACCGGCGTGTCCGGGTCGAAGGTCTTGACGCGGCCGAGCAGTTGGAACACCTGCGCCAGGGCGAAGCGATTGGCGGGCTCAAGGTGGGTGGTCACGAACCACAGGCGCTTGCCGGCGAAGTCGAGCTTGGCGGCGATCGCACCGCGCGGTCGCGGGCCGTAGTCCTCGGGATGCTCCGGATTGTGGGCGAAGCTCCAGTACTGCAGCTTGGCGATCCCCGCGTTGGTCAGCATGGCGTTGCCGGTGTGGCCGCCGTCCGATTCCTGGGTCGCGGCAAACCGATGCGTCCAGGTCGGCCCGAGCGCCTTGGCAAGGTCCGCAGCGACGTCGAGGCCCCCGGTCCGCTTGGTGCCTCGATCGATCTCCTGCAGGCCCACCACCCCGTAGCCGAACGCGAACCGCTGCTTGGCGAACCCCTTGAACCCCGGCCAGGTGATCTGCTGACCGAGCGGGTAGATGCCGTGCACGTAGTCGAACCCGCGGGTACCGCTGTACCACAGGTTGGCGGTCATCACACGGAACCGCTGGGCGGCCGCGGAACCGGCCAGGGTCAGCAGGGAGAGAACGACGAGCAAACGGGTCGGCTGGTTCATGGTCGGCACCTCGGGCAGTACCGACCGCAGTGCCGCCGCGCCGCGACACCGAACACCGGGGCACGAAAACCGCGCGCTCGTGGGGTGGTTGGCGTCAATTACTTTTGTGCAGCGACGACAATTAGAACTGTGCGAATCATGACATCGTAAGCCGTTATGGTGCAATTGGTTCTGGTTCTTTCTTATCGCTGCACAGCCGTGGATCTGGTTCTTTCCGCGCACGATGAACCAGACACGAACTTGTGCACGACGTCCCGTTCAGCCCCCGCGTCCCGATCAGATCCGTACGCCGGAGGGCCGGTTTGGTTGGCTCGATGACCGGCTGCTGCAGGAAGGGTGGCTGAGCCGCCTCGGTCCGGAGGGGACGGCCGTGCTGGTGTTGCTGGCCCTGGCTGCTGACCGCCAGGGCACGTCCTTCTACGGGCGCGAGCGTATGACCTCGGTCCTCGGCATGAGCCGGAGTGACGTCGACTTCGCGCTGTCGCGCTTGAAGGAACTTGGCTTGGTTGCGCACCGCCCGTGGCGTGCCGGGCACGCCGATGGCGTCTGGCAGTTGCTGCCACTGCCGCGGTCGGAGCGTGGTCCTCGGCCGAGCGGAGAGCCAGTGTCGATCCGATCGGTGTTGGAGTCGCTCGGGCTGAGCGCGTAGATCGCTCAACCGCTCAACCACATGACCGTCAGTCCGCCGGGCTCTTCGCGGCTTTGGCGGGCTTCGATGCCTTGGCACCGTCGGAGTTGCGCTTCTTGGCCTGCTCGCTGCGGTAGCTCTCGCCGGTCAGCTCGAGGATCGCCGAGTGATGGACGACGCGGTCGATCGCGGCCGCGGTGGTCATGGCGTCCTTGAAGATCTTGTCCCACTGCGAGAACACGAGGTTGCTCGTGATCACGACCGAGCGGCGCTCGTAGCGCTCGGCGAGGAGGGTGAAGAGGACCTCCATCTCCTCGCGGTCCTGCTGGACGTAGCCGATGTCGTCGAGGATCACGACCGCGAACCGGTCCAGCCGTCGCAGCTCCTTCTCGAGCGACAGCTCGCGCTTGGCGATCAGCAGCCTTTGCACGATGGCGAAGGCCGGTTGGAACAGCACCTCGTAGCCGCGCTGGACGAGCTCGTGCCCAATCGCGCTGACGCAGTGGGTCTTGCCGCGACCGGGCAATCCGAACGCGAGAACGTTTTCCGCGCGCTGGACGAAGTCACCTTCGCACAGGGTCGCGAGCTGGCGCCGAATCTTGCCGGGCAACCGGCTCTGGTCGAGCGTGGCCAGCGTCTTGTCCTTCGGCAGGCCCGACTGTCGGAGGAGGCGCTCGATGCGTCGCTGCCTCCGATCCTCGATCTCGCCCTCGGCGAGATGCATGAGGTACTGGGGGAATGTCCAGCTTTCGCGGTCGGCGAGACGCGCGACCTCGTCGTACTGTGCCTTGAAGGACGGGAGCTTGAGCGTGCGCAGTAGCACCGCCAGCTTGGCTGCGGAAGAGGCCGTCATGCCACGGCCTCCACAGGCTGCTCGAGCAACTCGTCGTAGGTGCCGAGTTCGACGGCCGGAGCAGCAATGTCGGGTACGGTCGGTTGCTCCGGTGCGACGAGAGTCTTGACACGATCGGCCGTGGGGACGCCCCCAGAGGTCAGGAGCTGGCCGAGGGCCTCCTCAACCTCGGTCTCCATCGTCGTCGCGGCCAGATGAAGAACCCTCAGGTACTCGATGTCCGCCTCCCTCTCCGACAAGGCTGCGTCGAGCGCCTCGAAGGCCCGACGAAACGTCGGCGTCGGGTACAGGTCGTCGCGAAAGCGGTACCTGCGAAACGCTCCCGACTTGCGGAGCATCGAGGGCACGACGTGCCGGTAGTTGATCCGGTGGCGTTGCTTGCCGATGAGCCGCTCGATCGTGACGCGGAGCTTGTCGGCGTAGTAGACCTCGAGCCGCTCGTCGAAGATGCGGACCTTCACGCACTCGTCGCGCAACTGCGAAGGGACCGAGTAGGTGTTGGTCTTCACGCGGATCGTGCTGCCGGACGAGACGCGTGTCCTCATTTCGGTGTACTCCGGCACCGGTGACGCCGTCACCGGATCCATCGCCGCGAGTTCCTCTTCGAGCCTCTGGCCCCGCGTCCGATTCCTGGTCTCGAAGACCTGGCAGAGCCAGGCCACGTAGTCGTCATGGGTCGCGAAGTCGCGACTCTCACGCAGCATCAGCTGCTGAGCGACGTAGCGCTTCAGCGCTCCGTTGCCTGCCTCGACATCACCATTCTGGTTGCACTTGCGAATCTTGATCGTCCGCGGCTTCATGCCGAGGTGCTCCATCAACTCGACGTAGTCGTCGTTGAAGCCGCGCTTGCCCTTGTCGAGACGATGCGTCGCCGCCGTCGAGTTGTCGGTCTGATGAAACTTCGGCCGTCGACCGAGGCGCATCAATGCAGCGGGCACGCTCTTCTTGAGAGCCGCCGTCGACTCGGACAGGCACGGAGTGCCCCAACTCCAGTCCGAGTACGGAAGCACTGAGTGGCACAGCGCGTGTGCGTACACCTCGCCGACGATCGTGATCCCGAGCGACGTCATCCATGTGAAGTCGGTCTGCATCGCTTCACCCGGGACGTGCTGCTGCGGGAAGAACAGCTCCTTCTCCGGCCCGTCCTCCGCTCGCCACTGCTTCAGCCGACGCTGCAACGTCCGCAGTTGGCCTGCTTCGTAGCGGCCCGGATGCTGTCGCAACAGCTCGTCGAACAGCGTCCTCGCCTCCAGCCTCGGTGACTCGTCGAGCTTCGAGACGATCCACGCCCAGTCCTGCTCGAAGGGGTCCTTTCTCGTCCGCCATTCCCTCGGCGTCTTCAGATCCGACGGCAGATCGTCCGCCGCCAGATACTTCGTCGCGGTGTTTCGGTGCATGCCAGCCCGCACCGCGGACACGCCCACATTCCCTGTCTGTGCCATCTCGGCCCTCAGCTTCTTGACCTGCGCATCCGTCACCGCCATCGCTTCGGCCCTCCCAGACCGTGGGAGGCCGACCCTAAGGGCGGGCGCGTTGTGTCTTCAGCCCGCGGTGCCTGGATGCACAGATCTAATTGTCGTCAGCGCCCAGGAGTAGTTGTCGCTGCGCAGTGGGGTGTGAATCGCCCAGATGGGCATTCTCCGTGTCCCTTGGCGTCGGTCCGCGAGGCGGGTCGCCGCAGGCGTAATCGTGGAGCCGAGTAGGACCAAACGCCGCGAGCGCCGCTGAGGGCCACGGAAGTCGTTCGGGCCAGCAGGAGTCTGCGCCACGGAACGACAGTCCATGAGCTCCGCGCCTTCCAGCACCCGTCACCCCCCGAGTGCCTCGCCGAGACCACCACTCCGGCTTCGTCTTCGGGCGGCGACCCGCGCCGAAATCCACGCACCTCCTGAATCGCCCTTCCGAGGCGCAGACTCCTAGCCCGGACTGTTCATGAGCAGCGTCGCGAGATCGTGCACGGTTGCTGCTGGCAAGGAGAACGGCAGGTTCTGCCCGGAGGCGGGGTGCATCCCCGTCGAGGACCAGGTTCTGACGAGCGACGAAGCAAGCAGCGAACCTGCGCGATCGCAACAGCTCGGTCACGAATAGTCCGGGCCAAGCCCCCGTGTCCGGAGTTCGCAGCACATGCACCCGGCCATTCGATCCGCTCGCTGCGTTGCTGCTCCTCAGCTTGTCCACCAACAAGCCGTGTCGTCGCAGCGCCTTGCGCGCGAATCGACTGACGCAGCCACATTTGCTGCGAACTTCAGACCAGGGGCACTAGTGGGGTGTGTCCGAAGTTGGTCACATAAGTCGCCGGCCCTACGGCCCGCTCGCGGCGTCGCAGCTCCTCAGCTTGTCCAACGAAGCCAGCAGCGAGCTTGCGCGATCGCAGCAGCTCGGTCACGAATGGTCCGGGCTAGAGCAACGCCTCGAGCGAATCGACCAACCCGCGGTGCTTGTGGATCGAGCGCACGGCGAGCAGCACGCCCGGCATGAACGCGTGCCGGTCCAGGGCGTCGTGGCGGATGGTGAGCACCTGACCTTGGCCGCCGAAGATCACCTCCTGGTGGGCCAGCAGCCCCGGCAACCGGATGGAGTGGATCGGGATCGATCCGCGGACGCCGCCGCGCGCCCCCTCGACCGAGACGACTTCGCCGACCTTCCGTTGGTTGAGCGGCTGCTCGGCGGCCTTCGCGAGTTCGTCGGCCGTGTGCAGCGCGGTGCCGGAAGGCGCATCGAGCTTCTTGTCGTGGTGCAGCTCGACGATCTCGACGTCCTTGAAGTAGCGCACCGCTTCCCGAGCGAACCGCTGCATCAACACCACACCGATGGCGAAGTTCGGTGCGAGCAGGAAGCCGACACCCTTCGACTTGGCGAGCCGTCCGAGTTCCTCCGCATTCGCGCGCGGCAAGCCGGTGGTCCCCGCCACCACCGGAACCCGCGCCTCGAGCATCGTGCGGACGTTCTGCTCCACGGCCTCGGGCACCGTGAATTCGATCGCCACGTCCGCCCGCTCGGCCGCGAGCGCCGCCGCCAAGTCGTCGCCGACGTCGGTGCTGCCGCACAGACTGAGGTCCTCGGCGGCCTGCACCGCCTCGACACAGGTCCGCCCCATGCGACCCAGGGCTCCATGCACGTGAACGCGAATCGTCATGATGGGGAGTGCTCCATTCTGCGGGGCAAGTGTGCGGCGAGCTCCAGCGCCAGGTCGATCAACCGGCTGAGCAGGGTTCGATAGTCGATGCCGTGCGCCGCCGCGGACTTCGGGTACAGGCTCTCGCGGGTGAAGCCGGGCATGGTGTTCACCTCGAGCACGAGCGGGCCGTCGGCGGTCACCATCATGTCGACCCGGGACAGCCCATCGCAGCCGATCACCTCGTGACAAGTGCGGGCGAGTTGCTGGACCGCGGTGATCCCAGCGGCGTCCAGGCCGCGCGGCGGCACGACCTCGTCGGTCGCGCCGGGGTCGTACTTGGCCGCGTGGTCGAAAAAGCGCGCGGCGCGCGGGTAGATGCCGATCGGCGGCAGTACCTCCGGGTCGAATCCGGCGTTGCCCAACACGGGCACCGAGATCTCCTCGCCCTGGACCGCGCGTTCGGCGAGGAAGCGCCGGCCGAGTTGCGGCGCGACCCGCAGGAACTCCGCCACGTCGGCCTCTCCCTCGGCGCGCGCCACCCCGAGGCTCGAGCCGGAGACGTCGACCTTGAGGAAGCAGGGGAAGCCCACGGTCGCGCCGATGCGCTCCGCCTCGCCCCGCGGCACGGCCCGACACAGCGGTGCCGCAGCGACGTAGGCCGGCGCCATCGGTACGCCGTGGGCCGTGAGCACCTCGCGGGTGCGGATCTTGTCCATGGCAACCGCCGAGGCCGCGCACCCCGAACCGACGTAGGGCAGGCCGTGCAGGTCGAGCATGCCCTGCACGGTGCCGTCCTCCCCAAGCGGCCCGTGTAGCACCGGGAACACCACCGACACGCCGAGCTCCAGCAGACGAGCCACCGCGACGCCGGGAGGCACCGGCGATGCGGCCGACACCGGAAACTCGCTGGGGTCACCGGCCGCTACCGGCGCGTCCCCCACCGACCAGCCGCCCTCGCGTTCCAAGCGCACCGGCCAGACCCGAAAGCGCTCACGATCCAGGTGGGCGAGCACCTGAGCACCCGAGCGCAGCGACACCTGCTGCTCCGGCGAGCAGCCGCCAGCCAGCACTGCGATGTCGCGCACGGTGCTCATCGGGTCCCGACGCGCCGTGCGCCTGGGGTCGGAAGCGACGCGCACTCCGCTGGCGCCACGGTGCTCATCGCGCCTCCGGACCGGCGAACGCGGCCGCGCCCCACAGCACTGCGTCTGCCTCGCCGCGGCTGCGGACGAACCGCAGCGCGCGGGTGACGACCGCCGCGCAGCGCTGCCGCACGTGCTCCTCGATGTGGTTGGCGAGCTCCGGCCAGCCCCGCAACACGCCGCCGCCGAGCACGACCGCGCCGGGGTTGAGCAGGGTGCACAGCGACGCGACCAGCGTGCACGCCGCCACCCGCGCCTCGCCGAGGATCGCCGCCGCAGCCGGTTGGGTGTCGGCCACGCGCAGCACGTCGCCCACCGTCCAGCCGCCCTCCGTCGGTCCCGGCCCCAGCACGTCGGCGGCGCGCTCGACCATCGGCTTGCCGCCACAGTAGGCCTCGAAGCAGCCACGCCGCCCGCACGGGCAAGTTCGGCCGCCGGGTACGTGCTCCAGGTGACCGGCCTCGCCCGCGGCGTTGCTGTGGCCGGCGAACGGCTGCCCACCGACGATCCAGCCGATACCGATCCCACTGCCGAACAGCAGCACCAGTAGAGGCTCCTCGCCCGCCGCATCGCCGTGCGAATACTCGCCGAGCGCGCACGCGCGGCCGTCGTTGAGAGCCCGCACGGGCAGGGAGCGCGCACCGAGGAGGTTCTGCAAGTCGATGCCGTCGAGGGCGAGGTTCGGCGCGTAGACGACGGTGCGGTGGTCCTCCGCCACCACGCCGGCGACCCCCACACCGACGCTCCGGGGCTCTGCCCACCCACCCGGACGAGGTGCATCGCGTACTGCCGCGAGTTCGCGGGCGAACAGCGCGTGCAGATCCTCGGCGCCGCGCGGCGTCGCGCGACGCCGGTCGGCGTGCAGCGTTCCATCGCTGGCGACCAGTGCAAAGCGACACTTGGTCCCCCCGAGGTCGGCAGCCAGGGTGGTGTTCATCGACTCGCGCTTCCTGCCCGTGCGCGCCGCGCGTCGGCGTGGAGCGCTCCGCCCCATCGCGATGGGGCGGGTCGTCCCTGGACCGATTCCGTGCGGGCGAACGATCGCCCGCGGCGCGTCAGCCCACCGAGCGCCCGGAGTTCTCGACGTTCTCCTGGTCCGACAGCGCCTCGAGCAAGCTGTCGATCAGCCGGATCGTCGCCTGGTGCTGGTTCTCCAACATCACCACGCGCCGCATGACCTTGCGCAACACCGGCGGGAGGATCGACTCCAGGGTGTAGTTCTTGATCATGTTGAAGGTCTCGATCTTGCTGGGATCGTCTTCGTCGTGGAAGTGGTACTTGAAGGCGTGGTTCAGCGCCTCGCTGGTCAGCTCCGTGATCTCCTTCTTCGTCTGCTCCTCGACCGCGTCGTCGTGGTTGTGATGGATCTTGTAGGCATCCACGCGGTAGGCGTGGAGCAGCTCTCGGAAGACTTTCTTCACGGTCTTTGCCTCGCTTGCTCGGGGAGGGGCTTGCTTTGGGGGGTGACTGCAGGACGTTCCGGACTGGAGCACCACGGTGCGCACACCGCGGGACACCCCGATGTTAGTCCTCGAACCGCCGGAGTGCCAGGCACGTGTTGTGGCCACCGAAACCCAGCGAATTGCTGATCGCGACCCGCACGTTCGCTTGCCGCGCCTGGTTCGGGACGTAGTCGAGGTCGCACTCGGGATCCGGCGTCTCGTAGTTGATGGTCGGCGGGATCTGCCCGGTGCGCACCGCCATCGCCGAGAAGGCCAATTCCACGGCACCGGAGGCACCGAGCAAGTGGCCGATCATCGACTTGGTGGAGGACACCTGCAGTTTGTCGGCGTGGCTGCCGAACACCATCCGCAGCGCCTTGGTCTCCACCTTGTCGTTGAGGTGTGTGCTGGTGCCGTGCGCGTTGACGTAGTCGACGTCCTCGGGAGCGAGCCGCGCGTCGTGCAACGCCTGTTCGATGGCACGCCGCGGCCCCAGCGCGTCCTCGGCCGGCGCGGTGATGTGGAACGCATCGTCGGTCGACCCGTACCCGCACAGCTCGGCGATGATGTCGGCGCCGCGCGCGCGTGCGTGCTCGAGTTCTTCGAGCACGATCGCTGCCCCGCCGTCACCCATCACGAACCCGTCACGGTCGCGGTCGAACGGACGTGAGGCACGCTGCGGGTCGTCGTTGCGCTTCGACAACGCCTTGAGCGAGCAGAATCCCGCCAAGGCCAGCTCGGTGGTCGCCTTCTCGGAACCACCGGTCAGCATCATGTCGGCCTCGCCGTACTGCACGGTGCGCAGCGCGATTCCGATCGCGTTGCTCGCGCTGGCACATGCCGAACCGGTCGAGAAGCTGGTGCCCTGCAAGCCGAACCGAATCGAGGCCTGCCCGGCACTCGCGTTCGACATCAGCTTGGGGATGAAGAACGGGCTGACCCGTCCGGGTCCCCGCTCGCGCATCACCATCTTCTGCTCCTCGATCTCGGAGATCCCACCGATGCCGGTGCCGAAGATGCAGCCGGCCCGTGTCGGGTCCTCCTTGGACATGTCGAGGCCGGAGTGCCGCATCGCCTCCATCGCCGCCACCATCTGGTAGAGGCAGTAGGGGTCCATGCGCCGCGCTTCGGTCTTCTCGAAGTAGTTCAGCGGATCGAAGCCCTTGATCGCGCAGAGGAAGCGGGTCGAGTGCTGCGAAGCGTCGAACTCGGTGACCGGTCCGGCACCGGACACGCCCTCGAGGAGTGCGCGCCATGTGGACTCCAGGTCGAGTCCGACCGGAGTCACAACGCCCAACCCGGTGATGACGACGCGGCGTCGGCCCATGCAGCCCGGTGAAGCTACTGCTTGTTGAAAATGTAATCGATCGCGTTGCCGACGGACTGGATCTTCTCCGCGTCCTCATCGGGAATGCTGATCTCGAACTCGTCCTCGAATTCCATGACCAACTCGACCGTGTCGAGCGAGTCGGCACCGAGGTCGTTGATGAACGACGTCTCCGGCTTGACCTTCTCCCGGTTGGTGCCGAGCTGGCCGCAGACGATGTTGATGACCTTTTCTTCTACTTCTTCTCTGGTAAGCGCCACGGGTAATCGACCCCCATCGGGAAGAGCGGTGGAGGAAAGGAAGGTAGGCCGGCCCCGGCAAGAATCCAGAAAGCCCGACCGGAAAAAGCGTCGCCGCGAAGATTGAAGAACGTGGCGCGCCGCTACATCGCCATGCCGCCGTCCACCATCAGCACCTGGCCGGTGATGTACGAGGCGGCGTCACTACACAGAAACCGCACCGCGGCCGCAACATCCTTGGGTTCACCGAAGTGTCCCAACGGGATCGTCTGCAGGATCCCCTTCTGGATTTCGCCCGACAGTTTGGCGGTCATGTCGGTCGTGATGAACCCCGGTGCCACCAGGTTGACGGTGACGCCACGGCCACCGAACTCCTTGGCCATCGCCTTGGTCATCCCGATCAAACCGGCCTTGCTGGCCGCGTAGTTGGCCTGACCGGCGTTGCCGACCACGCCCACCACCGAGCCGACGTTCACGATCCGCCCGGCGCGCGCCTTGGTCATGCCGCGCGCGAACGCCCGGGTGACGAGGAACGAGCCGCGCAGGTTGGTGGCGAGCACCGAGTCGAAATCATCGGTCGACATGCGCAGCACCAGTCCATCGCGGGTCACGCCCGCGTTGTTGACCACCGCCGCCAGCGCACCGAACTCGCGCTCCACGGTCTCGGCGAGCTGCGCCACCGACGCTTCGTCCCCGACGTCGCACACGAATGCACGCGCTTCGCCACCGGCTCGGTGGCACTCCTGCAGCGTGTCGTCGCAGCCACCCTCACGGGTCGAAACGCACAGCACGCGAAACCCGTCCGCGGCCAGGGTGGCGGCGATCGCGCGACCGATGCCACGTGAGGCTCCGGTGACGAGGGCGTTGCGGGGTTCTGCCATGGGGATCCTGTCCGTTCAGACGCGCACCAGGAAGTAGCCGAAGCTCAACCCGGAGCCGAAGGCGACCATGCACGCGAGCTTGCCGGCCAGCGGCGTGAACAACCCGTCTTCGCGCATCTCGCGCATCGCGATCGGAATCGACGCCGCGGAGGTGTTGCCGTACTTGTGCACGTTGGAGAAGAAGCGCTCGATCGGCAACCCGAGGCGTTCGGCGGCCGCTTCGATGATCCGCTGGTTCATCTGGTGTGGGACGACCACGCCGAGCTGGTCGAATCCACCGTGCTCGGCGACCGAGCGTTCCACCAGATCGGCGAAGGTGCGCACGGCGAACTTGAAGGTCCGCCGGCCGTCCATCTTGAGGAAGTGGTCGCCGTTGTCGACCGTTGCGTGGCTGGCCGGTTTGCGACTGCCGCCACCCGGCCGGATGATCGCGTCGTGATCGGGTGCCGAACCGAGGAAACCGTCGAGGTACTCGAAGCCGCCCGACCGCTCGTGGGGCGTCAACACCACCGCGCCGGCCCCGTCACCGAACAGGATGCAGGTGGTGCGGTCGGTGTAGTCCATGATCCGGCTCAGCGTCTCCACGCCGATCACCAGCACCGCCCGCGCGGTTCCCGCGCGGACGTATTGCGCCCCGGCCTGCACCCCGAACACGAACCCGCTGCACGCCGCCGAGAGGTCCCAGCCACCGGCACGCGTGCAGCCGAGACTCTCGATCACCTGCACCGCGGTCGCGGGAAACTGCTGATCGGGCGTCGCGGTCGCGAGCACCACCAGGTCGATCTCGTCAGGGGCGACCCCGGCGTCCTCGAGGGCCATGCGCGCCGCCCGCGTCGCCAGGTCGCTGGAGAACTCACCGTCGGCGGCGATACGGCGCTCGCGGATCCCGGTGCGCTGCTGAATCCACTCGTCGGTGGTGTCGACGATCTTCTCCAGATCGAAGTTGGTCAGCCGCCGCTCCGGCAGACAGCTGCCGAAGCCGGCGATTCCAGCGGGTACGAGGTTCATGATGCGGCGGACGCCTCGCGGGCGAACGCGACGATGTGCTCGTTGACTTTGGCACCAACCGCCTGCTTTGCAAAGCGAATCGCATTGCAAATCGCCGCGGCGGAAGAGCGTCCGTGGCAGATCGTCACGACTCCGTTGGCGCCCAGCAGCAGCGCGCCACCGTACGCCGAGTAGTCGAGCTTGGGTTTGAGGCGCTCGACCACGCCGTGGATGGTCTCCGCGGCGACCCCGACCTCGGCCATCGTGCGCGCCATCAGCAGCATCACGTGCTCCGCCAGACCCTCGCTGGACTTGATCAGCACGTTGCCGGTGAAGCCATCGCACACCACGACGTCGCAACCGCCGTGGAACAGCTCGACGCCTTCGACGTTGCCGATGAAGTTGATCCGCGCCGCACCGCGCAGCAACTCGGCTGCCTCGCGGGTGAGTGGGTTGCCCTTCTTCTCCTCCGAGCCGATGTTGAGCAACCCGACGCGCGGGTTCGGGTTGCCGAAGGTGTCCCGCAGGTAGGCTACGCCCATCAGGGCGTACTGCAGCAGGTGGTGCGGCTTGGGTTGCGGGTTGGCACCGACGTCGACGACCAGGAACGGGCCGCGCTCGCCCTTGATCACGATGCCGATCCCCGGACGGCGGATGCCCTCGAGCGTGCCCAGCACCAAGCTCGCGGTGGCGGCGACCACGCCGGTGCTCCCGGCGCTCACGAACGCCTCGCCACGCCCTTCCTGCAGCAAACCGATCCCGACCGCGATGCTGTTGCGCGGGCTGCGCCGCATCGCCTTCGACGGTTCATCCCCGGGATCGAGCACGTCCGGGGCGTCGACCACCTCCATTTCGCAGCAGACGCCGCCGGTGGCTGTCGCGTGCTCGCGGAGGCGCTCCGCCTGTCCCACCAAGACGATCTCGTCGGGGGTGGCGAAGCCTTCCTCGACGGCCAGGCGCGCGCCCTCGAGGTTCACCTCGGGGGCGTGGTCGCCTCCCATGGCATCGACGACGACCTTGACCAAGGCGCTTTGGGCAGTCGAGAACGAACTACTGGGAAGTTCCCACGATCACCTGTCGGCCGCGGTAGTGACCGCAGGCCGGACAGACATGGTGCGGCTTGATGCTCGCACTGCAGGTGGTGCACCGAACCAACTGCATGGGCTTGAGACCCTGGTGGGTCCGCCGCTTGTCGCGTCGGGCGCGGGAAGTGCGTCTCTTGGGAACTGCCATGATCGCCTGGGAGGTAATGCCGCCGGGGGCCGGCGCGGAAACAGGCGGCGACCCTCGCGCCGCGGGCTCGATCGGCCAAGGCCGGCGGGAAATCTACGGACGACGCCCCGGAAGTCAATCGAGGAAGGGAGATTGGCACCATTACTGGCGAACCCGGCATGCCGGGGGGCAGATGGTGCCAGCCCATCGGTCCGCAAGGGATGCTGAGACTACTCGCCGATCCTCCGGTGTTGGCGACGGTCTTCCAGTCCCATCGCGGCCAGGCGCACCGAGGATCCTGGGTGAGCGCGGCGTGCGCGCCGCCATGATGCCTCGGCCGCTTGCCTCTTGGAGCTTCCGGTGCCGCTGCCCGCGGAGAAGCAGCCGCCCCGGTGTCTTGGAAGGTACCGGAGAATCTCCGCGTGCCGGCACGCTCCGCGGCCCCTGCAGCCCAGAGCACGCGCCCGGGACCGCCGCGGGCACCCCGGCGTCGCGCAACTCCCCTGTCGGGCCCCAGCCCCGCGGAAGTGGGTGATTGACCCACTGCAGATCAGCCCGGAGTTGCTCGTGACCGATTTGCTGCGACCGCGCGCGCCTGCCTTGCAGCCGCAGGCCCTCGCGGGTTTCGATCGCCGCGCAAGCGGGATGCATACTCGCTACCCGAGGGACGCAATCGACGATTCGGACCTCCGGATGAGACCAGCGACGCCTCGGTTCACGGCGCAGCGCCCAGCCCCGCGGCGCCGAGCAGCTCGCGCGCCTTGGCGAGGGCGGCGGGGAGCTTGCTCGCGTCCTTGCCCTTGCCCTGGGCTGCCTCCGGCCGTCCACCACCGCCGCCGCCCATGCATTGGGTCAGTTCCCGCACCAGATCGCCGGCGCGGATCTTCGAAGTCAACGCCGGGCTCACCGTCGCACCGACCAGCACCCCATCCGCACCCGGCGACACGACCACCGCGGCGATGGGCGCCATGGTCTGCTGCACGCGGTGGAACAGATCCGTGAGATCCTTCGCGCCGAGCCCCTGGCACTGCAGCACCACACTGCGCCCGGACTCCCCCTCGGTGGCGGCACCCGCCAACGCCTCGAGCACCTGGCCGAGGTCGGCCGCGGTCGCTTTCTCCAGCTCCTTGCGCAGCTGTTTGGTCTCCCCCAGCAAACCGCTGACACGCTCCGGTAGCTCGGCGACGGGCGCCTTCAGCAGCCGCGCCATCTGCTCCAGTGCATCGCGCTCCTTCTGCGCGACGGCCAGTGCCGCGGTGCCCGCCACCGCCTCGATGCGGCGGGTCCCGGCGCTGATCGCGGTCTCGGTGACGATGCGGAAGCAGCCGATCGCGCCGGAATTCGCCACGTGGGTGCCGCCGCACAGCTCCTTGGAGTAGGTCCCCACCGACAGCGTGCGGACTTGGTCTCCGTACTTCTCGCCGAACAGCGCGACGAACCCGTCGGCCTGCGCCTGCGCCTTGCCACACACCCGCGCCACCACCTCGGTGGCCTGCATGATCTGCGCGTTCACCGCCTCTTCGATGCGCCGCAGCTGCTCGTCGCTGAGCTTCTCCGGGTGGGTGAAGTCGAACCGCAACCGCTCCGGCTCCACCACCGAGCCGGCCTGGTTGACGTGCTCACCGAGCTCGTCCCTGAGCGCGCGGTGCAGGAGGTGGGTCGCGGTGTGGTGGCGCTCGGTCGCCCTGCGCGCGGCTTGGTCGACGCGCATCGTGACGGCCGTCCCGGGCTCGAGCACCCCGACCTCGACGGTCGCATGGTGTAGGTGGAACACCCCCTGGTGGGTGGTCGTCGACACGACCGCGCGCCCACCGGAGAACACCACCTCGCCGCGGTCGCCGGTCTGTCCACCACCGGTCGCATAGAACGGTGTGGTCGCGGTCACCAGCAACACGGCGTCCCCGGGTCCGGCGCGGTCGAGCAACACGTTGTCCTGTCCGACCAGCGCACACACCTCGGACTGCGCTTCCAGCGCCTCGTAACCGCAGAACTCGGACGGCGGGACCTTGGCGGCGGCCAGCGCGGTAGCGGCATTGCCGGCAAACACGGCGTCTGCGGTCGCAGAACCGGCCCGCGCCCGCTCGCGCTGCCCGGCCATCGCCTGCTCGAAGCCCTCTTCGTCCAGCCGAGCACCGCGGTCGTGGATCACCTGCCGGGTGATGTCGACCGGGAACCCGTAGGTGTCGTGCAGTTGGAACGCGAACGCGCCGGAGTCCTCCAGCACCCCGTCCGCCCCGACGGCCGTGTGCCTGGCCAGGAAGCTCTCCAGGCGCTGCATGCCCTGCTTGTAGACCCCG
>JACKIB010000018.1 GCA_020638695.1 Planctomycetota bacterium
GATCTCATGGGTTGTCACGCTGTGGCGCAGACTCCCGGCCCCAAACGATGCTGGGTGGCGCGCAAGATCGAACCAGTTCGCTGCCGGCGCCCGCTGGCGTTTCTCAGCCGAGTGGTTTCCGTCGCGGGACAAGGTATTCGCCTGCCGACGAGCGGGTTGCGATGCTCGACGAAGTCAGCGCTCGATGGATGCAATCGCGATGCCTGGGACATGCCCGACCCAGGCTAGCCTTGGGTGTTTGGCCCGCACACGACTCACCGCGGTTTTCCCGCGCACGGATCGCACGACACCTCCAGCAGTTCCAGATCGGCAGAACAGCTGTCCAGTGACCACCGCCGCGCCCCAGGAACAGCGAGGCAGTCGCCGGCAAGCAGCGGATCGTCGTCCTCGCCGATCCCCCGCGAGCGGGCGTGACCGCGCAGCAGGTACACGAACCGCATCTCGGCTGCGGTAGCGTCGAACGTGACCTGCGGCGCACCGGTCGATCGAACCACGCGGACCCCCACTCCCCCTCCCGACGCATCGTGGAGCGTGGTCCCGCACACCTCGATCCCCGGCCCGGGACTCGAACTCCACCGCGCCGCAGCGCCGACGTGGTGCACGAACCGTTGGCCGGCGAACGCGCGCTCCGCACGCATTCCCGCGGTCGGCAGCTCGAGTTCGTGATCGACTCGGGTGGCGTGCGCGGCCGGACAAGCGAGCTCGATCACCTCGAGTCCGTCCGAGCACGCCAACACCCGGTGTCGAATCTCCGGCGGTTGCAGCACGACGTCTCCTGCGGCCAGCGTGAACGGCGGGCCCTGGTCCTCGTACACCACCTGCACGGTGCCCCGGTGGCAGTAGATCAGTTGGAATCGGACCTCGTGGTAGTGGACGTAGTCGGCGACCGGTCCGCCCCTCGGGATCCGGATGTGCGAAGCGACGATGCGCCCGTTCCAGCGCCGGGGGATCAGGTCGCGGTACTGCATCCCCGCGCGCCCCTGGTGCCACTCCGTATCGCGTGACCGCGTGGCGACGGGCGTATCGAGGGGCGGAGGCGGAAGCGGCGGAAGGTCCGTGCCCACCAACTCGATTCGAGTTCCGTTGGGCGCCGACAGCGTGGCCGATTCGCGCAGGCCGTCGCACCGCACGCGCACTATCCCCGGGTGCACGTCGGCCCCTCGCTCCAGCCGAATGCGCAGCCCGTGCCCGCTCAACTCGGCGTACTTGGGTGCGTCGGCCGGTCCGATCTCATCCAGCTGGAACCCGAGCCGTTCCCGCAAGAACGCGAGCATCGCGTCGAGATCGGCGCACGGCAGCACCACGGCAGCGGCACGAGGGGACACCGGTCGAGACTCGGGCATGGCTAGATCTTCGCCGAAGGTGCGGTGCACGCACGTGGAAACGCAGGCGAGCCCGGCACAGCGACGTGACCCCCGCCCGACGGCGCGTGGTCGACGGTGACCACTGAGCTGCAGGGGCCGCGGATCGTGCTAGCACGCGAAGATTCTCCGGCACCTTCCAAGACACCTGGGCGACTGTCTCTCCAGTGGGCAGCGGCCCCGAAGCTCCAACAGGCAAGCGGTCGAGGCCTCGTGGCGGCGCGCAGCGCCGCGCTCACCCAAGCCATTGGGTGCGGCCTTGGCCGCGATAGGGTCACGCTCGGGGCGTTCGCTTGCGTACTCGCCGGATCTGGCGGCGCTGTATGATCCCTCGCCCAGGATGACCTACACCGATCAGGAACTCGAAGAGCTGCTGTCCGACCTAGAGTCAGACCGGGCGGAGCGCAAGGAGACTCTGAAGGGGGACGCGGCGACGAAGGTCCGAGAAGCCGTTTGCGCGTTCGCCAACGACCTACCCGATCATCGACGGCCAGGGGTCGTGATCGTCGGAGCAAAGGACGACGGCAGTCCCTCGGGGATCACGGTCACCGACGAACTCCTCCAGCAGCTCGCGGACATCCGCTCGGACGGCCAGACAGTGCCGCCACCGACGCTGACGGTCGAGAAGCGCCGCCTCGCCGGTGTGGAAATGGCCGTCGTCACGGTTGCACCCTCCGACTCCCCACCTGTCCGCTACAAGGGCAGGACCTGGATCCGTGTCGGTCCCCGCCGAGCGATCGCCTCGGCGCAGGAAGAGCGCATCCTCAACGAGAAGCGTCGCCACCGGGATCCGCACTTCGACACGCAGCCGGTGTCCACCGCGACGCTGGACGATCTCTCGCGACGGGCATTCGAGGACGAGTATCTGCCGCAGGCAGTCGCACCCGACGTGCTGGCGGCAAACGACAGGAGCTACGAGCAACGGCTCGCAGCGATGAAGATGGTCGCTTCGGCCGACGAACCGATTCCCACGGTCGCCGGGATCCTCGTGCTCGGAACACGCCCGCGGGACTTCCTGCCCAGCAGCTACGTCCAGTTCCTCCGGATCCACGGTGTCGAGCACGGCGACCCGGTCACTGACGAAGCGGTTTGCGACGGCCCGATCCCGGAGCTGATTCGACAGCTCGACGGGAAGCTGGCGTCGCACAACCGCACCATGGTCGATATCTCCTCGGGGCCGATCGAGAGGCGAGAGTCCAGCTACCCCAGGGTGGCCCTCGAGCAGCTGACGCGCAACGCGATCATGCATCGAACCTACGAGAGCACGAATGCCCCGGTGCATGTCTATTGGTTCGACGACCGGATCGAGATCTTCAGTCCGGGTGGCCCGTACGGGTTGGTTCGAAGGGACACATTCGGCCAACCCGGCGTGGTCGACTATCGAAACCCGACGTTGGCCGAGTCGATGCGAGTACTCGGCCTCGCTCAAAGGTTCGGCTTCGGGATCGCACTGGCCCGTCGCGAACTCGACAAGGCCGGCCACCCGGAGCCCGAATTCGACATCGATGCGAACTGGGTTCGTTGCTGCGTGAGGGCCAGGCCGTGAGCGTGCCCGTCCTGACCTTCTTCAACAACAAGGGCGGTGTCGGCAAGACCTCGTTGGTCTACCACATCGCCTGGATGCTCTCCGAACTGAATGTTCGAGTCCTGGCCGTGGACCTCGACCCGCAAGCAAACCTCACTGCAGCGTTCCTCGAAGAAGACGAGCTGGCGGATCTCTGGGACCGAACCGACACCACCACCTCCGACACGATTTCCCGATGCTTCCAACCGCTCACCAAGGTCGGTGACCTCGCGGACAAACCGCAACTCAAGCAGATCAACGGCAGGCTCTCCCTACTTCCGGGAGACCTATCGCTTTCGGGCTTCGAAGAGTTGCTCTCGGTGGAATGGCCCAACTGCCTTGGCGACCAGAACCTCTTTCGCCCGTTTCGCGTCGTCACCGCATTCTGGCAGGTAGTGCAGGCCGCGGCCAGGCAGTGCAGCGCAGCGATCGTCCTGCTCGATGTCGGCCCCAGCCTGGGTGCGATCAATCGCTCGGCGCTGATCGCCACGGACGCGCTCGTGATTCCACTCGGAGCGGACTTGTTCTCGGTGCAGGGCCTGCGCAACCTCGGACCGACGCTCTTGCGGTGGCGGGCCGACTGGGCGAGACGGCGAGAGAACTGGGGCGAGCCGGAGTTCGAACTCCCGGTCGGGGCGATGCAACCGCTCGGGTACGTCGTTCAGCAACACAGTGTCCGGCTCGGCCGTCCGGTGCGAGCCTACGACCGCTGGGTGCAGCGAATCCCCGGGGAGTACCTTCGCAGCGTTCTGAAACAGAGCGGCACCGGCGCGCCCACGCCCGAAGTCGATCCGAACCGGATTGCCACGATGAAGCACTATCGCAGCCTGATTGCCCTGGGGCAGGACGCCCGCAAGCCGATCTTCGAACTCTCGACGGCCGACGGTGCCCTGGGCAGTCACTTCGTCGCCGCCCGAGCAGCCAGAACCGACTTCGCTGCCCTCACCGAGGAGATCCTCCGGCGCTTGCGGCAAGCCGGACATACCGTGCCGCGCCAGGCGGTCTCGTAGTTGGTGCGAGTTGTGGTTTGCAACACTGGTTCGATCGTGTGAGCGCCACGCCCGGAGGTTCGTACACGAAAATGCCCCCGGCGCACGAGGCACACGGGGGCGAGTAGCGCTCCGCTACTCCCTATGCTCAAGGTGGCAGGGCGTTCCCTACTTGTAGGTCGTGCTCCAGACGTCGGAGGCGGGCATCGGCCACACCACGTTCGCGGTGAAGTCGAGGTAGCCGGACTGGAAGTAGCCCGTGACGCCCTTGAACGTCGCCTGGGTCGGGAACACCACCGTCGACACCCCGTTGCCGTCGAAGCCGAACGCCGGCAGGAAGATCAACTGGGTGAAGTTGTTGCCGATGCCGAAATTGTAGATCCCCGGCAGGACCGACGGGATCTTGTAGATGCTCGCCATCACGAACTGCTGACTCACCGTCGGCGCCAGACCGTCCTTGGTCACCTTGATGGTCTGCGTCGCACCCGCGGTCAACGTGTTGTTGGTCCGCAGGATGTGCCCCACCGTCGGCGCCACCGTCACGTTCTGCGTGTTGCTGTAGCTCAGACCGTTGTAGGTCCGCACCCCGTAGGTGCCCGGCGTCAGACCCTGGATCGGGAACACCCAGATCTCGGTGTCGCTGATCACCCGGAACGCGCCGTTCGCCCACCAGTCCTCGTTGAGCGAAGTCCACTTGGTCGCGATGTTGCCGCCGAAGCTCACCAGCGTCGTCTCGGTGAACCCGCTGCCGATGAACCGGAAATAGGTCTTGTTGACCGCCTGCTGGCTCGGCGTCGAGGTCGACGTGATCACCGGCGGCGCCATGTAGGTCACCGCCACCCGCTGCGACGTGCTCACGTTGCCGGCGCCGTCCACCAGGCGGGCGTAGACGAACTTGGTGCCCTCCGCGGTGTTGCCGCCATACGCGCTCAGGCTGACCGAGCGGTAGGCGGTGGTGTAGGCGAAGTTGCCGCTCCACGTGCTGTTGTTGTTGGAGTACTGGATGTACTTCACACCGCTGTAGGTGTCGCTGCCGCTCACCGCCACGTTGGCGTTGAGGGACGAAACCTGCGGAGTGTTGGTCGTCACGGTCGACAGCGTCGGGACCGTCAGGTCGACCCAGAACGGACCGACGTAGGCAGAACCCGACTGGTTGCCGGCCTTGTCGTAGACGCGCACCGCGAAGTACTTGTTGTTACCCGACCCGCTCCACGTAGTGCCAAAGCCGGTCGTCGCGGCGCTCAGCGACGGCGACGAGGTCGTCGGGTGCACCAGACCGGAGTCCGACCGCACGTAGCGTAGGTTGTCGACCCCCGAGCAGCCGTTGTCGGTGGCCTTGGTCCAGCTGAAGGTGATGCTGGTGGTGTTGTACCAAGTGCTGGTCGAACGGTTGGCCGTCAGACCCGACAGGTTGCTCGGCACCAGACCGTCAACGCACACAGTCTGCCCCGGGGCGAGGTACGACGCACTGGACTGGTTGCGCCGAGAACGAGTGTAGAGCGTGTACGAGCCGGAAGTGGCCGGCGCCTGCATCGTGAACTTGATGCTGCGCGACGTTCCTTGCCCGACGCACATGCCGGTGTCGGTTCCGGCACCGAGCTTCGGGTACGGGTACGAGTTGTGGCCCGTCCCCGTGTAGGTCTGCAGCACGTTGTCGGCACCTGTGCGGTCGATACGGGTGTTGGTCCAGCTGGTCGGCGAGCTGAAGTAGATGTGCGCGTGGTTGAATTCGTCGTAGTTGGCGTCCGCGGTCACGGTCGAGGTCAGCACCACCGACTGGCCAGGCTTGATGATGGTCTTGTCGACGCTGCTGGTCATCGTCGAGACGTTGGTCGATCCACCACTCTTGCGGTACCAGAAGATCACCACGCCGTAGTCGGCGCGCTGGCCGGAGCGCAACGCGAGAGTCTGCATGCGGAACCGCACAGTCTTGCCGGCCCAGGTGCTCGACCCGGTGCCCCACAGGACGTTCTGCGCCGAGTTGCTCATCGACCACTCGCCGCTGTACCCCGTGGTGTACGGGGGTACGTCGGCCCACACGCGGAAGTGGTCGGTGACCGCTGCCGTGGCGCTCGACGAAGCGGCAGCTTCGGTCCACGCCGCCACGACCTTGATCTGCGTCGCGTCCGCCGGGATCTTTACCATCACGTTGCCGATGCCCGACGACGGGTAGGCGATCGAACCCTTGAAGACCGTGTAGCTCGTGCGGTTGTCGTAGTTCGCCTTGTAGGAGTTTATGACGCCGAACCCCTGCTTGGTGTCGAAGCCGGTGCTGCCGGAGCCGTACTTCGCGGTCGCCGCCATCACCGCCTTGCACAGCGCGGGCTCGTACTGGTACCAGGTCGACCGGTCGACCAGACTCGCCAGTACGCCAACACAGGTCGGCGACGCCATGCTCGTGCCGGACTTGCGGGTGTAGCTGGAGCTGGTGTTGATCAGCGCCGAGGACAGCTGCTCACCGGGCGCCGACACCTCGGGCTTGCGCCGTCCGTCGGTGGTCGAGTAGCGGGTGAAGCTCGACGGCGAACCCGGATAGGTCGTGCTGCCGAACGTGTCGTTGAGCGAGCCGACCGCCAGGACGTTCTTGGCATCCGCCGGAGTGGCGAGCCAGTAGTTCGCGACCGAGCCCTTGTTGCCGGCAGCGAACACGTAGCACTGCTGGTAGGTGTGGACATACGCGTCGACGCTGCGCGCACTCGCACCGGTACCGTTGTATCCGGTGCTCGACAGCCCGCCCCAGGAGTTGTTCACCAGCGTCGGGCGCGGGTTGGTGACGTTCTGGTAGACGACGCTCTGCGAGAAGTTCGAGTACAGCGTCGCCACGTTGCCACTGCCGTTGCCGCTGTCGTTGAGGTAGCGGCCGATGAAGATGAAGTCGCCGTTGCCACCCGCTCCAACCGAGGGAGCCGCACCCTTGTAGCGCGCATCCGCGGCGCCGCGACCGACGATGGTGCAGGTCACGTGCGTGCCGTGACCGTTGCCGTCAGCCCACGCGCTCTGTCCGGACACCGTCGACCAGCCCCAGTAGCTCTTGCCGAGCAGGTCGTTGTGCCACGGGGTCGAGTCGACTCCGGTGTCGATCACGCCGACCGGCACCTTGGTCCCTGGAAGCGAATTGCGCACCCGATCCTGGCTGACCATCGACATCGTCTGGTCGTGGAACCCGAAGTGCGACTGGTGCAGCTCCACCGCCACCACGCAGTTGAGGTCGCGGATCTTCAGGATCTGCTCCTTGGTCGCCAGTCCCCGCACGGCGTGGATCATGTGGTCGTAGAAGCTGAACTGGAACCCCAGCGCCTCGAGCGCCTTCTGCGCCGGTCCGTTGGGGATCGTGACCACGCTCTCGCCGGTGCCGTAGAGGACGTCGCCGCGGTTCACGACTTCGCGCTCCCCGATCGTGACCCGCTTGGTATTGGGGCCGATGTCGGTGTCGAACAGGTTCACGACGATGTCGAGTCGATCGGATCCGGCGACCTGCTGCAGGGCCGCAGCGAGACCCTTGGAGAGCTTCTGCTCGGGACGCGCGCTGCCGACCCAGTGCACGAACTCGGTGTTCTTCAGGGCGCCGAGCGCGCTCGCGGGAATCTCCGCCTTGAGGCTCTGCCAGGTGTGGCGTCCGAGCAGCTTGATGCCGAGTCCCTGCAGGTGCCGGAGCTTCGACGGCGAGATGCGGCCGCGGATCATGATGAAGCCGTATCCCCTGCCTTGAGTGGCGATCTGCGCGGCGAGCGCCGCGTCGACTCCCCGCTCCGGCGCGAAGTCACCGTTCTCGAACGACAGGACGTACGGGTTGCCGTCGAGGACCTCCTTGCGGTTCTCGTCACTCTGGGTCACGTCGCGTCGCTTCGTGCGGGCGAAGTTCGGCTCGTCGTCCAGCGGCGGGAGCTCGGGGCCGCCGTCGGCACGCACTCCCTCCGGACCGGTTTTCAGCGTGCCTCGATCGACGGCTGGGTCGGCTGGCTTCGTCTGTTCTGGTTGCTGCACGGGGATTTCGGTGCGCTTGACTTCCTGCGCCAGAGTCGGCGCGACGAGGAAGGAAAAGGCCCATGGGAGGGTGCCGAGGAGACTGCGGTGACTCATGAATCTGGGTGTTTTGGTTCCTGTTCCGGGGAGAATCGGGCTGCTTTGCCCGAAACAACCAGTGCCGCCCCAGGGGGGACCGAACCACGGAATCCGAAAAAGCTCGGTCAAACCGGATGCGGTTTCGCGGAAGCGAGGACGCGGCGGCCGTCACGGACCGCGGCGACACGGGGACCTAGTGGGGTGTGTCCGAAGTTGGTCACATAAGTCGCCGGCCCTACGGCCCGCTCGCGGCGTCGCAGCTCCTCAGCTTGTCCACCAACAAGCCGTGTCGTCGCAGCTCCTTGCAAGCGAACCGCATGACTCGACGACTTATGCAACGAACTTCGGACACACCCCACTAGCCCGGACTATTCATGAGCAGCGTCGCGAGATCGTGCAAGGTTGTTGCTGGCAAGGAGAACGGCAGGTTCTGCCCGGAGGCGGGGTGCATCCCCGTCGAGGAGCAGGTTCTGACGTTCGACGAAGCCAGCAGCGAACTTGCGCGATCGCAGCAGCTCGGTCATGAATAGTCCGGGCTAGTGATGGGCGGTCCGCGAAGCTCGCGCCCGGCCGTGAAGCCAGCACGCGGCCGCCCCGATCGTCCCCCGCCCGGGTGGGCTCGATTCGCTCGTTCACACAGGGAAAAAAGAAGGCCCTCGCCTTGCGGCGAGGGGCTCCCGATCGAGTGACTCGATCTCCTTCTGTCGCGTGTGCGCGTTTGCCTACTTGTAGGTCGTGCTCCAGACGTCAGAGGCGGGCATCGGCCACACCACGTTCGTGGTGAAGTCGAGGTAACCGGACTGGAAGTAGCCCGTGACGCCCTTGAACGTCGCCTGGGTCGGGAACACCACCGTCGACACCCTGTTGCCGTCGAAGCCGAACGCCGGCAGGAAGATCAACTGGGTGAAGTTGTTGCCGATGCCGAAATTGTAGATCCCCGGCAGGACCGACGGGATCTTGTAGATGCTCGCCATCACGAACTGCTGACTCACCGTCGGCGCCAGACCGTCCTTGGTCACCTTGATGGTCTGCGTCGCACCCGCGGTCAACGTGTTGTTGGTCCGCAGGATGTGCCCCACCGTCGGCGCCACCGTCACGTTCTGCGTGTTGCTGTAGCTCAGACCGTTGTAGGTCCGCACCCCGTAGGTGCCCGGCGTCAGACCCTGGATCGGGAACACCCAGATCTCGGTGTCGCTGATCACCCGGAAGGCGCCGTTCGCCCACCAGTCCTCGTTGGTCGAGTTCCACGCCGTGGTGATGTTGCCGCCGAAGCTCACCAACGTCGTCTCGGTGAACCCGCTACCGATGAACCGGAAGTAGGTCTTGTTGACCGCCTGCTGGCTCGGCGTCGAGGTCGACGTGATCACCGGCGGCGCCATGTAGGTCACCGCCACCCGCTGCGAGGTGCTGACGTTCCCAGCGCCGTCCACCAGGCGGGCGTAGATGAGCTTGGTGCCCTCCGCGGTGTTGCCGCCATACGCGCTCAGGCTGACCGAGCGGTAGGCGGTGGTGTAGGCGAAGTTGCCGCTCCACGTGCTGTTGTTGTTGGAGTACTGGATGTACTTCACACCGCTGTAGGTGTCGCTGCCGCTCACCGCCACGTTGGCGTTGAGGGACGAAACCCGCGGGGTGTTGGTCGTCACGGTCGACAGTGTCGGAACGGTCAAGTCGACCCAGAACGGACCGACGTACGCCGAACCCGACTGGTTGCCGGCCTTGTCGTAGACGCGCACCGCGAAGTACTTGGTGTTGCCCGACCCGCTCCACGAAGTGCCGAAGCCAGTCGTCGCAGCGCTCAGCGACGGCGACGAGGTCGTCGGGTGCACCAGACCGGAGTCCGACCGCACGTAGCGCAGATTGTCGACCCCCGAGCAGCCGTTGTCGGTGGCCTTGGTCCAGCTGAAGGTGATGCTGGTCGTGTTGTACCAGGTGCTGGTCGAACGGTTGGCCGTCAGACCCGACAGGTTGCTCGGCGCCAGCCCGTCGACACACACCGTGCTCGCGTTCGACAGGGTGGTCCCGGTCGAGCCGTGCTGGGTGGCGCGGGTGTAGAGGCTGTAGGTGCCCGAGGTGGTCGGCGCGCGCATCGTGAACTTGATCTGCCGACTGCTGCCCTGCCCAAGGGTCATGCCTCGGGTGATCTCGGTGCCGAGCGCGGGGTACGGGTACGAAGTGTGCGTCGTGCCGGTGTAGGTCTGCAGCTTGCCGTCGGCCGTGGTCCGGTCGATCCGGGTGTTGGTCCACGACGAGGGTGAGCTGTAGTAGACGTGTGCGTTGGAGAACTCGTCCTGGGTGCTCAGCGCGTTCAGCGTCGAGGTCAGAACCACCGTCTCGCTCGGCTTGATGATCGTCTTGTCGACCGTCTGGTTGAGAGTCGGCGTGCTGGTCAGCGGCTGCAGGTACTGGAACACGCAGCAGCCCCAGTTCGCCGCCCCTGAGGTCATCGAGTAGCCGTGGATCTTGAAGCGGATCGTCTTGCCGCGAAGCGCCGCGGTCAGCGAGGTCGAGAAGATCACCGTGTCCTGGGCGCTCGACATGCTGTACTCGCCGGTCGCGCCGGCGGTGTACGGCGGGACGTCGAAGTAGCAGCGCAGCGCGTTGACGCGCGCGGCAGTCGCCGAGGACGACGCCGCCGGCTCGTTCCAGTTCAGTACGACCTTCAACTGCTGGCAGCTCGAGCTGATCGCCACGTCGAACGTGTCGAGGTTGGCTGACGCAGTGACCTGCCCGGTGTGGTTGCTGTAGGTCGAGCGGCTCGACGCGTACTGCATCTTGTACGCGTTGATCAGCCCGAAGCCCTCCTTGTAGGTCGAATCGAAGCCGACCCCGGTGCCGAACTTCGCGCTGGCCACTGCGAGCGCGCGCAGGCCGGCCGGCTTGTACTCGTAGAACGCCTCGTTGCGGTCGACCACCGACGCCAGCACGCCAGCCACCGTCGGCGTCGACATGCTGGTGCCCGACTTGTTGGTGTAGCCGGTCGAGGTGTTGATGTTCAGTGACGTCAGAGTCTCACCCGGTGCAGTGATCTCCGGCTTGCGCCGTCCGTCGGTCGTCTTGTAGCGGACGCTGGTGACCACGTCGCCGGGGCGCACGGTCGAGCTGAACCAGTCGCGCACGCTGCCGATCGTGAGACAGTTCTTGGACGCACTCGGGCTGCCACACCAGGTACCCGCTACCGAGCCGGTGTTGCCCGACGAGTGCACGTAGGTCTGCTGGTAGGTGTAGATCACCGTGTCCAGGTCACGCGAGTTGGTCTCGGTGCCGGAGTAGCCGGACGACGACTTGAAGCTCCACGAGTTGCTGACGATCGCGCGCTTGTGGGTGGTGATGCCGCCCGAGGTGGTCGACACCTTGAACACGTTCCACAGCGTCTGCGGGTTGCCCACCACGCTCCCCGAGTCGTTGAGCAGGCGGCCAACGTAGACGCGGTCGTCACTGCCCGAGCCCGTGCCGATGGCGGGGCACACGCCGGTGTAGCGGCGGTCGGCATTGCCTTCGCCCATGATCGTGCCGCCGGTGTGCGAGCCGTGGCCGTTGCCGTCCTGGTAGGCGCTCTCGGTCGTGGTCTGCCAGGCACGGAACTTCTTGGTTCCCATGTCGCTGTGCCACGGCGAGCTATCGATGCCGGTGTCGATCCAGCCCATCTTCACCAGGCTGCCCGGATACGCACTGCGCACCCGGTCCACGCTGACCATCGCCAGCGATTGGTCGTGGTCGATCGAACCGACCCCGTGCTGCAGCTCGATCGCCACCACGAAGTTCAGGTCGCGGATCTTCAGGATCTGCTCCTTGGTCGCCAGGCCGCGCATCGCACACGCCGTGTCGCTGTAGAAGCTGAACTGGAAGCCCATCGCCTCCAGCTCCGCCTGGAACGGACCGTTCGGAATCGTGTAGCTCACCGCGCACTGGTCGTGCCGTTCGCTCAGCGTCTTGTCCTCACCGACCTTGACCACCTTGGTCTTCGGGCCGATGTCCGACTTGAAGAAGTTGACCCAGATGTCGAGCTTGTCGGTCGGCGCGGCGGTCTTCAGCGCCTCCGCCAACACCTTGTCCAGCTTCTGCTCGGGCCGCGAATAGCCGACCCAGTGCACGAAGTCGAACTGCCGCAGCGCCGGCACCGCGCCCACCGGGATCTCCGCCTTGAAGCTCTGCCAGGTATGCGGGCCGAGCAGCTTCACGCCGACGTCCGTCAGCTTCTTCAACTTCGCCTCGGTGATCCGGCCGTGGATCATCACGAAGCCGAACGTGCTACCGCGGGCTGCGGCGTCGCCAGCGAGTGCGGCGTCGACCCCGCGCTCCGGCGTGAAGTCGCCGTTGGTGAACGACAGCCGGTACGGATTGCCGTCGTAGCGGTAGGTCGGGTTGCTGTCGTCTTCACCCCGCACCGTCAGCATCGGCGCGTACTGCGGCAGGTCGTCCTCGGGTGGCACGTAGCTGCCGCCCTCGACCTCTCGCTCGACGATCGGCGGAAACGCCTGCGCGGTCGTCGTCGTCTTGGCGCCGGGTTGCGCGGGCGCGACCGTGGCGGTCTTGTCTTGTGGTGAGGGGAGCTCGATGCGCTGCGGTTCTTGCGCGGCCAGACTGCCGGCAGCAACTGCCGCGGCGACCCAAGTGAGAATGCGGGGGGAGGGAACTTCGGGATTCATGTGGTTGCGTGCCTCGGTAAGCGGAGCGAGTTCGGCAGGGGTCGCGGTTCAACCCGTCTGTGCAGTGCCATGCCCACCCGATCAGAACAGCCTTTCCGAAAAAAATCGGGCTGCGCGCGCCCCATCCGCACGCAAGTCTGGGGCGGGAAGGCGCACATGATCCCCTCGAGGGCGCCGGTTCGGCAGCGCTCGCCAATCCGCCCGGGGACGCTCCCGGGCGGAACGCACCCCAAAAAAAAGAGGCCCCCGCCTTGCGGCGAGGGCCTCCCGATCGAGTGACTCGATCTCCCTTCTGTCGCGTGTGCGCGTTTGCCTACTTGTAGGTCGTGCTCCAGACGTCCGAGGCGGGCATCGGCCACACCACGTTCGCGGTGAAGTCGAGGTAGCCGGACTGGAAGTAGCCCGTGACACCCTTGAACGTCGCCTGGGTCGGGAACACCACCGTCGACACCCCGTTGCCGTCGAAGCCGAACGCCGGCAGGAAGATCAGCTGGGTGAAGTTGTTGCCGATGCCGAAGTTGTAGATCCCCGGTAGGACCGACGGGATCTTGTAGATGCTCGCCATCACGAACTGCTGACTCACCGTCGGCGCCAGACCGTCCTTGGTCACCTTGATGGTCTGCGTCGCACCCGCGGTCAACGTGTTGTTGGTCCGCAGGATGTGCCCCACCGTCGGCGCCACCGTCACGTTCTGCGTGTTGCTGTAGCTCAGACCGTTGTAGGTCCGCACCCCGTAGGTGCCCGGCGTCAGACCCTGGATCGGGAACACCCAGATCTCGGTGTCGCTGATCACCCGGAAGGCGCCGTTCGCCCACCAGTCCTCGTTGGTCGAGTTCCACGCCGTGGTGATGTTGCCGCCGAAGCTCACCAACGTCGTCTCGGTGAACCCGCTGCCGATGAACCGGAAGTAGGTCTTGTTGACCGCCTGCTGGCTCGGCGTCGAGGTCGACGTGATCACCGGCGGCGCCATGTAGGTCACCGCCACCCGCAGCGAGGTGCTCACGTTGCCGGCACCGTCCACCAGGCGGGCGTAGACGAACTTGGTGCCCTCCGCGGTGTTGCCGCCATACGCGCTCAGGCTGACCGAGCGGTAGGCGGTGGTGTAGGCGAAGTTGCCGCTCCACGTGCTGTTGTCGTTGGAGTACTGCACGTACTGCACCCCGCTGAACGTGTCGCTGCCGCTCACCGCCACGTTGGCGCTGAGCGCCGAAACCTGCGGGGTGTTGGTCTGCACGGTCGAAAGCGTCGGAGCCGTCAGGTCGACCCAGAACGGGCCGACGTACGCCGAACCCGACTGGTTGCCGGCGTTGTCGTAGACCCGTACCGCGAAGTACTTGTTGTTGCCCGACCCGCTCCACGAAGTGCCGAAGCCGGTCGTCGCGGCGCTCAACGAGGGCGACGACGTAGTCGGGTTCACCAGTCCGGAGTCCGACCGCTCGTAGCGCAGGTTGTCGACCCCCGAGCAGCCGTTGTCGGTGGCCTTGGTCCAGCTGAAGGTGATGCTGGTGGTGTTGTACCAGGTGCTGGTCGAACGGTTGGCCGTCAGACCCGACAGGTTGCTCGGCGCCAGCCCATCCACGCACACCGTGCTCGCGTTCGACAGGGTGGTCCCGGTCGAGCCGTGCTGGGTGGCGCGGGTGTAGAGGCTGTAACTGCCCGAGGTGGTCGGCGCCTGCATCGTGAACTTGATCTGCCGGCTGCTGCCTTGCCCCACCGTCATGCCCTTCGTGATCTCGGTGCCGAGCGCCGGATAGGGGAACGAGGTGTGCGTCGAGCCGGTGTAGGTCTGCAGCAGGCCGTCGGCGGTCGTCCGGTCGATACGGGTATTGGTCCAGCTGGTCGGCGAGCTGTAGTAGATGTGCGCGTTGGAGAACTCGTCCTGGGTGCTCAGCGCGTTCAGCGTCGTGGTCAGCACCACCGTCTCGCTCGGCTTGACGATCGTCTTGTCGACCGTCTGGTTGAGGGTCGGCGTACTGGTCAGCGGTTGCAGGTACTGGAACACACAGCAGCCCCAGTTCGCCGCCCCCGAGGTCATCGAGTAGCCGTGGATCTTGAAGCGGATCGTCTGGCCCTTGAGCGCGCTGGTCAGCGAAGTCGAGAAGATCACCGTGTCCTGACTGCTCGACATGCTGTACTCGCCGGTCGCACCGGAGGTGTACGGCGGGATGTCGAAGTAGCAGCGCAGCGCGTTGACGCGCGCCGCAGTCGCGGAGGACGACGCCGCCGGCTCGTTCCAGTTCAACACGACCTTCAGCTGATCGCAGTTGGGATCGATCGCCACGTCGAACGTGTCGAGGTTCGCCGAAGCGGTGACCTGCCCGGTGTGGTTGCTGTAGGTCGAGCGGCTCGACGCGTACTGCATCTTGTACGCGTTGATCATCCCGAAGCCCTCCTTGAAGGTGGAGTCGAAGCCGACCCCGGTGCCGAACTTCGCACTGGCCACTGCGAGCGCGCGCAGGCCGGCCGGCTTGTACTCGTAGAAGCTCGGGTTGCGCTGCACCACCGAGGCCAACACGCCCGACACCGTCGGCGTCGACATGCTGGTGCCCGACTTGTTGGTGTAGCCGGTCGTGGTGTTGATGTTCAGCGACGTCAGCGTCTCACCTGGAGCAGTGATCTCCGGCTTGCGCCGTCCGTCGGTAGTCTGGTAGCGGACACTCGTGACCACGTCGCCAGGGCGCACCGTCGAGCTGAACCAGTCGCGCACACTGCCGACCGTCAGGCAGTTCTTCGCCACGCTGGGGCTGCCGCACCAGGTACCCGCCACCGAGCCGGTGTTGCCCGACGAGTGCACGTAGGTCTGCTGGTAGGTGTAGATCACGGTGTCGAGATCGCGCGAGTTGGTCTCGGTACCGGAGTAGCCGGACGACGACTTGAAGCTCCACGAATTGCTGACGATGGACCGCTTCGCCGTGGTGATGCCGCCTGAGGTGGTCGACACCTTGAACACGTCCCACAGCGTCTGTGGGTTGCCCACCGAGTTGCCGCTGTCGTCCAAGAACCGACCGACGTAGATGCGGTCGTCGCTGCCCGCGCCCGCGCCGATCGCAGGGCACACGCCGGTGTAGCGGCGGTCGGCATTGCCTTCGCCGAAGATCGTGCCGCCGGTGTGCGAGCCGTGCCCGCTGCCGTCCTGGTAGGCGCTCTCGGTCGTCGTCGCCCAGGCGCGGAACTTCTTGGTTCCGATGTCGCTGTGCCACGGCGAGCTGTCGATGCCGGTGTCGATCCAGCCCATCTTCACCAGGCTGCCCGGATACGCACTGCGCACCCGGTCCACGCTGACCATCGCCAGCGACTGGTCGTGGTCGATCGAACCGACCCCGTGCTGCAGCTCGATCGCCACCACGAAGTTCAGCTCGCGGATCTTCAGGATCTGCTCCTTGGTCGCCAGGCCGCGCATCGCACACGCCGTGTCGCTGTAGAAGCTGAACTGGAAGCCCATCGCCTCCAGCTCCGCCTGGAACGGACCGTTCGGAATCGTGTAGCTCACCGCGCACTGGTCGTGCCGCTCGCTCAGCGTCTTGTCCTCACCGACCTTGACCACCTTGGTCTTCGGGCCGATGTCCGACTTGAAGAAGTTGACCCAGATGTCGAGCTTGTCGGTCGGCGCGGCGGTCTTCAGCGCCTCCGCCAACACCTTGTCCAGCTTCTGCTCGGGCCGCGAATAGCCGACCCAGTGCACGAAGTCGAACTGCCGCAGCGCCGGCACCGCGCCCACCGGGATCTCCGCCTTGAAGCTCTGCCAGGTATGCGGGCCGAGCAGCTTCACGCCGACGTCCGTCAGCTTCTTCAACTTCGCCTCGGTGATCCGGCCGTGGATCATCACGAAGCCGAACGTGCTACCGCGGGCTGCGGCGTCGCCAGCGAGTGCGGCGTCGACCCCGCGCTCCGGCGTGAAGTCGCCGTTGGTGAACGACAGCCGGTACGGATTGCCGTCGTAGCGGTAGGTCGGGTTGCTGTCGTCTTCACCCCGCACCGTCAGCATCGGCGCGTACTGCGGCAGGTCGTCCTCGGGTGGCACGTAGCTGCCGCCCTCGACCTCTCGCTCGACGATCGGCGAGAACGCCTGCGCGGTCGTCGTCGTCTTGACGCCGGGTTGCGCGGGCGCGACCGTGGCGGTCTTGTTCTGTGGTGAGGGGAGCTCGATGCGCTGCGGCTCTTGCGCAGCCAGACTGCCGGCAGCAACAGCCGCGGCGATCAACGAGAGGAGGTGCGAACCGTTCTTGTGAGACATATGGGGAGTGCGTGAGCGTCCAGGCAGGTGTGGGTGAAACCCGCTGGGTGAGTGCCAGCCCGCGCACTTTCGAACGGACTTTCTGGGAATCTCAGAGGGTCGCGCGCTCGAGTTCGAGGAGCGCGCGCTTGATCGGCAATCCACCTCCGAAACCTGTCAGCGTGCCGTCGGCACCCAACACCCGATGGCACGGTACGACGATCGGAATCGGGTTGCGGCGGTTCGCCTGACCGACCGCGCGTACCGCGCGGGGTCGTCCGATGCGCCGCGCGAGTTCGCCGTAGCTGATGGTCTCTCCGTATGGAATCCGTTGCAGCTCGTCCCACACTTCGCGCTGGAACACGGTGCCGGCAGCGCTTAGCGGGAGGTCGAAGCCGCGCCGCCGTCCCGCGAAGTACTCGCGCAGCTGCCGCACGACAGAGGAGCACCGCGCTACCGAGTCCTCGGCACCGGCGACTGCGGGCGAGGCAACATCCGGAAAGCGCAGCTCCACGAGGTTGCCGTGGTCGTCGACGAGCACGCGCAGCGTTCCGAGCGGCGAGGGCACGAGGGTGGTGAAGATCCGGTTCATGAGGGCACTCGCGGTTGGCGGCACAGGTGAACCACGGCCAGACTGCGCCATGGCGAGAAGGTACGCATCCACGCCTCGGCCTCGACCTGGGTCGGGCGGCGCGGCAATTCGAACAGACTCTGCAACCCGGCACGCACGGCCACGTCACCCGGCAGTCCGCAGTCGCTTCGCCCGAAGCCACGCATCGCGACGTACTCGGCCGACCAAGGACCCAGCCCCCGCTGCGCCGCCAGCGCCGCGCGCAGCGCCGGAACCGGCAACTCGCCCAGCCCATCGAGATCGAATTCCCCGCGAGCGATCCGCCGCGCACAGCCGATCAGGTACTCCGCCTTGCGCTGTGAGAACTGCATCGCGCGCAGATCGGCAGGCTCCAGATCCGCGACCTGCTCTGGCGTGGGGTGCGCGAACATGCGTCCGAGTGGCAAGCCACACCGCTCGACCAGCCGACGGCGCAGCGCGAACGCGAACTGCAAATGCACCTGCTGGCCGACGATCGACCAGACCAGCGCTTCGAACGGATCGGCAGTCAGCCAGACGCGCGTCCCTCGCCCCCCGCGCGTGAGCCGTGCCAACCCCAACGCGGCGACGTGTCGCTCGAAACCCGACGCACCCTGCCGCAGACTCAGCAAGCGGACCACGGCACCGTGAGCGGCGAACACCGCATCGGGCGCCAGCACCGCGCCCGTCGCCGACTCCACCCGGCACACCGCGCGGCGCGCCTGCAACTCCACGTCCAGCCGCAGTGGCACACCGGCAGCGACCAGCGTCTTGACCAGCGCGTTGTCTTCCACCCGTTCACACGCACTGTCCCTATCGCGACCGAGGTGGGCGAGGAACGCGGTGCGATTCCATCCGGCGGGCAGCGCCAGGACGAAACGCGTCGCCTCGCGCAGCGCGCGGAACTCGGACGGCGCCAGACCGGCATGGCGCCGGAAGCTCTCGTGGAACGCGGACAGGCTCTCGCACCCTACCGCCAACGCGATGTCCAGCACCCGTCGATCGCTCTCGCGCAGCAGCTCGCACGCGCGCTCGTGCCGACCCGCCGCCAAGTAGGCCGCCGGCGAAGCGTGGTAGTAGTGGCGGAACAGCTCGGTGAGCTTGGTCGTGCCGATGCCGAGTTCGCGCGCCGCCTGCGCAACGCTTTGCACCGAACCGCGCCGCATCGCGCCCGCGGCGGCGACCGCGAGTTCGAGGTCGGGATCGCGGCCGCGGTAGAACTCGTCAGGTCGGCATCGCTTGCACGGCCGCAGCCCGGCGGCACGCGCCGCGGCGGGGTCGGCAAAGTGCTCGACGTTGCTGTCGCGCGGCTGTCGCGCCGGACACGACGGCAGGCAGTAGATCCCGGTAGAGGTCACGCCGGTGAGGAAGCGGCCGTCGTAGCGCCGGTCGCGCGCCTTCGCTCGATCGAGCATTCGTTCCCGGCTGAGGTTCACGCGGGAAGTAGACCGGGCGCCGGCGGGCAGGTCTTCCGGATTCCACCGCTCGAATCCCGTATGGCGGGTCGCGGCGCCGTGCCGCCGCTCACCCACCCAGCACGACCGGGAACAGCGGTCCATCGACGACCTCGCCCTCTGCCAGCGGCGCAGCGTGCCGCACCAGCGGGGCGCTGCCGTCGAGCACCCGGGTGTCTGCCGCCATGTAGTTGAGCACCAACCCGCAGCGCGGCCGCGCGCTCCGGTTGGCAGCCGAGCCGTGCACCGTGAGGCAATCGTGGAAGCTCGCCTCGCCGGCCCGCAGCGGTGCCGCGCGCGGACGGAACACCGCCCGTTGCGCCGGACTCAGGTGCTCGAGCAGCGCCTCGCGCGGCGCATCGAACGCGACCCGCGGCAGCAGGCCCCAATGGTGGCTGCCTGGCACGAACTCGACGCACCCGTTGGCCTGGTCGGTCGCGTCGAGCGCCAAGAAGACCGTGATGTGGCACGGTGGCCCGGTACGCGTCCAGTACGAGTAGTCCTGGTGCCACGGCACGACGCCGGGGTGGTGCGGCGGCTTGAAGAACACCTGATCGTGCCAGAACCGCAGGCGCGACACGCCGAGCAACTGCGCTGCCGGCACGGTGACGCGCGGATCGAACACGAGGTCGTGGAGCACGGGATCGACCTGCCAGCCGCCGAGAAAGTGGCACACGTTCTGGTCGGGCCGCGACGACCATGCGGCTTCGACCTCGTAGAGCCGCGGCTCCAGTTCCGCGAGCTCCTCACGGATGTGATCGACACGCCGCCGCAACTCCGCGACCTCGTCGGCTGGCAGGACCGGCAGGCTGGGGAGGAACCCGTCCCGCTGGAAGTCCGCGACGCACGCGTCGGGCAGGCGGTGCGCAACGCTCATTCGCGGATCATACCCCCGTCGTCCCACGTGCGGCCTCGCGGGTCTTTGCGCAGACGCGCCCATGGGGTCGAGGGAGTTCGGGATAGAGTGCACGCACGACTACAGTGGTCGGCGCATGACGACCTACCTCGGAATCGATGCCGGCGGCAGCGGCAGCCGCTGGGCACTGCTGCGCGACGATGCGTGGGTCGCGTCCGGGGCCGACGGTCCGCCGATCCAGGTCGCCGAGCTCGGGATCGAGACCGCGGCCGAACGGGTGGTTTCCCTGCTGCGTGGGGTCAGCACCCCGGACGGCGCGGCGATCACCACCGTGGCGGTCGGGCTCGCCGGTGTCGGCGACCCCGATCGACGCGCGGCGCTGCAAGACCGCCTGGCCGCATTCGACCCGCGGATCACGGTGATGGAGGACACGATCTCCGGCGCGGCGTCGGCACTCGCGCAGGAGTGCGGCGTGGCGCTGTTCGCCGGAACGGGGTCGTTCGCGGTCGCGCGCGGCCCGACGGGCGCGCTGTACCGCACCGGCGGTCGAGGCTGCGTGGTGTCGGACCACGGCAGCGGCTACTGGCTGGTGCGGCGCGCCGTCGAAGTCGGACTGCAGGCGGCGGACGGGATCGCTCCGATCAACACGTTGGGCGCGCGGCTGACCGAGTCGTTCGGACGCAGCGCGGTATGGGACCTCGGCTCGGCGATGCGCGACGAGAGCGCGCGGACCATCGCCCACCACAGCTTCGTGGTACTCCACGCCGCAGCCGAAGGAGACGCCGCGGCGACCGCGATCCTCGACGAGGGCGCGGACCACCTCGCGCGGCTGGCGCACGGCGCGGCGCGCAAAGCGGGGCTAGATGCGGCGACGGCGCCGGTGTTCCTCGGTGGCGGCGTGCTGCACGACCCGGACTACGGCCTGCGGGTTCGGCAGGCGCTCGCTCGGCTCGGCGGTCGGGGTGCGGTGGAACCGATTCCCCTGCGTCCGGAGCAGGGCGCTGCGCTGGTCGCCCGCGCGATGGCGCGTGGCGACGCACCACTCGCCGGGTGGAGTCGCGGCACTCGGGCATGACGCAGGGCTTTGCGGCCCGCACTGGGCGTCGCAGTTCCTTGAGGCTCAGGTCGTCGCCCGAAAACGACGCCGAATTGGTGGTTTCGGCGAAGCTCGCCGGGCGTGACGGGTGCGGTAAGGCGCGGTTCTCATGGGTTGTCGTTCTGTGGCGTGGACTCCTATCGCGCCCCGTTCCACGCGGTGATCTGCGGCGCAAGCTCTGCGGCGAAGCTGCTGCCGTAGCTGTACAGCGCCACTCCGACCGCACCGGCGCGCAACGCCGCATCCATCTGGCCGATCGTCGCCGACGCCGGTAAGTGCGCCTCGCGATGCCGGTAGACGCCGACGCCCATCACCACGGGCAACCCCGCAGCCGCCCGCACGCACTCCCGAGCGCGGGTGACGAACAGCCCGTCGTCCGGGGTATAGTTCATCGGCATCACCGCATCGACCAACCGGTCGCGCGACCAACGCGGCCAGTCCTGCGCCAGCTCGCCACGCGCCGCGTGCAGATCGGCGTTGACCGCCGCGGTGAGCGCCATCCGCCGCGGCAGTCGGTCGAGCCGGCGACGCACCCGGCGCACGATGTCGGTGACCGCGCCCGCCTTCCACCGCGCGAATTCCGCCGGGTCATCGCGACGCGACCCGGCTTGCCGTGCAAAGTCCGCCCAGCTCACCGCATCGCCGGGAGATTCCGACGAGCCGCCGCCGTGTGGAAAGCGGATGTGGTCGAGGTGTAGTCCGTCGACCGCGTAGCGGGTGGCGATCTCCTCGCACAATTCGGCCAAGTAGACCCGCACCTGCGGCAAGCACGGGTTGAGCCACGCGTAGCCGTCCGGCCCGTGCTCGCGCACCAGACCGCCGGCGCGGTTGCGCAGGAACCACTCCGGGTGGCGGCGGAACAGCTGCTGCGGGTCGGCCGGGGCGTCCTTGCCCCGCCAGCCGGGCACCATGTTGATCCACGCGTGCAGCTTCAGCCGATGGGCGTGCGCCGCGCGCACCGCATGGGCCAGCGGGTCGAAGCCCGGCGGCACCGCGCCGAGTTCGCGCGCCCAACCCTCGCGCCGCGAGGCGAACGCGACCGTGCCGTTGCCGCGCACCTGGAGCATCACCGCACCGAACCCGGCCCGCGCGCAGTGCGCCATGATGCGGTCGAGGTCCTCCGCGGTGCGGAATTCGAAGCGGCTGACCCACATCACCTTGGTCAAGTCCGCGCGGAGTCGCGGCGCCACGGTGCAGGACGGCCACAGTGCGAGCAGCGCGGCGAGCAGGGCCCGCCCGCCGACCCGGCCGACGCGGCGTCCGTCGCGCCTGTCGGCCGACCTCGGGATTCCCCTGAGCTGCAGGGGCCGCGAATCGTGCCGGTACGTGGAGATTCGTCTGTGCCTCCCACTCAACGTGGCAGCTGTTTCGCTGGCAGGCAGCGGCCCCGGAAGCTCCAGCAAACAAGCGGCCGAGGCCTCATGGCGGCGCGTAGCGCCGCGCCCACCCAAGTCCTTGGGTGCGGCCTTGGCCGCGATCGGCTGCAGGGGCCGCGAATCGTGCCGGTACGCGGAGGTTTGTCCGTACCTCCCATGACACGTGGCAGCTGTTTCGCTGGCACGCAGCGGCCCCGGAAGCTCCAGCAAGCAAGCGGCCCAGGCCTCATGGCGGCGCGCAGCGCTGCGCCGACCCAAGTCCTTGGGTGCGGCCTCGGCCGCGACAGGGCACGCCGCCTGGCAGCTCGACTGCCGGCCTCGGGGAAGCGGGCTTTGCGGTAGCACGCGCACGGCGCCGCAGCATAATCACCGCCCCTCGCCCCACCTCGGCTCCAGGCGCTTTCCGCCGAGCCCGGGGGCAAGTTCGCTCATTCGCGCACCCCGCGGATGTCGATGAAGCTCACACCGTGACCGCTACCCAGATGACCCAGCTTTCTCCCCATGCCGCCGAGCTCAAGCAGAAGCTCGAATCCCGTACCGCCACCATCGCCGTGGTCGGGTTGGGATACGTCGGCTTGCCGCTGGCCCGTGCGATGCACGACGCCGGCTTCCGCGTGATCGGCTTCGACCTGGACGAGCACAAGGTCGAGATGCTCAACGCCGGGAAGACCTACCTGCACCACCTCGGCGCCGACTTGGTGCCGGCGCTGGCTGCCTCGGACCGGTTCACCCCGACCTGCACCTCCGGCGACCTCGCGGCGGCGGACGCGGTGATCCTGTGTGTGCCGACGCCGCTCGGCAAGCACAACGAGCCGGACATGAGCTACATCGTCAGCTCGACCGAGATGGTGGCCAAGACCCTGCGCCCCGGCCAACTGGTCTCGCTCGAGTCCACCACCTACCCGGGGACCACCCGCGGCGATTGCCAGCCGATCCTCGAAGAGACCGGTCTGCGTTGCGGCAAGGACTTCTTCCTCGCCTACAGCCCCGAGCGCGAGGACCCGGGCCGCAAGGACGCCAGTACCCAGACGATCCCGAAGCTGGTCGGCGGGGTCGACGCGGAGAGCACGCAGCTGGCGACCCTGATGTACTCCGCGGCGGTCCAAAAAGTGATCGCGGTCGAGACGGCCGAGATCGCCGAGTCCGCCAAGCTGCTGGAGAACATCTACCGGGCGGTCAACATCGCGCTGGTCAACGAGCTCAAGCCGGTGCTGAGCGCGATGGACATCGACATCTGGAAGGTCATCCAGGCCGCAGCCACCAAGCCGTTCGGCTTCCAGGCCTTCTACCCGGGCCCCGGTCTCGGCGGGCACTGCATCCCGATCGACCCGTTCTACCTGACCTGGAAAGCGCGCGAGTACCACCACAACACGCGGTTCATCGAGCTGGCCGGCGAGATCAACAGCAACATGCCGCGCTACGTGGTGCAGCGCACCGCCGAGGGCCTCAACCAGCTCGGCAAGGCGCTGCGCGGCGCGCGCATCCTGGTGGTCGGCATCGCCTACAAGCCGGACGTCGACGACATCCGCGAGACCCCGGCGGCGGAGATCATCCAGCTGCTCGCCAACCAGGGCGCCGAGGTGTCCTACCACGACCCGCACGTGCCGGAGTTCTCCGGGATGCGGAAGTACAACCTGCGCATGGACTCGGCCGACCTGACGGTCGACTACGTCAAGCGCAGCGATTGCGTGGTGATCTGCACCGACCACAAGGCGGTGGACTGGCAGGTGATCGCGGACCACGCCGAGCTGGTGATCGACACGCGCAACGCGATGGCGAAGCTCCCCCGCGTGTCGGCGCTGGTGATCAAGGCGTAGCGGGGCGCGCGACGTGCCGGGGCGCGGCGGCGGGGCACGCAGGCGGACCTACGAGCGGGCCAGTGCGCAGAAAGACTCGGAGACTTCGAAGCCCTTTGTGACCAATCACTTGTCCGCACGCGCGCGCTGAGTACACGGGCGCCGAGCTGAGAATCCGCACCCCCTCCCCCCTCTATTGGCTGAGCGCCGCCACTTGGCGAGCGGATCCCCAATTGCCACATGGAGGCGTCATGCTTCTCCTAGCCATCGTTCTTGCCGTCGTGTCGTTGCCGAACACCTCGACGATGACCCCCGCGAAAGCCGTGAGCACCGCCGATCCGGTGCTGATCGTCCGAATGCTGACAGACCCAAACTGTCAATGTGAAGCCGATGGGTTCGCCTCCACGACGTGGGTGGCAAGCTGCTATCCGGAGGGAAGCGAGCCGATAACCGCCGAAGAAGTTGCAAATACGCAGACCCACGGAGAGTGCATCGACTGCTCCGGGTGTGACACGTTTCGGAAGTGCTCGTCCTCCAAATGGCGAGTCCGGTTCTCGTTTCCAACCGCTCGATGCTGCAACAACTATCATGTTGAGCGGAACGGATCGAGCCAGGGGGCGGGCTCGGTTAGCGCAGAGGGAACGAGTCCCATGCTCGAGTGCAACGCCAAACAGTCGCACATCGAACAGGACGTGTTCGAGTTTGTCTGCACGGAGACCGTTCCGTCGTTCGTGCTCGCACGTGTGACGATAGACTACGATTGCAAGGCGTGTTGCTTCCTCAAGTGAGAATCCTAGAGACTTGCTTGCTCGCAGGGTTGGCCCTGGTCGCCGTGATGGTAACCAGGGGGTGTTACTCCCAATGCCGTTAGCGTCCCCTTCGTCCGTAGGGTCCACTTTGAGCGTGGCTTGTTCCGAGACGCGCGGGGCGGAACGGTGAGGACGGCGCTTGTCGCGTGATCTGGCGATTCTGTGGAGTAGGAGTTGGACAACGTGAGCTGCCGAATCTGAGTCGGCTCGCAGAACAGACGAACGAGGTGTTGGCCGCTAAGAAACACAGGACCGCGCCCTTCTGCGAGATCTCGTGCAGCGGGGAATCGTGAACCCCAGCCGCAGCGGCCATGAGGTAGCGCGAGATTCCCAGAAAGAGCATCATCGGCGCAGATTTCCTGGCGCACACCTTGTGCTCTCGCTGGTGCGAGTGGAACTGCCCCTCGGGTCCAGGTAGTCAGACTTGAGAGTCTTGTAGAGAGTTCCTCCGACTCCCAACGGAGCTTGTAGAGTTGGGTGAGGGCCTCAAGACCACTCCCCGCGAGCAAGCGACGTGAGGAACACGGCTGGGCCGTCCGGTCCCTGAGTCCTGATAGCTCGCAGCTTGACCCTCTGAGCCTGGCAACTCGCTTCCCGGGCAGGTCCGGCGTGCGAGCATGACTGCGTCGTTCGCTTCGGTGGCAAGAAACTCCGCGATCGCGCGGGAACGTCGAACTCACCGGCGTCCGAACCAGGAAGTCGACCCGCGCGTCGAGGGAGGGCTCGGATCATCTCGCATGCGATGGGTAGCCACGATCGAGCACGAGGATGTCGCCGGGGCTGAGGAACTGAAGATGCTCCACTCGAGCAGAATCGACCGCTCGCACGAAGCGTGTCCCCGGACGGCGACGTCGACGGGTGTGCGACTACAGACGTTGACCAGCGCGCTCGATGAGCACCTGCGGCACATAGGCACCGGAAGGGCGACCGAACTCGCGATCCAGCTCGGGACTCCGCTTGACGTTGATCTTGCATCCGTCGACTGCGTACACCTGCCGACCACGGAACGAGGACGCGTCCGGGAAGTCATCCAACATCTTCTGCCAGACGGCATGCACCAGCGAGCGCAGAAACTCGGGGCGACCTTCTCCCGTGCCGTGCAGAACGAGGCGGCGGTCACTGGCTTCGTCGAGGGAAGATCGATCTCGAAGTCCGTGGCCTGATCCCAAAAGTGTTCAGGAGATGCCGGTAGCCGCGACGGTTGCCGTCGCCTGCCATGAACAGCAGGATCGCGATCAGAGTTCTGGGCTGAGTGCACCGCAGCGACTGAAATCGCGATCGCCAACGCGGACATCCTCGATGTCTAGCTCGCGGAGCAAGCCAGAGAGAAATACTGTGTGCACGAGGAATCGTGATTCCGTCAGACCGAATTTGAGCTAGCTTCTTGTGTGCCAGCCATGGTGAGAACCGCCTCTTTTCAGAACAAAAATGCTGCGAGTGACCGCGCATTGATTGACCGACCCAGATCATACAGCTTGCGACACCGCGTACCCAGCAGACACCTGCTTGTTTGCACAACCGAGAATCGATTGCTGGCAACCTTGACCTTGTTTGGCAGTACTCGACAGACCGTCAGGTCGCGTTGTTCGCCACGACTCGCGCGACGCTCGAGGAACCGCGCTCGGGGGACGCTCTCGCGCGAGATTCTCACAGCGCCGATCAGGTGCAGACTGGGAGGCTAACGGCATTGGTGTTACTCCGGAGCCAAGCCCGACAACAAGCCGGATTCCATCGTCGCACACGAGCGCACTCGCAAGTGGCTGGACCCCGCCATGTCGGGTGCCACGATCGAACTCCGAAAAATCATCCGCGCCGGAACAGAGGAGAAGGTCGCGACAAAGACCCGAATCACAACCCTTGGCCCCGTCACCCCGGACAGCATTGCCAGACTCATGGACCACTATCGTGAGATCGGGCTAACCTGCGGACGGGAAGGCGAGGAGGCGCTCACCAAGCTCGCCGCCGCGCCGAGGATCGGCCCGGATGCCGTCGCCCACTACATCAAGATCATCGAGAGTCAAATGAGCCAGGAGCGAGCGATGGTGGCGCAAGACTTGCTCGCCAAGGGCGAGTACTTGACTTACATCGGGACCTGGCCCAAGGCGCTCTTCCCTGCGTCCGATTTCTTCTATTCCAACACATTGGGTGGTGCGACGCTCGCGGACGGTAGGGTCGTCAACACATTCATCCCGATGCGTTTGGCCGATCACCCGCAGCTGCGCTATCTCGTCGAGGAACACCGGCAACTGACTCAGCAGCACAGCGACGAACTCGCCCACGAATTCAACAGCAAGCCCTACGAGGAGCGTGTACGGTTGGTCGAGCGCGAAGACTCTGCGTTCGCGCGGATGCGCAAGCTAGCAGGCCTGCCGCGGAGCCCCGAGCGGGACAAGGAGCGGCGCGACCTGCAGGCACACCTCCTGCGGGGCCTCAACGTCGATCGCCGCACGATGACCGCGAACTCGAGCAGATCGCCCTGAGCGCAGCTACCCACCGCGCCCAGCGGAGCGCGCAGGGGACCCTCGCGTCGCTCGCCGAACCACGACGCCGTGGATCCCCCACATCCACGGGAAGAAACCACCGGCTCGCTCGTCGGCAGGCGCATGCCGACGCGCCACCTCCTCCTCGGGCCGGCACTGCTCCTCGCCGCACCGCTCGTCGCCCAGAAGCCGGCGCCGTTCCGCCTCGAGGCCGTTTCGCGCAACCCGACCAACGCGGAAGAATCGACCACCGAGGCTGCGCTCGGCCAGCGGGTGGGCACCCGCGGATTGGGTCGGGACATCCTCCGGCTGCGGTTCACCGGCGACCTGCCCGAAGGGCTTCAGCTGCGCGGCAGCGCGTGCTGGGGCGACCTCGACGAGACTCCGCTGCGGCACGGTGAGTGGTGCGGAACGCCGGAACGCGCGGCGGCCGCCCGCTACCTCGCGGGCTTCCGGTTGCGACTCGAAGGGCGGCAAGCGCACTTGTGGCGGCTGCGCTACCGGGCACACCTCGCGTACCGCGGCGACACGACGTGGCACGGCGCCGGCGCGTTCCTCGGCTGCCACGGCCAGCACAACTTCAACACCCAGGCATTCGAGGTCGAGCTCGTCGCGCGGCAACCGGCAGCGCGTGAGCTGGTGTTGGAGCTGGCGAGGGTCGATGTGCAGGACGGGAAGCCGCACCGGCTGCAGTTCCTGGCGATCGATCCGGACGGCAAGCCGCTGGTCCACAAGTGGCAGGGACAACAGGTGGCACCGGGCAACCCGTTCTGCCTGGCGAAGGGGATGGAGTACCTGCCGTGGCTGGCCACGCCGAGCGTGCCGCTCGGTGCGACGCGCCGGCTGCACGTGTTGGTGTTCGAGCCAGGGGCGAAACCCGCGGACACCTCCGCGATCGCCGAACTGCTGCAGCGGCTGGTCGGCACCAAGCGCTCCGCCGAGGCGACCGAACTGTCGCGCCGGCCGTTCCTGCGTCCGCTGCGGCTGATCGGCGGAATGACCCTGATGCTGTCGTGCAGCACCAAAGGGCGCGTTTCGGCCATGTTCGGGTCGCTGACCAAGGACGGTGGACGGGTGCGCGCGACACCTCGTGCGCAGACCATCGGCGGGGCGTTCGCGACCTCACTGGAGCTGCGCGGTAGCGCGCGGCTCGACCTGCTGCTCAACCTGCGCGAGCGGTGAGCTCGGCGCGGGTCAGCCCCAGAAGCGGAACTTGATGATCGAGTAGAGCGCGGCGATCCCGTCCTTCCAGCCGATCTTCTTACCTTCCGCGTAGTCGCGACCCAGGTAGCTGATCGGCACCTCGAAGATCTTCAGCCGCTTGCGCGCGATGCGCGCGGTGATCTCCGGCTCGACGGTGAACCGCTTGGAGGTGATCTTGAGACCCTGCGCCACCTCGCGGCGGAACACCTTGTAGCAGGTCTCCATGTCGGTGAGCTTGAGCCCCGTGAAGATGTTGCTGAACATCGTCAGGAAGCGGTTGCCCATGTAGTGGTAGTACGGGTGCACGCGGATGTAGCGCCCCACCAGGTAGCGCGAGCCGTACACCACGTCGGCGTTCTGCTCGAGGAACGGCCGCAGCAAGCTGTGGTAGTCCTCCGGGTCGTACTCCAGATCGGCGTCCTGGATGATCACCAGATCACCGGTGGCGTGCGCGAAGCCGGTCTTGAGTGCCGCGCCCTTGCCCTGGTTGACCTCGTGCTTGATCGCCTTGACACCGTACTTCTCGACCAAGCGGTCCATCAGGTCCCGCGTGCCGTCGGTGGAGCCGTCATCGACCATGATGATCTCCACCGGCATGCCGACCGCGAGGACCCGTTTGACGACCGTCTCGAGGGTCTTGATCTCGTTGTAGGCCGGCATCACCACCGACAACATCGGATTGGCCGGCAAGCCGCTCCTGGGGCGCGTGTCGTCCTCGGGGCGGGTGGAACTGCGGGACTGGGCCGGCACCGCGGGCGCGGCCGACTCGGTGGCGGGTTGCTCGGTGCTCACGGGGTGGTCGGGATCGAGGAGGCGCGCGGCGACTCCGTCACAATGGTGGAAGGAAGTCTACCCCCTGCGGCGGATCGGGCCGCCGTTGGTCCAGACTCGGGACGGGGGGCGCAGTCTCGTAGGGGGCCAACAGAAAGTCCACGATGCTCTCGGGGTGGCGGAACGGCTCGACGTCGCGCGGCGCGGTGTCGGCAAGACTGACCACGCCTTCCACCGCGGCGCCCAACACGAACGCCGCCAGTGCCGGGTCGGTAGCGAACAGGCTGCGTTCGAGCGCACCCTGCGACAGCAGCTCGCGGATTCGCAAGCGAACGGCCCGCGCGGTGGCACCCTGGTCCTCACGGACCTGGGCGGTGAAGTGGCCGCGGAACTCCGAGGCGAGCACGCGGAGCACGCCGGCGGCCTCGGGATGGCGGAAGTGGAAGCGGAGGTACTCGACCAGGAACCCGCGCAGGGACGCGCCGGCCACCGGTTGCAGCAGACGGCGGTGCGCCTCGCGCCAGTGCTCCACCACCGCGAAGAACAGCTCTTCCTTGCCGCGGAAGTGGAAGTAGACCCCGCCCTTGGTCACCCCCGCGGCGGCGCCGACCGCGGCCACGGTGGTGGCCGCGAACCCGCGCGCGGCGAACTCGACAGACGCCACCGCCAGCACCCTACCCCGCAGGTCCTCGTCCTTGGGGCGCGCCACCTATTGAGATACCCCTGAGAATGTCATGATGGGATTCCCTTGAGTATCTCACGGTGTTCGCGCTTTATCCAGCGCCTGGCGGTGCCTATCCTGCTGTGCCCGCCCGAGTGGCGCCCCACCCTGATGGCCACCCACGACCGGATCACCCCGACCCCGAAGCCGGCATGGCTGAAGGTCCCCGTGCCCCAGGGCGCGGAGGTCCAGCGGCTGCGCGGCATTCTCCGTGGACGGGGGCTGCACACCGTGTGCGAGGAGGCGCGCTGCCCCAACCTCGGGGAGTGCTGGGCCGGCGGCACGGCGACCTTCATGGTGCTCGGCGACACCTGCACGCGCGGCTGCCGCTTCTGCTCGGTGAAGACCCGCTCCCAGGGCCAGCCGGTCGACGCGGACGAGCCGCGCAAGGTCGCCGAAGCGGCCGGTGCGATGGGGCTCAGCTACGTCGTGTTGACCATGGTCGACCGCGACGACCTCGAAGACGGCGGAGCGGCGCACGTGGCCGCGACCGTCCGCGCCATCAAGCAGCAGCGACCGAACATGCTGGTCGAGGCGTTGACCGGTGACTTTCACGGTGAGTCGGCGCACCTCGCCACGGTGCTCGCGGGCGGCCCGGACGTGTTCGCCCACAACCTCGAGACCGTCGAGCGGCTCACCCCGCGGGTCCGCGACCGGCGCTGTAGCTACGCGCAGAGCCTGCAGGTGTTGGCCGAGGCCAAACGCCTCGCCACCGTCGCCGGCCGGCCGGTGGTCACCAAGTCCTCGCTGATGCTCGGCCTCGGCGAGAGCGAGCGCGAAGTCGAAACGGCGATGGACGATTTGCGGCAGCACGGAGTCGACGTGCTGACGCTCGGCCAATACCTGCGCCCGACCACCCTGCACCTGCCGGTGCGCGAGCACCTCACCCCGGCGCGGTTCGCCGCCTACGAGCAGCGGGCCCGGCGCAAGGGCTTCCTCTACGTGGCCTCCGGTCCGCTGGTGCGCTCGTCGTACAAGGCGGCCGAGTTCTACATCGAAGGCATGCTGCGCCGGCAGGAACTGCCCGCCGCGGAAACCCCCTGACACGAGCACCATGACAAGCGAAGTCCTCACGATCCTGGAGAAGGACGGCAAGGTCCAAAAGGGCAAGGACCCGAACCTGTCCGACGACCGCCTGCGGCTGCTGTTCGCCACCATGGTGAAGGCGCGCATCCTCGACGAGCGCGGACTCACGTTGCAGCGACAGGGCCGGATCGGCTTCTACCTGCAGGCGCTCGGTCAGGAGGCGAGCCACGTGGGTAGCGCCGCGCCGATGCTCGACTCCGACTGGTTCTTCCCCGCGTACCGGCAGCCCGGCATCCCGCTGCTGCGCGGCGCCGAACTCGACCAGATCGTGTGCGAGTGGTTCGGCCACCAGGGCGATCCGTCGAAGGGCCGGCAGATGCCGGTGCACTACAGCCTGCGCAGCATCAACTTCGTGTCGATCAGCTCGCCGATCGGCACGCAGATCTCGCAGGCCGCCGGCGCGGCGATGGCTGCCAAGATCCGCAAGGAAGACACGGTCTTCATGACCTACTTCGGCGACGGCGGCACCAGCTCGAACGACTTCCACGCCGGGCTCAACTTCGCTGCGGTCTACAAGGCCCCGGTGGTTTTCATCTGTGAGAACAACCAATGGGCGATCTCGGTGCCGGCCAGCCGGCAGACCGGTAGCGAGACGATGGCGCAGAAGGCGGTCGCCTACGGGATGCCCGGCATCCGCGTGGACGGCAATGACGTGCTGGCGGTGTACCGCGTCTGCCAGGAAGCCGTCGATCGGGCGCGCAAGGGCGAGGGCCCGACCATGGTGGAGACCGTGACCTACCGGATGGGTTCGCACTCGTCGTCCGACGACGCCTCGCGCTACCGCGACGAGGAGGAGTACGAGCGCTGGAAGCAGCGCGACCCGATCGTGCGCTTCCAGGAGTACCTGGCGCGCCGCAAGCTGTGGACCGCCGAATGGCAGGCGGAGCTCGAGCAGGAGTTCAAGGACCAGCTCAACGCGGCGATCAAGCGCGCCGAGGCCGCCGGCAAGCCGGAACTCGGGTCGATGTTCGACGACGTCTACCTGAAGCCCTCCGCACAGCTGCTCGCCCAGCGCACACAGCTGCAGTCGCTCGGCGGCGCGGCGGACGAGGAAATCGGCGAGTTCCCGCTCTGAACCGAATCGGCTGAACCGAGCGCCACCCCGCACCGGGGCATCGAGCCCCGGCTCCGCGAGCCTCGCCAGCCACTCCATACACACAACCAGCGAGAAGAACATGGCAAACATGACCCTGCTCGGCGCCGTCAACGACGCGATGGCCACCGAGATGCGCAACGACGACCGAGTCGTGGTGTTCGGTGAAGACGTCGGCAAGAAGGGCGGCGTGTTCGGCGCAACCGTCGGGCTGCAGGACGAGTTCGGTACCGACCGCTGCTTCGACACGCCGCTGTCGGAGTGCGGGATCATCGGCACCGGCATCGGGATGGCGGTGTACGGGATGCGCCCGGTCGCCGAGATCCAGTTCCTCGACTTCATCTACCCGGCGTTCGACCAGATCGTGTCGGAGGCCGCCAAGATGCGCTACCGCAGCGGTGGCGAGTACACCTGCCCCATGGTGATCCGCTCGCCGTACGGCGGTGGGATCCGCGGCGGCCACTACCACAGTCAGTCGAGCGAGGCGTACTTCTGCCACACGCCGGGGCTCAAGGTGGTGATCCCGTCGACCCCCGCCGACGCCAAGGGGCTGCTGATCGCGTCGATCCGCGACGAGGATCCGGTGATGTTCCTCGAGCCCAAGCGAATCTACCGCACGGTCAAGGGCGAGGTGCCGGAGGGTGAGCACGTGGTTCCCCTGTCGAAGGGCCGCGTGGTGCGCGAGGGCACCGACTGCACGGTGGTCGCCTACGGCGCGATGGTGCACATCTGCGAGCAGGCTGCCGAACAAGCGGCGAAGCAGGGCCGCAACCTCGAGATCGTCGACCCGCGCACCTTGGTGCCGCTCGACGAGGACATCATCTTGTCGTCGGTGAAGAAGACCGGCCGGTGCGTGGTGGTCTACGAGGCACCCAAGACCTGCGGCTACGGTGCCGAGATCGCGGCACTGATCGCCGAGCAAGTGATCGAGTACCTCGAGGGTCCGGTGGTGCGCGTCGCCGGGTTCGACACGCCGTTCCCCTACGCGCTGGAAAACCTCTACATGCCGGACGTGCGGCGCATCCTCGAGGGGGTGCAGCGAACCTTCACCTGGTAGGCAGCAGGACGGAACTCATGGCAACCAAGGAATTCAAGCTCCCTGACATCGGCGAGGGCATCGCCGAGGGCGAGATCGTCAACTGGATGGTCGAAGTCGGCCAAACGGTCAAGGAAGAGGACCCGTTCGTCGAGGTGATGACCGACAAGGCGACGGTGACCATCACGGTGCCGTACGACGGCGTGATCCAGGAACTGCGCGCCAAGGCCGGCGACATCGTGCCGGTCGAGTCGGTGATCGCGGTGATCGACACGTCCGGCGGCGGCGCCGCACCCGCTGCGGCGAGCAAGCCGGAAGCCAAGCAGCCGGCGGCTGCCGCGTCCGCACCTCCCCCGGCGCCGCAAGCCAAGGCCCCCGCGGCGTCCGTGCCCGCCGCACCGCCGGCGCACGGCAACGGCAACGCGAGCCGCGCACCCGCGGCGTTCGTGCAGGCTTCCCCGGGCAAGGTGCTCGCCGCCCCGGCCACCCGTCGCCGCGCACGCGAGCTCGGTATCGACCTGCACGCGGTCCCCGGAACCGGCCCGAGCGGGCGGGTGACCAACGACGACCTCAAGCGCTTCGGCACCGGCAGCCCGTCCGCTGCACCGGCGGCGGCGGCGAAGTCGGCGGCGGCGGGGCGGGCATTCACCCCGCAGGCGATCGCCAGCCTCGGGAACGAGACCCGCACGCCGTTCGTCGGCCTGCGCCGCAAGATCGCCGAGGCGATGACGCGGTCGAAGTACACCGCGACGCACTTCACCTACGTCGACGACATCGACGTGACCGAGCTGGTGGCGCTGCGCAAGCAGGCCAAGGCGCTGTTCGCCGACCAGGGGGTCAACATCACCTACCTGCCGTTCATCATGAAGGCGGCGGTCGCGGCGATGAAGCAGTTCCCGACCATGAACGCGTCGTTGGACGAGGTGAGCAACGAGCTGGTAGTGAAGCACTACTACAACTTCGGGATCGCCACCGACACCGACAACGGGCTGATCGTACCGGTGGTGCGCGACGTCGACCGGAAGTCGATCCCGCAGCTCGCCTTCGACATCCAGGAGCTGGCGCGCAAGTCGCGCGAGGGCAAGTTGATGGTCGACGATCTGCAGGGAGGCACGTTCACCCTGACCAACGCCGGCAACATCGGTGGGCTGTTCGCCACTCCGGTGATCAACTTCCCCGAGGTGTCGATCATGGGCGTGCACAAGATCAAGAAGACTCCGGTGGTCAACGCTGCCGGACAGATCGTGGTCGGCGACGTGATGTACCTGTCGGTGAGCATCGACCACCGCATCGTCGACGGCGCCACCGGCGCGCGCTGGATGAACGTGGTCAAGGACCTGCTCGAACAGCCGCAGAAGCTGCTGCTCGGCTCGCTCTGATGCCCAAGCCGAACAAGACCACCAAGAAGAAGGCGACCCGCACCCCGCCGGCCGCCCAGCGCCCCGCCGCGGCCCCCGAGGGCGACCGGGGCAGCCCGGCGCTGCTCAGCGTGCTGCGCGCCGACGGGACGGTCGACGCCGAACGCGACCCGAAGCTGCCCGCCGAGACTCTGCTGTTCCTGTACGAGCAGATGGTGCAGGTGCGGGAGTTCGATCGCCGCATGCTGATGCTGCAGCGGCAGGGTCGCATCGGCTTCTACGGGCCGATCCTCGGTCAGGAGGCCTCGACCATCGGCTCGATCGCCGCGACCGAAGCACGCGACTGGATCTTCCCGGCGCTGCGCGAAGGTGCGGCAGCGCTGATGCGCGGGCTGCCGCTGGAGGTCGCGATCGCGCAGTTGATCGGCAACGAGCTCGACCGGTGCAAGGGTCGGCAGATGCCCTGCCACTACACCTATCGGGAGGGCAACTACTACGGCATGTCGTCGGTGATCGGCACGCAGATCAGTCACGCCACCGGCGCGGCGATGGCGGCCAAGATCCGCGGCGACGACGTGGTGGTGCTCGGCTACATGGGCGACGGTGCAACCAGCGCCAACGACTTCCACGCCGGGATGAACTTCGCCGCCGTGTTCCAGGTGCCGTGCGTGATGCTGTGCCAGAACAACCACTGGGCGATCTCGGTGCCGGTGAGTGCGCAGATGGTCTCGGAGACCATCGCGATCAAGGCCGAGGCGTACGGAATGCCCGGCGTACGGGTGGACGGCAACGACGTGTTGGCGGTCTACGTCGCCACCAAGGAGGCGGTCGATCGAGCGCGCCGCGGCGGTGGCCCGACCTTCATCGAGGCGGTCACCTACCGGCGACTCGGTCACTCGTCGTCCGACGACCCGACCCGCTACCGCGACGAGGCCGAGGTCGCGGCGTGGGAGAAGCGCGACCCGATCGACCGCTTCCGCCGCTACCTGGAAGGTCGCGACCTGTGGGACGAGCCGCGCGAAGAGGCGTTCAAGCAGGACATCGCCGACCGCGTCAACGCCGCCATCGCCCTGGCTGAGTCCGCCGGTCCGCCGGCGGCGGAGTCGCTGATCACCGATGTGTTCGCCGACGTGCCCGCAAACTTGAAGCGTCACTACGACGACACCATCGCCGGCGCCGGCGCCACCGAAGCCGACGGACACTTCCCCCTGTGACCCCATGACCTACGACGTCACCATCCTCGGAGCTGGCCCCGCCGGCTACGTCTGTGCGATCCGCTGCGCTCAGCTCGGCCTGAAGACCGTGGTGGTCGAGCGGGACCGCCTCGGCGGCGTGTGCCTCAACGTCGGCTGCATTCCCAGCAAGGCGTTGATCGCCGCCGGCTCACTGCTGAAGAAGATCCGCCACGCCGAGGTGATGGGCATCACCGCCAAGCAGGTCGACCTGGACGTCGGCAAGCTGGTCGCCTGGAAGGAGGGGATCGTCGGCAAGCTGACCGGCGGAGTCGGCGGCCTGCTGAAGAACCACAAGGTCGACACCGTCATGGGCGAGGCGAAGGTCACTGCCCCCGGCAAGGTCGTGGTCGCCGGCAAGGACGGCAAGAAGACCACGCTCGACAGCAAGCACATCGTGGTGGCGACCGGCTCGACTCCGATCGAGATCCCCGGGTTCGCGTTCGACGGCAAGCATGTGTGGTCGTCGACCGAGGCGTTGGCTCCGCCCGCGGTGCCCAAACGGATGCTGATCATCGGCGGCGGCTATATCGGTCTGGAGCTCGGACTCGTCTACCACAACCTCGGCACCGAGATCCGGGTGGTCGAGTTCATGGACCGCGTGCTGCCCGGGATGGAAGCCGAGCTGTCGAACGAGATGGGTCGGTCGCTGAAGAAGCGCAAGATCCCGGTGCACCTCGAGGCGCGCGCCAAGTCCTTCAAGCAGGTCAAGGGCGGGCTCGAAGTCACGGTGGAAATCGGCGGCAAGGACACGACCTTCGAGTGCGACGTGATCCTCAGCACGGTCGGCCGCCGGCCGAACGGCGCCGGGCTCGGCCTCGAGGCGCTGGGTGTCACGATCGAGAAGGGTTTCATCCGCGTCGACGCGCAGCGCCGCAGCAGCGTCCCCGGCATCTGGGCGATCGGCGACTGCGCCGGACAGCCCATGCTGGCACACAAGGGCAGCCACGAGGGCTTGGTCGCCGCCGCGGCGATCGCCGGCGACAAGGGTGCGGCGTTCGACCCCGCGGCGATTCCGGCGGTGATCTTCACCGACCCGGAGATCGCCAGCGTCGGTCTGTCGGCCGAAGAAGCCAAGGCTGCGGGCTTCGACCCGGTCGAAGGCAAGTTCCCGTTCGCCGCCTCCGGCCGGGCGATGTCGCTCAACGAGACCGAGGGCTGGTGCAAGGTGGTGTCCGATCGCGCCACCGACAAGGTGCTGGGCGTGCACATGATCGGCCCCGAGGTCACCGAGCTGATCGCCGAGGCCACGCTGGCGATCGAGGCCGGACTGACCACTGCGGACATTGCGGCGACCATCCATGCCCACCCGACGCTGCCCGAGGCGGTGATGGAAGCCGCCGAAGCCGTGCACGGAATGGCGGTGCACATCTTCCAGAAGCCGACTTCCAAGCACCCGGTCGGCGCCAAATAGCCTGCAGAACCGGACGACACGCCGGTTCGAGGGATTCCACGGGCTTCCTGAAAGCACGGGTCGGCGCCCCCTGGGCGGCCCGAACCGCGACCCTCATGAGCAACAACCAAACTCCTTCACTCGGCCGACGGATGCTCCCGCTGGCCGCCCTCGGCCTGGCGGTAGGCGCGGTCCGCTACGCACTCGAGTTCGTCGCGCCACAGCACTCGATGTGGTTCGGCGTCTACTACGTGATGGCCGCCGCCTATGTGGTCGTCGGCATCACCGACGCCTGGGGGCCGATTCGCTGGCCCGCGATGGCCGGCACCATGATCTGCCTCGCGTTCACGGTGTGGGGGGTATGGAACACCGTGGCCTACACCACCGGGCAGTTCCTCGGCTGGGAACACGGCCGCTTCGAACCCAACGTGCGCGCGGCACCGGTGGCCGACACGACGCTGGCCAAGATCGGTTGGGGCGTCGCTCAGGGGTTCCTGACGAGCGTCGCCGCCAGCATTGCCAGCATCCTGGTCGGCACCGTGTTCATCTGGCTGCCCGGCCGACTGCGCCCGCGCGCCTGACTCGCCGGGGGCCGCCGGTGTCGCCGATCGCCTGGCCGGCTCAGGTCAGACCGGAGTCGTTGTGCGAATGCGTGAACCCGCGCCGGCGCTCTTCCGCCACCGTCGCCGCGCTGCGGAACGCGATCACGTAGGCGCGCCGCCAGCGGTCGCTGGTGTTGCCGCCGCTACCGTGCAGCACCCGCTCGGAGTGCACCGTGGCGTCACCGCGCGCGATCTCGGCAAGGCGCACCCGATCGACCTTCTCGTCGACTTCGGTGACCAGCGTGTGCGATACGCTTCGGTCGCCGTGCAGCGGGTGGTGCGGGCGCAGCGAAGCCTCACGGTGCGATCCCGGCACGAACCGCATGCAGCCGTTCGCCTCGGTCGCGTCGTCGAGCGCCAGCCAGATGGTCGCGGTGCGGGTGTCCGGCGTGTCGGGCCAGTAGGCCATGTCCTGGTGCCAAGCGAACACCGCGTCCGGCTTGTGCGGCCGCTTGGCGAGCAGCTGGTCGTAGTCGAGAACCATGTCCGGCCCGCACAGCTGCGCGGCGATCGACGCGGCGCGCTGTTCCAGCACGCTGCCCTGCAGCGCCGGGCAGTAGCGACGCGGCAGCATCACGTTGATGATCGAGTAGTCCTCCGGATCGCGGCCGTAGTCGCCGGACATGTCGCAGTAGTCCTTCCCCGGCACTTCGATCTCACCCCGGATCAACCGCTGGTAGTCCGGCTCGATCGTCTGCAGCTCCGCCGCGGACAGCACCCCCCGCAAGTGCACGTAGCCGTCGCGACGGAAGGCCTCGATCTGCTCGGGGGTCAGGGGATAGGCACCGGACGGAGCGCTCATGGCCGTGGATCGTAGCTCGGACGACTCGCGCGCAGCGCCGTGAGGTGATTCCCCGGGGTCGCCGCGCGCGCGGCGCCCACCTGCTGCACGCCGGATGCCGGATGCGCCCCCGGGAGCGGGTCCCGTCCCTGGCGGACCCATCCGCGCACCCCTCCATCCGTGCCAGCGACCGGCCTGCCCGAGTCCGTGCTCGCGCGCGTTTGGCAGCCCTACGGGGTGGGCCTATACTCCCCCGCGGATCACCCACAGTGATCCGCAACATGATCCTGTTCGACCAGTTCAGCCGCTACGCCGGCTGCGCCGCGGCACTCGAGGGGTCGCTCGCGGCCGATGCGCGGGTGATCGATGTCGGCTGTGGCCCGCTCCGTCTGCTCGGGCGCTTCCTCCCCGGCCGCACGGTGACCTACCTCGATCCGCTGCTCGGGGCCGACCAGGGGGACGACGTTCTCGCCGGCACGATCGATCGGATCCGCGGTGGCGAGCGGCGCTGGAACTGGGCCTTGGCAGTCGACACGTTGGAACACGTGCCCGAGCCACAGCGCGACGCGTTTGTCGACGCGATGCTCGAGGTAGCGAGCGACGGAATCGTGTTGGCCGGTCCGTTCGCCGAGGACTCTGCCGCGGTCGCGGTCGACGCACGGGTGAACGAGATCTACCGCGCCAAGACGGGTGCGGACTACCCGTGGCTCGAAGAACACATCACGTTCGGCCTGCCGAGCATCGAGCGCGTGCGGGGGCGACTCGAGGCTGCCGGGCTGCACACCATCACCGTCGGCAACGGACACGCACCCTGGCTCGAAGCGCTTCTGCCGGCAGTGATCTGCTACTTGGATCGCTCGGAACACCTCGGTCTGCTGGAGGGGATCAGCGCCGAGTTCAACGCCCTCCTGCATCGCTTCGACCACTTCGAGCCGGTGTACCGGCGGATCCTGGTGGCCCGGCGCGGCTGCGCGCCGCGCCGACCGGAACTGCTCGCCGACACCGAGGAGGCACGTGCCGCGGCTGCCGGGGCGTGGTCCGCATTCTGGGCGCAGTTCCTCGCGGCGATCAGCCACCACGCGGACGCTCTGCGCGACACACTGAATCAGTCGATCGTGACCAACGCGCAACTCAACAACCAAGTGCTCACCGTGAACGAGCACAACCTCGATCTCCAGGCGCGACTCGAACGGCAGCGCGCCGATCTCGACGAGGCGTACCGCGAGATCGAGAGCTTGCGTGCATCGCTTTCGTGGCGCATCACCGCCGGCTTGCGCGCTTTGGGCCGCATGACGCACCCGACCGAGGCCCCACCGACGAGGGGCGATACGCGGTGAGCCGAGCCGCGCTGGCCTGCCCCTCCACCACCCGCATGACGGCTTGGCGAGTGTGCTTGAACCCGCTGCGCACCGCGGCGGAGCTGTGGCGCCGCCGCGAGGTCATCGTCCAGCTCAGTCGCTCGGAGATCGATCTGACCTACCGCGGGTCGCTGCTCGGCGTCTCTTGGATGGCGATCCAGCCGCTCGTGTTGCTGGCGGTGTACGCGACCGTGTTCCTCGGCCTGTGGCCACCTGCCAGGGGCTCCGACGACGACCACGTGAAGTTCGTGCTCGGCATGTTCTGCGGCATCGTCGTCTACACGCTGTTCTCCGACGTCGTAACCCGCGCGCCGATGCTCGTGCTCGGCAACCCGAGCTACGTGAAGCGCATCGTGTTCCCGCTGGAGGTCCTGCCGGTCAGCACGCTGAGCGCCGCACTGCTCAACCTCGGGGTCGGGTTGCTGATTCTGCTGGGGGGCGTGCTGCTGCTGACCGACGGCCTGTCGCCGGCGATGCTGCTGCTGCCGATCTGCCTGCTCCCGCTGGTGCTGTTCACCCTCGGCCTGTCGTGGTTCCTCGCCTCGCTCGGGGTGTTCGTCCGGGACGTCCAACAGGCGGTGCGCGCCGTCATGTTGCCGCTGTTCTTCATCTCACCGATCTTCTGGACGCTGAACGGTGCACTGGCGATCGCACCCGAACACCACATGTGGACGCGCCTCAACCCGCTGACCACCATCATCGAGAGCTTCCGCAGGGTGCTGATCTACCGGCTGCCGCCGGATTGGCTGCCGTTCGCCACCGTCACGCTGCTGTCGCTGCTGGTGTTCATCTGCGGATACGCCTGGTTCATGAAGACCCGACACGGCTTCGCCGACGTGCTGTGAGATGAGCCGCGACGAGCTGGCGATCCGCGCCGTCAACCTGGGCAAGTGCTACCACATCTACGCCCACCCGACCGACCGCCTGAAGCAGTTCCTGTTCGGCCGGCGCCGCACCTACTACCGCGAGTTCTGGGCCAACCGCGGCATCGACTTGGAGCTGTACCGCGGCCAGACCTGCGGGATCGTCGGCGCCAACGGCGCGGGCAAGACCACCTTGCTGCAGATGCTCGCCGGCACCCTGCAGCCGACCGAGGGCGAACTCGAGTGCCGCGGGCGCATCACTTCGTTGCTGGAGCTCGGCAGCGGCTTCAACGCAGAGCTGACCGGCCGCGAGAACGTGTTCCTCAACGGCGCGGTGCTCGGGGTGCCACGCTCCGAAATGGAGGCCAGGTTCGAGGCGATCCAGCGCTTCGCCGACATCGGTGACTTCCTCGACCAACCGGTCAAGACCTACTCGTCCGGCATGTTCGTGCGCCTGGCGTTTTCGGTCCTGGCCAACCTGGAACCGGACATCTTCATCGTCGACGAGGCGCTGGCGGTCGGCGACGCGTACTTCCGCCACCGCTGCATGCACCGCTTCCACGAGCTGCAGGAACGTGGCACCACGATCCTGTTCGTGTCCCACGACGCGGTATCGATGAAGCGGCTGTGCGACCACGTCGTGTGGTTGGAGCACGGCACCCTGCGTCAGGCCGGATCGCCACAGACGGTGGTCGAGTCGTACTTGAAGGCCTTGTTCCAGCAAGAAGTCCAAGCGCCGACGCAGCCCGAGCCCTCGACGACGGGCGAGTCCGAAACGCCGCTACGCTTCGACCAGCGCTCGGGTGACGGCAGCATGGAGCTACTCGGCGCCAGCCTGCTCGACGAGAACGGCGCGGTGCTGTCGAGCACCGACCACGACCGGGACGTTTCACTGCGGCTGCGGATCGTCGACCGCGGGCGGCCGGCGGGCACGCCTTGGCTCGCCGGCTACATCCTGCGCAACAGCAAGGGCGAGGATCTGGCCAGCAGCAACTCGCGGATCGAAGGCGCCGACCTGGGCGCGCTCGGCCAAGGCGAAGAAGCGCTGGTGAGCATCCACGTGCGGATCCCCCGCCTAGCGGAGGGCAGCTACTCGTTCAGCCCGTCGATCGCCTACGACGACGGGACCAAGCTGGTGGTCGCCGATCAGCTCGACAACGCGCTGGTGTTCGAGATCAGCGCACGCCGGGACGTGTATTGCATCCTGTCGCTGGAGACCTCGTACGCGCGGGTGCGCGCCGAGCCGATCGCGCGCGGAGTGTCGGACGCGTCGCGCGGTTGACCGGGCATCGCCGTGCGGCAATGCCCGGTCGGTGTCGGCTACAGCTTCTTGGCGTTCTCGGCCAGGTAGGCGGCGACGCCCTTGGCGTCGGCCTTCATGCCGGCCTTGCCCTTGTTCCAGTTCGCCGGGCAGACCTCTCCGTTCTGCTCGTGGAACTGCAGCGCGTCGACCATGCGCAGCGCTTCGGCAACGTTGCGGCCCAGCGGCAGGTCGTTGACGATCTGGTGGCGAACCAGTCCCGTCTTGTCGATCAGGAACAGCCCGCGGTAGGCGACCGCGCCGTCACCGGTCAGCACGTCGTAGTCACGGGCGATGGACTTGGTCAGGTCCGCCACCAGCGGGTAGCCGATCTTCCCGATCCCGCCCTGCTCGACCGCGGTGTTGCGCCAAGCGGCGTGGGTGAAGTGCGAGTCGACCGAGACCCCGATCACTTCGCAGTTCCGCTCCTTGAACTCCGCCAGGTGGTTGTCGAAGGCGATGATCTCGGACGGGCACACGAAGGTGAAGTCCAGCGGGTAGAAGTAGAGGACGACGTACTTGCCGCGGAAATCGGCGAGGCTCTTCTCCGCGAAAGTGTTGTCCGGCATCACGAACTGCGCCTTGAAATCAGGCGCCTGCTTGCCGACGAGGACTGCCATGGAGGTTCTCCTTGGGGGTTTCTATGGGTTGGGGAAGTTCCGGTCGGGTGGCGGCGCAGTTCGAGCGCGTACACCCGGGATGGGTTCGGCCGCGTGCAGCCAGGCTACCGCTACCAATGGCGAAGCGACGCACAGGCCACCGCGTCGCGCGTGGACCGATGGCGCACTAGGAGTCTGCGCCACGGAAAGGCGATTCAGGAGGTGCGTGGATTTCGGCAGAGGTCGACGCCCGAGAACGCAACCGAGTTGGTGGATTCGGCGAGGCTTTCGGGGAGTGACGGGTGCTGGAAGGCGCGGATCTCATGGATTGTCATCCCGCGGCGCAGACTCCTAGGAGTCTGCGCCACAGAAGGGCGACTCAGGAGGTGCGTGGATTTCGGCGCAGGTCGCCGGCCGAAAACGCAGCCGAATTGGTGGATTCGGCGAGGCTTTCGGGTGGTGACGGGTGTTGGAAGGCGCGGATCTCAAGGGTTGTCATTCTGTGGCGCAGACTCCTAGCCCGGACGATTCATGACCGAGCTGCTGCGATCGCGCAAGTTCGCTACTGGCTTCGTCGAACGTCAGAACCTGCTCCTCGACGGGGAGGCACCCAGCCTCCGGGCAGAACCTGCCGTTCTCCTCGCCAGCAACAACCTTGCACGATCTCGCGACGCTGCTCATGAATGGTCCGGGCTAGGCGCGCGGGATACGGTACCGTCGCCGGTCCGGTCAGTAATCGTACTCGAAGTTGTCGCCGTCCGAATCGTCGCCCTCGAACGAGGGTCGCTGGCGACCGCGCGTGTTGCGCTTGCGGGCGAACTTGTCGTCGGCGGGACGCGGCGGATCCCAGTCGCGGTCGCGACCACCACCGCGCCGCGCATCGCGCGGCGGCGAGGAGCCGCCACCGCCCCGGTTTCCACCTCCGCCACCGCCGCCGCCGAAGCGCGGCGCCGATGAACGGGGTCCGCCACCGCCACCCGGGCGTCCGCCCTCGCGCGGCGGACGCTTCTCTTGCGCCTCGCTCACTCGAATCGTGCGACCGTCCAGCTGGGTCCCGTCGAGTACCATCGCACGCTTCGCACCATCTTCATCCGCGAAGGTGACGAAACCGAAGCCACGGGACCGGCCGGTCTCATTGTCGACGATGACCTTGGCCTCGGTCGGAGCGAACTCGGCGAACGCAGCTTTGAGCTGATCGTCGCCCGTTCCCCAGCTGAGGCCGCCTACGAAGAGTTTCTTGCTCATGGGATCGAGGGGTGGGGGCGAAATCTAATCGACTCCGCAGCGCATGTCGACGTCCCGCGAGGGGGGTTGGCTACCGGACGGCGGGGGTCCAACCATGTCGCCGGGGGGGAATGTCCGGGGCCGATCACGGACGTCCGGGGTCATCGGGTGAACAGCTTCCCGACCAGATCGACCAGGACCCAGATCCCGGTCGTCTCCACGTCCATCGGCGCGAAGGGGCCGTGGCTCTCCGCCTTCGCCGCCCGCGCCTGCCGCTCCAGCCGGCGCACCTCCGTCTGGTGCCGCTCGAGCTCCCGGCGACGGGCCGCGTCCATCCCACCGCCGGCAGCGAACTGCAGGATCTGCTCCAACTCGTGGCAGTCGAACCAGTAGCCGTGCCCCCGGCACCAGTCGATCACCACGCCCGAGGCCTGGGCGAAGTTCTTGCGGTGCATCGGCTCCGCGCAGGTCGGGCACTTCAGGTACCGCACGGTGCGCTCCAGTTCCGGCGCCGGCACGGGGCCGGGGCTGCGCCCGGAGACCAGCTGCGCCACGGCGTGCTGATCGCGCTGCTTGATGATGTCCAGGAACACCGCTTCGTCGAGCCACAGTCCACCGCACGACGGGCACTCGATCAGCGAACCAGTGGCGAACTCCTGCACCACCAGTTCGGTTTCGCACCGCGGACAGGGCCGCCCTTGGAGAGCCTGCACGGTGCCGACCGGGGCGATCCCGGTGCCACACGTGGAACAGTACTGGGCGTCCTTCACCATCCGCGCGAAGCACTCCGGACAGGTACCGCCGTAGCCGCGCTCGGAGAGCTGGACCCCGCTTCCACAGTAGCCGCACTGCGTCGCTCCGGCCGCGAGTTCTCCGCCGCACGCGGCGCAGCGCTGCATCTGTAGCTCCCGCGGTTGCACGTGCGGCACGACCAGTGGCTCCGAGCACAGACAGCGCACCTTCGTCCCGACGGCGAAGTCCCCGACGTCGTACTGGCGATGGCAGCTCTTGCAGGCGATCAGCATCGGCACCGCTTGTCGTAGCCGCACGGCACGCGGCGGGCAACTCACGGCGCGCGGAAGTCGCGCGGGAAGTAGCCACTCGGGGGGTCGCTGCGGACCCGGAACACCTCGGCCACGGTCGATCCGTCGAGGACCTCGGCCGGCGCACCCTGTCGGTGGATCCTCCGCCGGTGCAGCAGCGCGACCGAATCGCACCGCGGTGCCACCAGGTTCAGGTCGTGCGACGACACCAATACCGCACGGCCTTCCCGGCAAAGCGCGACGAACAGTTCCAGGATCGCCACGGCATGTTCGAGGTCCAGGCTGGCCGTCGGTTCGTCGGCGAGCAGGACCGGGGCCTCGGTGGCGAGGGCGCGCGCCAAGTGCACCCGCCGTAGCTCGCCGCCCGACAGGCTCCGCACCGAGCGCCCTGCGAGGTGGGTCGTGTCGGTGCGCTGCATCGCCCGGTCCACGGCCGCCCGATCGTCGGGCGAAGGCACCCCGAGCCTGGGGATGTGCGGGTGCCGCCCCATCATCACGACTTCGAGGACGGTGAACTCGAACGAGGTGTCGGAAGCCTGCGGGATCCACGCGATCGCCCGCGCCCGCGCCGCCGCGCCGAGGTCCGCGAGCCGCCGGGCACCGACTCGGACTTCGCCTGACGTGGGCGCCCGCACCCCGGCAAGCAGAGCCATGAGGGTGGACTTGCCCGCCCCGTTGCACCCCGCGAGCAACCCCAGACGTCCGGGCTCGACCGTCAGGTCCACCCGCTCGAGCACCGGGTGGTCGCCGTACGCGAACGACACGCCGGTGGCTTCCAGCCGCTCGCTCACAGCGGCCGATCCCGGCGCATCCGCACCAGCAGGTAGAAGAAGAACGGCGCGCCGATCATGCTCATCACCACTCCGACCCGCAGGCCGGACTGCGGCACCACGACCCGGCACAGGTAATCGGCGGCGACCAGGAACACACCCCCGAGCACCGCCGCGCTCGGCACCACGGCGCGGTGCCGCGGTCCGACGATCAACCGCGCCATGTGCGGGACCACCAGGCCGACGAACGCGATGCCGCCGGTGAACGCGACCGTGACCGCGGTGAGCACGCACGCCGCGGCCAACAGCACCGACCGCACCAGCGGCACATGGACGCCCAGCGCGCGGGCACTCTCGCCTTCCAGCGTCATCACGTCCATGTCGCGCAGGAACGGCAGCAGGCAACCGGCCACGACCACCAACACCACCCCGACGGTGACCACCGCCTGTGCGGTGGTCTTGTCGAAGTCCCCCATCAGCCAGAACAGGATCCGGCTGCCCTGCCCCCAGTCGTCGTAGGTCAAGCTGGAGATCGCGAACGAGATCAACGCGCCGACCAGCGTGTTCATCGCGATCCCCGCGAGCAACAGGCTGCCGACCGAGAATCCCCGCGTCCCTCCGGCGATGCCGTACACCACCGCGGTGACCGCCAGCGCACCGACGATCGCGCAGATCGGCAGCATCGGCGCCCAGTGGCTGTTGAGCCCCAACACGATCGCCACCGTCGCGCCGAGCGCCGAGCCCTGCGCAGTGCCCAGGATCTCCGGCGAGGCCAGCGGGTTGCGGAATACCGCTTGCATCAGCGTTCCGGCGATCGCCAGCGCCGCTCCGGCGAGCAGCGCGACGAGGATGCGCGGCAGTCGAATCGAGGTGACGATCGCCTGCCGGTTCTGCGGCAGCGGCGCCGCCCAGCCGAGCTCGGCGACCAGCGCCTGGCCGACCTCGGCGGTGCGGATCGGCGCGACCCCGCCGAGGTCCGGACCCTGCACCAGCGACACCGTGGCCAACAAAAGCAACAACGGCAGCGCAATCGCGAGGAACACCCGCGCCGGCACGCGGCGGCTCACGGGTTCTTCCAATCGTCGAGGATCGTGGCGAGCTTCTCGGCCAACCCGGCCACGTGGTGCGAGGTCGAAAGCAGCAGGGGATTGGGGACGAATGCGATCCGCCCGCGCTGCACCGCCGGGAGGTGTCGCATGCCGCTCAGCTGCAGCAGTCGTTGCCGCGCCCCGGCCTCGTCGCCCGGGGCGACGCCGACCACCAAGGCATCGGGATCGAGCCCCAGCAGCTGCTCCTGCTCGAGCCGCACCGCACCGGAAAGGCCACGTTCGGCGGCGGCGTTGCGCGCACCGACGCACGCGAGAACGTCGTCGAACACCGTGCCCTTGCCGGCGACGAACCCGCTGTCCCAGCTCAGCAACCGCCAGGCGCGGCGTCGCGCACGACGCAACGCGACCCGATCCAACCGTTCCTGCATGGTCGCGACCACGCGTTCGGCGGCCTCGTCGCAGCCGATCAGGTAACCGACGTCGCGGATGCTCTGCCGAATGCCCGCGAGGCTCGACAACCCGTGTAGCCGCACCACGGTGCACCCGTCGCCGGACACCAGCGCGTCCGCACGCTTGTCGCTGAAGCTCGCGAGAAACACCAGATCCGGCCGCATGATCCGCACCGATTCAGGGTCGGCGGTGACGTGGTGCGGAAAGCGCCGCGATTCCTCGGCGACCGGGCTGAACATCGGCTTGGTGCTCACCTCGTGCAGCGCCGCGATGCGCGCCCGCGGGCAGATCGCCAACAGCACTGCATCGGTGAACAAGGTCGCGGAGACGATCCGCTGCGGTGGCGCGGGCACGCTGCTGGTCTCGCCGGTCGGCGTCGCGTAGCGGCGCGGGAACGGGTCGGAACGGCTGTGGTGCGCGTTCGGGTCTGCCGTGGTAGCTGGCTTGCAGCCCGGTGTGAGCAGGGCGGCGAGCAGGAGCAGGGTCGGTGCGGACGCGTTGCGGCGGGACACGGCGGGCAGAGAGTACGGTACGGCGGCCGTAGAAGCGCGGCCCGGTGCGAACCCGCACGGGGCGCCGTCGGACCGCCGAACCACGCAGCGGGCGCCCGGCAAACGAGACTCCGTGCCCTGGCCCGGCCGATCAAGGCCGAGCCGCCGCGGTTCCTCGGAGTCGCTCGCGGCTCGTCGACCTCCGGGGCGCCCTGCTCGGGGCGCACATCCTTCTGGCAGGGCGTTGCCGCGCGCACCACACGCCGAACCGATCGCCTCCCTCCCGGCGCCGAAACGGCGCACCCGTGCTGGACCCGGGGCCCCCGCCGAGATCCACTCGGGTCATGGAACCCGACGCCTTCTGGTCGCTCGTCGACCGATTCGTGGTCCGCGAACCCGGGGCGCCACCCGACGTGACCCCGCTCGAGTCGGCGTTGGCATCCCGACCGGCCACGGAGATCGTCGCCTTCGACCTCGGACTCCAGCAACGGCTCGCCGACTCGTACGGGTGGCCCTTGTGGGGCGCCGCGTACCTGATCCAGGGCGGGTGCTCGGACGATGGCTTCGATTACTTCCGCGGCTGGTTGATCGCGATGGGCCGCGAGATGTTCACCCGCGCCACCACGAATCCGGACAGCCTGGCCGAGCTGCTCGATCCCGGCATCGACGGCGACGCGCTGGAGTGCGAGGACATCCTCAACGTCGCCGCCCACGCCCACCAGAGCGCGACCGGAGCGGAGATCACCGGGGCCGCGATCGGCTACCCCGAACTCGGCCCGTGCTGGGACTTCGACGACGATGACGAGATGCGCCAGCGCTACCCGAGGCTGTTCGAGAGGTTCGGCGATGCAGGGTGAACCCATGACTCGTCCACACCGCTGGGCGGCGCGCGGCGCGGTGTTGTGTGCCCTCGCCGCGCTGTTGGTCGGCTGCGCCGCCAACCGGGACCACGGCGATGGAGGAACGCGTGCCCCCGAGGTGCAAGCGTTCGGCGCACTGCGGGCGATCTTCCACCGCGGCCAGACCGGCGCCGCGGTGGGCCTCGACAAACTGCTGCCGAACCCGAACCTCTACGCGGTCGGCGCACTGTCCGGACTCGCGGGAGAGGTCACGGTGGTCGGTGGCCGAGTGTTCCTCGCCCATCCGACCGGCAACGACACCGCGCGCACCGACGAGCTCGAGCGCAGCGATGCGGCGGCGACGCTGTTGGTCGCCGCCGCGGTGCGGAGTTGGCGCGAAGTGGTGGTGAAGCGGGCGATTCGCTTCGCGGAGCTCGACCGCGAGATCGCTCGCCTGGCCGCGGGCGCCGGGCTGCGCACCGACCAGCGGATCCCGTTCCTGATCGAAGGCGCATTCGACGACCTGCACTGGCACGTGATCGACGGCCGGCGGCTGCGTGCCGGAGGGTCGTCCCACGAAGACCACCTGGCGGCGGCGGTCCGCCAGCAGCGGAAGCGCGCCACCGCCACGCTGATCGGGTTCTACTCGGCGCACGACCAGGGAGTGTTCACGCACATGGGTTCGCGGACCCATGTCCATTGCGTGGTGCGGAAGCCCCTGGCGTCAGGACACGTCGACCACGTCGACATTCCGGCCGGGGCCACCATCCGCTTCCCGATCGGCCCGTGACCAGTGGGTTTCGCGGCCGGGCCGGACCGCTCGGGCGCGGCGAGTGACTCCCTCGAACGTGCGCGCGTCAGGGCAGGAGTGGGCGGCGTGCGCCACGGTGTTCGACAAGTCGGCCCCGCTCGGTATCGTGAGCCCATGCGGCGGGAGCTCCACCCAGCGCCGTCCCGACACGCGGCACCGGCCGCAACGGACGGTTCGCCTACGGCGCGATGAGCGGCGGCGGTGACGAGGCACTGCTCGCGCGAGTCCTCGCCTGCCCCGACGACGACGCCCCCCGCCGCGCCCTGGCGGAGCGCTGGCGGGCCCGCGGCGACCCGCGCGGCGAGTTCGTCGAGGTGCAGCTCGCCCTGGCAGACATGCCGCGCTGGCATCCGGATCGACCCGCGCTCGAGTCGCGCCAACTCGCCCTGCAGCGCGCCCACCTGCAGAGCTGGCGCGACGCACTGCCGCACGGTGACCTGGCGGTGCACTTCCAGCGCGGTTTCGCCTGGTCGGTGTCGGGCACGCCGGCCGAGGTACGCGACGACCTCCCCCGGCTGGCCGAGCACGCGCCGGTGACCCATGTCGACCTCGAGGTCGACGAGGACGACGGGCCGGACACGGCGCTTCCCGAGCTCGAGGAATGCGCCGCCCTGGCGGGCGTTCGCGAGTTGGCGATCTCCGACGGGTTCATCGAACCGGCTGCGTTCGGCGCACTGCTCGCTGCCGACGTGTGGCGGGAACTGCGCGGCGTCACACTCGGTGACGCGATGTGCTCGCGGCAACACGCGGCGGAACTGGCGCGGGTGCATCCCGCGGCGCCGCTGCGGAGGATCCACCTCGCGGGCCACATCAGCGGCATCGGCGACGACGGGGTCGACGAGTTGCTGCGCGCGCCGTGCACCGCCGGGCTCGACGAGCTACTGCTGCACGGTCAGGGCCTCACCGATGGGTCGCTCGTGGCGCTGGCACAGAGCCCGCTGCGCCTGCGGCACCTCGGACTGGCATCGGTCGGCTACCGCGACAACCGCTTCACCGCCGCAGCCGTGCGTGCCGCGGCGCGGGCCCCCTGGTTGGCGGAACTCGACTCGATCACGCTCACCGGTGCGGCCGAGGGCGATGCGCTACCCGAGCTGCTGGCCGCCGGGCGCAGCCTGCGCGCCGCGTGGCTGTCGCGCACCGAACTCGACGCCGCCGCATTGCAGGCGATCGTGGACGCGACCGGATTCGCAGACTGGCGCGAACTGGCCGTCTCCGGCAACCCGATCGGCGACGCCGGTGCACGGGCGCTCGCGGCCGGCCCGGCGCTACCCCGGGTGCTCGCCTTGGCCGGCTGCGGAATCGGGCCTGACGGACTGCGCGCGCTCGCCGCTGCACCGCCGGTCGACGCCCTCGACCTGCGGGACAACCCGCTGCCGGCCGATGGATGGTCGGCGTTGCTGGCAATGGACCGCTTGCCTCGCACCACCGCCCTGATGGTGCACGCGCGCGACTGGCCCGTGGAGCTGGTCGACGCGGTGCGTCGCCGCTACCCGCGGGCCGACCTCATCGGCGCCGCGACGTGATCCAGGTCCAAGGCGCGACCACCAGGAGCAGCACGGCGAGCAGCGTCAGGAACGGCACGGCGAGCCACAATCCGATGGTCGACCACAGCGGGGCGTCGCACACGCGCCCCAGCAGATGCAACGCCAGGCCGACCAGCAGCAATACTCCGAGCGCGGTGACGGTGCTCGGACCGAACAAGAGCTGCTTGACGCTCATTCGCTGGGGGGTGTGTCCGAAGTTCGTTGCACATGGCGTCGAGTCATGCGGTTCGCTCGCGAGGAGCTGCGACGGCACGGCTTGTCACCCCACTCGGAGTCTGCGCCACAGAAGGGTGATTCAGGAGGTGCGACAGGCGCTTGCGGTGCTGCAGTCATCGGCTGGTGAGACGCGCGGGCTCGCTCCTGGGTCGGCGTCCGGGTGTGCGGTTCCACGCGGGTCGCCGTCCGGGCGGCCCGTGGACGGCTTCGGAATCCGCGGACGCACGACCGCTCTGGCACCTCAGCGCCGCGCAACGAACTGCTCCAGCGCGTCGCGTAGCTCCGGTCCGACCCGCCACAGATCGACGTGCCCTGCGCCGTGTACCCACACCAGCTGCGCGTCCGCCGCACCACTCGCATTCCGCAACGCCTCCGTGACTCCCGCGCCGACCTTGGCATCGGTGTCTCCGCAGACCAGCAGCGTCGGAACGCACAGCCGCGAGATCAAGTCGCGCGGCCGGAGCCAACGGGCATCCGCGCGCATCCACAGGGTCGCGGAGACGCGCAGTGGCCAGAGCAGCAGGCTCGGCAGTGGAAGCCACGGCACTCGGTTGTACAGGGCCGATTCGATGTCGCCGTAGCAGGCTTCCAGCACCGCGAAGTCCCAGTCCAATCCACCTCGTTGCGCAGCGCTGTACACGATCGCCGCGGCGCCGAGGGACTGCCCGTGGGCGGCGACCCGCACGAAGCCGCGCTCGCCCAGCCAGCGGCGCCACGCCCGCAAGTCGATGGCCTCGTACCAGCCCATACTGACGCGCTGCGGATCACTGGCCCCGGTGCCGCGCAGGTCGACCAACAGCGTCGACCAACCGTGGTCCAGATACCATCGCGCCCGATCCAGCATCGCGGTTCGATTGCCGCGGATGCCGGCTGCGAGCACCACACAGCGATCGCTCGCGGTTCCGGCCGCAACCAGCCAGCCGCGCACGGTGACGTGGTCCTCGGTGTGCAACTCCACGTCCAGCACGGGCCGGCCCGCAAGTGCGTCGAGCCTCGGGATCGCGGCCGGTGCCGGACGCGTCACCAACCAGCCGCCGCAGGCCCCCGCAGCCAGCCACAGCGCCGACAGCAGCACCGCGTAGCGCCACCGTCGGCTCCGCCGTCGCGCGGGCGCAAGGCTCCGGGACTCTGATCCGCTGCCCGCCAGACCCCGCGGTGCGGCGGCCCGCGAACTGTCCGGCGGTGCTATTTGTCGGGCACCCCGCCCGGACGCTTGTCACCCTTGCCCGGCTCCTCCCAGGGGAGTCGGTCCGGATCGGCCTTGTCCGCCGGCTTCTTGGCTTCCATCTGCGCGTCGGGGACCTTTTCGAGGAACACGGTCAGGCCGTACTCCTCGTCCTTGCTGCGCACCTTCACGTAGACCGAGTCGCCTGCCATCTTGATGCCGACGAGCATCTGCAGGTGGAAGCTGTTCTCGACCTTGACGCCATCGATCTCGACGACGACATCGTCCTTCTTCAGGCCGGCGCGGTGCGCGGCACCTTTGGGGGCGACCTTGCTGATCTTGGCCCCCGGACCGAGATGGGAGTGGTCCATGTCGATGCCGAGGTACCCGCGGTGCAGGATCTCGCCCGCCTTCATCTTCTCGATCAGCTGCGGGATGTCGGAGATGGTGGCCGCGAAGCCGATCCCGGAGTCGTAGAGGTCGATGTTCGCCTTGCGGCCGGTCGCGTCCATCGGCACCGCAATGCCCATCACCCGGCCTTCGATGTCGACCACCGGACCACCGTAGTTGGCGGGACTGGTGTAGGCGTCGGTCTGCAGGGCGCGGCCGAACACCCGTCGTGTCGCGGAGACCACCCCCATGTGCACGCTCGGGTCCTTCGCGCCGAACGTGCGACCGAGCACGAACGCCCAGCTGCCGACCTTGATCGTCTTGGGATCGACGAACTCGGGCACCGGCAGGTCGGTTGCATCGACCTTGACCAGGGCGATCTGCCGGCTGACGTCTTCACCTTTGCGCACCGCGGTGAACGAACGCCCGTCGGCCAACGTGATCAGGATCGTGGTCGGGTCGTAGTTCAGCGCAAACTTCGAGATCAGCACCCAGCCGTCAGCACTCAACACGATGCCGGTGGTCGCGCCGTGGGATTGCGCGAAGCCGCTCATCCCGAGCGGCGGCGGCTTCTTCTTGCCAGGGGGTTTCTTGGCGCCAGGCGTCGGCGCCGGCTTGGGCTGCCACTTCGCATCGGTCTTGCGGGTGCCGCCGAAGGTCTGCACCGTCACAGTCGACGGCCCGACTTTGTCCATCGCCGCGTGCAGCACGTTCTGCATCGCGGCGAAGTCGTAGCGGATCGGACTGCCCTGGGCGGAGAGTGCCCCGGCGAGCAGGGTGGCGGCAACGACGTTCAGGGTGTGGCTCATCACTTCACCTCGGCCAGCTTGAGTTCGGTCTGACTCACCTTGCGCCCGCGCTTGAAGGTGACGGTGATGGTCTGACCCGGCTTGTACTTCTCCATGATGAGATTGAAGTCCTTGCACGTGTGCACCACCTTGCGGTCGATCTGCACGATCAGGTCGTCCGGCCGCAACCCGGCGGTACGGCCCGGTGACCCGCGCGCGACGCGTTCCACGTAGGCCGGCGGCGAAACCCGGCGGCCGTGGTCGAACAGCTCGATGCCGTGGAACACCGGCACCACCTTGACGGCTCGCTCCGGCTCGACCGCGCCGGCCTTGCCGCGGGTGATGCAGCGCTGGATGTAGCCGATCAGCTCACCGGTGGGGATCGCTGCGGACACTTGGGAGTTGGTCTCGGTCGACTCGACGATCTTGGTGTTGAGCCCGATCCACTCGCCACCGACCGTGAACAACCCACCACCGTAGTGTCCGGGGTTGTTCGGCGCGTCGGTGACGATCAGCTCGCCGCCGTAGTCGACGTCTTGCAGGTGGTAGCGCAGACCGGAACGCATGCGGCTGACGATCACGCCGAGCGTGACCGAGAGCTTCTCCGAGAACTCGGCGAGGCGGAAGCAGTTGCCGATCGACACCACGAAGGTGCCATTGCGGTGCTTCTGCTCCTTGGCGATCGTCAGCGGCACCAGGGGCTGCTTGAGCTTCTTCAGGTCCTCGTCCTTGATCTTCAGGATCCGAACCCCGTAGGTCTCGTCCGCCGGATACACCTCGACCTGGCACACCGTCCCGTCGTGCAGGACCACCTTGGTGCGCTCCTCCTGGATCAGGATCAGATCGAGAGTCAGCACGTGACCCTTGTCGCTGACCAGGATCCCGGTCGAGTACGACTGAATGGTCTTGAGCCCCGACGCACCGTGCACCTTGACCAGACTCGGCAAGAGCTTCGCGACCGTCTTCTCGATCGCGGTCTTCGGAGTCCGATCGGGGAATGCGTAGAAGCCACCGCCGCCTTGGGCCGCGACCACCGCGGCGAACAGGAGCACACAACCCATCTTGCAGATCATTGCGCCGGCCTCTCGAACAGCTTGGCGTCGGGAAGCGGGTCGTAACCCACCGCGAGCTTCCACCCGGGTGACAGCTCGCTCCGATCGGTGATGATCCACGCCTGCTCCCCCACCGCCCGCAGGTCGACGAGCTTGCGCAACAGCGGGTCGCGGTAGCTGTACCCCGCGGGCTCACCGTCCTCGAAGTAGTAGACCTCGTACTCGCTGGGCCCCGGAATGCGGAAACGGAAGGCCGGGCGCCCGAGCGCCTGCACACCACCTTCCAGTGTGGATTCGGCGAGCGCTTTGGCGCGGTCCTTGCCCCGCCACAGCCACGGGTTGAGCAGGAACTCGCGGTCGAGCTTCTGCCGCTCGTCGTCGCTGAGACCGGTCGAGCGGCCGTCGCGCAGCTGGAACCCGTCGTCCTTGCCGAGCCGCACCAGCGTGATCTTGCCGTCGGTCCAGCGCAGCCGATCACCCAGGCGGTTCATCTCGATCTTCTCGCCCTTGGGCCCGGTGAGGGTCACCGTCGCCCCGTCGACCGGATCACCCGAGCGACCGACGTTGCGCGACAGCGCGACCCGCGACAGCTTGCGGTGTTCGACCTTCGCGAACCGCTCGTAGCGACTCGAACCGGTATCCAGCGTGCGCAACCGCAGCCACACGCGCCGCTCGTCGCCGAAGCCACCATTGCCGAGGTGGCGCCGATAGCCCAGCGTCACCCAGCAGTCGGCCGGCAGCACACCGACCAAGGTGGCCAGCTGGTTGGCGCTCTTGACCGCGTCGTTGTTGAACAGTGTCAGCTGATCGCCGATCTCGACGCCCAGCTTGGCGGCCGCGGAGTCGGCGAACGTCGACTGCACGATCACGTGCGGCTCGGTCTCGCCCGGCGACTTCATGAACCAAGCGTTGAGGTCGAGGGTCCCGTGCTCGGCGTGGCGCCCGGCCATCATGTCGGCGAGGAAGTTGCGGATCTGGTTGCTGGCGATCGCAAAGCCGACCCCGGTGTTGACGCGGCCGCGGTCGCGGATGGTGATCCGCCCGTTGATGCCGACCACCTCGCCGCGCTCGTTGAACAGTGGACCGCCCGAGTTGCCCGGGTTCACCGGTGCGTCCACCTGGATGCAGTCCGGGTAGACCAACATCCGGTTGCCGCCACCGGGCTGGTAGCGGTGGGTGCCGGACACGATGCCCCAGGTGAGGGTCGGGGTGAAGTCGTTGGCCAGCAGGAACGGGTTGCCCATCGCGAACACCGTCTCGCCGACCAGCAGCGCGTCGGAGTCGCCGAGCGGTGAGTACGGGAACGGTTTGCCGTCCGGACGCGGGTGCAACAGCAGGATTGCCAAGTCGCTCCCGGGATCGATCCCCAGCACGTCGGCCTTGTACAGCTTGCCGTCGGGCAGACCGATCTTCATGACCTTGTTGGACGGATCGTCGTCGCGCTTGGCCTTGGCTCCCTTGGCGCCGGGCTTGGGCCTGCCGCGCTTCTGCACCACGTGGAAGTTCGAGACGATGAAACCGAGCGGGTCGATGATCACCCCGGAACCGCCGCCGGGCGAGTCCAGCGCCATCACGGAACACACCGAAGGCTGCACCTTGGCGACCACGGTCGTGCGCGCGGTCTCGGCCTTGCGTACGAGATCGAGATCTCCCGGTTCCTGGGGGGAAACCAGGGAGAACAAGAGGGACAGGGTCAACATGGTCAGGTTCCTTGCTTGACGACCCGCGCCTCGGCGAACACGCAGTGGTCGCCGAAGTCGAAGTTCTTGCCGAAGTCCGCCTCGATGGTCAGCGCCTGCACCTTGGCGACCGGCACGCGGATGCTCTCGGGAGCGCTCTCGAGCGTGATCGGCTTGGACTCGTACAGCACGCGCTTGCCATCGCGCACGCGGAACACGGCATGCGCCGGGCCGGTGCTGCGACTGTCGATGGCGATCACCGCCTCGAAGTAGTCGAACGCGCCACCGATGTCGTAGGTCAGCCGCGTCCTGGGGATCAGGACCAACCCGTTCTCCGCCTTGCGCGGCTGACTACCACCGAGCTGAATGCCGGGACCCAAGGGGCTGCGGTTGATCAGCCAGGGCTTCTTGGTGCGGAACGCACCGACCTGCTCGACCTTGGACGGCTTGAGGTCGGACAGGAACACGAGGCGGTCGCTCTCGACCTCGACTTCCTCCAACAACTTGCCCGGTACCGTCAAGGTGACGCGCTCCTCGAGGGCGACGTGCCAGCTGTCGTTCTCCATCTTCTCGAGTCGACCGCGGATCCGCGTTCCGCCGCGCACCCCCAAGACCACCCGCGGACGTGGCAGCGGGTCGGCACGGAACCCCGACGCGGTGCTCATCACGATCCCGTAGAGCCCCGAGATCCGCCGCGACTGCGCCTTGCCGCCGGCTAGGTAGCGAACCGAGTCGCCACTGAAGCCTTCGATGGTGACGCTGCGCTGCACCACCTTGCTCTCCGTCTTGAAGTAGATCAGGTCCTGATCGTCCTTCGGCTGCGCCATGTACTTGGCGAACCCACCGTCGTTGGGCGCCTCGAGTTTGGCGAACCGGATCGCCTGGATCCGGCTGAGCGGCATCTTCACCTCGCCGGTGAACAGCGGCGAGGTCAGCGCGATGGTGCGCTCGGCGCCCTCGCGCGCAGTGGCTGGCAACTCGAGACCACTCCGCAACAGCACGAACCCCTGCCTGGGGATCGGCGTCGGGTGCCGCTTGTGCAGCCGGATCAACCGCAGCGCACCGAGATCCAGCGTGGCTGCGGCACCCTCGGGTCGCACGATCGCGACCCGACCCGCCGCATCGACACCCTTGAGCGTTCCGTCCTCGGCCTTGCCGTGGATGGGCACGAAGGTGTCGTGGGTGGTTTCCTGAGCCGTACCACCCGCCGCCAAGACCAGCGTGAGAGCGAGCCGCCCCCACGCTGCCGCGCACCGGCGTTGTTTCACTTACCTGACTTGCCGAGCCGCTTGTAGAAGCCCTTGAGCATCTTCTTGTACTTGGGCGACATCTTGTCGTTGATCTCCGCCTCGATGGCCTTGCGGTCGCCCTTGTTCAGGTCGCCCCACTTCTCCGCGACCTTGGGGGGTGCCTTCTTCAGCACACCCTTGGTCGCCTCGCCGGGAGGCAACTTGCTTTCGCTCGCCGGGTTGATGCCACCGGCACCACCGGGAGGGCCACCGCTCTTGTTCTCCTGCTTCTCCAGCATCTCGATGATCTTCTGCAGCTCGTCGATCACCATCTTCTGCTTGTCCTGCGTCTTCTTGCCGGTGTCCGTCTTGCGGATCTTCCGCTCGCAGAACTTCATGATGTCGGAGATGTCGTGCAGCACCCCCTCCTGGCGCTCGAGCTCGGCCTTGATCTGCGCGGCGCTCGAACGCAACCGTTCCGGTGCGTTCGGAAACTCGCGCAGGAAGGCGGCAAAGAACCGGATCGCCTTCTCGCGCTCCGGGACCTTCGCCAAGGCGTTGCCATAGAAATAGATGACTTCGGAGTCGAGCGGCGTGCGGTTGAGGTCCTTCTCGACGAAGTCCGCCATGATGGTCGCAGCCTGCTCGGGGTCGTCGGCGTTGAGGAACACGCGCGCCAGTTGGTAGCGGGCATAAGCCTGCACGTACGGGTCGCGGTTGTTCTCCAGCACCTTGGTCAGCTCCAGCGCCGCGCGCGGCTCCTCCTTGTCGGCGAGAGCGCACGCGTCGCGGTAGTCGGAGAACCGTGCACGGAGGAGGTCGTCCACCGCGTGTTTGGCGGACTCTTCCTCGACGCCCTTGGCGAACCGGTCGAGCTGCTCGGTGGTGGCACCGAGCCCCTTGACGTGGGCGACGAACACCGACTGGTCGAACGGCTTGAACGCCAACGCCACGGCGGGCTTGGCAGGCTCCTGTGCCGCGAGCATCCCGAGGGAGGCGAAGGCGGCGATCGTGATTCTGAACATCATGGCGGGTCTCTCGGGTTGCGCTGGTCGCGACTTCCTGGCGTCGGTCTCGGCGGCGGCGTGTCACCACGCCGCCGCCCACGGATCACCGGACTAGCGGTCGCTGGCCTGCTGTTCCTTGTTGATCTTGTTCGCGAGCTTGCGGGTCAGGCCTTCGACCTTGCCCTGCTTGCGGGAGATCTCCATCGCTTCATCCTTCGCGTCTTCGGTCACCCGCAGCTGCTCCGGCACCGAGGTGTCGTAGCTCTGGGTGCGCTTCAGCACGCGCTTCTGGAGCTTCTGAATCAACTTCAACTCTGCAGATCGAGGCACCAACGGTGGCTCTCCACCGTTGGGTCAAGGCTCGCCCTTCTGCTCGTTCTGTTCGATCTGTTGCCGCAGCGCGTCGATCAGCATCTGCAGCATGTCCTCGATCTCCTTCTGCATCGCCTGCGAGGCCTTGCCCGTCTTGGCGTCCTGCAGGCGACGGCCGACCTTCTTCAGGTCGTCGCGCAGCTCGATGACGAAGTCCGGGAACACCGCGGTGGTGCCGTCCTCCTCGAGCAGCTTCAGGGATCCGTGCGCTTCGGAAGCGAGCTCGAACTCACCGGTCGCCAGCTCGTTGGCGCGGCTCAGCAGCGCCTTCGAAGTCTGACCGCTCGCGGTCAGTGACTCCTTCTTCTGCGCCTCCAGGATGCGGGTCTTGGCGGAGATCTTGCGCTGCTTGGCGAGCATCGCCCCGAAGCGCTCCTCCAGCGACCGCAGCACCTCGTCCTGGAGCTGCTGGCGCAGCTGCGCCAAGGCCTCGTCGAGTGCCTTCTTGGCCTGCTCGAGCTTGTCCTGCGCGTCCTGCTGGTCCTGCTTGGCCTTGCCCGGCTTGTACTCCTTCAGCGAACCCGCTGCCGACTTCTGCTTCGGCACGGCCTGCTGCACGTTCTGCTTGCCGGGCGTCGGGCCCTTGTTCTCGCCGTCCTTGTTGCCGTCGCTCTCCGACTTCTCCATGTCCTTCGACAGGTTGTCGGTCTCGACCTTGGTCTGGTCCTGCTTCTTGGACAGCTGTTCGAACGGCAGCTTCAGGAGCTCGCGCTTGGCCTCGTCGAGTGCCTTCTCGACCTCGTCCTTGGCCTTCTCGAGCTTCTTGATGGCCTTCTCCATGTCCTCGAGCGAGGACTCGGGTTTGTTGTCCTGCAGCTTGTTCTGGGCCTTGCCCATGTCCTGGCTCGCGCCGCCGGCAGCACCGGCGCCCGCGCTCGGAGACGGCGAACCCGCACCCGGCTGCCCGTCACCGGGCTTGCTGTCGCCGGGCTTCGGCTCACCGGGCTTGGCGTCACCGGGCTTGGCGTCACCGGGCTTGCCCGCTGCGGGCTTGGCGCTGAGGTCCTTGGCGGTGTCCTCGACCTGCTTCAGGTCCTCGGCCAAACGCTTGGCGCGTTCCTTGAGGTCACCCTCGTTCTTGGCCATGTCCGTGGCCTTCTTCGGGTCCGCGGCCAGCCCCTGCTGGTTGGTCTGGTCACGCAGGTCCTTCTGGTCCTTGATCAGGTTGTCCAGGTCCTGCTTGGCCTTCTCCAGCTTCTTGACCTGCTGCTCGAGAGCCTCGGCGCGCGCCGAGGAGTCCTTCTCGTTCTTCTGGTCCTGGATCAGCTTCTGGACCCGCTCCTTGAACTTCTCCAGTCGATCGATCTCCTTCAGCAGGTTCTCGATCCGACTGTCGCCCTTGAGCAGCAGGTCGATGAGCTTGTTGAGGTCCTTGATGACCGCCTTGCAGGTGTCGATGGAATCGTCCCATCGCTCCTGGTCGAGCAGCGCCTTGACCTCCTTCATCTTGTTGGGGATCGCCTTCTCTTGGATGAACTTCGACCCGATGCCGATCACTTTGGCCTTCTCGGGGTCGGTGTTCTTGAGCGCGGTCTGGAGCTTCTGCATGTGCTCCGTCAGCTGCTCGAAGGCCTTGGTGGCTTGCTCCTGCTTGGTGGCGACTTTCGCCTGCGCCGGCAGGAACGTGGGCACGCCAGCGAGTGCGGCCACCGCGAGAAGCGCGGTAGCCCTTCGCAGGGTGCCTCTGAACAGAGCTCTCATGGGCTGCTCCTGGGGTTTGGATGGTTCGGGTCTCGACGGACGGCGGGCCGGGCCGGGCCGGGATCACCGGCGCGCGGTCGCTGCCGCCGTCGCATATTGTCGTCCAGTCAGGGACGCTCCGGGTTTCGGAAATCTGTCACCTCTACTTCTTCTCCGGGGGCTTGCCGCCAGTCGACTTGGGCTTGCCCCGGGCAGACGTATCTTCTTTTTCGAGAAGCTTTTGCGCTTCCTTCTCGATGCGCAACTCGGCGTCGCGGGTCTTCCGCACCCCCTCGAGCACTCCGGCCACGCTCTCCAGGTGGCGCATGTTGCTGATCACCTCTTCGAGGACCTGGATGATCTCGCCGTAAGTCGCAACTGCGACGGATCTTAGATCCTTGGAGCCGATCCGCGCGAAGTCCTCGACCTCCTGCGCGGAGGTCAGGAACGTGTCCTTGGCCAGCTTCTCCAGCGGGTGCTGGATCGCCCGCCGCTGCCCCGCGATCTGCGAAGGGTTGAGGATGCGGTTGTTCTGGTACTCGTCGAGGATCTGCCGGTAGGCGTCGCCCAGGTGCTGGACCTGCTTCTGCAGGGCACGCTGGTCGCGCGCGATCGCCTGGATCCGCCATGCCGCTTGCTTGGCCCGCGGGTCGCTGTCGGTCGGGGAGATGATCTCCTCGAGTTCGAGCTTGTAGCCCTTCTCCTTCTCGAGAATGCGCATGAGCTCTGACCGCCGCTCCGCTTGGCGACGGTGCAGATCCTCCATCAGCTTCTCCTCGCTCACCACCCGCAACGTCAGCACATCGCTGTTGCCGGTGTGCGGTTCGCCGGGGGCGAAGTTGTCGACCGCCTCGAACTTGATCGACAGGAGCATGCCGGGACGGATCGGGTTCTTCGGGTTGAGCGGCCCGAGCTGCAGATTGTTGCGGCTCAGCAGGTCGAACACCACGCGCTGCTCGTACTGGGTCTCCGCCTCGCGCGTGTCGGGCTGCCGCATGTCCTCGAACGCGACGTCTTCCCACGGCACCTCTTTCTTGTCCGCGCCAGCGGGCGGGGTGCCGTCCTCGGCGACACCCGAGATGCGCAGTTTCGACGCGACCTTGGTGATCCCGAAGTCGTCACGGATCCGCAGCATGCCGGGGATCAGCGCCTTGTACACGATCATCGAGCCGATGCCCGCGGTCTTGAACTCGACCGCCGGGGCGCGATCGGGCGCGACCCGGACGAACAGCTTCGGCGGCTTGTTGGTGCCCAGCCCATCGACGTCCTCGACGTCGAGCGTCAGCACGCCGCTCTCCTTGGGCTCGAAGGACCCCTCGAACTGCAGCGCCGCGCCATCGAGCGTGAACGCCTGCTTGATGTCTCGACCGTAGGTCAGGAACGCCTTGCCGAGGCCCTTGGTCGAGCGGCCGCGGAACGTCAGCTTGGTTCCGGCCGGGATCTTGATGTCGCCTTCGGATGCCTTGACCGCGTCCGGCTCCAGCTGGGTGTACTTGGGGTAGTTGCGGGTGATCACCAGGCCCTCGAGCATCGGTCGCTTGACCAACTCGATCCGCAGCGGGGCGGTCAGCCCGTCGCCGCCGTGAGCGCGCAGCGTCACGTTCGAGATCAACGACTCGAGCAGCCAGGTGAAACGGGCACCGGACTGTTCACCACCGGACATCGCCATCGGCTCTCGGCCAGTGGTCCCGTCGGCGTACTCGTAGTCGATGAACACCTGCTCCGGAACCACTCCGTTGGCCGCAACCTCGATCATCACGTCGTTGCCCTCGGGCACGCGCATGACACCGCCATTGGCGTCGACCGCGAACGACAGCAGGCTGGCCCGCGGCCAGTCCTCCGTCGACATGAACAGGTTGCGCTTGGCCCACAGGATCAGCGACCCGGAGTCGAGCGCCGCCCACGTGCCGGTGACTGCCAGACAGCCGAGCATGGCAGCGCCGAACCGGCGCACCCGACCGAGGTCGAGGGCCGCGCCATCGCGCAGACGATCGACCTTGGTGCGCACGTCGTCGACCACCGTCTGCATCAGTTCCTGCGACTCGGCGCCGGCGTGACCGCGCGCCAGCGAGCGCTCGAACTGCACCGCCGAGATCAGCGACTGGCTCAGCCCGCGCTCACCGCGCTCCATCGCCAGCGCCATCTCGTCGTCGTCCAGCTGGATGCGCATCGGGCGGACCAGCCGGCGCAGCACCAGCACCCATGCGATCACCAAGAAGATGCCGAGCATGCAGCCGCGGTACACCTGCTCGAGGCGGAGCGTTCGGTCGAGGGCGAAGCTCACCAGCATGAAGGTGACCGCCGCCACGGCGAACACCGCCAAGCCCTCGATCCAGATACCGGTCCGCGCGCGGCCGCGCAGGTGGGCGAACAATTGCGCCGGAGTCCGGCCTGGAGATCCGCTCATAGCAGGTTCCACATCTTGCGCAGCCACCACTCGAGCGAGAGCAGCAGGAGCACCACGGCAACGGTGATCCAGCTGTCCCACATCGCGTGCGGGGTGCGGAACTTCTCGATCTTGGTCCGTGACTTGATGTCGTCGACCGCCTTGAGCAGCTCGGCCGGATTCGCCAACAACTTGCCACCCTTGGCCCCGGCGATCGCGCCGAGCTCGGCGAGATCCACGGGCCCTTCCTTCTCGACCGCCGAAGCGACGACTTGGAAGGTCGCTTCGGTCTTGGTCTTGTCGTCGACCGCCACCGGCGCGAGCCGGAAGAAGCCGGTCTTCAACGGCCGGTAGGAGCCCTCGAATCGCCCGGGCTGCCCGGCGATCGGCCGCAGCTCGAGGTTCTCCGGCACCTCCTTCTCGCGCGTCAGCTGCAGCGTGTAGCTCGGCGCCGACAGCGGTTGGTAGGTGTCGTCCTTGGCTTCGACGACGATCTTCAGCGGCTCACCGAGCTCGAGCTTCTCGCCGCTGGTCTCGATGCGCAGCCGGCTCGATCCGGCGGTGAGACGCCCCTCGAACAGGTAGCGAATGCTCTTCACCCAGAAGCGGTTGTACTGCTCCTCGAAGCGGCTGCGCCACCGGTAGGTCTCGTCGGTGCCGGAGAACATCACCCGGCCGGCGCCGAAGAAGTGGGTCGCAATCACCGGCATCGGCTCGGTGCCCTCGCGGAAGCCGTGCGAAGCGTTGGTCACCGCCAGCACTCGCGCGGCCGGCTTGCCGCGCAGCACCGGGAAGGTGAAGTGCCAGCCTGGCATCTGGCTCCACATGATCGCGTTGGTGTCGCGGTCCGAATCGAGCAGTCGCATCGCCGGGTGGTCGCGTCCCTGGGGGGTCAGCTCGAACGGATAGGCGTAGCCGAAGCCCCTGCCCATGCCGCCGACCAGCCGCGCCAACGGCATGTTGGCGACCACCGGCAGCAAGTCGGCGATCGGCGCGGTGTTGGCCGACGCTTCCATCGCGTCAGCGCTGTACTTCTCACCGGCGATCCACCACAACCCGGCGCCGTTCTCTTCGACTTCGCGGGCGACCATCTGGCAGAACTCGCGATCGAGCAGGTTCGGGTCCGGGTCCATCAGGATGAACACGTCGAACTTCTCGAGGTCCTTGCGGTCGTCGGGGAGCTTCTTCAGGTTGACGTTGCCGTCCTGCATGAACTGCTGGTCGGCGCTCTCCAGCCAGCACGCCAGCTCGATGGTCGAGTCGCGGGTCAGCAGCTGACGCAGGATCTGGTACTCGTGCAGCGGGGCGCTGGCGATCAACAGCACCTTGGTCTTCTCCGCGAGGATCTGCACCCGCGCCTGCTTGGAGTGGCGCTCGGGGTTGATCGGCTCGCCGCGCGGGGGCTCGACCTCGACCCGGTAGGTGCGGATCCCGGCCTCGGCGACCAGGATGTTCTCGAACTCGACCGTCGCCTCCGGCTTGGCAGCGCTGAGCTCCACGGCCTTGGTCTGCACCACCGCGCCGCCCCCGCCGCCATCGGCAACCTGCACCAGGCGGACGGCGAGCTGCAGCGAGTCGTAGCCCTGCGACACCACGGTCGCGGAGATCTTGAACGGGTCCTTCTGGAAGGCGCGCTCCGGCGCTTCGATCCGCGCCACACCGACGCTCTGGGTCTCCGACGGGTCGCCGATCCCGAGCACCAGCGTGTGGTCCACGCGCCGTTGGGCCAGCAGGCGCGAGATCTCCGCACCCTTGGCGCCGATGTTGCGCCGGCCGTCGGACAGCACGATCACCGCCGCGATGGTGGTGTCGCGGCTCTTCTGCAGCGCGGAGCGGATCGCTCCGCCGAGGTTGGAGTACTTGCCGTCGGCCGCCAGGGCTTCCAGCTTGGGCCGCGGGGCGACTCGGGTACCCGGTTCGGGCTCGATCGGCTTGCCGGTCGGGTCCAGTTTGGGCTCCACCGCGACCAGCGGCACCGGATCACAGCCGGCGCTGAAGCCGTAGATCAGCACCTTGTTCTTGGCGTTGAGCTTGTCGATCAACGCGTAGTCCGAGTGCGACAGCAGCGCCTTCGCCAGCTCCAGACGAGTCTTGCCGGACAGGTCGGTCTGACCCATCGAGGTCCACGACTCGGCCAGAACGCGCACTTCCTCGCGGCGGAACGCGTCGCGGTGCCCCATCGACTGCGACAGGTCGATCAGGATGATCGAGTGGCCGTCGCGCACGTCCTTCTTGATGGTGACCAAGTTGGGCTCGAGCACCACCAACACCGCGGCCAACACCGCGAGGACGCGCAGCGAAGCCAGGAAGAATCGCTTCCCGGCGGTCAGGTTGCGGCCATCCCGGCGGTAGCAGTACACCACCAGGAACATCGCGAGCAGCACGCCGATCAGGGTCAACAACCCGAGGCCACCGGACGGAAAGCTGCTCAGCTCGAGCTGCAGATCCGCACCGGGCTCGACGGGAATGCCGCGGAGTTCGGCCAACCAGCGGAGGAAATCCTTCATCGACTATCGCCTCCCGAAACGCCAGGCCAACACGGACTCGAGGAGCAAGAAGGCGAGCAGCGCGAACGCCAGCATCCGCCAGACCTCACCCTCGCCAGCTACCGCAACCGCCGAATCACTTCCCTTTTCCTCGATCACGTCGAGTCGATCTTGGACCTCGGCCGGATAGATGCGCTTCCACGCCGCCTTGCTCAGTTTCTGCAGGCGCCCCTCCGACGAGGGTGCGCTGCGCCCGATTAGGCGCGTCTCCGCTTGGCCGCGGTGCGGCGCCAGGGTCAGTTCGAACAACCCGAGCCCCTCGACGCGCGTCATCGGCACGTTGAGCACCGAGGTCACCTTGCCGCCGGTTTCCGCATCGCGGTCGACCGCAGTGAAGGTGCCTTCGAAGCCTTGCCCACCTTGCGCGCGCACCAGCACGTCGCGGCGGTATTCCGCGGGATCGAGCTCCACCACCAGCGACCCGGTGGTGCGCAGGTTGTAGCGCGCGGTCGACATCGCCTTGGTGGCGTGCTTGTGGATCTCCTGGCAGAGCACCAGGAACACCGGGCTGATGCACAGGTCGCTCCACCCGAGGTCGGACGTGGTGCCGATCGCCACGGACTGGCCGCCACCGCGGAACGTCTTGTCGGCGAGCAGCGGACTGCCGTTGGAGCTCTTGACCCGGACCGGGACGGACACTGCGTCCTTCTCGCGCGGCTCGGCCATGGCGTAGTAGCGGCGCACGTCCACCATCTTGGAGAACACGAAGCTCATCACCTCGGCGTTGTCCTTGACCGCGTAGTGCGTGCGATCGGCGACGAACGGCGCGTCAGGCCGCTCCGCGTCACCCTTGAGGTCGAGCAGCGGCAGCGGCAACAGGCCGGCACCGTCCTTGTAGAGCTTGCGGTTGTAGCTCTCGGCGTCGACCTGATCGCCGAGGAAGAACACCACTCCGCCGCCGGCCGCACAGAAGCTCTCCAGCTTGGCGATGTCCTTGTCGGTCGGCGCCGCGACGTTGGCCAACCAGATCATGTTGGTCTTCGAGAGGTCGTAGTCGGCGAACATGTGCGGCGGAATCTCGGTCACCGAGATGCCGGTGAGCACCTCGACGTCGGAATCGAGCGCCGCGCTCAGGTAGAACGTCTCCGACTCCTCCGGCTTGTTGCCGGGGTCGCCGTTGATGATCAACACGTCGGAGCTGCCCACGACTTCGAGCGCCAGCACCCCGAGGTCGTCGACCGGGTAGCGGTCCTTGCGCAGGCTCGCCTTCACGCCGTGGAAACCAGGTTCGCGGAAGGTGTGGTCGACGTCGATCACCACGTGCCCACCGGCTGGGATCGCCGGCACCGGCCGCACCACTTGACTGGTGCCGAGGATCTCCACCGCGACTTCGGTCGGCGTCGAGCTCTCGTCGCCGAAGTTGTGGATCTCCACTTCCAGGGTCACCGAGGTGCCTGCCATCGCCAGGCGATTGCGGCGACGCACCTGAGTGATGCCGAGGTTTTGGGTCTCGCCAGGGCCGACCGAGATCACGCTCATCCGGGTGTGCGCGACATCCATCTCCTCGAGGTGCTTGAGCACGCCGGGGTTCGGCTTGCCGTCGCTGACGAAGTCCTGCAGGCGCGAGTCCGTGACCAGGTAGTAGTGCACGTCGCGCGCGTCCTTGCGCTTCTCCTCGGCCCACTTCTTGGCCGACGACAGCAGCTGCCCGGCGCCGAGCACCGAATCGCCGACCACGCGAGCCGACAGCAGGTCGCGGACCTTCTTCTTCAAGTCGGGTCCGACGCGCGTGGCGAACAGCAGCGGTTGCTGGTCGTGCTGCGACGCCAGAATCAGCGTGACCAGGTCACCGCCTTCCTTGTCGATCAGCTTGCCGACCAGCGCGTTGACCGAATCGACCCCCAGCTTGAACACGTTGCTGGCACCGACCCGCTCCGCCATCGAGGCAGAATCGTCCAGGCAGATCACGTGGTGCGCGCGCGCCTTGAGCAGTCCACCGCTGCCGGTGAGCTGTGGCCGGGTGACCAGGAACACCAGCGCGATGACCGCGAGCGTGCGCAACAGCAGGACGATCCAGTGTTCCATCTGGATGCGCCGCCGGTTGCGCTTCATGGCGCGCAGCAGGTACTCCATCGCCGCCCACGGCACCTTGTTGAAGCGCCGGCGGTTCAGCAGATGGATGATGATCGGCACCGCGGCCAGCGGCAGCGCCCACAGAAGGAGTGGGTTGAAGAATGCGATCGAGAGCATGTGGGGAGGGGCTCAGCGACAGTCCGTACCGGCGAGAGCGGGACGGACCGTCAGGTCAGCGCTGGTAGATCGGGACCAAGGAGTAGGGCAGCTGCAGGATGGTGAGCGCGATGGCGGTGCCGTAGGTCTGGCCCACGCCGTCGCCCATCCAACTGCCGTCCTTGCTCTGCGCGCGCATCAGCCAGTTCGACATCCGGCTGTAGTACTTGGCCCACCGCTTGTCCCCAGTCTGGTAGATCGCCTGCGCCATGTAGAGCTGCGCGTAGAAATGGTGCCCCTGACCGCTGCCGTTGACCGGTAGGGTGCGCTCGGCGTACTTCAACGCCTTGGCCGCGATCGGGTCGTCGTAGTTGCCGGCGTTGTACATCACCGCCACCGCGGCAGCGGTGATCGCCGGCCGCCCGGCCCCGCCACTGCGCAAGCTGTAGCGAATGCTGCCGTCGGAGTTGGCCGACTTGCGGATGTAGTCCACCGCCCGCTGGATGGTCTTGATCGGCACCACGATGCCGGCATTGCGGCAGGCGCGCAGCGCTTGCATCTGCGTCACGGTGACGCTGCCCTCGTCGGCCCGCGATTCCGGGGTGTAGTACCAACCCCCGGCCGACGACTGCGAGCGGCAGATCACGTTCACCGCCTTGGTCAGCACGGTGTGCAGCTTCTTCTGCAGCTTGGAGTCGACCTCCATGCCGTACACCTGGGCGAGGAACATCGTCGAGAAGCCGTGCCCGTACATGCTCCGGCCTTCCTCCGCGGTAACCGTGATCACCCCGTCCGGACCGGCCGCCTTGATCAGGAACTCGGTGGCCTTGCGAACCGAGCGCCAGTACTTGCCACGGGTCGGGGTGGACCCCGATCCGATCAGCGCCATACCGGCCAGCGCCGTCATCGCGGTCGGGTAGGCGCCGTAGCCCTGAGCTCGCCAAGCACCCTGGCGATCCTGCGTGCGGACCAGATAGTCGAGCCCACGCTTGATCGACGCTTCGATCTTGGCATCGACCCCCGGGGGGAACTTCCGGATCCCCTGCGCTGCCATGCCGGAGCACAACAGAGGAAGGGGTGCCAACGCCAGCAGGGACGGACGGAGTCGGTGGATCATGTTCACTTCTTGACGCCTCCAGTTTCGATGAACTCCTGCTCGCGCTCCGCCCCGATCGGGTCGTTCAGGGCGCGGAACACCTGCAGGCGGAGCAGGTGCAACCGCAACTCGAGGCGAGGCTCGTCGATCTTGGGGGCAACCTGGTCGAGGACGGCCAGCGCCGCCTCGCGGTTGCCCGCCTTGGCTTTACGCGTCGCCAGTTCGCCGGCGATGCTCAACGCACGGGTAGCGAAGCGGGACCGCGCGGCAGCATCCAGGTCCTTGCGCTCCAGCTCCGCACCCAACACCTGCAACGCGTCCTGCAGCTTCCCGGCGTGCAGGAGCACCCGAGCGCGTTCGGTCGGATTCCCCGCCCCGGCAGCGATGCGGCTCAGGGCATCGGCAGTGCTGTAGAACTCGATGCCGCCCTCGTAGGCGACCGCCAGGTACGCGTCGTGGGCGAACAGGTTGGCCGGTCCGGGCAACGGGCCCTTGCCGATCGAGAACTCCGGCAGCGCGAGGGTGCGGAACGTCGGCGGACCCTTGGCTTCCGCCGCGATGGCGTGCACCTGGCGGGCACCCGGCCGGCCCGGGATCAGCACGTAGCCGCGCGTCACGCAGCCTCGGCCGCGCCAGTCACCCTCGGTGCCGGGCACCGCGGCGAGCCAGTAGCGGACTCCGTTGCGCAGCCCGATGCACATCAGGTGGTTGTTGCCGACCATCACGAACAACAGGCTGCCGTTGTGCCCGACCACGTGCGTGAGCTTGTCGGGCAACACCGAGTGCATCGACGACTGCGCCGCGTCGTGCATCCACAGAACCGCGCCGTTGGCGCTGTTCAGGCAGAGCAACACGGTGCCGTCGGCCGGCGCCAGGATGATGTGGTCGCCGGCCACGTAGAGGTCGCCCGGCGCAAAGCCGCGGAACCGCCCGACCGTGGCGACGAAGGCGTAGCCGCCCCACATGTTCGAGTTGCGGCGCGTCGAACGGCGCGTCGCCTTGCCGCGCTGGGGGTGCACCCGCTCGTAGCGGCGCGACCAGGAGAGCTGGCCGGTGTTCGCATCGACCGCCCCGAGGACGCCGGCATTGGTCAGGCAGTACGCGACACCCGAGCTGACCACCACCTGCGGCGAGGGCGCCCGTGCGAAGTCGGTCCCCCCCGAGTGCAGGTAGGTCCGGTAGACCTCCACGCCGTCCGCGGCGCGCAGGCACAGGATCCCGTAGATTCCCGCGTCGAGGAACGGCAGCAGCAGGTTGTTGCGGTGCACCGTCGGAGTGGCGAGGAACGTGATCGACCGCTTCTTGTTGGCCGTATCGGTGCTCAGCCACCTCCAGACCTGCTTGCCGGTCCGTTCCTCGTACGCCACCAGGGTGTTCTGGTGGAGCGCGTTGAAGCTGCTGGTCGAGGTCGAGCCGTTGTAGCCCTCGATCACGAAGTACCGCGCTCCGTCGCTGGCGACCCGCGTGTCGAACCAGTCGTACGCCGGGATCCGCGCGCGGGGCACCGTGTCGCTGCTCGGCTGTCGCATCCGCGCCAACTCGCCCTCGCCCAGCGCCATGAGCTGCCGGCCGGACATCGGGTCGTGGATCACGGGGCGGAAGTGGTCGAGGAAGGTCACCGCGCCTTCGTGGAACGACACGGTTGTGCCCGGCATCTGCTCGCGGTGCGAGGGGAACTGCGTTCCGTGGACCCGCTTGCGCACTCGGCTCGAGTAGTAGCGCGTGCCGCTCTGGCGCGATTTCTGCGACTTGTAGGGGTTCATCTCGGTGAACCGGAATTCCCACAGTGCTCGCAGCTGGTCCGTTCGCAGCAGATCGAGTGCCAGCGCCGGGGCCCGCCGCTCGACCTTTGCCACCGCGCGGTCGTCGAACAGCTCGGACGCGCCGAGGTCCTTGACCGTGTAGAGCTCGCCCATCAAACGCACCGAGGCCTCCGGGAACAGCTTGCCGGTCTGCGTGATGTGCTCCTTCGCGAGGTCGGACTCGCCGAGCTGTTGGTAGCAGATCGCCGCCTTCACCCGCAGCTCGAGGTCGCGCAGTCCGGCCTCGCGGCGGGCCGGCTCGGGGTAGACCTCGAGCAGGTTGTCGAGCGTCTGCAGCGCGGCGCGGAACCGTCCGGAATCCATCAGCAGGTCGACGGCCGCGGCCATGGCCCGGGCCGCGCTCAGCGTCGTGAAGTAGTTGCTGTACACCGCCTCCAGCGCCGCGAGGTCACCCTTGGCGGTCGCCTCGGCCAGCGCCACCTCGGCCTGGTTCTCGTAGCGAACCCGGTACAAGCCGATGCCCTCGGGAGGCATCGAGGCGAGCAGCTCGTGGCACAACCGCGCCACCGGGCGGTAGATCCGCTCGTCGCTGCTGAACACCGAGTACTTCGGGTTCTCCTCGTCGATCGGCAGCTCTTCCTTGGGCAGCTCGGGCTTCTTGGGGCGTCCGGAGCGCTTGGCCTTGGCGGCGGCCTTGGCCTTCTCCTCTTCCTCCTTCTTCTTGCGCGCCTCTTCCTCCGGGTCGGCGAACTCGCCGGTGCGCCCCTCCACCACGCTTTGCAGCACCTCGATCGCCCCGGCGTAGTCGCGACGCTCGAGGAAGCGCCGAGCTCGCCGCAGGAAGCGGTCGAGACTCGTGCTCTCGAACATCTCGACCTTGGCTCCCGGGTCGGGAATCGTGCCGGGTAGATCGACTGGCGCCCGTTCCTTCTGGGCGGCGATGCTCGACGCGCCCAGCAGCACGACGAGAGACAGGGGCAACTTCCGCAGGCTCACTGGTCGGTGGGATCCGTGGTCGGGGAGACCAACGCCGGAGGGGTCGGGAGGATCAGACGCAAATCTACGTCTTACCTTCCCAACCAGCGAGCCCCTGGTCCGTTTATGTTGGGTCACTCACGCCTAGACCCCGGAACGGGGGAGAGACTCCGCCCGGCGACCATCATGACCACAAAACTTTCCTGCCTCTGCAGCAGCGCGGAAGCGCGCTGCACGGGCTGCGGTGCTTTTCGGTGCGCGAAGGTTCAACGGCAGGCACTCGGCCGCGCGCGCGTCGCGACCGCGGGGAGCCTGATTCCGGTCCTCACTGCGCTCCTGGTGTGGACCGCGCAGCCCGCTGCAGCGCAAGCCACCGAGAAGGCCGACCCACCACCCGCCAAGCAGGGGGAGTCGACCCCCAAGCCCGGGCCAGCGAAAGAGCAGCCCAAGCAGGACAAGCCGGACGACTCCCCAACCACGGCAAAACCCAGTGATTGGGGCGCCGAGGAACTCGACCGCCACCTGAAGGGGTTCAAGGACGGCGACACGCTCACCTACCTGCAGACGCTGCGGACCCTGGTCGAGAAGCAGAAGCTGGCCGCGACCGCGATCTACAATCGGATCCACGGCAACCACGCCGAGTACTTGCTTCGCGTCGAAAAGCTGCTCGACGAGCTGACCGACGAGCGCTGGGAAGTGCGCGAACGTGCCGAGAAGGACCTGATCAGCATCGGGGCGAAAGCCCGGCTGCTGATCCAACAGCACGCCAAGTCGGCGCCGACCATCGAGGAGCGGATCCGCGCCGCACGCGCGGTGACGGCCATCGACCTCGCCGGCGACGACAAGGAGAAGCTCGAGCGGATGTACTTGCGCGGCCTCGCGCACACCGCGCTCTACCTCGACGGTTCACCCAAGTTGGTCAAGGCGCTGGCTTCCGCGCTGCAGCACACCGATCCGCTGGTGGTCGACCACTGCATTCGCGCACTCGGCCGCCACGGCGGCGACGACGAGGCCAAACGACTGATCAAGTTCCTCACCACGGAGGGCACGTCCCACGGCGACACAGTGCGCGCCGCACTCGCGGTGATGGGCGGCACGGTCGGCCGCGACTACGTGGTGGAGCAGCTGCGCACCGGCAAGATCCAAGAGACCGAGGCGGTCCTGCTGTGCCGCGCGCTGCGCGAGCGCAAGGACGGCGAAGAGGTGGCGAGCAAGCTGACCGCGGCCCCGAACGCGGCGGTCGCGACCGCTGCGCGAACGCGGTGGGAATCGTCGAGCGACGCCCCGCGAACCGTGCGCATCGCGCTCCCCGACCAGACCACCGTCGAGGGGAAGTTCGCCGGCTACCTGGGCGACACGCTCCGCATCGCGCAGCCGGTGGTCGTCAAGGGCAAGAACAAGACGCCGATCTCGATGCCGGAACTGCGCTTCCCGCTCAACCGCTGCGATGGCATCAAGTTCGTCGAGGCCAAGCCCGCAGCCAAGGTGGAGCGCTGTCGGATGTTCTTGGTGCAGGGCACCCTGGTCACCGGTGAACTGCGCACGGTCACGCCGAACAAGGTGGTGCTCGGCACCGACACGTTCGGTGACATGCAGATCGACCGCGCCCAAGTTCAAGGCCTGGCGATCGACCCCAAGCTCGACCGCCTGCTCGGCGCATCCAACAAGGCCGACAAGGTGCGGCTGAAGTCCAACAAGTTCCTGGTCGGCAAGATCCTCACCCTCGAGGAGCAGGGTCTAGGGTTCGAGGACGAGGCGGGCAAGCGCCAGACGATCCCGCTCAAGGACATCGCCGGAATGCTGTTCAAGCGCCCCCTGACGGCCAACGTCGACTCGCGGACCTACACCCGGGTGATGCTGGGGAACGGCGACCGAGTGCTGGGACACGTCTCGGCGATCGACGGCGGGCACCTCAGCGTGGTCGCTCCCGGCGTCGGCTCGACCACGGTGCCGATCGCCAAGGTGGTGGAGATGGAGTTCGGCATGGGCGGAGGCGCGATGTGGGGCTTCACCCTGGTCGCCGACTACTCCGACAACCGCATCATCGAGTTCGACGACCAGGGCCGCGAGGTGTTCACCATCGAGGAGATCTTCGGGGTGTGGGACGTCGAGTGCCTCGACAACGGCAACCTGTTGATCACCGAATTCTCGGTGAACCGGGTCTCCGAAGTCACGCGTGAGAACAAGGTCGTCTGGCAGTTCGACGACCTCAAGAACCCGTACGACGCGGACCGACTGCCGAACGGCAACACGCTGATCGCCGACACCTTCGGCCGCCGGGTGATCGAGGTCGACCCCAAGGGGAAGATCGTCTGGAAGTACGACAAGGACATCCACCCGTACGACGTCGATCGGCTGCCCAACGGCAACACCTTGATCGCCGACACGCTGCAAGACCGGGTGATCGAGGTCGACCCCAAGGGCAAGATCGTGTGGCAGATCACCAACGTTCCGAACGTGCACGACGCCGACCGGCTACCCAACGGCAACACGCTGCTGACCATCCGGATGCTCAACGAAGTCCGCGAGGTCGACCCGACCGGCAAGACCGTGTTCGTGCTGAAGGACCTGAGCTCGCCGAGCGACGCGGACCGGCTGCCCAACGGCAACACGCTGGTCGCAGAGAACGGGTTCGTCCGCGAGTTCGACCGGCACGGCAAGGAAGTGTGGCGCAAGGCCGTGACCTGGGCGGTGGAGGTCAACCGCTACTGAGGCGCGCCGCCCGCTCCGCGGGCGCCGCACCTCAGGTGTCTTCGGGAAGCCCCGATTCGCGGCGCGCGGGGATCGAGGAAGTCAGGCTCGTCGACCCCGCTACGGGGCTTCATGCGACCGACTGGCGAGTCGACGAATGCCGAACACCTCCGACGCCGCGCACCTCAGGTGCTACCAGCCGTCGAGCCGGCGTAGACGCTACCACGACTTCCCACCCGCACGATCAGGTGTGGAAGCCCTGATTCGCGGCGCGCGGGGGATCGAGAAGTCAGCAGTCGCCCGCCGCGGATGGCATCGAGCACGTGAAGCAGACCACGCACCATTCCGCCGCCGGGGATCGCACCGGTGCAGTCCACCGATCGCACCAGCTGGTGCGGGAGGGAGCGGTGCAGGCCGCCCGCCGAGAAGCTGGTCCCCGCGAGCGCGACCACTGCCTCGGGGTTGGGGTCGAGGTAGCTCCTGCCGTCGCCATGCTGGAAGCCCATGTGCTGCTTGGGCACCAGCAAGGAGTTCGCCAAGCTGCTCGCCGGGCGGATTCCCAACATCTCGACGAGGTTCGGTAGCTCGGCGTTCTCCAGCCACACGAGATTCTGGAAATCGCGCACCGGGCCGGCCCGCTGCAACCAACCGAGGCGGAGCAGGCGCTGGCGCACCAACTCACCGGCCAGCCACGCCGCGGGCATCGCCCAGTGGGTATCGCGCCGGTAGTACAACAACTCGCCGGGGCACTCGTGCTTGTAGGCGAGGAACGGTTCGAGCAACGTCATGCACTCGAACCCCAGGTCGCGCAACTCGGCCGCGATCCGCACGCACCGATCGACGCGCTCGGCGGGCAGGCGGCCGGCGGGGAGGAACTCCGGGTAGACGCTCGCCTTGTCGGGCACCAACACCACGAGCAACGACAAGCCGAGCCGATCGACTTCGTCGCGCAGCCCGCGCAGCCCAGCCTGCCGCACCGCCGTGCGCTGCGCCATGTTCGGGTTCTCGGTGACGGTTTCCCGCAGGTACATCCAACCCTGTCGCCCGAGCACCACGCGTTCACCGTCGAGCAGACCGGCCCGGTACAGCGACTCGTTCAGCCAGCCGCGCAGCGCGACCGTCAGCGGAGACGACTCCTTGAGGTGCGTGTCCCAGCGGTCCATGAACTCTCCGCTGCGGAACGCCTCGACCCCGCCGTCCGACCAACTCGGCGCTGACACCGACGCCAGGGTCCGCATCGGCGCACAGGTGAAGTACAGCACCGGCGCCGCCGCGAGCAGCACGACGAACAGCACCGCCACCGCGCGTTGGTGCGCGCGGCACAGGCGGTCGGTCGCGGGTGCTGGCTCGAACAGGTCGCTCAACGGATCAGAACTGGAAGTAGATGAACGGCGCGTGGCCTCGACTCAGGGACTGGGCCAGGGCGAGCACGAACAGCGCGTTGATGCCGAGCATCGTCGTGACCCGGTAGCGCCGCACGATGTCCCACGACTGCGGGGCGGCGAACGCGATCACCAGCCCGGTCACCAGCGCCGTGTACGCGATCTCGTTCGAGCGCGTGGCCACCAACCAATCGCCGCTTCCCGCGGCACCGAACATCCCCGCGTACACAGTGCCCAGGCTCGCCATCGATTCGGCGCGAAAGATCGTCAGACCGATCAACCAGATCACGAAGGTGATCGCGATCCGCAGCGGTCGCGGCCAACTCGCGTACACCGGCTGCCGACCGGTCAACCGCTCGAACGCCAACAACAGGCCGTTGTAGGCCCCCCACAGCACCTTGGTCCACAGCGCCCCGTGCCACAGACCGCCGAGCAGCATGGTCAGGAACAGGTTGACGTAGGTGCGCAGTTCACCGCGCCGATTGCCACCCAACGGGACGTACAGGTAGTCGCGCAACCACGCGGACAGGCTCACGTGCCAACGTTGCCACGTCTCGGTGACGCTGCACGACTTGTACGGCGAATCGAAGTTCTTGGGGAAACGGAACGCCAGCATCGAGCCGAGCCCGATCGCCATGTCGGAGTAGCCGGAGAAGTCGAAGTAGATCTGCACCGAGTAGGCCAGGATGCCGGTCCAGGCTTCCACCGCCCCCGGAGCCCCGAGGTGCTCGGGTTGGGTGGTGGCGAACACTCGATCGGCGAGGAACACCGCGTTGTCGGCGACCAGCACCTTCTTGACGAACCCGACCATGAACAGCTGCGTTCCGGTGGCGAACCCCGCCAGCGTGTGCACGCGGTGCCGCAGTTGCTCGGCGACATCCCGGTAGCGCACGATCGGGCCGGCGACCAGCTGCGGGAACATCGACACGAAGCACGCCAGGTCGAGGAACGAACGGACCGGCGGTACGCGACCGCGGTAGACGTCGATCGTGTAGCTCAGCGACTGGAAGGTGTAGAACGAGATGCCGACTGGCAGCAGCACGTCGGTCCAGCTCCAGCGGTCTACCTGCCCGCACAGGATCGCCGCAGTGTCGACCAGCAGGTTGGCGTACTTGAAGTAGCCGAGCAGCCCCAGGTTGCTCGACACCGACACCAACAGCAGCAGTTTGCGGCGGCGCGGGTTCCCCTCGAGACCGCCCATCGCCCGCGACACCACGAAGTCGACGAGCGTGCTCACCAGCAGCAGGATCACCCATTCCGGCCGTTTCCAACCGTAGAACGCGTAGCTGGCCAGCGTCAGCAACAGGTTCTTCAGCGGCAACGGCAGCAGCGCATAGACCGCGAAGAACGCCGGCAAGAACCAGAACAGGAAGGTGAAGTCGGTGAACAGCACCCACCAAGAGCCTAGTGTCCCTCGTCTGAAGTTCGCAGCAAATGTGGCTGCGTCAGTCGATTCGCGCGCAAGGCGCTGCGACGACACGGCTTGTTGGTGGACAAGCTGAGGAGCAGCAACGCAGCGAGCGGATCGAATGGCCGGGCACATGTGCTGCGAACTCCGGGCGCGGGGCACTGGCCCGGACCATGGATGAGTAGCGTCGCCAGATCGTGCAGAGTTGTTCGCACAAGACCGGGCTGGCAACGAGAGAGGCAGGCTCTGCCCGGACGTGGGTCCGCCGTGTCGGGGTCCTCGCACCGCGCCGGCGATGGTCTCGGTGCGGGAGGTGGGCGCCACCGCGCTCTCGCCCACGGCGGCCCGACGTTCGACGAATCGAGCAGCGACCTGGAGTGTCCGAAGTTCGGCACACCCCACTCGCGCGATCGCAGCCGCTGCACCCTTGGCTCAGGTTGGCACGCGCCGCTCACCAGGTAGCGAGCAAACGACGCAGGTGCCTGCGGAGGCGACCGAGGCCACCGGCGGGGCAGCGCAGCGCCACGGCAGTTGACGAACCGCGTCGGTGCGGGACACGCGCGGGCGCGCGGCGGGGACCGTGCCGTTCGACGGCTCCCCGGAGACCGACCGACCTACAGGATCGTCACTTCGAGCGCGTTGGTCACCACCATCGGGAACAGCCGCTGGCTGTTGCCATCGATCACGCCGTTCTGCACCGTGAACTTCAACCCTTTGAGGATCGGCTGGTTGGGGATCGGGACCGGTACGGTGAACGTCCCTTCGGCGCGCGACGCGTCGCCTGTGGTGGTCGAGGCGATGAACTGCAGCTGCAACGTCGTGCGCAGGAAACACCCGGGCGCACCGAGCTGGCTCATGTCGAATGCCGGGAGGTTGCCGCCGATGGTCATCATCAAGAGCAACGGCTGGCCCGGCGGCAGGCCGTGGCTCTCCAGTTTGAACGCGCTGTTGCCTACCGTGGGCGGCAGCGGCGCGCCGAGCACGGAGTAGTTGCCGTACCCATCGGCGCAGCTGCCCCCGACCGCGACGCAGCCCGGGGCGTTGGCGTACAAGCGCACCGGAGTGCTGACCGTATTGGTCGGGCTCGAGCCGTGGAAAGCCCAGAGGTCGCCGGCATCTGCACGGAGGTTGCCGTTCACCGCGTTGGCCACCACATACATCTCGGCCAGCCCTGGTGTCGTCGGAGCCTTCCACGTGAACTGCCAGCTGCGACCGTTGGTCGAGGCGGTGTGGGTCACCGCGTCGCCGGTCGCGTTGACCTGCGTGGTCGAGCCTGCGACGAACGAGCCCGCCGTCACGTCCGCGGTGAACCCACCGTCGTTCCCCGACGAGGTGGAGGTCGCCACCACCTGGATCGACGTGGTGGTCCCGGCATCGATCGACCGCGCACCAGGCACCACCTGCACCACGGTCGCCGAAGGTGTCGGCGCATGGCACTGGCCACACGACGCAGTCGACACGCGGGTGAGGCTGCCGACCTGGACCATGTCGACGACCGTGTTGGGGAAGATGCCGAGGCGCTTGCCGGGGAGGGCAACCGGAATCAGGCACGCGGCGAGCAACGCCGGAACGAGGAGCTTCGCGTTCACGAGAGAGGTGGTGGAGACCGAGACCCACCCATCAGAGCACGGAGCTGCCGAGCACTCCAGTGCCCGCCGATCCAGCAATGCGGCGAGGCGTCACGACCACCGGTCCAGGCCGGACCATTCATGAGCAGCGTGCGACCTGCGCCGCAACCCACGCACCTGCTGAATCGCCCTTCCGTGGCGCCAGCCGGCCTACTGCAGCTTGATCTCGATCCCGTTGGTAACCACCATCGGGAACGCGCGGATCGGCTTGAGGTCGATCGCGCCGACCTGCATGGCGATCACCAGGCCGCGCAGCGTGCTGTCGTTGGGGATCGGGATCGGCAGGGTCATCTTGCCCTCGCTGCGCACGGCATCCCCCGGTCCGGTGATCGCGCCGAGCTGGAACTGCATCGCGGTCCGGAGCACACACCCCGGCGCGCCCAGCGGTGCCATGTCGAACGGCGGCGGGTTCGCCCCCAGACTCAGCATCACCAACGCAGCGCTCTGCGGCGGCAAGCCGTGCGCCTCCACCGCGAACTGGCTGTTGCCGATGTTCGGCGTGGTCGCCGAGCCGAGTACCGAGTAGTTGCCGTAGCCGTCCGCACACCCATCGCCGGTCGCGGTGACGCCCGGCGCGTTGACGAACAAGCGCACCGGAGTGCAGTCGTCGGCCAGCACCTTGCTGCTGTTGAAGGCCCACTGGTCGGCACCACCGGCGCGCCCGTCCCCGTCCACGCAGTTGACCACGGTGTACAGCTCGACCAGCCCCGGTGTCGCACCGGCGTTGAACGTGAACGTCCAGCTACGGCCGGTCGCGAAGGCGTTCTGGTGGGTGATCGCGTTGCCCGACGCGTTGGTCTGCGTGTTGGTCCCGGGGACCAGCATTCCGCCGGTCACGTCGGCGCAGAAACCACCCCGAGTGCCCGACACGCCCGCATTGGTGCCGGTGATGTTGATGGCCGTCGTGCCCTGCACCGGCAGCACGCGCAACCCGACCGCCACCGCGACCTTGGTGAGGAACGGAGACGCGCTGTGGCACACCGTCACACTGGCGCTACCCCCGCACGAATTGGAGGAGTGCCGCGTCAGGGCGCCGACCGCGTAGTTCTGCGCGTTCACCGTCACGGTCGAGTTCGGAAAGATCCCACTGCTGATGGAGGTCGCATCGGTGCCGAGGAACAGCACCAGGGGAACCGAGGCACCGAAGAGAAGGGCTTTTCGCATGGGGGTTCGAGAATCGGAACCGTTCGGCAGGTCCCCGGAATCCTATCCGCCGGCGCCGGGACGCACAGCACCCCCCCGGACGCGTCGTCCCGGCGAGTCGACGGAACACCCTCCGCGGGCAAGGCCGGAATGCGGGAGCACGGCGGCATCAGCTCGGCGGGGAACCGTGGCGGGCGGTCACCCGCGTGTAGATGCCACCGCGCACGTTGAACTCCCCCGCCACCTCGAGGAACCGCGGCTCCAGCAGCGCCACCAGGTCGTCGAGGATTCGGTTCACTACCGCCTCGTGGAATGCGCCGACGTCGCGGTAGCTCCACAGGTAGAGCTTGAGTGACTTGAGTTCGACACATCGCTCGGCGGCCACGTATCGGAACGTCACGGTGGCGAAGTCCGGCTGTCCGGTCTTCGGGCACACGCAGGTGAACTCGGGACAGCGGAACTCGATCAGGTAGTCGCGTTCGGGCGATGGATTGGGGAAGGTGTCGAGCACGCTCGGGTCATACCCCGGCACCCGACCGCCGTCCACGCCGCCCCTCGCCCGGGGGTTCACGGACTCGCTGGGTGAACTCGAGCCCCCTCGCGAGTCGGGGCCGCCCCCGCCGTGCCACCCACGATCCGGTTGGCTCAGTACGACACGTTCGGCTGCGGCACCACCATCACCGGCACCGTCGCCTCCTTGAGAATGCGGTACGCGTGACTACCGAGCAGCGCCCGGCCGAGCGCACCGTGGGCGTGGGTGCCGAGGACCAGTACGTCGTGGTCGGCCAGCCGCTCCAGGATCATCGACGTCGCATCACCTTCGGCGAAGTCGACCTGCAGCGCCGGAACGCCGTCCTGCACACTGGCCAGGAACTCGTCGAACTCGGCGCGCTCGCGGGAACGCAGACGCTCGATGACGTGCCCGAGACGACTCTCGACCTGGTAGCTGAATGCCGGCGGCTCGAAGCAGTGGAACAGCGTCAATTCGGCGCCTACCCCGGCAGCGAGCTGACGCGCCGCGGCCAGCACCACACCGCTGCCGGGCGACAGATCGACCGAGACCAACACGCGCTTGGGTGAGTGCCACTCGCGCGACGACTGCACCCAGAGCGCACACGGTGGGTGGCTCATCAGTTCGCGCGCGGTGCCGCCGAAGTCGAGCACGCCGCGGTGGCGATGGCCACCGAGCACCAGCAATCCTCCGTCGACTTCCGCCGCGCGCGTGGCGAGCACGTGCGCTGACCGCCCCGGCTCGACCACCAACATCGCCTCGATCTCCTGCGGTGTCGCCGCGAGCGGCTGCAGCAAGCCCATCAGGTGCTCGAGGCGGTCGGCGCGGGCCGCGTGCTCGAGGTCGGCCCGGGCCTTGGCCAACGCCTCGTCGCCGGCGAACCACGGTCGCTCGGCGCGGGCCTGGATAGCGTGCACCACCTGCATGGGCACGTGGAGAATGCGCGCCAGGTGCAGCGCGGCGACGACCGCGCGGTCGGCAAGCCGTTGCTCGTCGAGCCCGGCGAGGATGTGCTGGATGGTGGCCATCGACACACGATAGCCACGGCGCGACGATGGCGGCAGAGATCCGTTCTTCACCCGCCGCCGGCGGATGGCTTCGGCCACGCACGTGAACAAGAGACTCCCCCACGGCCCCGCGTTCCGCGTGCTGTTCGAAGACCGGCACCTACTGGTGGCCGACAAACCCGCGGGCATGGCGACCATGGGTGCCGCGCCGGGTCAGCCCTCACTGGTCGAAGCCGTCCGCGAACACCTGCGGCGCTGCCACGGCTCGGGTGTGGACCCGTTCGTCGGCGTGGTCAGCAGGCTCGACGCGTCGGTGACCGGCGCGGTGGTGCTGGCGCGCACCTCCGAGGTCGCTGCCGCGCTCTCGACCCAGTTCGCCGAGCGGAGCATCGACAAGACGTACTTGGCGATCGTCGTCCCGGGACCGCAGGTGCCGGCAGCCGAATGCGAAGACTGGCTGCTGCACGACGACCGGCAGCAGCGAGTCCGCGTGGTCGCGGCCGGAACGACCGGCGCCAAGCCGGCACGCCTCGGCTACCGGGTGCTGCGTGCACTGCAACGCGGTGCGCTGCTCGAGGTGCGACTCGACACGGGGCGCAAGCACCAGATCCGCGTGCAGCTGGCATCGCGCGGCCACGCGATCGCCGGCGACGCGAAGTACGGCAGCGCCTTCGGCTTTCCGCGCGGCATCGCGCTGCACGCGCGCTCGCTCTGCTTCACCCACCCGGTCGAAAATCGACGGATGTCGCTCGATGCACCGGTGCCGGGGTGCTGGGCGTCGTGGGGCGTGCCCGACTCGAAGGCGTAGCGCGAACGTGAAGCGGGCGACTACTTGCCAGGCGCGGCGCGGGCCAACGCGCGGAGGAACTCACCGCGCCGCCGCGGGTCGTGGTTGTGGTCGAAGTAGAAGCGCTGGAACGCCTGGAAATCGGCGCGGAGCTCGTCGCTGGGCCGGGATTCGACCGTCGCGAGGTACGCGTCGAGCCGTTCCTCGAAGCGCCGGTAGCGGAACCCCGCTCGACCATCGAGCGCGCGCAGCACGTTGCGGTCGTAGGTCAGGAGGGTCGCCCGAAACCACCCACCGGGGCTCATGCCGTTGAACCGCACCCCGGGCATGTCGAACTCCAGCCGACGCCATTCGGCGCCGATCCGGTCGTCGCGTATCCGCTCGTCGTGCACCGGGCCGACCACCAAGTCGACGCCGCGCCGCGCATAGTACGGATCCTCGAACGGCAGCAGCTTCTCGTGGCCGACCCGGCCGCGGTGGGTGACGCGGCGCCGCGCGATGTAGCGATCGGTCAGGCCGTGGATCTCGATCGCCAGCGGGAACTCCCCGTAGTAGGCGAGCATCGCCTGGGTGCCCTTGATCGCGATCCGCAGGTCGGTGCCGGCGAACGCGCGCGCCAGGTGACGGGCGATCCGCTCGCTGCTGCGCAGCTTCCACTCCGGGTAGTAGCGCTTCTCCTCGACGACGTGCCGGTGCAGGGACTCCGCGGGGTAGGCGATCGCGGCCATACCGACCGCGAGCGCCGCCGTGACCAGACGGCCCGAACGCGCACCGAGGTTGGCGACGCACTGCCACCCGAGCAGCAGCGCCGGCGTCAGCGGCAGGCAGAAGCGACTGAACATGAAGTCGCCGCCGACCCACGCCACGTACGCCGCGTACGTCCACACGAACGCACCCAGCAGCAGCGGGGCGCGCAACCCGCCCCAGCCCGCTGCGAGCTCGCGGTCGCCGCGGCGGAGCCAAGCGAACACCAGCGGAAGCGCCAGCCCAGGCAACAGCACCCAGTAGCAGGCGAGGTACAGCCACACGTAGTGCACGCCTTCCGCCAGGTAGCCGCGGCCCGCCGACTTGGCGTAGAACGTGTTCGGCAGGGGATCGCCGTAGTAGACGAGCTTCCACGCGAAGTACGGCACGTAGATCAGCACCAGGCTGCTGCTGAACGCCACCAACGGTCCCCAGTCGCGCCGACGCCACGCGACCCACGCTGCGAACAACCCGCCGAGCGCGTAGAAGATCGCCCCGTCGGGGCGCGTCATGGTGGCGAGGATCCACACCGCACCCGCGGCGGCGAACCCGCGCGCACCGCGCGCTTCGATCAGCAGCACCAGACCCAGCGTGGCCAGCAGGGTGAACATCGCCGTCTCGAGCCCACCGGTGGCGAAGCGACTCGCGTGCAGGTGCAGCGCGAGTCCGACCGCCGCGGCGGGCAGCCCAACCCCACCGGGTGCGCGCCACGCGCATGCGGCGAGCAGACCGATGGTCGCGACGTACGACGCGATGCCGGCTACCTGGGCGAGCTGCACCGGGTCCTGGCCGAGCCCCATCCCGGCGGCCAGCAACATGGTCCACAGGAAGTTGGTGTAGCCCTCGACCGGCGGCTCGCCGCCGTTGAACACCAGCCCGAGCCCGCCGACCAGATTCTTCGCGTAGCGGAACGACAGGAACGCGTCGTCGCACACCCACGCCTCGCGGACCGCGGCGTAGAGGCCGTAGGCCAGGGCCAGCACGACGAGTGGCCAGACGCGGAACAGGGGACGCATCGGGGTGGACCTTCTATCGGTCGAACGGGGCCGGGGCTGAACCGCAGAGGGGTGACATCGCCGCCGGCGGTCGACTGACACATTCCGGCGCGGCCACGCCGAGACTCAAGCCGAAGATCCTGAACGGAACTGGCGCCGTAGCGGGCCTACGTCGCAGCGAGTAACTGGTGTTACCGGAAGCGTGCAACGGGAGGCTTATTGCGCGAGGTCGGTAGCCTACGCCTCCTCCAAGCCCTTCCTCATCGCCGCGATGCACCACCAGAAGTGCGTGGATCGGAAACGGACCAACACCCCCGTCCGCTGGAAAGCTCGGTTGAGGACATCCAGTGGTCAGTTTGTCACGAAGACAGAAACCGCTCGGATTAAGGTATCGGGGAGTGTCACGAGCGAGGGCGCCAGCGCCTACGGGATGCACCAGCTACTTGCGTTCCATGTTCGCGGGGATCGCATCGAGCTGACCAAGGTAGCCGAACGATTCCGCGGTTGGGTGGCGACCGAGCGGAAACCGGGTGACCAGGCCTACCCCAAGTAGGCTGGCCCCCGGGTCTCGCGCCGACCGCACGAGCGAGATGTCAGAACGTGACGTCGACCGCATCCCCCTTGGGGTCGACCGCTCGGAGTTTGAACACCTGCATGTTGATGGGACCCTGTGTCTTCACCGGGTCCAGCTCGCGGGCTCCGCGTCGAAGTCGAAACATGGCTTCCGCGCCCTCGCCAAGCCGAGCCCGGATGCGGAAATAGGACGCAGGATCTCCGACCGCTTCCTTTCCGACGGCGACGACGACGTCACCGGGGCGGAATCCGAGCGCGAAGGCGGGCGAATCCCTGGGAATGGACCAGACCATCGTAGCCGGGAGCGTGGAGGCATGTCTCTGAGCATGCGCGGCAAGCTCGAGGTGCGCGAGCGAGCTGCGAAAGCTCTCTCGCTGACTCGCCGACAGGGTGCTGCCACTCTCGACGCAGGGACGACCGATCCGCAGCGCCTTCCCGTACAGTCCACAGTTGGCCAGTGCGCGGGAGAGCTCGCGCCGGTCTGCGTCGTTGCCACCCTTGCGCATCGCCTCCACCGCGACCTGAAGTGCTTCCACCGTCCGGCCGAGGTCTCGCAGACACGCGTACTGTTCGCGGCACCACCGGCGCGGCTCGAACTGCTGGGCAGGCTTCGCGACCAATTTCAGGAGCCGCGACGCTCTACTGAGCTGTCTCGTCATCCTCAGGTTCCGTACGACGTCCAGCGCAGCGCTCACCCGAGTAGCCACAACCGACTTCGGGAGCTTCCCCACATCCTGAATCCAGTTCATCTCGGTGAGCTCCTCCAGCCGCCGAGCCTCGAACGGTGGGCCGATCATTCCGAGGTGGGTCACCGCTTTAGTTCGGAGCCCGCGGATTCGGTCGAGTTGCGGCGCAGGCAATTGAGCTTCGGGTCTTATCCGGTCGATTGTCAACACCACTCCCCCGTAGTCCCCAGCCTTGTAGAGCATGTAGGCGTACGCATCCAGCGCCTGTGGCGAGGTGGGCTCGAGGTCAAGCCAGGCTTGCGTGACGTGGCGATACGCCGGCATGTGGGCGCACCACGAGAGATTATTGCTGACATAGCGTGCGACGCTGGCGTCGAACGCGGGATCCTTGATGATCTCCTCGACCAACCGTGTTGCTCCCGGCCAGGTCCGGTTCGGGTAGAGCATGCGTTGCACGTAGACTAGATTCAGTCGCACGCGGAGGTGTAGCGTGTGGTCCATGAGCGCCGGGGCATCGAGTGCTGCCCGCAGGGCCCGGTCGGCTTCCTCCCACCTATTTTGCTCGCTCAGCTCCAGCGCCAGGGAATAGTGGAAGTTCGCTATCGGAAGCGCTTTGGCACGCGATCGCACGGCGTTGAGTCTCTGCACCGGAGACTCGCCCCCGGCGGTGCCTGTGATGGAGTGCTTCAGATGATCGACCATGAACGGGAGCTGGAACCAGCTCAACACCGGCACTCCACGCCACAGGTCGCCAGCCTCGCGCTGTATCCGAACCACCGAAGGCAGAATCGACCTCAACAAGTCCCATCCTGATTCTGCCTTGACCTCCGAACGACCGGTGAGAATCCCGAGACTGCGAGACGACGCCGCTCGCTTCGAGTCGAAGAAACTTGCAATAAAAGCAACGAGAGCAGGTTTGGCGTCGTCCGAGACTCTTGCGCCGTCAGAGACTGTTCGTGACCGGGACCCTATCGCTTGCAGCTCCTCGATGAGCTGCACATAGAGTCCGCCATGCGCGAATCGCCGGGCCATGCTCGCTACGGCATCCAGCAGTCGATCATCTCCAAGCATGGCCGACAACCCTCCGAGAACGGCCCAGACCTCCGGTCGAACCGGGTCCGCCTCGAAGCTTGCCGTCATGTGCCGCTTGACGTCGAGGATGGTCGGCGCGGTGAAGCCGAGGATCAACTCACGGTCCGCGCTTGGGATGTCTGCACTGCTGACGTACTGCCGCAACTCGTCGCACACTTTCGCCACGGGCCTAGAAGCAATGCCTTTGAGCAACACGAGAAAGGCCGCCCCACCACGCTGATCAGGGAGTAGTCCTGGGTTAGTGCGAATGCCCTCCAGGGTCAGGTTCAGCGACCGAACCTCCTGAAACACCTCCCCTAACCGCCCCAGGCTGGCGAGTGCTCGCATCCTGTCGACTTGTAGACCGATCGGATTCGCGACATGTCCGGATGCGGCGGTCGCACCGAACAGGGTAAGCGCCTCCTCGAAGCGCCCCAATCCCGCCAGAGCGCGGCCCCGCAGGTGTTGCTCGGTAGCGGTCGCACCCTCGGCGATGTGAGCTGCGTGTGTTGCGCGTGAGCGTGCGTCCGCGGTCTGCGCCAGGGCAACCGACAAGACGACGATGCCAACGAGGATGGTCAGGACGAATCCAACTGTGGAGGCTACGCCGACCCGATGCCGGCGGACGAACTTCCCCGCGGTGTACCGCCACGAGTCGGGCGTCGCGTCGACGGGCTTGTCGTCCAAGAACGCGCGTACGTCGCGCCGAAGCCGCTCGACGATAGGGTAGCGCTGGGTAACATCCCGGTGCATCGCCCGGTGCACGATGTTGTCCAGGTCCCCGCGAAGCGCAGAACGCCAGGCCACCCGACCTGCGACTTCGCTCGGTATGAGCCGCGGTGCCGACTCGTTCAGCAGTCGGTCCGCTTCGCTCCAGCTGCCGACCTCGAACGGGCGACGGCCAGCCAGCAGCTCGAACAGGATCACGCCGAGGGCGTACACGTCCATGGCGACGCTCGGCTCCTCACCGCGGATCTGCTCGGGGCTGGCGTAGGCCGGCGTCCCGATCCGGTGATCTGGCGTGGTGCGCGCGACGTCGTCCGGGCCGGAGGTCGCATCTAGCATCTTTGCCAGGCCGAAGTCGAGGAGCCGGACCTGGCCGTCGGCATCGACGAGCACGTTGTTGGGCTTCAGGTCCCGGTGGACGACAGTGAGCCCATGCGCATACTGCACGGCATCGCAGACCTGCAGGAAGATGTGCAACACCTCACGGAGTTCGGCGACCGACTGGGCGTACACGTCGATCGTGCGCCCCTCCACCCACTCCATCACGATGCAGGGGTCACCGCGTTCGGTCGTCAAGCCGTCGAGCAGCCGCACGATGTTCTTGTGCTTGAGCGTGGCGAGGAGCTGCCGTTCGCGGTGGAACCGAGCGACGAACTCTTCGCGTGCGATGCCGTCGCCGCGAGGCATGGTGACAACCTTGATGGCGACCTCAGCGCTGAAGTCCCGGTGTCGCCTCGCCCGGTACACCGCGCCCATGCCGCCCCGCTTGGACTCCTCGAGGACCTCGTAAGGCCCGACGACGTCGCCCGGAACGAGAACGTCGCCGGGGAGTCGCGCGGCGTCCAATCCGCGAGTCTCCGCCCTGCCCTCCGATCCCAGGAGGGCCTCGAGGGAGGACTCCACCTCGGACCGGACATCACCCGCCAGTCCGGCGAGGAACGCTGGTCGATCCGACTCCTTCAGCCGCAGGACAGCGCGGAACGCCTCGCGAACCTCGTCGCCGGGTTCCTCAGTCTCGTAGAACACCATCCTGGAATAGTACCAGACTAAGATTCAACGTGATCCTGCGATCGCAACCGCAGGTCATCAAGCCGGGACGACGGTGGTCCGCACGCTGCGTCACCGGGCCCTGGAGTCCCGACCAACACGTGGGTCACGACCAAGAAGTGTTTGGAGCTTCTTTCGGACTCGCTGCAAGCGCTTGTTGACGGCCCCTTCTGTCAAGCCCACGCGCATCGCAATCTCCCGCAGAGCCAGCCCCTCGGCGTAGAACAGATCCAGGATCGTACGTTCCACGGTTTCCAAGTGGCCGAGCGCCTCGCGAAGCGCGGCGAGCTGGCCGTCATGGACCAGAGCACTCGCCGGCGAAGGGCGGGTGGGCGCAACGAGCTCCGACAGCGCCACGATCACCTTGTCCCGGCGGTTTCTCTTTGCTGTCGCCGCGCGGCGCGCCACGTCGTAGATCGCATTCTCGATCAGCTTCCGGAACCACGCGCGCAGCCCCTGCTCGGTTTCTCGATTGAGCTGTTCGTGCTTGCCGCAGAGACGGCGGAAGGCTGTCTGGCAGATGTCATCGACGTCGGAGGCCGGGTCGACCAGGCGCCAACGCGCCCCAGCGACCCGGCGAAGCCAAGGACCAAGGCGCTCCACGAGAATCGACAACGCCGCCCGGTCACCCCCCCGCACTCCGGCGATCAGTCGATCGACGTCGCCTCCGGAGAGGCACCGCTCCCACACGGCATTGGGCTCGAGATCGTCGTGTGGCTGGAGATCGTGGTCGCTCATGTCAGTGCTCAGGGGACGGTGGCAGGGGCGCATGCTAGGCGTGGATGGTCGACGAGTCGTAGTCGGCCGAGGGACGGGTTTTGTGGCGACTCTCGCCGAGAATGAGCCGGGAGTTCCAGCCTGACGCGGTTGATCTCCCTTGCTCCCTCATCGCGGGATCGAAAGGACGTATCGAAGGGTCTCTCGGCAGCACTTGGGTAGTACGGTGCCGGGCCGTTGGATGCGGGATGCAGATGCTTCGAGCGACACCGGCAATTCGCCAGCCGGAGGCACGGTCTGCCGCAAACACGATTCCCGCACCTTGCCAGCCACTCGGAATGAGGTCGCGATGTGGCCGGCCGGAGTGGGCGAGCCTCAGCGTCCCAACAACGCTGGATGCGAAGTTCTTGTCTGAAGCGCTGTCCTCAAGGACAGCTCCTGGAGTCCCTGCGCACGGAGTGGTGTGAACCCACTCGGCCCTTCCTCAAGCGGAGGATCCTCCATGAAAAGCAGATTCCCTTCCTGGCCGCGGGTCGTCGTCTTGATCCCGATGCTCTTGTGTTCGGCTGCCACCGCGCAGCACTCCCGTCCCGGCTATCGCCCTCCGGTGCGTGTGCATACGATCCGGCCAGTGTCGCCAAGGCCCCCGGTGTTCAAGCCCCCGGTGGTCAAGCCCCCGGTGGTCAAGCCGCCGAGGTCCAATCCACGGATCCGCGTACCCTGGTGCCCAGTCTGCGGGCGCCTGCACCTTGGATCCTGCGGAACCCGAGGTCGCGTGCTTCCTGCGGTGAAGTACCGCAAGAGCGTCGACCCGAAGAATCGGTAACTCATCGATATACCCACGAGGGGCGCGAGCACACTGCTCGTCGCCCCTCGATTCATGTACGCCTTGACCAACCCGAGCACGCGACGATCAACAATGGCGCGTCCCTAGAACTCGGCTCGCGACGTCAGAGGACAGACGCCGCCGCGCGATGCGGATCGGCACCCTCTACAGACTCCAACCAGGACATACCATGTCGCGATCTCTCACTCACCGCTGCGCCATCCTCCTTGGCGTCGCCGCCCCCCTCGTTTTGGTACTCGCAACGAGTTGCTGTCGCGGTGGAGGCACTGCTCCCCCGAAGTCCCCGCAGCCCGTATCCCCGAAGCAAGCGCAACTCCTCGGTCTTGCCTTCAAGGCCTCGATCGAACGTCTGGAGCTGCCGGCCTCTCGCTCTCTCGCCGAAGCGACCATCCGCGCGTTTCTGAAGAACTCGGCGTCGAGCGATGGTGCCGACTACGACCTGGAAGAGGTCAAGGGTCGCGCCACGACGCTCGCGATTGCCGTGACCCCGCAGGACACCCGAGTCACGCAGCACGCCCTGGTGGCAATGGTGACCGATCCGAGTGCTGCCGCACCGTTTTCTGACGTGAACCTGCTGCGGTTCCTGCGTAGCGCCGTAGTCGAGGGACTGGCGCAACAGCATCTCGGATTGTTCCGCATCAACCTCGAAGGCAGTGTGATGCCCGCCCTCGGGTATGGACCAGAAACCGATCTGGCTGGAGCCACCGAGCCGATGCTGGTGGTACAGCGGTTGTTCCCCGCGGGACAGACCACGGTCGACCTGCGCGCTGTCGCTCAGGTGCTCGACGACGATGCCGAACTGACCGGGACCGAGTCGTACTTGGCGGAGTTTACTCGAGCCCTGCGAAAAGTTGTGGACGACCAGGAGGCGTTCGTGTCCGCAGGGGAACGCCGCGAGTTCGCGGTTCGCGAGGCGGCCCGCTCCGACCTCGTCGGTTCGCTATCGAACTTCGCGAACCTCAGTGAACTCGGCCGAATTGTCTTGGCGCAGCTCGGTGGTGGTGACGCAAGCGCACTTGGCAACGCCCTCGGAGGTATCTCAGGCGCGATCAACCAGATCGGTGCGGGATCTGCGGGCGCAGGCATCGCCACGCTGCTAGGTCCGGGACTGGGCGTGGTCAACGACCTCTTCGGCCTGGTCACGAAGTTCCTACCCGCGGTGTTCGACTCGAAGCGATTGCGCAGAATCGAAGCGAACCTCCACTACCTACAGACCTCAGTCCACCTCACCCAGCAGGCGGTCGAACAGGCGCGTCGGGAGGCAGCCCAGCAATTCCAGCGGCTCGGCGAAGAGATCATCGCCAACCGGGTGATGCTGGCCCGAATCGACGAGAAGCTCAGTCAGATGTTCATTCTGCTGGGGCAGGGGCTGGAGGAGGTCTCCAAGCAAATCAAGGACTTCCAGAGCGAGACCCGGCAGCACCTCGAAATCGTGCTTCAGGCACTCACCCAACTCGACGCCAACACGACTCGCTTCATCCAGCGTGAGCTGAAGGAGTTGCTCGACGCCGTGGAGCACTTCCACCGGGAGACCCAACGAATCGTGATCACCAACTGGCTGTCCGAACTTGACGGACTTGCTGCGCGGGTGAGCAGCGACGACCCGGAAGAGTCGCGTCGTGCGCTGCGCGAGTTCATCGGCCGGATTCAGGGTCAGCCGCACAGCCCAATGTTCTCGGCCGTGGTCGGCGGCGCATCGGAGCTCGCTTCGTTGCCTGGGGTACTGACGCGCCGGATGGTCGACTCGGATCCGAGCTACCTCCAGGCACGGATGTTCGGGTATCTTGGCGCAGTCGCCGAGGCGATGGGCGTGACGGTGCCGATCCAGGATCGACTCGACAACCCGTTCGCGACGCTGGTGTTGACCCGCTCGCTCGTCGACGCGGTTCGCAAGGTGCCCAAGTTCTTCCCCGATCGAGGGGGTCGCGAGGCACTGGTCGGGTCGCTATTGAAGGAGATCCTCGATGCCGATTTCCGCTGCCGTCGTACGTTGCAGACGGTGGTCGACTCGAGCATCGTCGCGTTGCGGCAGATGGTGTCCGGCGCCACGGCGGACTGGCGGGGTTACGTTGGCGGAGTCGTCCGCCTCGGTCCAACCTACGACTCCGACCCCAGTGGTCTGCTGGGCGACTACCTCGAGTCGACGGACGCCTACGACGCCACGACGGGACGGACGCAACTGGTGATCAATTCGGTCGAGGATCTTGGCTTCGAATCCGGTCGCGGCAACGTGGTCTCCTACCGGTTGGGGACTGGCGTGTTTCGGCATCGGGGTCATCTGGATCCCATCATCTACGCGATGCAGACGGTCTTCGCCGCAAGATCGACCGGTCCCGCGAGCTTCGAGATCAGCTGGAAGTTCGATTCGGAGATCCGCTCCCGGTCTCAGGAGCTCCAGGCGTTGCACGGCAAGAAGGTCATGGACTTGAACTTCTCCCGTGACACGGAACTGCAGCTCACCATCAGCGGCACTTCGTTGTCCATGCTCGAGCTCGCGACGGAGATCCGTGATGCCACTCGGTTAGCAACGAACGAATGGCGTGGCTATTTCGTGCAGACCCTCGGAGCCGACAAGCAGCGACCGCTCATGAAGTACAAGGAGCTGCTCGGTATGCAGTCGGGACTTCGCTTCGCTCTACAGTGTGCCGGGATGGCGACGCGTGGCTCGCGCTTCGCGGGACGAGTGTCCGTCCTGCTCGATGCTCCGGATGTTCTGAGCGAGCAGGTGAGCGGTCTGATGAATGCGTCCGGTCTGTGGACTCCCGACAGCTGGGGCGAGCACGTCCAGCGTGGGCTCGGCGAGTTCGTGAGATCACGGGCGAGCATCGAGCAAGAGCAGCCCCTCTACCTGACCCATGCCCTCGACGCGTTGGACCGGTTCGTCGATCTCTGGACCCATCAGGTAGAGTCCGTGTTCGTGGACTTCCGCAGTACGCAGATGGTGACCGACTCCGCGGCGGTTGGTTTGCGTGCCTGGATCGAAATGCGCTAGCCGGACTGTTCATGAGCAGCGTCGCGAGATCGTGCAAGGTTGTCGCCGGCTAGGAGAACGGCAGGTTCTGCCCGGAGGCGGGGTGCCTCCCCGTCGCGTCAGACCCTTGCGGCCGCCTATCGACGATGCGCGGTCCCGCGCGGCGGCGCGGGCCAGCGGAGCAGACCGCGGCAACGGTGCTGCGGGCGGAGTCTCAGCCGCGCTCGCGCTTCCACTGCATCAGGAAACCGCCCTTGCGGCTCTTCTCGCGAAACCCGGTGATCGGCGCGAGCAAGCGCGAGGCGAACCCCCAGGCGTCCGGCAGGCGCGCCGTTCCAGACAGCGCCGCCTCGTTCGACCACCCTTCGAACTCGATCCGGTAGATCGCGGCAGCCAGCACCGATCGACCGTAGCCGTGCGTGCAGTGCACCAAGATCGGCGTCTCACCGCGCTTGCGGCACTGCTCGACCTGGCGGAGGAAGTTCTGGTAGAGCTCGCGGGTCGGGTCGTGCGGCAGCGGGATGTGGATGTGCCGCTTGCCGGCGCCCTCCAGTGCCTTGCGCTCGGCTTCGACCACCGCGGGGCGGTCGTCGCGCAGGTCGATGACGGTGCGGATGCCATGGGTAGCCGCGCAACGCACCAGCACGTCCGGCGACATTTCCGCCGATTGGTAGACCTGCCCGGGAACGACCGTGGAGAAGCGGTGACCCACGTTGTCCCACACCAGGTAGTGGACGGTCACGTACGCCACCAACGCGATCGCGAACCACTTCGCCACCCGGCGGAACCTTCGGGGCTTGGGCTGAGGGCTACTCATGGGTCCCCCGCAGTGTGCCTCACGGCTCGACGGAATACAGCACGAATCTCGGCGCCAGGCTCGCCAGCGAACGCTCTCGAATGGCGCGTCGCCAATCCGACCAGGTCGCGCCAGGACGGACGAACTGGATCCACGCCTTGCGCGAATAGAGCGAGGCGAACTCGCGAACCCGCCGCAACCGAATGCCGGCGAGCACCGCGTGCCGTTCCACCACCGGTACGTCGAGATCGAGCGCGCACAGGTAGCCGCGCCACTTCGCCAGGCGTTCCGTCAAGTGCTCTGGCTCGCCGATCGGAATCTCCACCACACTGTGGCCGCGCCGTACCGACAGCATGCCCGGCTGGGCCCGCGTCACGGCGACCGGCCGCGTCGCGAGGTCGGCCGGCAAGTCGCGCGGCAGTCGGTTGACGCCGATCGACGGGTAGACCCACCCGAGGACCGCGGCCAGAACCATCGCCGACAGCCCGGCGGTGCGGTGCGGCGCCGCCGCGCGCGTCGCAGCGCGGATCGCCAGGCCAAGCAACACCAGGGTGACGACCGGGGCCAGCACGCTGTCGCCGAACCACAGGGTGAACAGCGCCAACACCACCGCCGGCACCGCGATCAGCGCCACCGCGATGCGCAGGTGGAAGCGGCGGCCAGCGACGTCGACGGCCAGCAGTCGGTGCGCGGCGAGCACGCACAGCGGGACCGTCAGCGGAATGGTGTAGCGCTCGAACGCCTTGAAGAAGAAGAACGGCACCACCCCGAGCACGCACCACCACACCAGCCAACGCTGCCGCGCGGACTGCTCGTCGCCGTCGGCCCTGGACAACGCGGAGCGCGCACCAGCGAGCGCCACCACGGCCCACGGCACGACCAGACCGAGCGTGCTGCCGAGCACGCCCGGCGCGGAGGCCAGGCGGGCGAACGAGAACTGGCGCTGCTCCGCCTGCTCGGCCAACACGGCGCCGAACTGCGGCCACAGGATCTGCATCGAGATCGGCCACGGCAGCGCGATGGCTGCAGCGACCGCCAAACCGCCGGCGAGTTGCCACCAACTGCCGCGCGGCCGCTGGCGAGTCGCACCGAATGCTGACGCAGCCGCCGTCCCCACGAACAGCAGCGCGATCGGGCCCTTGGTCATGCAACCGAGCCCGAGCGCCCCGCCCGCAGCCACCGCCCGCAGCCACCCACCGCAGCGCGCCCAGACTGCACCGAGGTACACCGTCAGAGTGGCGAAGAACGCCATGGGCAAGTCGAGCATCGCTCGGCGCGCCTCGACCGCGACACCGGCACAGCCCAACACCAACAAGCCGGCGAGGAAGCCACCACGCCCGTGGATCCACCGGTAGAGCCGTGCGGTCACCACCGACAAGCCGACACCGCACAGCACGCTCCACACGCGCGCCCCGAACAGCTCGACGCCGAACAACCGGTACGCCGCGGCGATCCCCCAATACACCAACGGCGGCTTCTTCAACCGCGGCTCGCCGTCGAGCCACGGCGTCCACAGGTGCCCGGTGTCGAGCATCTCCATCGGCGTGCGCAAAGACAGCCAGTATTCGTCCTGCCCGGTGATCCCCGACTCGGACCACACCCCGAGCACGAGCATGGCGAAACCGACCGAGCCGAGTAGCCACAGCGAACGGTCGTCCGCGGAGGGTTGCTCCGACACTTCGTCGCCACCCACTAGGAGTCTGCGCCACAGAAGGGTGACTCAGGAGGTTCGTGGATTTCGGCGCAGGTCGCCGCCCGAAAACACAGCCGAATTGGTGGATTCGGCGAGGATTTCGGGGGGTGACAGGTGCTGGAAGGCGCGGATCTCATGGGTTGTCATTCTGTGGCGCAGACTCCTAGCCCGGACTACGGGTGAAGCCCCGCGAGCGCCGGTGGGTGGAAGGCGACCGAGCCCACCGGAGGCACCTGGTGACGCGGCGAGCGGGGCGACCGAACTCGACGCAATGGGTGCGAGCACGTGCGGCGTCGTCGCCCGCGGATGCTGCCCGCAACCGAGATTCACTTCCCGTCGAGGGCGTTCGGACGTCGTTGCCCATCGGTCCCGGGTCAGGACGCCAACCGCATCGCGACATAGAACAGCCCGGCTGCGATCGCGAGGGCGAGCAACACCATGAGCAGCCGAATCGGGCCGGACATCTGCGCCAGGTCCGCGGCTGCCAAGCCGCCGCGGTCCTCGACCTTGTGGAACTGCAGCACGCCGCCGCCGCGGTCGGCTCCCGCGGGGTTGGTGGAAGCACTGGCGGCGGACTTGCCGGCCGAAGCCGCAGGCGGGGCGCGCTTCACCAGCACGACGTCGTCGTCGGCGAACTCGAGCACCTCTTCCGCGGCTGCCGGCTTCGCCGCGCTGCGCAGCTCGACCACCGGCTCGGGTTCGGGATCGGCATCGACGCGTGGCGCCGGCGGCGCAGGGCGCAGCGGCTCGAGCGGCGCGCGGTCGACCACCGGCGGCGCGGCCGAAGGTGGCGGCACCGGCGACGTGGGACGCGGCGGCTCCAGCGGCACGCGGTCGCTCGATGGTGGCGGGGCAGAGGGTGGCGGGGCCGGGCGAGCGGGAGTCACGGGCGGCGGTGCGTCTTCCTCGTCGGCGAACAAGTCGTCGCCCGCGCCGAACTCCTCGCCGCCGGCGCCAGCGGGTGCCGCCGTCACGCTGCGGTAGACCAGCTCGGTGGTGCCGATCCGCACCACGTCGCCATCGCGCAACATGCGCTTGGTCACCGGCTTGCCGTTGAGCAAGGTGCCGTTGCTGCTGCCGAGGTCCTCGAGCTCGACCACCCCGTGCTGGTCGTGGATCCGCACGTGTTGGCGCGACGCCTTGGTGTCCGTGAGCACCACGTCGCAGGACTTGCCACGACCGAGGACCATTCCGTTGCGAACCGAGTGCTCGGTGCCGTCGGACGAGATCAGGGAACCGGGCAGATCAACCTCCGGGTGCGATCGGGTAAGGGGAATGCGAGCCATCCGGTGGTGGTGGTGGCACCGCTCTGCACCGGGACTCTACCGGTTGGCGACAGCGCGGTCGCCGTGCGAGCCCGGAACTTCGTGGGGGGCCGCGGATGTGGCAGAATCTGCACGCGCGACTCGCTCGCGGGCGCGCAGCTGCATGGGACCAGTCATTGCTGTCGAGGGGCTCTCCGTCCAGTTCCCAACCGGGTTCCGGAAGCCACCGTTCCAGGCGGTCGACGGACTCGACCTCGAGGTGGCAGCGGGCGAGATCATCGGTGTGCTGGGACCGAACGGATCGGGGAAGACGACCCTGCTGCGGGTGCTGAGCGGACTCCTCCGCCCGACGTCTGGGGCGGCCCACATACTCGGGCTCGATCCGTGCGACCGATCGCTGGTGACACGAGTCGGCTACCAACCCGAGGGACAGCTGCCGCTGACCAACCTGTCCGCAGCGCAGTTCCTGGCGTACCTCTGCGACCTGATGCGGTTGCCGCCAGCGACGGCCCGGCCGGCGAGCCAGCAGTGGCTCGCGCGGCTAGGGTTGCAGGACACGGGTCGCAAGGCAATCCATCACTTCAGCACTGGCATGCGCCGCCGCCTCGCCCTGGCGGCCGCGTTGGTCGCCGACCCGGAAGTACTGCTGCTCGACGAGCCGACATCGGGACTCGATCCGGAGGGCTCGCTGCTCGTGATGGAGATCTTGCGCGAACGCAGCGCCGGCGGCTGCGCCGTGCTGCTCGCGTCCCACCACCTGCAGGAAGTCGAGCAGATGTGCGACCGGGTATACCTGCTGCAGGCCGGCAGGGTGGCGCGGAGCGGGTCGCTCGACCAGCTGCTGGGCACCGGCGACACGCGGCTCGTGCTCCGTGGGCTCGACGCATCCGGACTCGCCGAGGTGGTGGCCGCCGCCGAGCGCGCGGGTGGCGAAGTGCTGAGCCAGAGCGCGGAGCGCGAGCACCTGTTCGCACTGTTCCGCGCCCAGGAGCGACGGAGCGACGCAGATTGACGGCATTCGCCCACACCTTCCGAACGACCCTGCGCGCCATGGTGGCGCCGGTCATCGCCACGTGGTTGATCGGCGTGGTGCTGGTCGCCACCACGCCGGTGAACCAGCGGCTCGGTGCCGACCGCAGCGCCGGGTACTGGCTGCACGTGCCCGAACTGCTGCTGGTGGTCGCGGCGCTGGCGGCGATGCTCGACGCGTGGCCGCCGCTGAGCCGCGCGCGGGCGGGGTCCGACTGGCTGTTGCGGATCCGCCCGGGGCCGCTGCACGCCAGTGGCTGGGCCGCCGGGGGCGGGCTGGCGGCGCTCGGGCTGTGTCTGCTGGCGTCCGGCGTGGCGTTCTTCGTCACCGAGAAAGCGTTCGGAATCGACTCCGGCCCGGTGCGCCGGCGCGTCGCGTTCACCGCCCTCGCCGCCCGTCCCTACCTCGCCGGCTCGCAGACCGAGCTGCACTTCGCCACCGGCGCGCGGCAGCCCCTGGCGGACCTCGAGCTGCGTCCGGTGGAAGTGTTCCACCCTGACGTCCGGACCGAGGAGGGAACCGCGCAGATCCGCGTGCTGGCCGACGGCACGCCGGTCCACCCGGGTTGGCTGAAGTGCGGCAGCGGATCGGTCGAGCTGCGTCTCGAGCCGCCCCGGCGAGTGCGCACCCTGGCGGTGCAGCGCCGCGACCGCACCGGTCCGGCGCTGCGACTCACGGCCGATGCGGTGATCGGTTTGGACGGCGAAGCACACTCCGGGCTCGCCAACTGCCTGCTCGCGGCGCTGTCCTACCTGTCGCTCGGGCTGCTCGCCGCCGGGGCCCTGCTGCTCGGCCAAAAGCACCTGGTGTTGCCCGTGAACCTCGCGCTTGGGCTGATGGCGGTGGTGCTGGCGGCGATGCTGGACGTGGCTCCGACCAATGCCGCGGTCGCGGCGTTCGCCCGCGGTCGGTGGGTTCTCGGGGAGGGCGTGCTGCTGCCGGCGGCCCGGATGGTGGCCTACGGCGCCGCGCTGGCCGGAGTCGGGTGGCTGCTGGGGCGGTCCGCGACCGCGCGTCGGCGGGGGAATGCGCAGTGAGCGCGCCCCCCGGCCCCCGAGGCTCCCCGCATCGGATGCTGCTGCTGGCGACATCGCTGTTCGCGGCGGCTTGGTGGGTCGCCCCGCGGCCCCGCCCGGACCTGGTCGCCGTGGGGCGCGACCTGGTGCGGCCGCTGGTGTTGCCATTGCTGTGGCGGGGGCTCGAATCCGCCCACGTCGAGGGGACCCCGGAGGAGTTCGCCGCGCGCGGCCGGCTGCTGCTGCGCATGATCCCGGGGTGGGCCGACGGACACGCGTGGGTCGCCGGCAACCTGGCGTTCGACGCCTCGCTTCGGCAGCGCGACCCGGAGGCGGCGCTCGATCGGCTGCTGGCGGGTGTCGAGATCCTCGACGCAGCCCTGGAAGTGGCCCCGCGACAGACCGATTTCCTACTCGAGACCGCTGCGCAGCTGCTGGTGATCCGTTGCACACAAGACCCCCGACTCGCCGCGGCCTTCCGCGCGCGGTTCGATCGATCGGCGCACCGGGTAGCTGAATCGTACTTGCGCCGGACCAAGCGTTTCCGCGAGTCGACCAACCTGCAGCAGGACCTGTTGGATATCCTGGTCGACAGTATCGAGCAGGAGATTCGCTTTCCCGGAACCGACACCTGGCGCGCGCGCGCCCAGGCCCGTGCGTCGGCAGCCCGAGCCTTGAGCAACCAACTCATGTCCATCCCCCGCGTCGCCCGGCTACGCCAAGGGCTGGAGAAACTCGACAGCTTCTTGCAGGGTTCACCCGAAATCCATCTGGACGACCTCCAGGCGTGGCCGCAGCTCGGCCGGATCGTCGCCGCCCTGCGAGACCGCGGACTCTGAACCCCGGATGCCCGAATGGCTGATAAGACTGTTCGTCGATCACCCGGGCTACACGTACGCCTTGGTCGGGGTGATCTTCGTGCTGTGCGGGCTGGGGCTGCCGATCCCGGAAGAGATCGTGTTGGTCACCTGCGGCTACATCTGCTTCCAGAAGCTGGCCATCTACTGGGTGATGGCCACCGTGTGCAGCGCCGCGATCCTGACAGGTGATGTGGTGCCGTTCCTGCTCGGGCGCGCGTTCGGCCCGCGCCTGCTGCGGCTGAGGGTGTTGCGGTTCGTGGTCAACCGCGATCGGTTGACGATGTTCGACCGCTGGTTCCGTCGCCGCGGCGACATGGTGATCCTGATCGCCCGGTTCATCCCCGGCCTGCGCGTGGTGGCGTTCTTCACCGGCGGCACGATGCGGATGCGCTGGCTGCGGTTCCTGATGCTCGACATCGCCGGAATCGTGCTTACCGCCCCGTTGATGGTCTACCTGGGCTTCCACTTCGGCAACGAGATCACCGGCGTGGTGCAGTGGGTCCGCCAGGTCGAGGGCTCGATCCTCTACAGCGTCGCGGTGGCTGCCGCACTGCTGGCGGGCTGGTACTGGCTGCGGCGGCGGGCCCGTCGTCGCCGCCGGATGGCTGCCGGCCCGGCCGAGACGTTCGTCCGCCACTCGACGCGTGAGCTGCAGGCCGCCGCCCACGCCACGGACCCCGCCGAGTCGGCTGCGGACGCGGACGCCGCGCCGCAGACCGGCGAACGCGCGGGAGCCACGCCGCCGAGAACCGCGGCCCACCGCGGGGACCACGACCTAAAGAACTGAAGCTGAGCGATTTGCACTCGCTTGAACCGCGTGGACGGGTCGCTATGGTGCTCGGCCCTCCATCGCCCAACCCCACTGCGGCCAGCCCGCGGGCCCGAGAACCCATGTTCTACGCGATCACGATTCTGTCTCTGCTCGCTGCCCTCGCCTCGGTAGGGTACGCCGCCAAGCTCTACCTCGGGATCATGGAGAAGGACGAGGGCGACGCAAAGATGCGGCAGATCGCCAGCGCCATCCAGGACGGTGCGCAGGCGTTTCTCAAGGCGGAGTACCGCTGGCTGGCGGTGTTCGTCGGAGTGGTGTTCGTGCTGATGCTCGGCAACCAGCACTTCGGCTGGCAGATGGGCATCCCGTTCCTGATGGGAGCCGTCGCCTCTGCGGTCGCCGGCTACTTCGGGATGCACACCGCGACCCGCGCCGCGGTGCGCACCGCACAGGCGGCGAAGACCAGCCTGTCGGACGCGCTGCAGGTCGCATTCACCTCGGGGACGGTGATGGGGCTGACAGTCGTCGGACTCGGCCTCGGCGGTGTGTGCGTCCTGGTGATGTTCGCCGGCACGATGCCGAAGCACCTCGACCAGATCATGGCCTTCTCGTTCGGCGCCTCGTCGATCGCACTGTTCGCCCGCGTCGGCGGCGGCATCTACACCAAGGCGGCGGACGTCGGCGCCGACCTGGTGGGCAAGGTGGAAGCCGGTATCCCGGAGGACGATCCGCGCAACCCCGCGACCATCGCCGACAACGTCGGTGACAACGTCGGTGACGTCGCCGGCATGGGTGCGGACCTGTTCGAGAGCTACGTCGGGGCGATCCTCGCCACCGTGGTGCTCGGCTGCACCGTGGCGCTCGAACACAAGGCCGATCCGGTGGCACTGATGGTCTACCCGCTGGCACTCGCGGCGACCGGGATCGGCGCGTCGATCCTCGGCACGTTCAAGGTCAAGACCGACGACGAGACCCGGCTCGGCCACGCACTGCACTCCGGGCTCACCACCGCGTCGGTGATCCTGACCGTGTTGATGGTGATCCTCACCGCGATCATCGGCCCGACGTTCACCATCGGCACCGGCGAGGCCGCGATCGTGGTCGGCAAGTGGCACATCTTCGGCGCGATGGTCGTCGGCCTGTTCCTCGGCGTGGTGATCGGTCAGGTGACCGAGTACTACACTTCCGAGCAGCGCAGCCCGGTGCACAAGATCGCGGCGCAGAGCGAGACCGGCGCGGCGACCAACATCATCAGCGGACTGGCGACGGGCATGATGTCGACCGCGATCCCGGTGATCCTGATCGCGCTGGGCATCTACATCTGCAACAGCCTGGCGGGGATCTACGGGATCTGCATCGCCGCGGTCGGCATGCTGGCGACGCTCGGCATCTCGCTGGGTGTGGACGCGTTCGGCCCGGTCGCCGACAACGCCGGCGGCCTGGCGGAGATGGCGCACCTCGATCCGCAGGTGCGGCGGCGCACCGACGCACTGGACGCCACCGGCAACACCACCGCGGCGATCGGCAAGGGCTTCGCGATCGGCTCCGCGGCGCTGACCGCGCTGGCGCTGTTCACCGCCTATCAGCTGCAGGCCAAGGAGATGCTGCCGAACTTCGGCATGGATCTCGGCAACGCCAAGGTCATCATCGGCCTGCTGATCGGCTCGATGCTGCCGTTCCTGTTCTCGGCATTCGCGATGACCGCGGTCGGCAAGGCAGCTCGCGCGATGGTCAGCGAGGTGCGCCGGCAGTTCAAAGAGATCCCCGGGATCATGGAAGGCACCGCGCAGCCGGACTACGCGACCTGCGTCGACATCTCGACCAAGGGCGCACTCAACCAGATGATCGCCCCGGGCCTCCTCGCGGTGACCTCGCCGATTATCGTCGGCCTGTGCTTCGGCCCCGAGGCGGTCGGTGGCCTGCTCGGCGGTGCGCTCGGCGCCGGCGTCATGATGGCGCTGTTCATGGCGAACGCCGGCGGCGCGTGGGACAACGCCAAGAAGTACATCGAGGCGGGCAACCACGGCGGCAAGGGCTCGGAGCCGCACAAGGCGGCGGTGACCGGAGACACGGTCGGCGACCCGTTCAAGGACACCGCCGGTCCGGCGATCAACATCCTCATCAAGCTGATGAGCATCACCGCGCTGCTGGCCCTGCCACTGTTCATCAAGTAGCGCGCCAGGGGGGGCTGCGGAGCCTCCGGGGACGTGCTATCCTTCCGGCGCAAGCAACCTGACCCTTGTCCGCTCCCGAACAGACCCCCGTCACCGACAAGTCGCTCGCGCTGACCCTGGCGCAGATCATCGACGAGAAGCAGGGGACCGACATCCGGATCCTCGACGTGTCCGGCCCCCTGGGGATCGCCGACTACTTCGTGATCGCCACGGCCCGCAACAACCGCCACGCGCAGGCGCTGGGGCGCGAGCTGGACCTGGTGATGAAGCACTCCGGACGGCTGCGCCGCAACATGGCCGGGTTGACCGGCGACAGCGGCTGGGTGCTGCTCGACTTCAACTCGGTGGTAGTGCACCTGTTCACCGCCGAGGCCCGGGCGTTCTACGCCCTCGAGAGCCTGTGGGCGGACGTGCCACGGGTGGAGTTCACCCCGGCCGACAAGTCGCGGGTCAGCGACCAGGGTTGGCTCGCCGACCCGGAAGAATCGTATCCGGACTCAATCGGCGGCCTCTGAAGCCCCGAAGTGAGTCAGGGGCCGTGCGATCCCACCGCCGAGAGCAGGCCCGAACCCGTTTCCCCGAAGCACCTCCGGGTGGGGAGTGAGCCGTTGGCGACCGTCCAGTGGAGTGAGTTTGGACCGAGCGCGTTCGAGACGTCGAACGCGACCGGCCGGCCGATCCTCTTGGTGCTCACCGTGCCGTGGTGCGCGCACTGCAAGGAGCTTCGCGAGACCGTGTTCGCCGACCCGGAGGTCGACCGCATCGTGGCGACCCGGTTCGTGCCGATCCGGGTCGACGCGGAACGGCGACCCGACGTCAACGACCGGTACGGCACCGGCGGCTGGCCGACGATCTCGTACCTGACCCCCAGCGGCGACCTGATCGCCCAGGACCGGTTCCTCGACGCGCCCACGCTGCGCCAGCGCCTCACCGAGATCGCCGACGAGTTCGCCGAGCACCGCGAGCAGATCGATTCCGGGATCCGTGAGCTCTGGCGGCGCAAGTCGAACGACCGCAGCAAGCCGTCCAAACTGTCGCCGGAGATCGTAGAAGACGTGGTCGACGCGATCTACGAGCGCTTCGACCACCGCCACGGTGGCTGGGGCACGGGCTCCAAGTTCTCCCATCCGGAAGCGATCGATTTCGCGCTGGTGATGGTCGCCAAGCGGCGCGACCAGCGGATGAAGGAGGTGGTGTCGCTGACGCTCGACAAGATGATGGAGGGCGCCGTCCACGACTCGATCGACGGCGGCTTCTTCCGCTTCTCGAAGACCCGTGACTGGCGCTCGCCCAACTTCGAGAAGGTGCTCGACAGCAACGCTCAGCGGCTGCGCTGCTACCTCGAGGCGTTCCAGCTGTTCGGCAAGGATGCCTACCGGCAGGTGGCCCAAGGGCTGGTCGACTGGTTGCTGCGCTTCATGCGCGACCCGGAGACGGACACGTTCTGCGGCAGCCAGGACGCCGACGCCGACTACTACGCACTCGACGCGGAGGGTCGCCGCGGACGCGAAGCACCGCGGCTCGACCGAACCATCTACACCAACTGGAACTCGCTCACCATCTCGTCGCTGCTGAAGGCATCGGTGGTGCTGCAGCGGCCGGAACTGCGCGAAGTGGCGACCCGCGCGCTGAGCTTCCTGCTGGAGAACCTCACCGACGGCACGGGCACCGTCTACCACTACTGGGACGGAACCTACCACCTACCCGGCCTGTTGTCGGATCAGGCGTACCTGATCCGCGCGCTTATCGACGTCTCGCAGCACACCGGCAACGCCGACATCCTGCTGCCCGCAGAGGCGATCGCCGACAAGGCGATCGAGCGACAGAAGTCACCCGAAGGCGGCTTCTTCGACATCCTGCGCGATCAGTCCGGCAAGGGCTCGATGCGGCGCCGCAACCGCAGCATCCTGGACAACGCGGTGATGGCGGAGAGCCTGGTGCGGCTGTCGTACCTGTCGAAGCGTCCGGAGTTGTATGACGAGGCGATCCGCACCCTCGAGGCGTTCGCCAGCGACTACAAGGAGTACGGCTACTACGTGGCGGCGTACGGCCGCGCGGTGGACCTGGTGTTCTACCCGCCGCTGATCGTCACCATCGTCGGCGACCGGCAGTCGGCGGCGGCCGACGCGATGCGTCGCGCGCGCGCTGCTGACCTACATGCCTTCGCGCATCGTGCAGATGCTCGACCCCAAGCACGACCCCATCCTGATCCAGCGCGGCGGCTTCGAGGCCGAGGACCGCCCGCGGGCCTACCTGACCACCGGAAGCACCCAGAAGGGCTCCACCACCGACCCGGAGGACCTGTTGATGCTGATGGAGGGAATCGAGGCGGAGCGCCGCGGCGGGTAGCCGAACGCGCACCCGGGTCGGCCGGACTGCAAGCCCGGAAGTCCGAGGCGAGCGGCGCCGACCGAGATTGCCGGAACACTGATCCCGCGGCCGCCGGCGCGCCGATAGACCCCACGGCCCCCCACCGCGGGTGCCCCGAGTCGGCGACCAGGCCGTGGCTTTCCGCCCGTCCAGACCGCAGTATTCCAACCCGCCAGGACTCCTGTCCGTTCGGCTGTCCCGTCCACACCTTGGGAGGATCACGTGTCATCCGCAGCACGCACTGCCGCTATCCAGCTCATCGCCCGCAAGACCCCGACCCCGTCCCGCCACCCGCAGTCCGATCTGTCGGGGCTGTTCGGCGTCAACGTCTTCGGCCTCGAGCAGATGCGGGCACGGCTGCCGGAGAACGCCTACAAGGCGCTGCGCTCCTGCATCGAACTCGGCCAGGACCTCGACCCGGCACTGGCCGACCAGGTCGCCAACGCGATGAAGGAATGGGCGGTGGAGCGCGGCGCGACGCACTTCACCCACTGGTTCCAGCCGATGACCGGCTCGACCGCCGAGAAGCACGACAGCTTCGCGTCGCTACGCGACGGCCGGCTGCTGCTGGAGTTCAGCGGCAACGCGCTGATCAAGGGTGAGCCCGACGCCAGCTCGTTCCCGAGCGGTGGACTGCGGGCGACCTTCGAAGCGCGCGGTTACACCGCCTGGGACCCGACTTCACCCGCGTTCCTGCGCGAGACCACCAACGGCTCGACCCTGTGCATTCCGACCGCGTTCTGCTCGTGGACCGGTGAGGCCCTCGACGAGAAGACCCCGCTGCTGCGCAGCGCCGAGGCGCTGAGCCGCGAGGCGGTTCGGGTATTGCGTTTGCTCGGCGACGAGCGGGTGCAGTTCGCCTACCCGACGCTCGGCTGCGAGCAGGAGTACTTCCTGGTCGATCGTGACCTCTACGTGCTGCGCCCCGACCTGGTGGCCACCGGCCGCACGCTGTTCGGCGCCCGCCCACCCAAGGGCCAGGAGCTCGAAGACCACTACTTCGGCTCGATTCCACCGCGCGTTCTGGCGTTCATGCAG
>JACKIB010000019.1 GCA_020638695.1 Planctomycetota bacterium
ACTGGGAAGCCGGTGGCGGCGGGTGTGGTTGGCCGGACAGTTACGTTCGTGATGCAGCGCTCCACCATCTGCTTCAGTTTTCACGTCTTCCCGACCGCACCACTGCGATCATGCTGGGCATCCTCTCCGACGAAGACGACAGCGACCTTGTTCTCAACCGGAGGGTGGCAGCGTGCGATGTGTTGGCCCACATAGGCCAGCAGGCCAAGCCCGCTTTTGCGACCTTGAACGATCTTCTGCCGCTCGTGGAGTCAGATCGGGACATTGAGCGGTGGTTGGCCCTGCGAGCGGCGAGGGCCGTTTGGAAGATCACTGGGGACTCGTCGCCTGCGGCAGATGTCGCTGGAAAGCTGGCGGAAGACGAGGAAGCGTGGCTGAGAATTTACGCTGCCGAATTGCTCGGTGAGGTGGTTGCTAATTGAACCTGTCGTCCATCGAATGTGTCCTTACCTGATTGACACATGGTAGACTGTGGCACGAGAGGTCGCTGGATGAGCATTATCAAGAAGCTGTTCGGAAGAGGTGATGAACCGGCTGACGATCCCCCGTCGATGCCGTGGGATCAGCGTCCGTCCATTTACGATCACATCCGGGCACACGTCGATGAGGCCAAGCCGGGCCTGACAGACGGGGGCGACACGCTGCCGGACGAAGCACGGATTGCCTCCGGTTCACGAATCCGGTGGGCGGCCGGGGCGATGGATGGCGTGATGGGACATCACATGGGACAAGGCGACAATGACGAGCTTGTCCGCAAGGCCGTCGATCTTATTCTGGCCTACTGCCAGAGTCCCACGGCGAAGACAAAGGGTTCCCTCTACCAGCACGTCATCGAAGGCAACACGTTGCCGCTGATCGACCCGATCATTGAGAAGTTGATCGAGACGGAGGGACTCAACCACGACCGACTCTATGAGCTTGCACGCTCGTTCGTGACCGAAGCGCCCGACCGGGAGCCGGTCAAGTTCGGCATTGCGATCCTCGGTCTCTACCAGAACCCGGATAACGCTGTTCTGTTTCAAAATCTCGGGCGTCACGAAGAGTTCACTTTGTTCGCCGCTGTCGCTCTCGCACGCAACAGTGACTACCCCGAGCAGGCCCTCTGGTCTTTGGCGAAGAACGTCAACGGCTGGGGACGTATTCACATCGTGGAGAGGCTCTCGGACACCGAGAACCCGGAAATCAAGAACTGGCTGCTCCGTGAGGGATACAAGAACTGGGTGATGTACGAGTACCTCGCCTACACCTGCGCCACTGCCGGTTGCCTGCTGGCTGCGTTGAGCGAAGATGCCGTAGATCGGGAACTGCTGACTTCTTCCGGTGAACTGCTGGCTGCGCTCATAAGTGGCGGTCCTGCGCAGGACATCAACGACTATGAAGACGGGGCACTGGCGACGGAACTGTTCCTTGGCCATTTGGAGTCGGCAGCGGAAACGCTTGGCGACTTCATCCATGTTCAAGCCATCCGAGGCTACCTCGTCGATGAGAAGGCCGACTGGGAGGAGCGATCACAACGAGGCTGGACGGAGGAGCGACGAGCGGAGTCACTTGCAGCTTGCGACCGCATCCTGAATCTACCTGAATGGCCCGACAAGGCTCGTGTCGGTCTTGGCGGCGATGACGAGATGGACTTCCATCGGGCCAATCAAGTGGCCGAGGCGCTCGGCCTCGATACTTGGGACACTCACTGGCATCGATTACAGGAAAAGCCGTTGGATTCGGGCCGCTGGTATCAGGTGATGGCCCGTTGCAAGGAAGATCGACTTGCCGACGTGATCGCCTTTGCGGAGCAGAACATCGATCTGGAGAAGATTGCTACCGGCCCGGCAGATGAAATGGGCCTCGGCCCCGGCTGGGAGCATCACCAGTGCCTCGATTACGTTCTTCAGGAACTTCGCAAGTTTCCCGGTCAGGGAAGCAGACTGATCCAATCTGGTCTCCGCAGTCCCGTAGTTCGCAACCGGAACATGGCCGTCGCTGCTTTGGCTGCATGGGAACAGGAGCATTGGGATGATGCCCTGCGTTCAGCACTCGAAACAGCGGCGAAGATCGAACCGGTAGTTGATGTGCGGAAGCGGATGGAAAACGTATCAAAGGGCGTGCCGCTGGGAGATTGAAATCGTGTCGAAGCAACAAACAGTCATCAACTTCTACAGCGTGAGCGATGAATACGGCGAGTTCTCAAACTTTGCCCCATATCGGATTAGCCTTGATGGCAGAGTGTGGCCGACTTCGGAGCATTACTTTCAGGCTCAGAAGTTTCGTGACAAACCCCATCAGGAAGAAATCCGACATGCAAATTCGCCGATGATCGCAGCACGAATGGGACGTTCCAGAAAACGCCCGCTGCGGAAGGATTGGGAGTCGGTGAAAGATCAGGTAATGCGAGAAGCAGTGCTGGCCAAGTTCACACAGCACGACGATCTGCGAGCGTTACTGATTTCCACCCGAGAGGCCAAATTGGTCGAACACACCACGAATGACTCGTACTGGGGAGACGGCGGCGACGGCAGTGGCAAGAACATGCTGGGCCACATCCTGATGGAAGTGAGAGAGCAGTTGCAATGAGCGAACTCCACAATCATCACATTTCGTCTTCTGGTTTCGGAACATCAATCGGGGGAAGTTCCTCTTCTCCCAAAGAGCGAGCAACTGCCCTGTGTGACCAACCTTCGATCTCTTCCTCACCGTAAATAATCATGCGCACTGGGATGTCCTTCGTATCCATGTCTCCGACGTACATGCGGTGGTGTTCAGGGACAGCTTCGTATGCCGCCTGCAACTCGTCTTTGGCTTTGAGTGTCGGTTCTTCGAGATACTGCTGAAACGCCTCCCGGGAGGATAGGCCTTCCAAGCTGAGATTCCGATCGCCCAACCCCGGCCGATCTCCCACGAACTCGACAACACCCCGCCCCGCAATCCCCCAAACACCCCGCGATCGGCTCCGTTGGACGCAACGTTCCCGCGTTGCGCGCACAGCTCCGCCGCCGACCCACCGCGGGCCGCCCCCCAATCTCCCGATCACTCGAGCGGCAGACGCGCGGGCGGCGCGCGGGCTGGCGCGATCGGTGGCAACTCGGTGTCGAGTCCAAGGTGGTCGAGGATCCGCCGGATCACCACCGGGTCGCTGATGAAGCTCAGTACCTTTCGCCTGCCACCGCACTGGTCGCACAGCAGCACATCCACGGCAAACACCCGCTTCAGCAACTCGGCCCAGGGATAGTGCCGCCGCCTCCTCCCACCGCTCGCGCGTTGGTGCAGCCGCTGCGCGAGCCGCTCCACCGGCGTGGGTACACCCCTATTTCCGAACCCGCAGGCCCGCTCCGACGAGTCCGCTTCGGCCACCTCCGGCACCACCATCGACCGACACGGTGACGCTGGGGAGCGTCGAGACCGATCAGGTTGACGTCATCGATGCTGACGATCGGGGGCTGGCCGATCGTGAGGTCCAGCGACGGATCTACATGTTGTGGCGACACGATGTGGCTCGACGCGGCGCGGCTTGGCGGCGCGTCTCTTCTTCGGCGCCACACAGGTGTTGCTTCGATGGACGCTGACTTCCGCTGTGCCCTCGACGTCCCGTGCGGCGAAATGAGCACCCGGACGAGCCGGGTGCTCGACCGGGTGGACTACTCCACGCCGGGATCCGCCGCCGCGGTCTGCAGCTGCTCGGTCCGCATGAAGGCCTGGACCAGCGTCACAGCAGCCAGCAGCAGGTCAGCCCCGCTGAGGTTGTTGGTGTCCTGCAGCTTGCCGTCCGCGTCGCGGTAGGATCGCGTCGGGACCACATTGTAGAAGGCTCCGTTCTTGCCCTCGTTCTGCCAGATGGTGGCGGTCACGCGGCCGAGTCGGATCTTGTCGATGGGTTGCTTCGTCTGTGCCATGTTTGGTTCCTCCTTTGAAGGTTTGAGTTCGTTCTTCACCCTGGCTGAGAACGCAACGCGAACCATCAGGAGAGGAACCACAGTGCGGCACAGGCGCATTGAAGCGACCTGATGCGAGGCGACGTGAGCGGCTTGCTACTGCGGAGGGCCACAAAAAACAGGGCAAGCCACGTAGCGATGTCCCTGAAGCGACTTGCATGCTGATCGAAGACGCGTAGCTTCTCCGGTGGAACGCCACTCGAAGCCTCCCGCGGACCTTGCGGACCTTGAAGCTGCTGCTCGACACCAACGTGTTCATTCCGCTTGAGCCCGCAGCGGCTGCGGACCTGGAGCCCACCTCTGCGATCGCAGCGCGTGTGTGGCAGCTTGCACACGCCGGAGGGCACACCGCGTTTCTTCATCCAGCCACGAAGCACGATCTGGCTCGTGACAAGGACACGGGTCGCGCGGAGCTCCGGGGAGTTCTACTGGCCAAGTATGCAGAGCTCCCGGATCCACCTTCGATCCCATCGAGACTTAAAGCGGTAATTGGCGAAGCGCCTCATGGAAGCAATGACTGGGTAGACGACTCTCTACTCGCCGCCTTGGAAGCGGACGCTGTGGACTTTGTCATATCCCAGGACAAGGGCGTCCGCGCCAAAGCAAGACGGCTCGGCATCGACGATCGGGTACTGACGCTCGACGAAGCGCTGAGGGTCCTTGGGGGACGGCCTCCAGTCGTCGCTCCACCGGCAGTAAAGGCCATCAAGGCGCATGCGCTGCCCAGTGACGACCCAATTCTCGAGTCTTTCCGCCAGGACTACCCAGGCTTCGACAAGTGGTTCAGCAAGTGTCGCCGGGAACACCGGCAGGCGTGGAAGATCGATGGCGCAGGCAGACTTGCAGCGTTCTGTATTGTCAAAGACGAGGAAGAGGACGGATTGGGTCTCGGAGCCAAGCCGATGAAGATCTGCAGCTTCAAAGTCGCGCCGGAGTTCAACGGTTTCAAGTATGGCGAGCTGCTGTTGAAGACACTGTTCGAACACGCATATTCCAACGGCAACACGAGCATGTTCGTGACTGTCTTCGAGAGACACAGCGGGCTTCTTGAGCTGCTTGAGGACTTCGGGTTCGAGCGCAAGGATCATCGGACCAAGCTCGGCGAAGTCGTGCTTGTCAAACAACTATCTCCACGACCCGGCGTCTTTGGCCTGCCATATCATGTCGCGTTCGGCCCTCCGAGATTCGATCGAAACAATCCTTGGTTCATTGTGCCGATTCAGCCGCGTTACTCTGACGTCCTCTTTCCTGAAACCGCAGAGGCGAAGAGCCTCTTCGAAGGGCAGTATGCATTCGGCAATGCCATCAGGAAGGCATACCTCTGTCATTCCGCTTGCCGACAGCTGAGTTCCGGGGACGTGTTGGCGTTCTACAGGACTCGAGTTCGGCAGGGCCTGATCGCCATCGGTGTCGTGGAAGATGCACTAGTGTCCGAAGATCCCGCGACCGTGCTCCGTGCTGTAGCAAGGCGAACGGTCTATTCGACGCGAGAGGTTGAAGACCTGTGTCGACGCCCTGTCCTGGCGATCCGATTCAGGCAGACCATGCTGGTGAAGCCCTCGCGAAGTGCCGACGAGCTTGTCAAGGCCAACGTCTTCTCACGCGCACCGCAGTCCATCATGCGCACAGGAAAGGAAGGAACGCAATGGTTGATCGATCAGTTCGCCGCGTAGCGCTCCTCGCCATCCATCCGGAATACGCGAACGCAATACTCGAGGGACGCAAGACGGTAGAATTTCGAAAGCGCGCGCTGAGTGCATCGATCGAGCATGTGCTCCTGTACGCCACGGCACCGTTGAGGGAGATCGTTGGCGCGTTCCGCGTGGCGCGTATCGACCAGGGATCACCGACGGCGATTTGGAAGCAACACGGGGATTGCGGCGCGGTTTCGAGGCGCGCCTACAGAGACTACTACAGCGGGTCGCCTACAGCCGTTGCCATCGTTGTGGCCAGCGCAAGAGCCTTCGACAGGCCCTTGCCGCTGGATGCGATCCCAGGGCAACCCACTCCACCCCAGAGTTTCCAGTACCTCGATGACGACACGGCGCTCGACATCTTGTGGTCGGAACAAGAGGGCAACGCGAGTGGGTCACGGCTCAGCCATGCTTCCGCGCGTACTCAACCGCCGCATCGGGGATCACCTCGGCGTAGCGCTGCGTCGTCTTGATGTCGGTGTGACCGCCGAGCACCTGGGCGGCGTCGATCCCCGCGCGCCGCCTTGCTTCGGTCAACGCCGTGTGGCGCAGCCGATTCGGGCTGAATGGCGTGACTCCGGCCGCCTTGCACGCATGGTCGATCGCCTGGCGGTAGGACGAGGTGTCATACCGCTCGCGCAGCAGGAGCTTCGGATTCGCGCGGCGTTCGGCATCGCGCTTCGCGTTCGGCCGGCTGCGATGTAACTGTCCAGCCAACCACACCCGCCGCCACCGGCTTCCCAGTGTCGCCCGAGGTCGGCGCCCCCAGCGCCTAGGTTGACTACGCGCCGGTCTCGTGAAGGCGAAAGCTCAGCGATCGCACGGCCGCTGCGATGGCGTCCTGCCCCTGCTTGTGTCGTTCGATCTCGTCGCCGACGGCCTTCCACCCCCTCGGGGTCAGCTCCCGGATGCGGGACTGCGGCGTGGTCGAGATTCGATGCAACACGTCGCGGAGGTAGAGCAGCGGGTTGATCCCGTGCTCCCGACACGACTGCGCCAGACTCATCATCACCGCCGCTGCCTTGGCGCCCTCTTCGGAGCCGAAGAACTGCCAGTTCTTCCTGCCGATGACCGTGGCACGCAATGCCCTCTCGCAGCCGTTGGGTGTGGATCAGCTATTGAGCGTGGAAGTCTCGACCGCCCCCAGGCCCCAGGAGTGGGGCGCTGGCGCGATTCTCCGCAAGATATTGTAGAGAAAGAGCTTGTACAAGCAGGCGCCCCTCCCTATCGGATGCAGGATGCGAATCGCGCGTCCTGGGAGGGGCGCCGCACGACGGTACATCGCCGTGCAGGTGCCAGTTGAACACAAGGATCTCGCCGAGTCGATCCAGGACCTGGTCGACGCGACGGTGAAGGCGGCGTCCGGGAACGCCGGCGGTGGCGCCGTCGACTACGCGGCAACCGAGGCGCTGATCGCCGAACAGACCGCTGCGATCGAGCGCGCGGCGCACAAAGAAGTCCTCCGATCGCTCGATGTCGACGCGTCGCGGATTCGGGTCCGCGGCGAGCAATTCGCCAAGATCGGTCGTGCACAGGGGACATACCACACCCTGGCCGGCGACACGGTTGTCGAGCGGGCGATCTACCGGCAGGTCGGAGTGCGCAACGGTCCGATCCTCGATCCGATCGGGATGCGTACGGTGCCTACGGGCGCGGCTGGCTTCCCCTGACCGCCCAGTGCATCGCGAACGATGTCCAGCGCGGTCCGTCGCGCGAAGCAGAGGACGCTGCCAGGCAGACGAGCCGTCTGCCGCATGCTCGCGCGCGAGCTTCGAGCGCGTCGCCCATTTGGTGGCGAGCACTGGCTGCGCGAGCACGCAGACATCGAGGACCAACTTGCCTGGGAGTTCGACCTGCCAGCCGAGGCTGTTGCCATAAGCGTGGCCCTGGACCGCGTGTCCGTGCCGATGGAAGAGGCGGCGAAGAGATCGGCTGGCCGACCGCGCAAGGGCGCGCCGACGCGGCCCGTGGAGCGGAACTTCCGCATGGCCTACTGCGCGACGATCACGATGCATGACGCTGCAGGCGAGAGTCTCCACACGCTCCGATACGGCTGTATGCCCGCGAGCGATCACGAACTGTGGTTTGCGCAGATCGCGAACGAGGCCCACCGCCTCGTCGAGCAGCGCCCCGGCATCAGGATCAAACTTCTGTCCGACGGAGCCCCGGAGATGTGCAACCTGCTCCAGACCAACTTCCCAGCCACAGTGTTCAGCACAGTTGAGCAGGGCATCGACTTCTGGCACGTGATCGAGAAGCTCGCCCCGGCCGCCGAGATGCTCTTCGGCAAGGATCACTGCAGCGACGAACTGCGGCGCTGGCGCAAAAACTCCGGTGCGCCAACGCAGCCGCCGAGGAGATCCTCACTGAGCTGCGCGACTCCGGGATGCAGAACCGATACCGCGACTCAAGCGACCCGTCCACGAAGCCATCACCTACTTCGAGAACCATCTCGACCGCATGCGCTTCGCGCGGTCCTTGCGTCTCGGTCTCCCGATCGGTAGCGGCAACGTCGAGGCTACTTGCAAGACACTGGTCGGCGTCCGCATGAAACGCGCTGGCTCGCGGTGGAAGACCTGCACCGGCGAACATGTCCTCCGCCTCCGCGCCCTCGCGCTCAGCGATCGCTGGGAACCAGCGATGCTCAAGCTCCACGCAACTCGTCGGACTGCGGTCAGGGTCGCCGCATGATCAGCTGCTCAATAGCAGATCCACACCCAGCCGTTGTTCGAGATCTCGCGGGAGGATAGGCCTTCCAAGCTGAGATTCCGATCGCCCAACCCCGGCCGATCTCCCACGAACTCGACAACACCCCGCCCCGCAATCCCCCAAACACCCCGCGATCGGCTCCGTTGGACGCAACGTTCCCGCGTTGCGCGCACAGCTCCGCCGCCGACCCACCGCGGGCCGCCCCCAATCTCCCGATCACTCGAGCGGCAGACGCGCGGGCGGCGCGCGGGGCTGGCGCGATCGGTGGCAACTCGGTGTCGAGTCCAAGGTGGTCGAGGATCCGCCGGATCACCACCGGGTCGCTGATGAAGCTCAGCACTTTCGCCTGCCACCGCACTGGTCGCACAGCAGCACATCCACGGCAAACACCCGCTTCAGCAACTCGGCCCAGGGATAGTGCCGCCGCCTCCTCCCACTGCTCGCGCGTTGGTGCAGCCGCTGCGCGAGCTGCTCCACCGGCGTGGGTACACCCTATTTCCGAACCCGCAGGCCCGCTCCGACGAGTCCGCTTCGGCCACCTCCGGCACCACCATCGACCGACACGGTGACGCTGGGGCCAAGATGCCGTGGTACGTCACCTGATGCGCCCGCGGTGGCGGCACCTGTGCCGCGAGCCGCGACAGGAACGTCTGCGGGTCGAGGCGTACGCCTTCGACCCCGTTCCGCCAGGGCTTGCGGAAGCTGCACGCCACCCGGCCGTCACCCGTCAGAGGAGGCGCGCGACAGCTCGAGACGCCCAGAAACGAAAAGACCACCCGGGCGGGGTGGTCCTTCAGAGCCCTGAAGGCCCCTGGGGAGGGGACGCGGCCGGGCTAGGCCAAAGTTGACACCTGCAACCTAGCTCACATCGGCCGCCGTCGTCAACCCTGGAGTCGGACTGGCTCCAGGGAGCCTTTGTGCCCAGCGCGCCCACACAGGAGGCGCGACTTGACGACAGCAACCCATCCACAGGCCCCGGGAGGGGCGCCTGCGAGGACGGGACCCCCCAAGGAGATCACCGGCACCTACCAGCAGGCGATCACAGGACGGTACCGCAGGATCACCACTCACCAGGTCGCCATGGCCTGGTGGCTCTACTCAACCGGCCGGATCGGCTACCGAGCCCTGCGCGTCTACTTCGCGGCGCACGAGATGGCCGAGAGGCGGCGCTACACCGGCCCCGAAGGGGACCGCGTGAAGCCCCTCTACGAGCTCCAAGAGCTCAAGGCCCTGGTGGGGGGGAGAGGCTCCAAGACCGCCGATCGCGACCTCTCGGCCGACGTGAAGCGGCTCGGAGACCTTGGACTGGTCAAGATCACCCGCCGGACCATCTCCTTCGCGTCCTCCGTCGAGCAGATCGCCCTCGAGGCCAGCCTCGAGGACTTCTGGGCGCTCTACCAGGCCTTCCCGAACCGCAAACGCTCGGTTCCGGTCCCCAGGAGGACCCTGAGAGCCCTCGCCGCCGGCTTCCGGCGGGCAGAGACGGCCTACATCCTCGCTGCGCTCCTCCGATGCGTCTTCTGGCACAAGGAGGGTGGCATCTACCGCACCGACGGCCGGACGAAGGGCGCCTGGATCGCCGAGGTCTTCGGCATCAGCCGCCGCGCCGTCACCGACGCCCGCACCCGGCTCATCGAGCTCGGCTGGCTGCGGCCCCTGGAGGCCCCTCAGTGGGCGCTCAACAAGTGGGGCGCCCACGAGGCCGTCAACGTCGACTGGGCCCCTGGAGACGCTCCTGTGGCCTCCTGCGAGGCTGTGGATAACTCCACGCCCGGCCCGGTGGGGGAGGGGAGAGGCTCAGGTGAATCTGCCAGCCCTCCGGCGCGTTTTTCAGGTGAATCTGCCAGCCCATGTCTAAACAGGTCTTCTCTCCCTACGGGAGATCTAAAAACCAGAAGACTTGGGGACGAAGCCCCAGACCCCTCCTGGTCGGGCAGTAGGAAAAGAAACAACCTTCGTGCCGGGCGGAAGGAACGACCCGCCGGCAAGCCGAACATCCGAAACGTCCACCCGGACCACCTGAAGGACGCCGAGGCACTGCTCGAGCTGCACCGGCAAGCGGTGGCCATCGGCCTCGCTTGCGCCAGTCCCGCCGGCCGGCTCGACTTCCTGTCCCTGGCCAACCGCGCTCGAACGCGGGGCCACAAGCCCGGAGCCCTGCTCATCTGGCTCCTCAAGGAGCGCAAGACCGAGTTCATCACGAACGCGGACGAGGACGCGGCGCGGAAGCAGCTCCGAGAGCACGAGTACGGACCCGACACCCGCTCGAGCGGTGGGGGAGAGGGGTACCAGGAGGCCCAGGCCCCGCCCGAGCTCACCGAGGAGGAGCGGATCGTCCAGGGCTGCCTGGCCGTCGCACGCCAGCACGGCATCAAGGACCCGTTCCGGGTGGCCCAGCAGGCGAAGAAGTGGACCCGCCCGCGGTGGGACGAGGCCTACCTGCGCTACCGGACAGCCCAGATCCGGCGCCAGAACCCCGGCTACGACGAGGATTCGGCCCTGAGGCCCTTCGCATGATCGGGATTCTGGAAAACTACGGACGCCCCTTGGTATCGGATGGTGTCATTTGCTATCGTTCCGGCATGGCTGGCCCCTGGATCGGCACAGACGAGGCCGCCGATTACCTCGGCATGGGCAAGACGAAGCTCTACGAGCTCACGCGGGAGGGCCGCATCCCCGCCAAGCGCGTCGGCAAGAAGTGGATGTACGACCGCGAAGAGCTGGCCGCCTGGATGCAGACCAGCCAGCGGCTCGAGGACTTCTTCCAGGACACGCCGGCCAACATCGAGGCCAACCCGAACCTCCGCGAGCCGCAGCGCGACGCCTACCTCCAGGCCGCGGCCTTCTACCAGCGCGGCGGTCAGAAGGCGCTGATCCAGCTCCCGGTCGGCTGCGGCAAGTCCGGGGTGGCGGCCATCCTCCCGTTCGGGATCGCGGCGGGCCGCGTCCTCGTCATCGCGCCGAACCTCACGATCAAGGACGAGCTCTACAAGGCCTTCGACATCACCAACAAACAGAAGTGCTTCTGGCGGCAGCGCGGCGTGTTGGAGCCCCGGGACATGACGAGCGGGCCCTACGTTTGCACGCTCGACACCGGCAACCTCTCCGTGTGCGAGAAGTCGCACATCGTCCTGACCAACATCCAGCAGTTCGGCACGAACGCGGACAAGTGGCTGACGAAGTTCCCCGAGGACTTCTTCGACCTCATCATCGTCGACGAGGCGCACCACGGCGCCGCGGCGAGCTGGCAGCGGGTCTTCGCGAGGTTCCCCAACGCCAAGGTCGCGAACCTGACCGCGACCCCGTTCCGCAGCGACCGGCAGGAGCTCGAGGGCGAGCTCGTCTTCCGCTACCCGTTCAAGAGCGCCAGCATCAAGGGCTACGTCAAGAAGCTGAAGGCCAGCTACGCGGCCCCGAGCGAGCTGACCTTCACGCTGAAGGATGAGGAGCGCACCTTCACGCTCGAGGAGGTCCTCGAGATGAAGGAGGAGGAGTGGTTCAGCCGCGGCGTCGCTTTGTCCGAGCCGTGCAACGTCTCCATCGTCGACAACAGCCTCGAGAAGCTCGAGCTGCTCCGTCAGACCGGGACCAAGCACCAACTCATCGCCGTCGCCTGTTCGATCAACCACGCGCGGCAGATCCGCTCGCTCTATCAGGAGCGCGGCTACGAGACCGCCATCGTCCACAGCAGCCCGGACAAGGAGGCCGACGAGAAGGCGAACGAGGAGGTCATGCGCGACCTCTACAGCGGCGTCCTGGACTGCATCGTCCAGGTCCAGATGCTGGGGGAGGGGTTCGACCACCCGAAGCTGAGCGTTGCGGCGATCTTCCGACCCTTCCGCTCACTCGCGCCCTACATCCAGTTCGTCGGCCGCATCCTGCGCGTCGTCGTCCAGAACGACCCGACGCACCCCGACAACTACGGCCACATCGTGACCCACGTCGGGATGAACCTCGACGAGCTCTTGAAACGCTTCAAGCTCTTCGAGAACGACGACCAGAAGTTCTGGGAGGAGGTCACCGGCGGCAAGGAGCCCGATCCGCCGAAGGAGGTCCTCGACGGCAGCGCGCGGATGAAGCTGCACGAGGACATGGTCGTCCAGAGCGAGATCGTCGAGCAGCTCTTCGAGGAGGACTTCGCGACCGCCGAAGACGCCGACATCCAGCACGACCTCGAGAAGAAGCTCGAGGCCCTGGGGCTCGATCCCCGCCTCGCCCAGCAGGTCGTCAAGAAGAGCCGGTCCGACGCGCTCGGGCCGGCGGTGGCGCCCGCGGCGCAGCCGTTCAGCAAGATCCCGGCGAAGCAGTGGAAGGAGGCGAAGAGGCGCCTCGACGAGGAGGCGCGGCGCACCGCGAAGGTCCTGCTCAACCGCGTCGGCCTGAAGACCGAGGGCGTCGAGATCCCGCGCAAGCTGAAGCCCGAGATCGGCGCCATCAACAACACGATCGCCGCCTACATGATGGTCAACCAGGCGATCGCCAAGAAGGTCGGCGACGGCCGCAAGCGGCCGGAGTGGTCCTTCGAGGAGTTCGTCGCGGCGACGGACGAGCTCCCCGGCATCCTCAACAACCTCGTCCGCCAACTGAAGAGGGCCCAGAATGCCTAAGGGGAAGACGCCGTCGCTGATCGGCTCCTCGCTCGGCCGCCCTCGGACGGACCGGCCGGGGTGCAGGACCAAGTGCAGCCGCTGCGAGGCGCCTGTCCTCAAGGGCGAGCTCAGCTACCTCGTGCCGCAGCCCAAGAAGCCGCACTCGGCGACGCGGCGGTTCTGCGAGGAGTGCTTCGCCGGCGTCCTCGAGCAGACCCGTCAGGACCTCGAGAAGCTGGAGGCTCTGGCCTGACCATGGATACCCCGGCACCGACTTCGTTGATCGGCTTGCTCTGGAGAGCTGGGCGCTTCGGGTGGCAGCGCCGCAGGCTCATCCACTGCGCCTGGTCCGGCTTCACGCACCGCAACGAGCGCATCCGCGTCTCGTGCGCACAACTGATCCGCGTCCACTACGGGAACAAGTACCTCCTCGTCCCCAGCACCAGGATTCCCTCGCAGATGCAGCCCCCTGGGGGAGTCACCAAGGTCTTCAGCGCAGGCAGGACGTTCCTCGAGGAGATCGGGGCGAACGCCGGCGACGACTACAAGTTCACCGACAAGGACTCGGACGATCTACGCATCCACGTGCCCGGCGGGAAGCTCGTCAGGTTCCTCGGGTGGTACAGCGCCGCGAACGGCCGCGAGCGCTCGCCAGAGCGCGAGTTCAAGGAGGAGCTCGTCGATACTGGCATCTTGCCGGGAGAGCTCTTCGCGACCCCCAAGCTCCAGCGATACCGCGTGAAGCTCGTCGGCCCGCGCTACACCCCGCACTTCAAGTGCACGGAGGTGCTCGTGCACGAGTTCTTCGGTCTGGACAGCCTGACGGAGGAGCAGGCCGCGTGCCTCCGTGAGCTCCAAGCGCCGGAGAACTGCGCACCGGCCATCGGCTCGGACGCGCAGTTCGGCTGGTACACGAGCCAGGAGATCGACTCGCACGGCCGACTGCCGGACGCTGAGCAACAACACTGGCGTGTTGCCGAGCACGCCCAATGGATGACCTGAAAGAGGGGGACGGAAAGTAGGTATGACGACATTCAACGAAGCACGACAAGCGAAGGCTCTCCGGCTCCTGTCGGACGAGCTCGACATCCCGGATTCCTACTACGAGAAGGCCAAGGCGAGGTACGAGTCCCTCGGCGCGTGGCTGGAGCGGGAGGATTCGACCCTCGTCGGCCTCGGGCCGCGCATCTACGCCCAGGGCTCGTTCCGCTACGGAACCGTGAAACCGGCCAAGCGCGCCTTTGACCTCGACCTGGTCGCCGAGCTCACCGCGCTGTCCAAGGAAGACCAGACCCAGGCATGGGTGAAGGAGGCGGTAGGGAAGGAGATCAAGGCGTATGCCGAGGCCCACGGCATGAAGGCCGACCCTGAACCGACCAAGCGCTGCTGGCACCTGGAGTACGCCGAGGAGGGCGGGCTCAGGTTCCACATGGACATCCTCCCGGCGGTTCCGGAAGACGAGGCCGTGAAAGCACTGCTCGCCGGGCACGTTCCGCCCGAGCTGGCCCAGCTCGCCATCGCCTACACGGACAAGACCAGCCCGGTGTTCCAGGTCATCAGCGGCGAGTGGCCGATGAGCAACCCCCGCGGGTTCGCGCGGTGGTTCGAGAGTCGCATGAGCGGCGCGGCCCGAAAGCTACTCCTCGAGCGCGTCGAGCAGTTGCCCCCGCACCGATGGAACACCCCGCTCCAGCAGGTCGTGCGCATCCTGAAGGACCACCGCGACACCATGTTCGAGCACGATCCCGACCACAAGCCCGTGTCGGTCATCATCACCACGCTCGCGGGGCAGGCGTACGAGGGGCAGACCGACCTTCAGGAGGCCATCAACGTCATCGTGGACAGGATGCCCGGCCTCGTGACGAGCAGCCAGGTCCTCAACCCCACGAACCCGGGCGAGAACTTCGCCGACAAGTGGAAAGACGATCCGGCGCTCGAGGATGCGTTCTGGGGCTGGACGGATCAGCTCCGGCGAGATGTCGAGCGCCTGGGGCACGACCTCGGGAGCGACGGGATGAAGCGCCTCTTTGAGGATCGCTTTGGAGTCGTCGCGGCGGAGGACAGGTTCACGCCGTTCATTCCTGCCGCGCCGGCGATCGCCGTGGCCCACACCAGGACCCAGAGAGAACCGTGGGGGGGGCGTGCGTAGAGGCCGAGCACAGCGCAGCTCCGCCTTCGGGCTGGACGAGTTTCTGGAGAGCTACCCGGACTTCGCGGTGCGTCCAGAAGCCGGTGGAGGCGTGCGTCTCGTTGGCCGGCCCGAACGTGTCTTCACGGCCGAAGGCCTGCCCGACATCCCGGACGCCTTCCAGCTCGAGATCGCCCTCAGCTCACGGGTCCCGAAGGTCGCGCCCCGGGTCTTTGAGACCGCGGGGCGCATCCCAGCCAAGTACCACAAGCTCGACGACGGCTCGCTGTGCCTGTCGTCCCCGCTTCGCGTCACGCTCGCGCTGCGGACGACGCCGAGGCTGCTGCCGTTCTTCGAGGACTTCGTGATCGCGTACCTGTACCGCTACGCCCACATCGAGAAGTTCAAGAAGGACCCCTGGCCAGACATCAAGCACAGCGTTGCGGACCTCATTGGCGACTATGCTCGCCTGCTGGGAGCCTCGACGCATCGGATGTGCCTCGGCTACCTCGAGCTGCTCGGCATGAAGCGTCGGATCGCGAACAAGAAGCCCTGTCCATGTGGGAGCGGGGTGTGTGTCGCCCGATGCCGGCAACATCACCGCCGGCTCAACGCCTTACGCCAGAGGTTCAAGGTGGTCCCGAGAGGATGGTTCCGCGCCGAGCATGCCGTTCTGGTGCGAGCGCTCGAAGGCCAGCTACGAAAGAGATCGACACTGGATGTCGAGCCCGCAAAGCCACGATCGCTCCTTCGATTCCCGCACCATGCCCATGGACGTTCACTATCTATGACGCGGCCAACCGGAGTGGGAGGCGGACAAAATGCAGGCGTTGCGTGAGTTCTAGACCCGTTCCCTTTGTAGCCAGGAGTAGTTCCCCTGTGGATCCCAAGCTAAACCACTTCCTAGAGCAGCGCCGCGCTCTGATTGAACGCGCCTCACAGGCCGCCCGAACGGTTGAAACACTGGAAGGGGAGGCAAGGGCAGCCGGGGCGGAGATTGGAACTGCAAAAGCTCCGCAGGGCGCCGTGCGCGATCCAGGTCCTGCGCTTCGACAGTGCGTAGACAAGGCCGAGGAACTTCGCTCTGCGCTCGAAGACGTGACGGGCAGAGTAGATGCATGTAAGTCCGCGATTCGGAAAGAAGAGGCGAGTATTCAGGACTTGATTCGCCTGGGCATCGTTGCCGCGGCCACGTTGGCGGCGTTCGGTCTTGTTACCTGGTGGCTGCACTGGATCCTTGGCGTCGCCGCCGCGGGCTTTGTCGCGGTCAAAACCTACAAGCTACTCTTCGAGTGATTGACTAGGGAAAAGACCACAGATGGCAAATCGGATAACCAGCAAACTCGACGCTCTGAACAGGCAGTTGCGAGAGTTGGAAGCGGAGAGGCGATCTGTCCAGGCGAAACTGGGCAAGGTAGCGGCCATTGCTAATGCATGGGGCGCATGGATTCCGCGGCACCTCGCCGCGGAGCTGGACCTGAACGCGCGGAAGGCTGCTGAGGTGTACAGTGGCGTAAACCCTGCCGTGTACGCTGATTGGGAAGGCCGAGCGTGGGACAGCTGGGAACCAGACGCGTCGCGCCTTACGTCGCGCATCGAACTTGGAGAGCTGTCATACCTCAGGGCTGGTCGTCTCGTTGAGGGCAAAGGGGCGCTCGCAGCGCTGCGTGTAGCTGACGCGGCGCGGGGGTTCTCGTGCCCCGCGATGGTGCCCTTTATTGGCAAAGGCCAGGCAGTCGTGATCCTGCACAACAAGGCGACAGAGACCGCGGCGCTAGCACTTCTCCAATCTATGCTTCTCCGCGTATACGCTGCGCTTCCGCACCATTCACACTTTACCCTGCTCGACCCCGTTGGGTTGGGGCAGGCATTTCCAATGCAAGGCCGCTTGCCTCGAAAGACCGAGGTCCGATCCGACCCGAGCGAAGCTCTTAGTAGGGTGGTCGAGAACATCCGCAGCATTCGCGCATCCGTGCTTGGCTATACGGAAGGGTTTCACTTGCTGCCGGAAGAGACGCTTTCGACCCAACCATTCGAATTTGTGTTTGTAGCCGGTTTCCCACGGGGCTACGCGACGCGTGCCGTGGAGATGCTCCTAAATGTCGGGATGTCTGGGCCCGCGGCTGGGCGTTATCCATTCATCATGATGGACGAAGATCAAGCGTGGCCGCATGGGACCTCGATTGATCTGCTAGAGCACCGGCATGTGATCGACCTGACGAAGCCACACGAGCGGTTTGAGGGCTTCCGCTTCGAGCCCGACGAACCTCCCTCCCCTTCGGTTCAGCTCGGGCTTTTCGAGGCAGCAAGTCGTGCTACGTCAAAGCGCACCTTCCACACATTTGAGCAGCATGGAGACCTCTCCAGAGATGCATGGTGGACCGCGAACGCAACGAATGGTGTGCGCGCAACCATTGGTCGAGGCGATCAGGACATCGAGGTTTTCTTCGGGGTTGACGACGCGGGAGTTCCCTGCGTTCACGGAATGATGGCCGGAATGCCTGGGTCGGGCAAGTCTAACCTATATCACATTATCCTGCTCGAGCTGGCCACGCGTTATGCACCCGACGAGTTACAGCTTTATTTGATAGATGGAAAGAAGGGTACCGAGTTTCAGTTCTACAAAGACTTGCCACATGCAGGGGTGGTCTCGCTACGGACGTCACCGGAAATGGTGTGCGGTCTGCTCGATGAACTCATCCGAGAGATGGGGCGACGAAACGGGCTGTTCCTAGACCGTGGCGTAAGCAGTTATCAAGCCTTTCGCGAATCGGGGGAGTCCTTGCCAAGGATTGTGCTGCTCTGGGACGAGTACCAGGAGGTCTTCGAAGATGAAAAGCTTCAGCAGCCAGCGTCAGAGATGGTGAAGAGGTTGGCGCAGCAGGGTCGAAGCGCTGGCATCCACATGCTGCTTGGGTCGCAGTCCTTCGGAGCAAGTGGGATGCTGTATCAAGCGGAGATATTCAACAACACCCACATGCGCGTGGCAATGAAGCTGGCTGCTGCCACCGCGCAGACACTGACAGAGTTTGGACCACAAGGGCGAAGAGCCATTCAGGCCTTCGGGGATGCACCCGGGCACGTTTTGGTGAACGATCGTGCAGGGGCAGACGAAGGAAACCGTACCGGCAGGGTCTTTCTGCTCGACGACGGGCAGCCTGCGAGACGAGTCGCCGAGCTTGCCGAGAAAGAGGGCGAGTGGGGAGGGGCTGTTAGCCAGAAGGTCGTACTCGACGGTTCGGGGCAGCCGCCGTTGTCGACCAACTGGGCCCTTACGGAGGTCTCCAGGCAGCAGAGGTGCCTTGGGGGAGGCGAACTCGAGGAGCTCGCGCGGCGGCCGGCCAGTATGGGTGGCCTTGGCTGCGCGAGTTGGAGTGCATCCCAGAGGCCCATCGGGCTTTGCTTGGGGCAGGAATACGCTGTCTGGAAGCATGCAATGCTTGTGTTTAGGCGCCGCATAGGGCAGCACGCCATTGTTGTGGGGGCGGACGCCTCGGCGCGGCAAGGCATGGTGGCCGCCATGATGGTTTCGGCGGCGATACTCCACGCACCAACGGAATTGTCGATCGTCGTAGTAGATCAAATGACTCCGGGCAGCGACGGTGGCCAGATTCTTGAACAAACGCTGGAGCTACTGCGGTGCGCGCGAGGCACAGGAGTCACGAGGGTGTGCGATCCGGATGCCGCGGCGGAGACTATTGTGAGTCTGCACGCTGAGAACCGGGAACGCGAGGCGACCAGCACACAGGATGTGGAACGGCCGACGACACTGCTTGTGCTTGTCGAGGGTGAGCGCGTGCCAATGCTGCGACGTACTGGTGGCCGACCTTCCGGGAGCCCCCATCCGGCTGCCAATGCTCTGGAGTCGTTGATGGGGGCGGGCGCAGAGGCGGGCACACATCTACTTGTGGTGTCTAGTGGTCTGCGTTCTGTGGGACAGATAGTCGATGTGCGACGAGAGTTGGCGTACTTCAACCATCGCGTAGCTCTACAGATGAGCGAGGACGACTCCTACGCATTCGTAGGAAGTCGGGCGGCCTCACAGCTCCAACGAGGCGGTGCACGACCAGTCTCGGCGCTGTACGTGGACGCGGAGGCTGGTGGGAAAGGCGTCAAGTTGCGGCCTTACGACGCATCGAGCATTCGGGGGTTCTTGGAGCAGCACGCGAACCTAAGTTGACCTGTAACGAGACGGAGCAAGGCAATGGCGTCAATGGACGACGTGTTGGAGCGGATGCGCGAGTTTCAGCGCGCTCTGGATGTGTTCGACGAGTTACTCACGGCCTCGATGCGAGAGCTGGAGCAGCATCACGATGCGGTTGCGCCGCTATGGCAAGACGAGCTCAGGCGGGCCTACGACGCTCGGTGGGAGCCGTTGCACGAGAGGCTGCGGGAGTACGCAAAGCGCGAGGGTCCAGCCTACGAAGAGTTCTTGTTGCGCAAGACCAGATCACTTGAGGGCTACCTTTACGGAGACTAACTGATGCCCGATGCCCGCTTACTGCTGCGTGGACTCGAAGACTACCAGGTGGCTGTTGGCCGTCACCTGGAGGCAGTGCGTGCCGGATTCGATGAGCTGAATCATCGGTGGTGCGCGCTCCGAGAGGACTACGAAGGCACGTCGGCTGCCGAGTTCAGGGACGTATGGGAGGGAACGACGCGCATGTTCCAGGATTACGACGAGCGGGCACGTGCGGTGAACAAGATATTGGAGAAGCGGATTGAGCGTCTTCGAGAATACGATCGCAACGATTGACACGAGACGTGGAGATGGGATTTGAAAACTGACCCACTTGGGATTCCAAATCTGACCCACCACGGGGTCGCGCTCCTGGAACATGAACCTCCCTTGGAAGAGCCCTCGCAACGGCTTGGGTCTCTTTCAAGGGGGAGCGCCAAGTGGTCGGGTGGGTCAGGGTTCGATTACCAAGTGGGTCAGATTCTGATTACTGTTTCCAGAGACGTGCATGAAGAGCGGACGCGATGAGCACTACAGATCCTAGAGACCTGATAGGGGTTTTGGACGAGCTCGCATCTCGCCTAACAGGAGGAGCGCGGCGCTGTAGCGAGGCATCTAAAGATGGGCGGACGCGGCAGGCCCAGCTTGGCGAACACGTTGGCCGATTTGCGCGACGGTCCAACGTGCTGAGTGACATGAGCGTGTCACTTCGGAATGCCTGCGATAGCTTGGAGCGCGCGACCGCGACGATCGGGGGAGAGGCCGAAACGGCACAGCGCGAAGCGGCTGCTGTGCTTGAAAGGGCGGCCGCGCTGCTGGTCCGGGCCGAAGCCGCCGTCGATGATGCGCGACAAGCCGTGGAGGCGGCGCGATCAGGCCTCACCGCGGCTCAAGCGGCTCTGGCCGCCGCTCAAGAGCGGGAGCGACGGGCGGGAGACGCGAGCAGGGCTGCGCGCAGCGCGCTTGAGTCCGCGCAGGCGGCCTTGTCCGCCTGTCAGCAACGTTCGCGAACAGAGGAACGTGCTCCAGATTGATCAGGAGAGGCTGCACAGGTCGCGGCCGCGGAGAGCGCGCTCGCTCGAGCAGTAGCGGAGCACGCGGATGCGCAGAGGGCTCTTGCCGAGGCCGAGGCCGAGGTCGCTGCCGCCCAGATGGCTCTGAGTCGCGCAGAGGCCGCTCTCTCGACAGCATCCGAAGCAGTAGAGAGGGCGGCCTCTGCGCAGTCCGGAGCGAGCACAGCGCGGGAGCTTGCGGGGTCGGCCGGCGGGGCAGCCTCCCAGGCAATGAGGCACGCTGCAGACGCGCAGGCGCTGCAAGCGCAGCAAGAGCAACTGGTGATCGAGTACTCCGGTCACGCGGAACGGGCCAAGCTTGCTGTGGGGGAGGGGGGGGCGCTCCTAGCGCGCTCGCTGGATGCAGAGGTGCGGGTGCAGGATGTCGCCAAAGGCGGAGTAGGTTTTCTGGACCAGCGCATCGAGGCCTTGAGGTCCTTCGACCGGCCGGACTCGCTTCCGTCGGGAGGGGGAAGCTGATGGACGTTCGGTGGTGCCAGTCAGTCCTTAGAGAGGCCGACGAGCATATTTTTGGCTTGGGGCGTTGGCGAGACGAGCTGGCAGAGTACTTGTTGGAAACGCGCATACGATGGAACGATGCTGCGGCCCAAAGTGGGTTTAGACGCTATCTCGCGCCATTTGAGCAAGCCGTAGGCCGAGAATGCAGTGCGCTGGCGGAGCAGCACAGACACCTGTTGGCGGCTGTCGAGCGAATGGAGCACGGTCTCGAGATCGAGCGCCGTGCGCTGGAGCTATCAACGCAGTGCGAGGATGCCGTTGAGAATGCTCGGCGGGAGTGCGCGGACGCGGAGCGCTTCATCGATGCGGCACGGGAGCAGCGAAGCCACATTGATGGTGAGTTGCGAGCGGTGGAGGGGCTCCTGGCGAGCTTGTAACGTCTGCCCGCTTGGGCAACCTGCTCGCCAGCATGTGGAAGATTTCGAGCGGCATGAACGCTCGCGTTGTTGTGTTGGTGGGTTTAGTTAGGGCCACACTCTCTCATTTCGTCAGTGGCGGGTTGAACTCGTGCACTGATCCTGGCGTGGACGCTCACGGCGCAAGGGTCCGTGTTGTCGCTGCGCTCCTGCCCGCGCCAAACCCTTGTCGCCGCTCCCGTTGGTCCACGCCTCTTGGCCAGGCACATCAACCGCCAACAAAAGGAGCAAGACCATGGCGAACAACAAACCCACCGAAACCCTCCGCGACGGCAGCCTCAAGGCGACCATCTGGAAGAACGACGGCGAGAAGGGACCCTTCTTCAGCGTCAGCCTCACTCGGATCTACACCGACGCCGCCGGCAACTACCACGACAGCGACAGCTTCAGCGGCTCCGAGCTGCTCCGCATCGCTCACCTGGCCTCCCGCGCCTACGACCGCATCGCCGATCTCCGGCAAGCCGAGGCCAACAGCCCCGCCTGAGGCGTCTCGAGGGCCCGTCACGGGATGCGGCGGGTCCTCACTCTCTGCCCGGCTGCACAACCGACCCTCGGAGCACCACTTTTCGCCCCGGGAGCGGGCTCCGACGGGCAAATCATGCCTTCCGTGAGGTCGCGCTCAGCGCTTTGGGTGCGGGAACCGTCGCCGACGCGGCGACTTGAACTTCGGCTTGTACTTGGCCATGAACCGCCGACGGGCGCGCAGCACCTTCGGTTTCGGGTCCTTCCACCGCGGCGACAGGCTGGAGGCCTCGAACTGCGCCGTGAGCGTTCCGTACATCAGCCTGGCTCCATCTCTCCAGGTGTGTCGCGCCGATCCGCGTCATCGGCCAACGGCTCGTAGGGCTCCAGCCCGAAGAGCCTCTCCGCACGAGAGCGGTGGTAGGTGCCGGACGTCACGGTCTCATCCCACCAGTCTTCTCCCTGACGCTCGAGGACCTCGTCGATGTCCTGCAAGAGGCCGCGGCAGATCACCGCGAGCTCGTCGCGGCCGTTCGGTGCGTCAGTCCGGCCCGAGGATCGAGCGCTCGGCACCGTCAGGGTGTCGCCTGTGCTCGCCGCGAAGAACCGGCCGGCGGGTCCGACGATGAGTGAGTCGAGCACCGGGATGCCGAGCAGCTCTCCAGCCCTCTCCAGACGGTCGCCCACGGCCCGATCGTCGGGCGAAGGCTGAACGTCACCGGAAGGGTGGTTGTGGCCGACGACGATCGCCGCGGCGTTGGCGATCACCGCCGCCTTGAAGACCTCGCGCGGATGCACGGGCGCCGTCTGCGCCGTGCCACGCGAGACGATGTGCGCATGCGTGATCCGGTGCTTGCCGTTCAGGAACAAGGCGGCGAAGTGCTCGCAGTCCGCCTCTCCGATGAGGCGGTGCAAGATCGACGCGGCCGCACTCGGCGTCGAGATCGACCCGAAGTCGGCTGCCAGACCGGAGGTTGCCAGCCGCGTCTCGACGAGCCGGACACCCGGCTCGTCGAAGGGGGAGGGAGGCTTTCGCTCTTCGTGGCCGTTCGCGGCGACCGCTTCGTTGAACCCTTCGTTGCCCTCGTGGACGGAAGTTCCGTCCGGCCCGCCGCGGAGCCGCTCGAGGTCCTCGCGGACCTCGCTCAGCGGTTGCGGGCGGAAGTGAAGGTCTCGCTCGATCCGAAGCCCGTGGGGCCCTTCGATGGCCTCGAGCTCGGCGAGGTTGAAGTAGCCGAGCTCGACCTCGTGGCCGCAGACGAGCCCGAAGCAAGTTTCCTGGCCATCGAACTCGGTCACGAACCAGGTCCACGTTGTCCAAGGCGTGAAGAGCTTGGCGTGGACGATCGGGTCGGCGGCGTCCTCGGTGGCGTAGAGAGCCGGGATGCGCTCACGCAGCTCTCCCGGCAACAAACTGTCGGGAGGCGGTCGTGCGCCTGTCCCGGTAGTGGTTTCTGTACTCATCCGCCACCGATGCCACAGATCGGAGACGGTTGTCAAGTTTGCCGAGGTCCCGGCCGCGGACCATCAGCCTCAGTCTTCGTCATCGGCTAGGCGATCGAGCTCCTCGTCCCACTCCCGGAAGAAGGTCTCGCCGTCGACGACCTGGCCACGGTCGAGCTGGTCAGCGCCTTGCTCGATGAGCGCACGGGCCCGCTCAAGTTCGGCCCTGAGCTGCGCTTCGCGATCTCCCGCGCGGTCTTCCTCGGTCATGCGCCCTCTCCCGACTCATCGCCTTCGAGAGGATAGGCCTTCCAAGCTGAGATTCCGATCGCCCAACCCCGGCCGATCTCCCACGAACTCGACAACACCCCGCCCCGCAATCCCCCAAACACCCCGCGATCGGCTCCGTTGGACGCAACGTTCCCGCGTTGCGCGCACAGCTCCGCCGCCGACCCACCGCGGGCCGCCCCCCAATCTCCCGATCACTCGAGCGGCAGACGCGCGGGCGGCGCGCGGGCTGGCGCGATCGGTGGCAACTCGGTGTCGAGTCCAAGGTGGTCGAGGATCCGCCGGATCACCACCGGGTCGCTGATGAAGCTCAGTACCTTTCGCCTGCCACCGCACTGGTCGCACAGCAGCACATCCACGGCAAACACCCGCTTCAGCAACTCGGCCCAGGGATAGTGCCGCCGCCTCCTCCCACCGCTCGCGCGTTGGTGCAGCCGCTGCGCGAGCCGCTCCACCGGCGTGGGTACACCCCTATTTCCGAACCCGCAGGCCCGCTCCGACGAGTCCGCTTCGGCCACCTCCGGCACCACCATCGACCGACACGGTGACGCTGGGGCCAAGATGCCGTGGTACGTCACCTGATGCGCCCGCGGTGGCGGCACCTGTGCCGCGAGCCGCGACAGGAACGTCTGCGGGTCGAGGCGTACGCCTTCGACCCCGTTCCGCCAGGGCTTGCGGAAGCTGCACGCCACCCGGCCGTCACCCGTCAGGCGCACGCGTTCGACACACAGCGGGGGCCGGCACACGTACCGGCACAGCCGCTCCAGCCGATCGCGGCGCCCCGCCGGGATCCTCACCGCAGCGTGCAGAGAGAACCCAGCACAATCAGCGCATTGCGCTTTCGCAGCCATCGGAGTCGTGGGCCGGGGCGTACCGAACACCTCTGCCGCGGCGCCGTCCACGCTCCCGAACGGGAGTCGCCCCTGCACCGCGGCCGCCTGGCAAGCGCGCAGCGGGTCGACTTCGCCCTCGGTCGCTTCCTGCTGCAGCACAAGCCCGTCGTCGCTGACCACCGAGCGTCGCCGCAGGTGCGACACGATCAGCACACACACATGCCGGCAGAGCCACGCCACGTCCTCGTCGCGGAGCTGCGGCAGAGCGTGGAACTCTGGTGCCTCGCCGGCCTGGAGAGCGACCGCCGGGTCGGATGGTGGACCGCCGAACGCTCGCCCCACGGACTCCTCCTGGTGGCACGCCCGGATGACCGCGGAACTCGATGGAGCAAGGCATCCGCTGACGAGAGACGCGTGCTTGGTTCACCTCTCGACGCCAATTCGGTTCGAGTGCGTAGGGCGCGGTCTAGCGGGCACGGAAGGGTGACCCCCAAGATTCCGACCGCGCACGAAAGAACCATGCTCAATGGAGGATTTGATCCACTGACTAGACCCTCCCACGGGGTCAGCAGCAGCCCGAACCGGTCATGAACACCAGCACGATCCGTCTCCTCACCTGCCTTGCGAGCCTGGTTCTCGTCGCCTGCGACGGCGGCGACTCCGGCGACTCCGCCGCATCGACCGCTTTCGCGAAGGTCTCCCGGGCGGAGGCGCAGCAGCAATTCAAGACCCTCTGCTTCGCCTGCCACGGCGAGTTCGGCAGGGGGGACGGGCCGGGCGCTGCGGCGCTGGATCCGAAGCCACGCAACTTCGCGGACCCGAAGTGGCAGGCGTCCGTGACCGACGAGCACATCAAGAGCGTCATCCTGCGTGGGGGGGCCGCCGTCGGCAAGAGTCCGCTGATGCCGGCGCAACCGCAACTCAAGAGCCAGCCCGATCTGCTCGCCGCCATCGTCGGCTACGTGCGCAGCCTGAAGCAGCAGTAGCCCGTGGGCGGCGGGGCGAACCGGGCATCCCGCGAACGTGAACCCGAGACAGAAGTGAATCCGATGAACACACCGCTAGCTCGCTCCCTTTGGATACCGATCGCAGTCGCGCTCGCCTTGACCGGCGGCTGCAGCGAAGTCGCGTCGTCAGGTGGTGACGGCTCGATCACGGACCTCATGAAGGCGCGCAACCTGTCGGAAGCCGACGTCTCTGCCGCGCTGAAGACCTACACGCCGACCGGACGGCACGACGAGTACATCACGTTCGCGTCGGGTGGACACGGTGGCAACCTGATCGTCATCGGCGTGCCGAGCATGCGGATCCTGAAGTACGTCGGCGTGTTCACGCCGGAGCCGTGGCAGGGCTACGGGTACGGCGACCAGACCGACTCGCTCATGGTCCAGGGCATGCGTGACGGCCGGCAGATCAAGTGGGGCGACATGCACCACCCGGCGCTGAGCGAGACGAACGCGGAGTACGACGGCAAGTACATCTTCGTCAACGACAAGGCGAACCCGCGCGTCGCGGTCATCGACCTGCGCGACTTCATCACGACGCAGATCGTCTCCACCGAGCTCATCGAGTGCGATCACGGTGCCACGATGGTGACGCCGAACACGGAGTACGTGATCGAGTCCTCCCAGTACCCGGCCCCGCTCGGCGGAAGGTACGCTCCGATCGAGAAGTGGAACGAGGAGTACCGCGGCGCGGTCATCTTCTGGAAGTTCGACCGGGACAAGGGGAAGATCGTGCCGGACCAGTCGTTCGCCATCGAGCTGCCGCCCTACATGCAGGACCTCGCCGACGCGGGTAGGCTCGATTCGGACGGCTGGGTGTTCATCAACTCGTTCAACACCGAGCGCGCCTACGGCGGCAACCTCGAGGGCAAGGACCCGCTCGAGAAGGGCGCCTCGCAGAACGACATGGACTACCTGCACATGATCGACTGGCGGAAGGCGGAGAAGGTCGTCGCCGCCGGCAAGACGAAGACGATCGTCGGCATGCGGGTGATCGCGCTCGACACGGCCATCGCCGAGGGCCTGCTCTACTTCGTTCCCGAGCCCAAGAGCCCGCACGGCATCGACGTGACCCCGGACGGCAAGGAGATGGTCGTCGGCGGCAAGCTGGACACGCACTGCACGGTCTACAACTTCGCGATGATGAAGAAGCTGATCGATGCCAAGGAGTTCGCCAGCAAGGATCCGTACGGCGTGCCGATCCTCGACTTCAAGAAGAGCATCCGCGGGCAGTGCGAGATCGGACTCGGTCCGTTGCACACGCAGTTCGACAACCAGGGATTCGCCTACACGTCGGTGTTCATCGACACGCAGATCGCCAAGTGGTCGCTCGCCGACCTCAAGGTCGTCGACAAGATCGACGTGCACTACAACGTCGGACACCTGGTCACCGCAGAGGGCGACACGGCGAGTCCGGACGGCAAGTACCTGATCGCGATGAACAAGTGGTCGATCGACCGGTTCAACAAGGTCGGACCGCTGCTGCCGCAGAACTTCCAGTTGATCGACCTGAACGGGTCGAAGATGCAGCTCCTCTACGACATGCCGCTCCCGCTCGGCGAGCCGCACTATGCGCAGATGATCAAGGCCGACAAGCTGAACCCGATCGAGATGTACACGCCGATCGGGACCAACCCGTTGACGCACGCCAAGGACCCGGCGGCGACGACGGCGGACACGGCGCGCATCGAGCGGAAGGACGACGGCGTGCACGTCTACATGAGCGCGATCCGCAGCCACTTCAAGCCCGACATCATCCGCGTCAAGGAAGGCGACAGGGTGCACCTGCACATCACCAACGTCGAGCAGGCGTTCGATGCGACCCACGGGTTCTGCATCAACTCGCACAACGTCAACCTCAGCCTCGAGCCCGGCAAGCACTGCAACGTGACGTTCGTCGCCGACCGACCCGGGGTGTTCCCCTACTACTGCACGGAGTTCTGCTCCGCGCTGCACCTGGAGATGGCGGGCTACCTCCTCGTGGAGCCCAAGTGAGTTCCACATGCGCCGCGCAGTCCACATCGACGTGCTCCGGCTCGGAGTCTGCTCGCTGCTCGCGGCGTGCAGCGCACCGGAGCGCGAGAGTCTGCCGGACATCCACGTGCCGCCGCCCGCGCGACCGGTGGGCGCGACGGTCCTGCGAGCCGGCGCGGACCTGCAGGCGGCGCTCGATGCGGCTCCGTCAGGCGGCGCGCTGGAGCTCGCCCCCGGTCGTCACGCCGGGCCGCTCGTCGTGCGCAAGCCGATCACGATCTGGGGGCCGCGCGATGCCGAGATCGTGACGAACGGGCAGGGCTCGACCGTCCTGGTCGAGTCGGCCCGCGTCCGATTGCTCGGCTTCTCGGTCGTCGGCAGCGGCTCGCGCTTCGACCTGCTGGACTCCGCGGTCCGCGTCAAGGGCACGGACATCGGCATCGAGGGGCTTTCGGTTCGGGATGCGCTGTTCGGCGTGCTCGTCGAGGACTCCGATCAGGTGACGATTCGCGGCAACCGGATCCGCGGCAGCGGGCAGGAGGCGATGGGACTGCGCGGCGACGGGATCCGACTCTGGGGCGTGAAGCGCTCTTGCGTCGAGCACAACGACATCAGCGACTGTCGCGACATGGTCGTGTGGTTCTCGACGGACAACGTGCTGCGCCACAATCGCGTCGTCCGCAGTCGCTACGGCACGCACTTCATGTACGGGGACCGCAGCGTCGTCCACGACAACCAGTACATCGACAACGTGGTCGGCGTGTTCGTGATGTACTCGCACGACATCGAGCTCCGGCACAACGTGCTCGCGCGCTCTTCCGGATCGGCCGGCATGGGTCTCGGTGCGAAGGAGTCGGGCAACCTGAAAGTGACGGACAACGTGTTCGTTCAGAACACGAAGGCCGTGCACCTCGACACCTCACCACTGCAGAAGGACCACGAGAACGTGTTCGAACGCAACGAACTCCGCCTGAACCAGTGCGCCGTCTACTTCCACGGGCGGGCGACGAAGAACGCGTTCCGCGCCAACGCCTTCTCCGACAACGCCACGCTGGTCCACTGCGGCGGCCGGGATGCGGCGCGCGACGCGGTATGGTCGGGCAACTTCTTCGACGGCTACATGGGCTACGACATGGACGGCGACGGGACCGGTGACGTGCGTCACGAGGTTCGTCGACTGTCGTCGGACCTGACGACGCGCTACCCGGATGTCGCGTTCTTCCACGGCGCGCCCGCGATGGCGCTGATCGACGTCGCCGGTCAGGTGATGCCGCTGTTCCAACCCGCGACGATGTTGGTCGACGAGCAACCGCGCATGCGACCGATCGCGCGCAGCGCGTCTGCCGGGACGACCGGTTCGACGGGTGAAGGCCCGGAGGTGCACCGTGGACGTTGAGCTCGTCGATGTCACCAAGCGATTCGGCAGCGTTCGAGCGCTCGATGGTGTCTCGCTGGCATTGCGCAGCGGGCAGAGGTGCGCGCTGATCGGTCCCAACGGCGCGGGCAAGTCGACGCTCACGCGGTGCCTCATGGGCATGTTGACCTACGCGGGGACGATCCGCCTCGACGGACTGTCACCGTGCGACGATGGCGAGCGCCTCGCGCACCGGATCGCCTACGTGCCGCAGATCGCGCCACGCCTGGCATCCCGGGTAGGCGAGCTGCTGCGCGTGATCGCATCGCTGCGCGGCATCGACGAGGCGCGTATCGAGGTCACCGCTGCCCGCCTCAACCTCGACATCGCGGGGATCCGGCGGCAGGCGTTCCGCGACCTGTCGGGCGGCATGCGGCAGAAGCTGCTGCTCGCGCTCGCCCTGTGCACGAGCGCCGGGCTCCTCATCCTCGACGAGCCCACGGCCAGCCTCGACGCGGCGACGCGCCAGCGGTTCTTCGAGCTGATCGAGGAACTGCCGGAGTCGCCGACGATCGTCCTGAGCTCGCATCGGCTGGAGGAGATCCGCACGCTGGTCGACGACGTGGCGGTGCTGCAGTCGGGATCGCTCGCATTCTTCGGTTCGGCGACGGAGTTCCTCGAGCGCGGCTTCGCGAGCACCGTGGAGGTACGGGTCGGCTCCGCCCGTGGGCGGCAGTTGCTCACCGGGCTCGGGTTCCGGTGCCGGCGCGGCGACGGCTGGTGGATCCGCAACGTCGCCAACGAGGAGCGTGTCGCCCTCGTGCAGCGTCTCGCCACGGAGCTCGGGCCGGACATGCTCGACGTGATGGTGCGAGACGCCGAGCGACTCGATGCAGAAGCCCTCGCGGTTCGAGAGGAGGCAGGAGCATGAGTCGCGCCGTCGTCTATCTACTCGTGGGACTGGTCGCGGTCGCCGTGTTGTCGGTCGTCGGCTGGGTCGTCCTGGGCGCCGGCAAGCTGCCCGACGGCCCGTCCGCGATCGTCTGGGACCGGCAGGCGTGCGAGTTCTGCAGCATGCACGTGGGAGAGCCGGCATTCGCGGCCCAGATCCAGGACCGCACGGGCAGGACGCTGGTCTTCGACGACCCGGGTTGCTTGTTCCTCTACCGGGCGCGAACGCGCGGAGCGGAGCACGCGGTCTGGTTCCACCACGTGCGCGCAGACCGCTGGATACCGGAGCGCGATGTCGCGTTCGTACGCGTCGATCCGACTCCGATGGGTTACGGGCTCGGGGCCGTGGACGCGGGCACGCCGGGCAGCATCGATCTCGCCGCGGCCAGCCGATCGGTGCTCGAGAAGTCCGCGGGGGGGAAGTGATGGAATTCGTGGAGTCGCTGATGGGGATCCGATCGATGCGCGAGACGAAGGCAGCGGATGCAGAGCGGTCGTCCGCGCCCGACGCCGCGCGTGAGCGGCGGCGCGGTGGCGTGGCCGCGATCGCGCGGCTGGAGCTCGGCGAGGTCGTGCGCTCGCGATGGATGGTGTTCTGCCTCGTGGTGTACGGGCTGCTCGCCGCGTTCTTCGTACTCGTCGGCCTGCGCGAATCGTCGGTCCTGGGCTTCACCGGGATGGGGCGCGCGCTGCTCTCGTTCACGCATGCTCTCGTGCTCCTGTTGCCGCTGCTCGGGCTCACGGCGACCGGACAGGTCGTCAACGCCGCGCGCGACGACGGCACCCTGGAGCTGCTGTTCGGGCACCCGATCGGTCGCACGCGCTACTTCGTCGCCGTGACGCTCGTCCGACTGGTGCTCCTGGTCGCGCCTCTCGTCGTGCTCGTGCTCGGCATGGCCCTCTACGGTCGCATGGTCTTCCACCAGCCGATCGGCTGGCTGTTCGTCCTGCGGGCGCTCGCGGTGAGCACCGCGCTGCTGGCCTGCTCCGTGTGCATCGGGCTGATGGTGTCGACGATGGTCCGGAACCAGGCGAAGGCCCTCATTCTCCTCCTCTTCTTCTGGGCGTGCGGCGTCGCTCTCATCGACTTCGGGTTGATCGGGATGATGCTGCAATGGCGGATGTCGCCGAGCGTGACCTTCGCGCTCGCGACGCTCAATCCCGTGCAGTGTGCCCGCATGGCCCTGCTGTCCGGTGCGGATCCGGAGCTGACGACGCTCGGACCGGTCGGGTTCTTCCTCGCGAATCGGATCGGCACCGGCGGGCTCTTCGCGATCGGTGTCGCGTGGCCTGTGCTCGTCGCGTCTGCGGCGTGGGCTCTTGCACTACAGCGGTTCCGGAGCCGCGATCTGATCTAGGTGGTGAGACGATGGTGGCCCGTAGCTTCTTCGACTTCCTCGACGTCCCGCTCGGGGGCCGCACGCGAATCCTGCTGGCGTTGCTCGCCATTCCCATCGCGCTGAGCTTCCTCTTCCCGCTCTGGAAGATCCACATGGTCGCGCCGCAGTACCCGCGGGGGTTGTGGCTCGACATCTACAGCTACCGGCTCGAGGCGGGTCACGGCGGCAACGACCTGCGTGAGATCAACATCCTGAACCACTACATCGGGATGCACGCGATCACGGAGAACGAGCTCCGGGACCTCGACTGGTTGCCGTTCGGGCTCGGTGCGGTGATCCTGCTGACGCTCCGCGTCGCGGCGCTGGGCAACGTGCGATCGCTCGTCGACCTCGGCATGATCGCGGCGTACATCTCGGCGTTCGCGTTCTCGCGGTTCGTGTGGATGCTGTGGTCGTTCGGCCACGACCTCCATCCCGACGCACCCGTCAAGGTGCAGCCGTTCACGCCGGCGATCATCGGCACGAAGAAGATCGCGAACTTCACGACCAGCAGCCTGCCGCAGATGGGGTCGGCTTGCCTGTTCCTCACCATCGGTGGGATCTGGGTGCTCCTGATCTGGTCCCTCGTCGTCGGTCGCCGGCGTGCACGTGCCGCGATGGCGCGCGGGGAGTCGACGATCGAAGCGGAGCGCGTGTGAAACGGCGGGGCGTCGCGTCGGGTGTCTTGATGGCCGCAGGGCTGCCGGGCCAACGGGAGGGGATCCGGCCGGTCACACGCGACCCGGCGGTCGATGCCTCGATCCCCGGCCTGCGGACCGCGGTTGTCGACCACGTCTCGCGCCGGCAAGATGACCGCCGAGAGCCATGCCGCTGAACCAGACCGCGAAGTACGCGCTGCGCGCGATGGCGATCCTCGCCAGTCTTCCCGCCGGCGAAGCCCTGCCCGCCAAGGAACTCGCCCGCCGCACCGGCATCCCGGTGCACTACCTGTCCAAGATCATGCGCCGCCTCGTGGTGAGCCGGCTGGTCGCCGGACGGCGCGGCCACGGCGGTGGTTTCTCGCTCGGCCGACCTGCCCGCAGGATCAGCTTCGCCGACATCCTCGTCGCCACCGATTGCGTCGGGGAGCGGGACGTCTGCGCGTTCGGCTGGGGCAAGTGCAACCCGGCCGAGCACTGCCCGCTGCACGACACCTACCGCCAGCTCCAGGCGTCCGTGCTGCAATGGATGGAAGGGACCACGCTCGCGGAGGTCGTGCGCGCGCCGGTGCCTGGCGAGTAATGCGACGGTGCCGGTCGTCGATGCGGGGCGTGTGCCCATTCCGTCGACGGGGGCTGCCGCGCGCACTCACGTGAGGGTGAGACGGCGCCGCGCTTTGCCGAAATCCCGCCACGTCCGCGGTCGTTGCCACCGGCGATGCGGTGTTCGCACCGGGTCCGGGCTAGCCCTGACTATTCATGACGCTCGCCTCGAGATCGTGCAAGTGCGTATCGAGACGAGGAAAGCGACCGAGGCCCGCGCAGGCAGGTTTGACGACCTGTCGAGCAGGCCGACCGAGCTTGACGATGGATCGGTGCGGAGTTGCGCGATCTGGTGGTGATGGTCATGAGTAGTCCGGGCTAGGGCCGGAGGGAGGCGACGACACACGATGCACAGTCATCCTCTGTGCGCGGAGATGCAGTTCTCCGCCGGACGAGTGCGGGAGTTGCTCGAGTTCCTGCGGATCGGGCCGGGGGACGAGTCCAACCTCGAAGCGATCCACACCCTGCTCGAAGGGGAGCTCGACGCGCTGGTACAGGAGTTCTACGCGGTCGTGCGGGAGCAGGAGCACCTGCGGCACTACCTCGGCGGTGCGGGGACCGTCGCCCGGCTCGAGACGGCGATGCGGCACTACCTCGCCACGCTGGGGCAATCGGTGGGTGACCTGGACTACTTCGAGGAGCGACTGCGGATCGGGTTCGTGCACGAGGGCATCGGCCTGTCGATGCAGTGGTACCTCGGCATGTACCCCTTCCTCTTCGGCTGGATCGCCCGCCGACTCGCGCAGCGCTGCGCCGCCGACGCCGCGCGGCTCGCGGAGCTGCTGGCCAGCCTGCAGAAGGTGATCGCGCTCGACGGCCTGCTCGCGGTCGAGACCTACCACCGTGCGAGCAACAAGCGCCTCGAGGACGTCCTGTGCGAGCAGTATCTCGTCGAGCAGGATCTCCGCGTCTCGACGACTCATGATTCGCTCACGGGGATCCTCAACCGCGAGTCCGTGCTCGAAGCGATCGAAGTGGAGTTCCTGCGCAGCCGGCGATTCCACCATGACGTCTCGCTGCTGATCATCGACCTGGACGACTTCAAGTCGATCAACGACCGGTTCGGCCACCCCTTCGGCGACCACGTGCTGAGCGACGTCGCGCGGTTGATCGCCTCGACGTTGCGCCCCGGGGACCTCGTCGGGCGCTACGGCGGCGACGAGATCCTCGTCGGACTGCCGGGATGCTCGCTGCAGGACGCCATGCGCATCGCGGAGCGCGTCCGGCTGAAGGCATCGCTCGCGCGCATCGAGCACGGCGGCATCAGCGCGTCGGTGACCCTCAGCATCGGCGCAGCCGCTTCGACGCCAGCGATGCGTTCGTCCGAGCAACTCCTCGAGTGCGCGGACCGTGCGCTCTACGCGGCGAAGGCCGCGGGACGGAACCGATCGCGCGCCGCCAGACCGGGGTGTGATGCCACGACCGGACCGCAGGGCCCGGACCAGTCGTCGGCGTCGGCGGACGACTGAAGGCGCGCTCGGCTCAGTCGCCGATCACGAACGTCCGCCGCGCCGTGAACGCGAGGCCGAGCGCGGCGCCGCCCGGGTCGGCGACGAACGCCTGGCCGTGCACCGTCACCCCGCGCCACGCGATGCCGGTCGGCACCGCGAGGCTCGGAGTCGCGGCGGCGCCAGCGGCGTTCGTCGTGCCGAAGAGGAGGAGCACGGGATCCTGCAGCAGCAGCGCGCACGGACCGAAGGGCAGCACGCGCGTCCCCGCCGAGAACCCGAAGGCGCAGGCCGACGCGGGGCGGGCCGAGAGGACCTCGACGGTGAGGCCCGTTCCGCCGACGTACGGGTCGTTGCCGGTCAGGACGGGAACGCCGCTGCTGCCCGTGCACCCGGCGCCGGACATCTGCGATCGCGCCGGCTGCAGGTTGCCGAGCAGCCAAGTGTCCTGCAGGCCGAGCACGGCGGGGCCGGTCGTGAAGCCGCCGAACACGACGACGCGCTCCCTCGCGAAGTCGAATGCCATCGCGTGCCCGTATCGCGGTGCCGGATCGACGGTGCTCGCGATCTGCGCCCAGTTGTTGCCATCCCATTCCCACGTCGGCGCTCCGACCGACGCCCCGTAGCCACCGAAGAGCACCGGCCGCAGGCGGATGCTGTCGTAGGCCATCGCGTGGTAGTAGCGCGCCGCCGGCGTGCTGGTCGGCGCGCGCACGGTCCAGGACGCACCGTTCCACTCCCACGTGTCGTTGCGAGCGGCGTTGCCGTCGTTGCCGCCGAACAGCAGCACACGCTGCCGGCCGGCGTCGTACGCCATCGCGTGCCCATAGCGTGCAGGTGGGCTCGACGCGGGAGTCCGGTTGCTCCACGTGAGCCCGTCCCACTCCCAGGTGTCGCTGCGCGGCCCGTTGTTGTCGACGCCGCCGAACAGCACGACGCGCTGGCGGGCGGTGTCGAACGCGAGGGAGTGGAACCCGCGCGCCGGTGGGCTCGTCGCGGGCGAGCGGCGGGTCCACGTGGTTCCATCCCACTCCCAGGTCTCGGCGTAGTAGCCGTTGAAGCCATCGGCGCCGCCGAACATCACGATGCGCTGCCGCGTCGCGTCGAAGGCCAGCGCGTGGGCGCCGGGCCGCGGGCCGGGGAGTCCCGTCGCCGGGGTCCGATCGAGCCAGCGCACACCGTCCCACTCCCACGTGTCGAAGGCCGATGCCCCGCCGACGAGCACGACGCGCTGGCGCGCCGCGTCGTACGCCATCGCATGGAACAGCCGGACACTTGGTGCGGTGGTGGGGGCGAGCGCGGTCCACGACGTGCCGTCGAACAGCCATGTATCGGCCAGGTAGTGGCCGCCCGCGAGGCCGCCGCAGAGGACGACGCGCTGCCGCGCCGTGTCGTACACCATCGCGTGTGCGTAGCGTGGGCTCGGGCTCGTCGCCGGCGCGATCTGCGTCCAATCGGTGCCGTCCCAGACCCAGGTGTCGCCGAACGACGCGCCGCCGAACAGGACGACGCGCTGGCGCTGTGCGTCGTACGCCATCGCGTGGAAGCTGCGCAGCGTCGGCCGGACTGCGGGTGCGCGCTGCGTCCAGTCGTTCCCGTCGTACTCCCAGGTCTCGTCGTCGCCGCCGCCGAACAACACGACGCGCCGCCTCGCGATGTCGTACGCCATCGCGTGGGCAGCGCGCGCCGCAGGCTTGTTCGCCGTCGTTCGCTCCGTCCAAGTCACGCCGTCCCATTCCCACGTGTCGCCGAACAGCGTCGTCACGTCCGAGCCGCCGAACAGCACCATCCGCTGTCGCACGGGATCGAACACCAGGTCGAAGTTGGCGCGCGGGCTCGGGCTCTTCGCCGGCGTACGAAGCGTCCAGTCGTCGCCGTCCCATTCCCACGTCTCGGCCGAGAGACCCGTGAGCTCTTGCCCGCCGAACAGCACGACACGCCGGCGCGTCGGATCGTACGCCATGCGGTGCCCGCGCCGCCCCGAGGGATGGTTCACCGGGTTGCGCTGCACCCAGCCGTTGGCGTCGAGCTCCCACGTCTCGTCGAAGAGATTGCCGCCGAACAACACGATGCGCCCGCGCGCGCTGTCGTGGGCCATCGCATGCCCGGCCCGGCCCTCGAGGACGCGCGCGCGCGTCCAGTCGAGCTTGGGTGTCTGGGCGGCGACGGTGGTGGCGAGGCAGAGTGCCAGCGACGCCGCATGCAGCCATGTCGAGCGGTGGGCGAGCGTGCGTTGGGCGACCGGGCAAGTTGTCGGTGTCGTCATGGCAGGGTCGTGGGGCCGGTCGGAGCGCGGAGCGTCCGATGATAGTGCGTCGGGACGAAAGGGGCGCCGTCACGGAGCACGAGGCGTGCCGTGACCGGCTCGTCGACCGCTCTCGCCAAGGATCTCCCCGAGTCGTCGACGGGAGTGTGCAGAGTCGGCCCTGATGCGCGCCCGCGGTTCGGGTTCGCGCCGTACTCGCCGTCACGTTGCCGAAACGTGAAGCGGTCATGTCGTGCTCGTGATCGTCGGCGCGGCATCAGGGATGTCCGTGGCATCGCGCGCCGTCGATGATGTTCCTTGTCCACGGCTCGCGCTCTACCTAGAGTGCGAGGTGGACAACACGATCGAGGAGCGAGAGACATGGACGGAAACGGAGCAGCAGGAGCGGGCAGGTGCCCGGTCGTTCACGGCGCAACCAATGTCAGCATGCGGTCGAACAGCGACTGGTGGCCGAACCAGCTCAACCTGCGCATCCTGCGCCAGAACTCGTCGCTCTCCGATCCCATGGGCGCGGGCTTCGACTACGTGGCAGAGTTCGGCAGGCTCGACTTCCAAGCACTGAAGAAGGACCTCGCCGCGCTGATGACGGACAGCCAGGAGTGGTGGCCGGCGGACTTCGGTCACTACGGCGGGCTCTTCGTCCGCATGGCGTGGCACGCGGCCGGCACGTACCGCATCGGTGACGGTCGCGGCGGGGCGGGTACCGGTCAGCAGCGCTTCGCACCCACGAACTCGTGGCCCGACAATGCGAACCTCGACAAGGCGCGCCGGCTGCTGTGGCCGATCAAGCAGAAGTACGGCCGCAGGATCTCGTGGGGCGATCTGCTGATCCTGACGGGCAACGTCGCGCTCGAGTCGATGGGATTCGCGACGTTCGGTTTCGGCGGTGGTCGTGCCGACGTGTGGGAGCCGGACGAGTCCGTCTACTGGGGCAAGGAATCCACCTGGCTCGACGACGAGCGCTACAAGGGCGACCGTCAGCTCGAGAATCCTCTCGCGGCCGTGCAGATGGGGCTCATCTACGTGAACCCGGAAGGGCCCAACGGCAAGCCGGATCCGCGCGCCGCCGCGATCGATATCCGCGAGACCTTCGCGCGCATGGCGATGGACGACGCGGAGACGGTGGCGTTGATCGCCGGCGGACACACCTTCGGCAAGACCCACGGCGCTGGTGACGTGAAGCTCGTGGGGCCGGAGCCGGAGGCCGCACCGATCGAGCAGATGGGGCTCGGATGGAAGAGCGCGTTCGGCACGGGAAAGGGCAAGGACGCGATCACCGGTGGGCCGGAGGTCACGTGGACCACGACGCCGACGCAGTGGAGCAACAACTTCTTCGAGAACCTGTTCGGCTACGAGTGGGAGCTGACGAAGAGCCCGGCGGGCGCGTGGCAGTTCAAGGCCAAGGGCGACGTCGCCACGATTCCCGACGCGTTCGACAAGGCGAAGCGGCACGCGCCGACGATGCTCGTGACGGACCTCGCGCTGCGCGAGGATCCGGCGTACGCGAAGATCTCGCGGCGCTTCCACGCGCATCCCGACGAGTTCGCGGACGCGTTCGCCCGCGCGTGGTTCAAGCTCACGCACCGAGACATGGGGCCGCGCTCACGCTACCTCGGCCCGGAGGTCCCGGCGGAGGAGCTCATCTGGCAGGACCCGGTGCCGGCCGTCGATCACGAGCTGATCGATGCCAAGGACATCGCGGGCCTGAAGGCGAAGATCCTCGGCTCGGGTCTATCGATCGCCGAACTCGTCGGCGCCGCCTGGGCGTCGGCGGCGACCTTCCGCGGCTCCGACAAGCGCGGTGGCGCGAACGGCGCACGCGTCCGCCTGGCTCCGCAGAAGGACTGGGAGGTCAACCAGCCGGCGCAGCTCGCCAAGGTGATCGGCAAGCTCGACGGCATCCGGCAGGCGTTCGACGCTGCCGCCGGCGGGGCCAAGAAGGTCTCGCTCGCCGACCTGATCGTCCTCGGCGGTTGCGCCGCGATCGAGCAGGCCGCGAAGAAGGCCGGTCACGACGTCGTCGTCCACTTCGCGGCGGGGCGCACCGACGCCTCGCAGGCACAGACCGACGTCGAGTCGTTCGCCTACCTCGAACCGGTCGCCGACGGCTTCCGCAACTACCTGAAGGCGAAGTTCACCGTGTCGGCAGAAGAGCTGCTGATCGACAAGGCGCAGCTCCTCACGCTGACCGCGCCGGAGATGACGGTCCTCGTCGGCGGCATGCGCGTGCTCGGTGCGAACCACGGCAGGTCTGCGCACGGCGTGTTCACGAGCCAGCCGGAGACGCTCACGAACGACTTCTTCGTGAACGTGCTCGACATGGGCACCGAGTGGAAGGCGACCGCGGAGGAGAACGTGTTCGACGGTCTCGATCGCAAGAGCGGCAAGAAGAAGTGGACCGCCACGCGCGTCGATCTCGTCTTCGGCTCGAACTCGGAGCTCCGCGCTCTCGCCGAGGTCTACGGCTCCGCCGATGGCGAGGCGAAGTTCGTGCAGGACTTCGCGGCTGCGTGGGCCAAGGTGATGAACGCGGATCGGTTCGATCTCGTCTGATCGTCTCGAGGAGTGCGTCGGCCCCGGCCGCTGGTCGAAGCACGTCGCGGCCGAGGCCGCACTCGAAGTCTCGGGTGATGCCGGCGCTGCGCGCCGCAGGTAGGCCTCGGCCGCTTTGCTTGCCGGGGCTTCCAGGGCCGCTCGCACCGCGCGAATCGTTGCGCGCCGGCAAGAACCGCGGCCCTTGCAGCTCAGCGTGCGCCTGCGCGCGGCGCCGACCCTGAGGGGTCGTGTCGTCGACCAGGCGGGCCACCCGCTGTCGGGGATACAGGTCACGACGTCCACCGGGTCGTCCGATCCGCGCATCCACCGGCTCGGGCTGTCGGTGTTCACTCGGACGCGGACGGACGAGAAGGGCACATTCGAGATCGCCGCGGCGGTGCCCGACGCGATGCATCGGGTGTACGTGCGGGCGGACGGCTTCGTGCCAATGCCATCGCTCGAAGCCAGGCCACCGGCGCGGCGCCTCGACTCGACTTCAAGATGCGCCGGGCCGAGCAGCGGTAGGCGGTTCGAGCGGGGCGCGGGCGGATTTCGTCGGATCCTGCGTCCTTTCCGGGGATGCTTCGTCTGGGGTCGTGCAAGACCACGGTATTCCCGATCTCATACGACGATGACCACGGCCACAGAGACCACCCGGTTCCACATCTCCCTCGACGTCGGCGACCTCGCCGCGTCCGTCGCCTTCTATCGCGACCTGCTCGCGATCGACCCCGACAAGCTGCACGACGGCTACGCGCGCTTCACGCTCGATGCGCCGCCGGTCGTCCTGTCGCTGGTGCAGCGCGGGTGCGGTCGCGCGCCGAGCGGACCGCAGCGCGTCTCCCACATGGGCTTCCGCCTGGAGTCCGGCGAGCAGGTCGATGCCGCGCGGCGGCGGCTCACGGCGGCGGGGCGAGCGCTGCGCGAGGAGCCGGGGGCACGCTGCTGCTACGCGCTGCAGAACAAGTTCTGGGTGAACGATCCGGACGGCAACGAGTGGGAGTTCTACGTGCTGCTCGAGGACCTGCAGACCTTCGGAAACGACTCGAAGGGCTGCTGCAACTGAGCCGTGACGGAGCGCGATACGACGTCCGATGCCGCGCTGTCTCGTGCCTGGCACGAGCTCCAGGCGGCGCTGCGCGCGTTCTTCGCGCGCCGCGTCGCGGCTGCGGACGTCGACGATCTCGTGCAGGAGTGCTTCCTCCGCGTGAGCCAGGGCATCGCCGCGCTGCGGGAGCAGGACCGACTCGGCGCGTGGGTCTTCCGCATCGCGAGGAACCTCGTGACGGATCACCGGCGCCGGCACCGGACGGGGGACGGCGAGCCGCTGGCCGGAGAGGACGTGATCGCCGCGCCCGACGAGCCGGATGCGAACGCGCGCGTCGCCGAGTGGCTCGCTTCGATGATCGGGCGGCTCCCCGCGGAGTACGCGGGCGTTCTGCGTGAATCCGAACTCCACGACGTTCCGCATCGGGAGATCGCCGAGCGTCTCGGCATGTCGATCTCGGGCGTCAAGTCGCGCGTCCAGCGCGGCCGCGCGATGCTCAGGGACGAGCTCCTCGCCTGCTGTGTGCTCCAATTCGACGCGCGTGGTCGCGTCCACGACTACGAGCGGAGATCGTGCGATAGCTGCGACTGCTGATCCGCGCGGCGAACGATCGTCGCGCGCCCTCTGCGCGTGCCGCACGGATCTGCGGGCCGGGTCATGGGCTCGTCGGTCGCCGTCCCAGGCCATGTTCCCGCTGCAAGTGCCGCGACGGAGTGCCGGGTCCGACACCTGTGATCGACGTCCACTCCTGCCCTCCGGGAGGATAGGCCTTCCAAGCTGAGATTCCGATCGCCCAACCCCGGCCGATCTCCCACGAACTCGACAACACCCCGCCCCGCAATCCCCCAAACACCCCGCGATCGGCTCCGTTGGACGCAACGTTCCCGCGTTGCGCGCACAGCTCCGCCGCCGACCCACCGCGGGCCGCCCCCCAATCTCCCGATCACTCGAGCGGCAGACGCGCGGGCGGCGCGCGGGCTGGCGCGATCGGTGGCAACTCGGTGTCGAGTCCAAGGTGGTCGAGGATCCGCCGGATCACCACCGGGTCGCTGATGAAGCTCAGTACCTTTCGCCTGCCACCGCACTGGTCGCACAGCAGCACATCCACGGCAAACACCCGCTTCAGCAACTCGGCCCAGGGATAGTGCCGCCGCCTCCTCCCACCGCTCGCGCGTTGGTGCAGCCGCTGCGCGAGCCGCTCCACCGGCGTGGGTACACCCCTATTTCCGAACCCGCAGGCCCGCTCCGACGAGTCCGCTTCGGCCACCTCCGGCACCACCATCGACCGACACGGTGACGCTGGGGCCAAGATGCCGTGGTACGTCACCTGATGCGCCCGCGGTGGCGGCACCTGTGCCGCGAGCCGCGACAGGAACGTCTGCGGGTCGAGGCGTACGCCTTCGACCCCGTTCCGCCAGGGCTTGCGGAAGCTGCACGCCACCCGGCCGTCACCCGTCAGGCGCACGCGTTCGACACACAGCGGGGGCCGGCACACGTACCGGCACAGCCGCTCCAGCCGATCGCGGCGCCCCGCCGGGATCCTCACCGCAGCGTGCAGAGAGAACCCAGCACAATCAGCGCATTGCGCTTTCGCAGCCATCGGAGTCGTGGGCCGGGGCGTACCGAACACCTCTGCCGCGGCGCCGTCCACGCTCCCGAACGGGAGTCGCCCCTGCACCGCGGCCGCCTGGCAAGCGCGCAGCGGGTCGACTTCGCCCTCGGTCGCTTCCTGCTGCAGCACAAGCCCGTCGTCGCTGACCACCGAGCGTCGCCGCAGGTGCGACACGATCAGCACACACACATGCCGGCAGAGCCACGCCACGTCCTCGTCGCGGAGCTGCGGCAGAGCGTGGAACTCTGGTGCCTCGCCGGCCTGGAACCCGGAGTACACACCATCCATCACCAACACGTGGAAGTGCGGGTCGAGCCGGAGCGCCGAGTCGAACCGCTGGACCACCGCCACTGCGCCGCTTCGACCGTCCGTGATGCCCTGTGCCGCCGCGTTGCGGCTCAGCCACGACAACACCGCGCGCACGAAGATCCCGCGCACTTGCCGGCACAGCTCGCCGTCGAACGCAACCGCGCAGCGCACCGCGTGCGGCAGGCTCAGCACCCATTGCCGGATCGGCACGTCGGGTAGCACGTGGTCCACCAGATGTGCCGACTGTTCGGCCATCCGCCGCCCACGACACGATGGGCAGAACCCGCGGCCCTTGCAGCTGAAGGCCACCAGCGACTCGTCGCCACAATCCCGACAGCGAACCCGGGCGAACCCCGCGGCGAGCTGCCCGCAGCGCAGGTACCCCCGCAGCTCGCGAACCACGAAGCGAGGCAGTCCGCTCCTGCCTGCCGCCAGCGAGACCCTCGACAAGAACGTCGCGACGTGACCGGCGACGACTCGGTACAGATCGCTCTGCTCCGGCTGCCGGCGGCGCCGGGTCGAGACGTCACGAGCGCTGCGGCTGCCGTCGGACCCCACTCCTGAGCTGTGCCGTGGAATCTCGCACGGTGACGCCCGCGTTCGCCCATCCTCACCCGACCTGTTTGTCGCCACCGGTCGAGTCGTCGGAGCGGGACGTCGTGCACCACGGCGACGGTCGATCCGCTCGACCGTCCGATCGAAGCCGCGTGGGGGCTGCTCGGCGGCCCCCGCCCGCGCACCGCGGTGGTCGAGGTCGCCGGTACCTGCGAACAGCCGTTCCCCGACGCCTGGTGTGAGGTGCTCGAAGTCCGCGCCGTCTTGCCCTGGCGCGTGCCGCGTGTTCGCGAGTGGCTGCGCGCCCACGATGCCGGGCCGATCGTGGTCCGCACCCGCGCCGGTGCGGTCGACACCGACCGCCTCCAGGTCGAACTCCGCGGCAGCGGCTCGGTGGTCTTCACCGTGTTCGGTCTGCGTCTCGGTCGCCGGGTCGTCGGCGTGGTCGTTCGACGGCGTGGTAGGCTGACCCGCCATGGCCCACGATCCCCTGCTCGCGCAACGCGTCCGCCGCATCGTCATGCGCCACGCAGGGAGCGCCGAGATCCACATGTTCGGCGGGGTGTGCTTCACCGTCCACGGCAACATGTGCTGCGGGGTGGCCAACGACGACTTGATGCTGCGGCTCGGCGACGCGGCTTCCTCGGCCCTGGACGAGCCGGGTGTGCGCCCGATGGACTTCACCGGGCGGCCGTCCCGCACGATGGTGTACGTCGCCGCCGCGGTGCTCGGCAACGACGTGGATCTGTGCGGTTGGGTCGCCCGCGCGGTGGCACACGCGCGAAGTCTTCCGCGAAAGGCCGGCCGCGCCGCGAAGAAGAAGTGAGGTGCGCGAATGGGCGAGCGCCGTCGAGGCGTTCGCCACGCGGATTCACGCGGCGCTCCACGCCGTGTTCGCGGGCTCCCCGGATCGATGCGAGCGCCGTGCTCGGGCGTGGGGTCGAAACCGGCGGGCTACGCGATCACGTGTTCCGATCCTGCCGCAACTTCGGCAACAGCCGCACCCGGCCCGGCTCCTTGCCCTCGGTCCGCTGCAGCTTGGCACCCCGCACCTCGATGCGATCGGCGAGCTTCTTGCCGCCGAGCTCCATCAAGCGGCGGCGGATCTCCTCGAGCCGTGCGTTGCCGATCCCCAGTGCCATCTTCTTGGTGCGCCGGTCGGCCCTGCGCTCCGCGCCCGGCCGCAGCAGATCGAGTACCGCATCGAGCGCACTCTCGGTCTCACCGCGCTCCCGCGCCAACCGCCGGAGCGTCGCAGTCGCCGCGGTCGCTTCCGCCGTGCGGCCGACCGCGTGGTAGGACCGCGCCGCTGCCGCGGTCTCGGCGAACTCGCCGGCGAGCCGTGTGCGACGTCGCCGCAGCCGTTCGCAGAGCTCGCGCGCCTGCTCGGTGGTGGGGTTGGCCAGCACCTCGGCCCGCTGCAGGTCCTCGAGCCCGAACTCGTGGCGGAGCTCGACCACGACCTTGTCGTCGCTGGACAGCACCGCGAGGATCGCGCGGAACCGCGAATCCGCATCGCCGGGCAGAGAGGCGCAGCCAGCGGTGAACGCGATCGACTGCGCCTTGCTGGCGATCGGGTCCTTCTTGCCGCCGGTCAGTCCGATCAGGCCGGTCACCGACGTGGCGGCACGCAACGGCGCCGCCGCGAGCGCCTTGGCGACCAGCTGAGCGAACGTCGACACCGCGGCGTTGGCGATCTGGCCGGCACTGACGTCGCCGTTGCGCACCTGCACGCTGAGCGGAATGCCGATCTCGCCGGCATCGTTGCGCAGCGCGAACACCACCGACTGGAGCGGGGCCGGCAACTTCAGGTAGCTCGAGATCGGGCCGCCCGGTGCCTCATCGACATCGAGGCTGCCGAACACGAAGTTGGCGCGGGTGGCGATACCCTTGTCGCCCTGCAGACGCAGATCGACACCGGCGTCGAACACGCCGTCGGCGAGGTTCACCCCCGACTGCGTGGCCAGGCCGCGCAAGCCGCCGAGTTCCAGTCCTTGGATGCTGGTGCGCACTCGCCCGCGCGGCTGGGGGAACAGCTCGAGTCGGCCCTGCACCGCCAGCTCGTCGAGCAGCGGGCGCTTCTCGACGTCCACCTTGTCGGACTTCCCGGAGATCAGGCGGCCCATCCCGGTCAGCGCTCCCGCCAGCGGTGAACTGGCCGCGTAGCGCTTGGGCAGGCTGACGGCGCCGCCCGACATGCTGACCGAGAACTCGATCTGCCGCTTCTCGGTGAGCGCCTTGGTGGTCAGCTTGCGCGCCTCGACGTCGAGCTCCGTCAGCGGGACCGTGACCGGGGGCTTGGTCGTCTTGTCTTGGTAGACGACGTCGATCCCCTGAACACTCAGCAGATCGACTCGCATCTCCGGCCCCGGCTTCTGTGCGGTGGCGGTCGGCTCGTTCGCCGACTTGGCCGGTGCTACGGGCCCGGGCTTGACCGGCGCGGCGTTCTTCGGCGGGTTCGGGGCCGGGCGCAGGGTCATGCCCGCGAGGTGCATTCCCTCGGCGTCCTTCCAGAACCGTCCCTGTGGCTTGGTCACTTCGATCGACGCGATGTGCACCGCCCCCCCTGGCTTGATGGAGGGTGCTTGCATGTCGACGCCGGCCAGGCCGAGCAGGACTTCGCCGTCCGGTGCGCTCTTCAGCGCCACCTCGTGCACGTGCAGCTCGAGGCCGAAGCCGCGCTGGAGGTCGATGTCGGTGGGGTAGCGGCGGCGCAGCCGCAGTGCGGTCTCCAGTTTGGCGGTGAAGCTGCCGTTCTTCAGATCGTCGAGCGTCAACTGCTTGGCGACCGCGGGCAGCGCTGCGGCCAGTCGCCCGCCGCGGATGCCCTGCACACCGACTTCGGCTTCGAGCTTGGCGTCGGGTTTCCACGGCGCAGCCCGCACCACCACGGTCGCGGATTCCACCAGTGGCGTGGCGGCGGCCTGCAGCTTCAGGATCCACGGCGCCAACGACTCCGGGTCCTTGCCGAGCACGGTCCAGGGCTCCGGGTTGAACACCCGCATCGTCACGTCGAGCGGCTCCTTGGCGCCGAACTCGTGGAAGCGCAACCGTGCGATCTCGAACTCCAGCTGCCGCAGCGTCACGTCCCACGGCGTCCGACTACCCGTCTTGCCACCCGGAGCGCTCGCCGCCGTGTCGGAGGGTGGGGCCTTCGCTTTCGGCTGCGTCTCGGCCGTCGCGGGTGTGATCTTCAATCCGAGCAGCGACAGTGCGCCGGCGGCATCGCGCTGCGCGGCGACGCGCACCCCGCGCAGCGCGACTTCGTCGATCTCCAATCGCTTCGCCTCGGGATCGAGTTTCGGCACGACCACGCGCGCGCCGGTGAACGCGACCCACGGTTCGGCGTCCCCTTCGCGGAAACTGAAGTCGGTGGCCTCGCAGCGCAGCGACTGCGCCGTGCCGTCGCGGCGCAGCTGCGCGCTCAGGTCGAGCGCCAGCCGTCCATCACGCAGGGTCGCTTGGACGTTGTCCGGCAGGTAGCCGGCGAACGGCCCGGGGCGGATGCCGCGGCCGCGCAGCTTGGCGAGTGCGTCGAGCCCCTGGTTGCCGAGGGTCCACGAGCCCAGCAGTTCGAATTGCTCGACTGCCCCATCGACCTTGGCACGCAGAGCCACCTTCTGCTCGGCAGCACCGGGTCGAGTGGTGATTCCGTCCCCGTCGATCTCGATGTGGACCGCCGCGTCCACCGCCGGAGACTTGACTCGGTCGGTGAAGTGCAGCGCCACGCCGCGCACCCGAAGCGCGCGCAGGCTCGCGGAGAATGGCGTGCTGGCCGGCGCGACGGTGGTGGCCGTCGCCGCAGCGGGTGCCGGCTTGGTTGGCGGATTCGGCGCAGGTACCTTGCCAGGCTGCGTCGTTCCGTCGGCCGCCTGCCCGCCAGGTGCCTGTACGACCTCACCGCTGCCGGAGGTTCGGGAGCCTTCGACCTTGCCACTGGCTGGTCTCGTTGTGCCCGCACTCTTCTCCGGCGGCACAGGAGTGGACTTCCCATCGGGTGTGGGGAGGCCGGCTGGCCCTGGCTCGGTCTTCCCCGCGGGACGCGGTGGGGCGATCCGCAGGCCCATGGTGTGCAGGCTGCCATCCGCATCGCGCGCGGCGCGCAGCACCGGTCCATTGACCCGCACTTCGGCGATTTCGATCCCGGCGTCCGCAACCGACACGCCCTCGATCGCGACCTCCTTGAGTTGCACCGGCGACTCGCTCCCTTCCTGCACGAGCTCGAGGTCGGAGATTCGAGCGCGCGCCTGCAGGCCGCCTGGCGTCTTGCCCGCCGCGACCTTCGCTTCGATCCGCATCCGCGCGGCACCCTTGGCGAGCTCCGGAGTGATGCCGGCATCCTTCAGGTACGGGGCCAGCGGCATGAGGGAGAGTCCGTCGGCGCGCAGCTGCAGGTCGACCGCGGCGTCGAGCGGTCCGGGTCGCGTGGTGATCGCGCCGACCGCGCTCAGCTGGCTGGCCAATCCCGTCAGCCCCAGTTCGAGGCTCAGTGAAGCGAAGTCGGCATCCCCGCCTCTCGGGCCGCCGATCGCCAAGCTGTGGAGCTCGAGGTCGAATCCCCCGGTGGCGAAGTGGGTCGACGGGGTGCACGCGGCGTCGTCGAACGACAACGCCAGCCCCTTCCACTGCAGCGAGCCGAGCTCGAAGCGCGCCAGTGCCGGACCTCCGGCCGCGACGGGCGGCGGGGTCGCAGGTCGCGGCGGTTCGGATGCGGGTGCGGAGGGGGGGTGGGCAGCCGACGCCGAGGCTGCCGTGGTTCGCAAACCCAGCAGGTGGAACGCGCCGTCGGCCGAACGCCGTACCGGCACCGCGCCGCCTTGCAGTCGGACCGCGCCGATTCGCGTGCGCGCGCCGTCGGCGGCGACGACCACGTCCTGGATCGCGACATCGGGTAGCCCCAGGAGCACCTGATCCGCGTCGCGCAACTCCACGTTGGCGATCTTTGCTTCGGCCTGCAGTCCGCCGTTCGGATCGGTCGTGGCGGAGGCGCGCAAGGAACAGCGCAGCGCGCCGCTGCGCAGCTCCGCGGCGAGTCCGGCGGCCTTCAGGTGGGGTTGCAGGCGTGCCAGGGTGATCGCGTTCCCCTGCAGCTCGGCTTCGACACTCCGCGTGGCTTGGAACAGCTGCAACCGCGCGGTGGCCCGGAGGTCCTCGAGAACCCCCGGCAGGTGAGCGGTCAGGCGCAGCGTCGCCGGTTGTGCGACGCCCGGGCTGACGAGGTTATCCAGTGCCAGCTCGTCGAGGCGTAGCTCGAGCGTGGTGTGCGGCGTGACCCCGCGATCGTGGAACACCAGTGCGGCGTCGCGCAGCGCCACCGCATCGACCCGCAGCTGCAGCGGCGCAGAACTCGTCTCCGGCGCCGGCGTGGCCGGGGCGGTCGGCGTCGCAGCAGTCGCAGGAAGTGGGAGGAGATCGATCCCCGCGACCCGTAGCGCACCGTTCGGCAGCCGCATCGCTTGGCCGCGCAGCCGCTCGAACGCGACCTCGGGAACGTGAACGCCGTCCCCGCCGAGGCCCCGTGCCGCCGCGACGATCGAGCCGATTCCAAAGCACGGTTCCCGGTCCGCGGTCAGTTCGACCCCGGTGATCGACAGCCGGACATCGACCGTGCTCGGGTCGGCCGTCGCGCGTTCGGCACGGGCCTCGAGTTTGCCGTGGGCCATCAGGGAGCGCGCATGTGGCGAGAGGCCCAGGGGACGCAGCCAGCATGCTGCGGCCGGCAGGTGCAGTCCCTCGAGGCCGAGAGCGAACTTCGCTTCCACCTTCTCGGGCTCTTGCCGCACGGTGCCGTCGATGGTGAAGCCGTCGAGCAGGTCGGGGCCGTGGGCGTGGATCTGCACGCGCGCGGGTCGTTCGCGGTGCCCCAGATCGGTGACCCGCACGTGTGCTTCGACCCAGGTGTCGACGCGGGGTGCGGTGCTCTCGTCGATCACGTGTACCCGCACGTGCTGGACGCGGATCGCGTCGACCAGCAGCGGCAGGCTGAGGTCGGCGGGATCCCGCGGTCCCGAGCCGGGCGCGGGTGCGGGCTTCGCGGCGGGGGCCGCGGGTTGCTCCGCCGGTGCGGTGCTCGGTTTCGTCAGCTTGGCCCACTGCAGCACGCCGTCGGTGCCGCGGTGCAGTTCGACGTCGAGCCCGTCGACCTCCAGGCGGTGGACCCGCAGCTTGCCGGTCAGCAGCGCACTCATGTCGACGTCGACTGCTGCGTACTCCAGGCGTGCTAGCAGCGGCTCCGCGGCTGCTCGGTCCTCGCTGCGCGCGTGCAGCGTGAGGTTGGTCAACCGCACCTCTCCCAGCAGCAGGGCGAGATCGAGATCCTCGTAGCTACAGCGAATACCCTCGCGTGCGGCAACCGCATCGAGAATGCGCGGCAGCGCGAACGGCAGGGCGACGCGCACCACCACCGCGAGCACGACCACCGCGACGAACGACCGCCACAGCCAGCGGCGCCAACGGCGGCGGCGCGGCGCGGGCACCTGTGCGGGGACTGCGGGGGGTGTGGTCTCGGTCGGCTCGGTCTTCTCAGTCGGCTCGGTCATCGTCCCTGCACCTCCTCTCGCGGCGCCAGCGCCTTGCGGCGGTCGGCCTTCGGCGCCAGCGGGTCGTAGCCCTTGGGCGCTTGTCCGCGCAGCTTCAACCAATCGAACGCGCGCACCCGACTCGAGGGGTCGGTGCTGTCCAAGGCGTCGAGGTTCTCCTGCACGATCGCCCGCTGCAGCGCCGCCCGGTCGTTGCAGCGGGGCAACAGTGTGCTCATTGCGCCTGGCAACAGTCCGGCCTCGCCGGCGTGGTGCGCCATCAGCGCCATGAGCTGCGGCGGCAGGCCGTCACCGTCGAGACCTTTCGCGAGGATCGCGAACGCCGATTTTTCGAGCTTCCAACCGAGCTCTGCCTGGCCGGCATCCTTGGTGCCCGCGGCGCCGGTGGTCGCGATCCAGGCCGCCAGGGTCGGGTCGTCGGCGATCAAGCTGAGGTCCAGGGCCAGGGGTGCTTCCACCGTGCCGGCGAGGAACACCAGGCTGGCGCGGTGGTGGTGCGCGAGGTCGAGGTTCGCCAAGGTGGTGCGTAGCGTGAGCGCGGCCGCCGCGACGCCGTCCACCGGGGCCGCGCCGCGCTTGGCCGCTGCCGCGGTTCCGGTGATCTCGGCCCGGCAGCGTGCGAGGTCCGCCTCGGACGGCCGGCTCTTCTGCCGCTGCACCGACAGGGTCGCGACGAAACCGCGGCCGGATCCCTCGCCGAAAGGTGACGGGAAGGCGAGCACCAGCGGCGCGCCGTCGACCTGTGGTGCCTGGTCGACCACCACGATCTGTCGGCGACGCTCGAACGCGGGGGTATCCGCCGCCTTCGGCTCCCACGGCGTGGTGTCTTCGATCTCGAGTGCGAGCGACAGGGCCTCTCCTCGGTCACGCGAGACCAGCACCACCACCCGCTGCCGTGCCCTGCCCGCGGGCGCCCCCGGGTGGCGCACCTGTCCATCGACGAAGCACGCCACCGTCGCGCCCGCCGGCAGCCAGCCGTGCAGGGGCTCCAGGGCGACGGTCGAAGTCGCGTCGCCGGAAGCGACCCGCGCCGCGACGTGTCGCGCCGCGGTGCCGGTGCCGAGCTGCGCGCCGCTGGCGAGCGCCGCGACCGGGAGCAGCGGGTCGTCGCTGCGGGCCGCGACCACCAGGCGGGTGTGGGAGGCCAACGGAGTCAGCTCGGAATCGCCGAGCGTGCGCACGTAGTGGATGCGGCACTCGACGCGGAATGCGGCACCCAAGTCGATCCTGGTGCTGCCACCGCGGTTGCCGGTCAGCACGGTGCCGGCGAAGTGTCGGACCCCGAGAGTCAGCGGCGGTGCGGCGAGTGGTTGCGGGGGCGGGGGCGCTGCGCAGCCGGTCACCAGCAGCGCGGCGAGGAGTCGTGGAAGTCGGTGCGTGTCGGAAGTCACGGGACGTCGCATCTTCGCACGGCGCGGGTCCGGAATCACAGAGATCCGTGAACCTCGCGGGACCACCGGGCCGAGCGATCGATGGTGTCACACGGCGCTTGGGGCATGATGGCCGTATGCCGGTCGAGCACGCTTGGCTCCGCGATGGGCTGCCGTACCTCCGCAGGGTGCGCGATCACTTCAAGTGTCGCGAACCGGAGCTCTGGGCGTGGTTCCGCGACCGCGGTTCTCCGGACGCATTGCGCGAGCGAGTGCGCCTCGAACTCCTCAAGTCGGCGTTCCGACTCGACCGCGCCGATCACGAAGCCACCTACCGAACCACCGACGAGGCCGCGGCTGCACTCGGCGTTGCCGCGCCGGTCACCCTGTACCAGGCGCAGGGTGGCGAGAGCATGAACGCGGGGCTGCAGTTCGTGCCGGGGGAAGCGCACGTGGTGCTGATCGGTCCGGTGGTGACCCGGCTGCAGCCGACCGAGCTGCGTGCGCTGCTGGGCCACGAGTTGGCGCACTTCGTGCTCCTGGGGATCGAGGACGGTGAGCTGTTCACCGCGCGTTCGATCCTCGAAGCGCTGGTCAACCGAGTCGACGCAGACCCCGCGCACCAGAGCACGCGACGCCGCTTCGCGCTACACGAAGAGTGCTACTGTGATCGGGGTGCGCTGCTGGCCGCAGGTGGCCCACTGCCGGTGATCGCGATGCTGCAGAAGGTCCTCACCGGGCTCGCCGAGGCCACGCCGGAGAGCTACGTGCGCCAGGTCGCCGAGGTGTTCGCGGCGGGGCGCGTCGCGAGTGACGGTGCCAGCCATCCGGAGCCGTTCGTGCGGACCCACGCCCTGATGCGGTTTGCCGAGTCCGGGGACGCCGCCGATGCCGAACTCGCGGTGATCCTCACCGGCGGATGCCGATTCGACCAGCTCGATCTCCTGGACCAGGAGTGGCTCACCGCACTGACGCGCACCTGGATCGAGTCGCTGCTCACCGGTGGCGAGCCGACCGCGGGGCAGCTGGCCCAGGCGCGCGCCTACTTCGAGGACTTCACGCTCGGCGACTCCTCGGGCGTGGGGCGGCATCCCGAGGTGGACATTCGCAGCGCGTTGCGCAGTTGGATCGGCGCGCTCGAGGACGGCAAGCTGCGTGATTACCTGTGCTACGTGGCATTGGACCTCGCCGGAGCGGACCGGGAGGAAATCGAATCGGTGTTGTGCCGCGGGATGGTGCTCTGCAGGGACCTGGGCTGGGATGGCCGCCTGGCGGAGCTGGCGGCTGGCGAACTCGGCATCGGCAAGCGCGATCTCGCGAGGTTGCGCGACACGGTCGAGCGGCTCCGGAGCGAGGAAACCGGGCCCGGCGAGTGCATGGCACAGGATGAGCCACACGGCGGGACCGGGTCTGTCGACGGGGTGTGAGGCGCGATTATTTGTCACCTTGGGGGGGCGCCAAGGATCTTCACACCCGATTGGCCTTGCTGGGAGCGACCCAGCGGCCCGCCCCTCGATCGAGGCGTCGCAACGCCGTCCTCACCTCCTGACGCGACCTGACACAAGGCAAATGCGAAGCTCCATTACCTTGACTCTCGCCGTAACCGCCCTCACTGCCGGTGTGTTGTCCGCCCAAGACGCTGCCATGATCCGCGGCCTCGGGTGGCGCACCGAGGCGCTGTTCACCTTCGGCAGCACGGTCGGGAACTTCACGCCCACCGGCGTTCCGGACGGCACCGGCCTCTTCCCGGCCCGCGACGCGCGCGCCCTGCTGCTGGTCAACAGCGAACTCGGCGAAGGCGCGGGCTACGCCTACAAGCTGGCCAACGGCACCGAGCTGGTGGGCGCGCGAGTCCATGGGTTCCTCATCTCCCGTCAACCCGGACGCGGTGCCGTGGTGCACGCCGTCAACGTCGCCTACGACACGGTGTACGACCGTCAGGGTGCGATCGTCACCGACCCCAAGCAGATCAACGAGACCGGCACCGGCAAGAACGGCTTCGCCCGCTTCTGCTCGGCCACCGGCGTGCAGGCCGGATCCTACGGGTTCGTCGACGACATTCTGTTCGCCAATGAGGAGGGCCGCCGCCCGTTGTTGCAGCACGGCGGCACGGTGTGGGCACTCGACGTGCGCAATCGCGCGCTGTGGGCCTGCCCGATGCTCGGTCGCGGAGCTTGGGAGAACGTGACCCCGCTCGCCGCCGACGACCACAATACCGTCGCGCTCCTGTTGGGCGCCGACACCATCGGCTCGCCGATGTTCCTGTACGTCGGCACCAAGAGCGCCCGCGGCACGTTCCTGGAGCGCAACGGCCTGGCCAACGGCAAGATGTACGTGTGGGTGGCGGACAACGGTGATTCCACGCCGGATCAGTTCAACACCGTCGGCAGCACCCGTACCGGCAAGTTCGTCGAGATCGCGGTTCGGGACACCGCCAAAGCCGGCCAGCCCGGGTACGACTCGGTTGGCTACCTCGACGACGACACACTGCGCATCTACGCGACCGGGACGCTGAAGGCCTTCCAGTTCTCGCGTCCGGAGGATCTGCACGTCAACCCCCGCAACGGCACCCAGGTGGTCTTCGCCTCGACCGGCCACGGTCAGCAGTACCCGAAGGACAACTGGGGCACGCTGTACATCATCGACGTCACCCTCGCCCCGACCGGCCACACCGGCAAGTTCGAGATCGTCCACGACGCCGATGGCCTGCCCGCTCCGGACCTGGGGATCCGCAGCCCGGACAACGTGGTGTGGGCGCACGACGGCTACATCTACGTGCAGGAAGACCGCTCGACCTCGCTGTTCGGGGCGGTGAGCAAGATGGACGCCTCGGTGTGGCAGCTCGATCCGGCGACCAAGGCCTACACCCGCATCGGTGTGGCGAACACGTCCGTGCTGCTGCCGGCCGGCGTCACCGACTCGGGCAAGGGTGTGCTCGGCTTCTGGGAGACCTCCGGCATCATCGACGTGAGCGGCATGCTGCCGACCCGCCGCGGTGAGACCCTGCTGCTCGCCACCGTGCAGGCGCACGGGATCAGCGATGGCGGAGTCGCCGCGGCCAACCTCGTCGAGGGTGGCCAGCTGGTGTTCTTGTCCAACATGGGCATCGACCACGGGATCGAGTGCAAGGAGACGAGCACCACCAGCACGACGCTGACTGCCTACGTCACCAACGGCACCGCCAACAACATGTACGCCCTCGCGCTGGCCGGGCTGAACGTCGGCAAGGCGCCGAACGGCTGGTTCTTCGGCATCGACATCACCTTCCCCGAGTTCGCCGCGATCCAGTTCGGCACTCTGGACGGCAAGGGTGATGGCAGCTTCTCCTACACCCTGCCGGGCAGCTGCCCGCTCGGCTTCGACTTCGACGCCGTGGTGATCGAGGTGGGCTCGAACGGCACTCCGGTGCAGTCGGGTCCGGCGGTCACGCACCGCCTGTAGGCGCGAGTCGGATCGCGAAGCGCTGCTGTGTGCTTCGTTCGTCGCGACCCCGGGGTACTCCGGGGTCGCGTCGTTCGACCCGCGAGTCAGCCGGTACTCGACCACGAGCCGATGCGGAACGAGCTCTCGATCGGCAGCAACGGCAGTGGTTTGAACAGCAGCTCGACTGTCGCGCCGGTCGCCCCGCCAGGCAGCGGAAAGCGCAGTACCCGAACTTCGTCGGGTTCCAAGCGGTTGTCCGGTCGATCCTCGCCCTTGTGCGAACGACGCAGCAACGCGTGGGCGGGATCGGTTGGCGCGGGTGCGCCGGTGAACGTCACCTGCACCAGAAACGACCGCGACGGGATCTCGCCCGGGAACTTGTGCCCACAACGGTTTCGCAGCTCGACGTGCACGACGCCGTTCTCCAGCCAGCAGCGCCAGCCGACCGCGCGCCGCACGAAATCCGCGTTGAAGCCGCCGTTCGGTCCGTGGCTGCGGCCGCGCCGGTGCTCGGTCGGCTGCATGTGGCAATCGACGCACCGCACTCGGGTGGCGAACGCATCGGAGCGGTAGTAGTCCTGGAAGGCTTGGTGGGTCGGCTCGTGGCACGGGAAGCACATCTCGGCGCGTTGCAGCCGCGGCTCGCGGCGCGGTTTGCACGGAGCATTCTCGATGGTGCGCGTCGCCGCGACGCCGCCGCCCTTGGCGCGGTCCAGGCCGTGGCACGACAGGCAGTGCACACCGTCGTCGTGGTTGAAGTCACGGAACGCGGGCGCCCGGTCGAGGCCGGTCGGCAGCACGGGTTGCGGGCTGTGGCAGGGCCGGCACTCGAGCTTGGCGAACTCCTTGGTCGCGGTCTGGACGTTCTGGTTGTTCCACGCGCCATGGTGCAGGCTCTTCGCCCATTCGTCGTACACCTCGGCGTGGCAGCCGCCACAGGCGGTGAGCGACGGCAAGTCGATACGCTCCCAGATCGGGCGTTCGGGGCTCGGGGTCGTTCCGAGTACCGCGCAACTCGGTGGCAACAGGGCGAACGCGGCGCCGGCCGCCAGCCCGGCTACCAGGCGAACCACGCTCATCAACGCCCTCCGACGAGTTTCCGGTACTGGGTTGCCGCCAGGCTGCGCGCCGTCTCGTCGCCGTACATCCAGTCGGCCCACACGTCGCGCCGGGTCAGGTGGCGCAGGCTCTCGTAGGCGCAGAAGCGCGTGAACCCGTCCGGGTCGCTCAACACCGGCACCAGGTGCCGCGCGAACTCGAGCTTGCCGAGCATCCCGACCGCCAGTGCGGCGTGGGCACGCAGGCGGTTGCCCTGCTTCTCGTCGAGGAACCGTGCCAGTGCATCACCGGCTTCCTTGGTGCGAGTGCGGCCGAGTGCCAGCAGGATCTCCTCTTCGAGCAGCACCACCGGACGGAACTCGGCCCGGTCTTGGAGCGACACCCCGAGGCGGAACCCGGTGAGGTACACCAGCAGCGAATTCGCGATCCGGGCCTGCACGGACTTGTCGGTGCGTCGACTCCGCAACCCTTCCAGTCGCTTGCGCACCTGGTCCTCGACCTGCCTGCGGTCCAATCGGGCGAGTCGAGGGTTGAGGCCGTTGGCGAACACCCAGTCGAGCAGGTCGTCGATCGCCTTGGCGAGCGCCCGAGCGCTCAGCCCCTTGGCCACGCTGGCGACCAGCTGCTGGATCCTCGCCTTGGCCTCGTCTTGCAGCTTGTCGTTGCCTGCTTCCTTGGCGCTCGGCAGCGGCATCAGCGCCAACACATCGGCGGTGCTCAGCAGGCCGCGTCGGTCGAGCGCCTTGAGCGCTTGCAGCCACAGGTAGCGCAGCTCGGGGGCGGGGCGACTGCTGGCCCGTGCGGCGTCCTTCAGCAACTTGCGGCAGGTCTTCTCCAGCGTCGCGTGGCTGTCGTTCGCCAGCACCTCGATGGCGTAGATCTTCGCCTCGGTGGAACCCCGATCCATGATCTCCGCGGCGATCTCGCCGCGGCGCGACCAGGACAACTGAGTCAGTGCGTGACCGCGCAGCACCGGGTCGACGGTGCTGTCGGCAGCGATCTGCGCCAAGGCATCCTGCCCGGGGTCACCCAGTAATTTGAGCGTCTCCAGGAACAGCATCTGCGCCGGGGGCTGCACACCTGACATGGAGGTGTTGGGGTACGAGGTGCGCCGCGCCACGGGACGGCCGCGCGGACCGCGCGGCGGGCGCTTGGGCGCCGCGCCGGGCTTCTGCACCATCGCCAGCACCTTCTTCGCGGCGGAGTTGCCCGCCTTGCCGACCCGCGCCTGCAGAAACAGGGCCAACTGGTGCATGATCTCCCCGCGCATCCTCGGGGTGTCCGGCGCGTCGGGCTTGGTGCCGCCGTGTTCCGCGACCTGGAACTGCTCCGGACGGGAGCCTGCGCGCAGCGCGATGTTCTTGGCGAACGCCGTGACCGCTGCCTCGCCGGGTGGGAGCGGGGTGGCGATCAGCGTCGCCAGCACCGCCTGCAGCATGTCGCGGTTGCGCGCGCTGCGCGCCAGGCGCAGCAGGTACGGCACCGCCTCGGGCGTGCTGGCCGCCGTCACGAACGCGATCTTCTCCACCGGATCGGTCACCGCCATCATCCGCTTCAGCAGCCGCTCGCGGTCGTCCTTGGGCAGGGTGCGGAACGTGCCGAGCGCCGCCAGCGCGCGGGTCAACACCACCGGATCGCGGGTGGATGCCGCGAGATCGCACAGCGCGCGCGAAGCCTTCATCGAACCGTAGCGGCCCAGCGCCGAGGTCGCGTTGCGGCGCAGGAAGACCCCGGTGTGCTCGCGGGCGTACTGCACCATCGCGCCTTCGAGTTCGTCGGCGAACAGAAAGAAGCGCCGGCCGAATCCACCCTCCGGGTCGTACGGGTAGGCCTTCACCAGCTCCTCGGCGAGGAATCGCCGGAGCATCGTGTCGCGTGGCGTCTTGCCCGCCAGCGGAGTGTTGCCGCCGACCGTGGCACCGACCATGCGGCGGATCGTCTTGCTCGGCGCTTCCAGCGCAGACTCCGCGACCGAGTTGTCGAGCGCCGCCAGCACCGGCTCACCGACCTCGACGAGGTGCGCGATCATCTCCTGTTCCGAGACCAGTTGCGGGTGCAGCAGAAGGCGCAGCAACGACGCCATGTTGGCCCAGTAGAGACCGTCAGCCACCGGCGGCAGAACCACCTGGCCGGGGCGTGGTCCGGTCACCGGACCGGACTTGGCGCGCGGCGTGCGCGACACCCAGCGCAGGTGCCCTTCGAGATCCCAGGTGAGGATCCGCACCACCCCGTACGATGTCGAGATGTGCACGTTCATCGGCACTTCGACCGGGTGTGCCACGGTGTGCGGCGTCTGCTTCGGGTCGCCGTTCGCGGGGCCCTTCTTCGCCCTCGGCGTGATCGCGAACAGCGGCCCGCCGCGCGGCGTGATCGAGGGGAAGCGGCGACCCCAGGCGGTCGGCGATCCTGGAGGGATGCCTACGTCGAGGTCGAGGATGGGGGGCGGGATCGTCGGGGTGACGAACAGAGCCACCGCGCTGCAGAGGAGTGGGCGTCGCCAGGTCATGCGCTTGCCAGGGGTCGGTCGTGCGGGCGTCCGCGGAACGGCGCAAGTCGGGGGTGCGACAGGCACCGCCATTGAATCCGCGTTCCCGCTGCGCGACAACCGGCACCGACGCCGGGACCCCCGCCCATCTTCACCGCGATGCCCGGCCGCAGTGAGCCATGGCTGGTGTTTCTCCCCAACTCGAGCTGCTGGTCGACAATCTGGACCGCGCGTACCGCGGCCGTTCGTGGCACGGTACCTCGCTGCGCGGCACGCTGCGGGGTCTGACGGGCGAAGCGGCGTTGTGGCGCCCGCAGCCGCAACGCCACTGCATCTGGGACCTCGTCTTGCACGCCGCCTACTGGAAGTACGTCGCTCGCCGCAAGCTCGCGCCGCAGAGTCCGCGCTTTCCGCGGGCCGGTAGCGATTTCCCACACCTTCCCGACCCGGCCGATCCGCGCGCTCTGGCTGCCGACCTCGCCTTGCTCGACGAGCAGCACGCCCTGCTGCGGGAGGCGGTGCTCGCCCTCCGGCCGGCGCAACTCGGCGAGGCGCGCGGCAGCTGGCGGGTCGTGGAGTACGTGCTCGGTGTCGCGGCGCACGATCTGTACCACGCCGGCCAGATCAACTTGCTGAAGCGGTTGCGGCAGTCGGGCGATTGACCCGGGTCCCGGTCGGCCGGCCCGCTACCTTTTGGCGGTGACTGCCTTCCACGAGTTGCTCGCCGCCGGTCTCGAACGCGGTGGGTTCACCACCGAGGATGCCCTCGCGGCATTCCTCCCGTTGGCCCGCCAAGTCGTCGAGACGCACTCCGCCGGGTCGGTCGCGCCGCTGTGCGGTGTCGCGCGCCTGCAAGTCGACGGCAACGCGCTGTGGTTCCACGACAGCGAGCGGCTGGAGCCGCGCGACGCCGGTGCGGCGCTGCGCGGGATCGCCGCGCCACGGCGCCGCGCCGTGGAGGTGATCGGGGAGCAGAGTGTCGACCACGACATCACCGAGGGCACCGAGCAGGTGCACGACCTCTCGATCGCGTCCGACGGCGAAGCAGGCAGCAGCGCCGGCGCCAACGAGCCGCCGAGCCGACCCGTATACGTGACCGGCTACCGGTGCTTCGAGCATCTGCTCGCACACCACGATCCGCTCACCGACACCTTCGTGCTCGGGATGATTCTCGCCAGTCTGGCGCTCGGGATCGACTTGTCCGAGCGCGACGAGCTGACTCGCTTCGTGGCGGCGCGTGGCAACCTGTTCGCGCTGGCTCCGGGACTGCACCCGGTGCTGGCCAAGGCGATCGTGCAGATGACCGAGCTCGATCGGGCGCGCCGGCCGCAAGATCTCGGTGCGCTGGTCGAGAGTCTGCGGTCCTACCGCGATCAAAGTGTGGACCTCGACGTCGAGCTGCAGCGGGTTCCCGGTTTCCAGTCGCGTGATCTGCGTGATCGCCACCAGGTGGTGCTCTCCCGACTGCAACAGCGGCTGTTCGAGATCTCGCGGCGTAATCGACTGCTGCATCACCGCGAGACGGCGCAGACGATCAACCTGACCCTCGCTTCGGTGCCGCTGTCGTTCGATCCGGCGGGGATCCGACCCGACCAGATCCTCACTTGGTCGGGGGCGTTCCGCGACGCGGTGGTGGCCCGCAAGCGGATCTCGTTGCGCCGCTTCCTCAACTTCGACGAAGCGCTCTACCTGCCGAGCCAGCTCGACAAGATCCGCGCCGAGGCGCGCAAGGACCAGGCGGAGTTCGGGTGTGCCCAGCTGCGGTTGGTGTTGTGCATGCTGCGCTGGACCGATCTCAAGGCGAACGACGGTGCGGGGGACGCCCGCGCGGAGCGGATCACTTCGCCGCTGTTGCTGCTGCCGGTGGCCTTGACCAAGAAGCGGGGGGTGCGCGACGCACACCTGTTGGAGCCGCTGTCTTCGGAGGCCGAGGTCAACCCGGTGCTGCGCTTCCAGCTGCGCGAGCTGTACGGCATCGAACTGCCGGAGGTGGTCGACCTGGAGCAGGCAGACGTCGCGGCACTGCACGCACTGCTGCTGCAGCAGATCACCCGCAGTGAACCGTCGGTCGTGCTCGAGCTCGTCGACACGCCACGGATTCGACTGATCCACCGGCGGGCGCGCCAGCGGCTCGACCGCTACGAGAAGCGCGCCGGGTTGCAGCGCGCCGCCGCGAGCGAGGAGCGGGCGTTCGACTACAGCTACGCGGCGGACGACTACCGCCCGCTCGGTGTGCAGCTGTTTCGCCGTCATGTGCGGGTGACGCAGGCGCCACTGCAGGCGATGTTCTCCACCGAGCAACCGCGCCGGAACGTGTCGGAGCCCGAGCCGACCCCGACGCGCCAAGTCGAGCGCAGCTTCTACAGCCTCGACGAGGGCAGCGACAATCCGTACCGCTGGGAACTCGACCTGTGCTCGGTCACCCTCGGCAACTTCAAGTACCGGAAGATGTCCCTGGTGCGCGACTACGAGGCGCTGCTCGGTGAGCTACCCGACAACCCTGCGTTCGACGCGGCGTTCGCGTTGCAGCCGCCGCCGTCCGGGCCGCTGCCGGACGCGCCGCAGACGCTGCGCGATCGCTTTCCGGTCGTGCCCTGCGACACGACCCAGGCGCAGGCGATCGCGTTCGCGCGGCGCGGCGAGAGCTACATCATCCAGGGCCCGCCGGGCACCGGGAAGTCGCAGACGATCACCAACTTGATCGCCGACTTCGTGGCTCGTGGCAAGCGGGTGCTGTTCGTGTGCGAGAAGCGCGCTGCGATCGACGTCGTCTTCCACCGGCTGCAGGAACGCGGCCTGGATGCGCTGTGTTGCCTGGTGCACGACGCGCAGTCCGACAAGAAGTCGGTGATCGCCGACCTGCGCGCCACCTACGACGCGTTCACCGCTGCAGCTCCGGCGACCCCACTGCAACGCGACGCCGAGCTGGACGCGCTCGAACACGAGTTGCAGCCGCTGCACGACAGCCGCACCGCGATGGTGGAATCGCGACCCGAGCTCGGTGGGCCGTTGGTCGACTCGCTGCGCCGCGCGATCGAGCTGCGCCAGCAGGACGCGGAACCGTCGCGGCTGCCACCGGGCGTCCCCTGTCCCGACTACGCGCTCTGGTCCGAGCACCGCGAGACGTTGGCGCGACTGTTCGCGGCGATGGCGGACGCGGGCGCCGCGGTGTTCCGTCGTCATCCGCTGCGGTTGCTGCGCTGTGCGATCGCCGATCAGGTCCGCCCGGAGGCGGCGATCGCCGAGCGTGCGCGGGCGGCGTCGGAGGTCGTGGTGGAGATCGAGACGGCGCTCGCCGATTGTGCACTCCCCGAGGTGTGCCAGGCTCACTTGACGGCGTTGCGCGAGGCGGTCGGGTTCGCCGAACAGGTGCGGGAGCTGGCCCGGCGCGGAGCGCTGGGAATCCTCGACGCGGGCTCGCTGGCGGCGGCCGCGTTCGCCGAGCGTTTGGCGGGGCACGGCGCGATGCTCGCCAGCGTGGACCGAGCGCGCGAGGAGGCGGCGGGCTGGCGGGAGGCGCTGCCGCGCGCCGACCTGCAGCACGCGATCGCGCAGGCGGAGGCGTTGGAGGGTTCGTTCCTGGCGTTCCTTCGCCCTGCCTGGTGGCGCATGCGGAAGCTGATGAACCGGCGGTTCGACTTCGCTCGGAGCGTGGTACGGCCGACGTGGTCGCAGGCGTTGGAGCTGCTCCGGGCGCGGTACGATTCGGAGGCCGTCGCGGCGGAATCCGCGGCGGCGCTGGAACGCGACTACGGCATCCCGGGTGGCGTTCCGGAGATCACCGCGACGCTCGAGCGGTTGCGTGCCGACGATCGCCCCGCCGCCGAACGCGCGCTACGCGACCACTTGCTGGTCGAGGGCCAGGGCCAGCGCGCGGTCGAGACGCTGTGCGGGATCCGGTCGAAGCTCGACGCGGTGCACGATGCGCTCGAGCCGATCGCTCAGGACTACGCCACCGTGTCGTTCGGCGACCTGGCCGCCGAACTCCGCGGCGTGGTCGAGCACCTCGACGAGTTGCCCGCGTTCACCCACTGTCTGCGCGAGCTGGGTCGCCTTCCGGCCGAGCTCGCGACGCTGATCCGACTCGCTGACGCCACCGCCCCCGAGCTCGAGTCGTTCCTGCTCGGCGCTGCGCTGGACCGCGGGATCCGCGGCGATCGGCGCCTCCACCGTTTCGATGGGCGGGTGCGCGACCGCGCCGCCGTGCGTGCCGCAGAACGGCACGCCGCGTGGATGCGGGGCAACGCCGCATCGGTCAAGAGCATGGTCCGGAACCGCTTCGTGGCCAGTCTGGGGGTCGCGACCCTTCCGGACGGTCAGCTCGATTCCACCCAACGCCAGAGCAAACAAGTACTGTCCCGCGGCCTCCGCGAGCTGCAGCACGAGTTCAAGAAGACCATGCGCTACAAGTCGATCCGCGACCTGTCGGCGGGCGACAGTGGCGCGGTGTTGGAGCAGCTCAAGCCAGTGTGGTTGATGAGTCCGCTCAGCGTGTCCGACACGCTGCCCTTGCACGCCGATCGGTTCGACGTGGTCATCTTCGACGAAGCGAGCCAGATCACGCTGGAGGAAGCGGTGCCGGCGATCTTCCGGGCCCGCCAGATCATCGTCGTGGGTGACGAGATGCAGCTACCGCCGACCAGCTTCTTCGCCAGCAAAGGCTCCACTGCCGGCGAGGACGACGCGGCCGAGGAGCTCGATGCGGCGGTCGAGTACGACCTGGACGGCAACAGCTTCCTGACGCACGCCGCACGCAACCTCCGCCCCTGCATGCTCGGTTGGCACTACCGCAGCCGTTCGGAAGCGTTGATCAGCTTCTCCAACGCCGCGTTCTACCGCGGCGGGCTGCACACGGTGCCGGACGAGAGTTTCACGCCGGAACCGCGCCCGGCCGTGGTGGCGAATACGGCGGAGGACGGCGTGGCTGGAGCGGATGCGTTGCTCGCTCGGCCCATCAGCTTCCATTTCATCGCCGGTGCGGTCTACCAGGCGCGGCGCAACCGTGCCGAGGCGGAGTACATCGCCGAGATGGTGCGCGCGCTGCTCGCACGCCGTGCCGGCGGTGCGACACGCAGCATCGGCGTGGTCGCCTTCTCGCAGGCCCAGCAGGACGAGATCGAGGATGCCCTCGAACGCCTGGCGCGCCGTGACCCGGTGTTCGGCGATGCGCTCGAGGCGGAGTTCGACCGTGAGGTCGACGGCCAGCACGTCGGTCTGCTGGTCAAGAACCTCGAGAACATTCAGGGCGACGAGCGGGACATCGTGATCCTCAGCGTCTGCTACGGACCCGATCGGGCCGGCAAGATGCGGATGAACTTCGGCCCGATCAACCTCAGCGGGGGTGAGCGGCGGCTCAATGTGGCATTCTCGCGCGCCAAGCACCACATGGTGGTGGTGAGTTCGATTCGCGCGCCGGCGATCACCAACGACTACAACGCCGGGGCCGCGTGCCTGAAGAGCTACCTGCGCTACGCAGAGCTGAGCTGCATCGGCGACCTCGCTGGTGCGCACCGGGTGCTGGCGCAGCTGCAGGTCAGCCGCGGCCAGGAGCTCGTCGAGGTCCCACCGCCGCATCCGGTGGCCGTGGAGTTGGCTGAGTGTTTGCGGCAACGTGGGTTCGCGGTGGACCTCGCGGTCGGCCACAGTTCGTTCCGCTGCAGCCTTGCGGTGTCCTCACCGGGTGAATCGCGCTACCGGCTGGGGATCCTGATCGACGACGCGGACCACTACCGGCAGGAGGACGCGATCGAGCGCGAGGTGGCACGGCCCGCTCTCCTGCGCGCGTTCGGGTGGAAGGTGACCCACGTGCTGGCGCAGGACTGGTACGTCGGTGCGGAGCAGGAGCTGGAACGCGTGCTGGCGGAGTGCCGATGAGTGGCGCGGTGCGGCTCGGCGAACCGTTCTTCCTGCGTCACACCCTGGTGATGCTGTTGTTGGTCGCCGCGGGTTTCCTCGGCAATGCGCTGGCCGCCGGAGTGCCGCCACCGAGTGCGCTCGTGGTGGTGCACGCCGCGCTGAGCAGTGCGTGGTACCTGCTGTCGTGCCTGCAGCCGTGGCTGGTCCGCCGTGGCGCCCAGCGCGCACACGTCCGCTTCGGGTGGGCCAGTGTGGTCATCGCGCTCGGGGTGCTGGTCTCGGGAGTCTGGGTCGCGGCGGAGCACTTCCGCGATCAACCGGTCCGCGACGCGCGCGCCGCGATGCTGTTGTTCTTCAATCTGCTCAACATCCTGCAGTTCTTCGCCCTCTACTGTGCGGCAGTCGGTGCGGTCCGGCACCCCGCGGCGCACAAGCGACTGGTTGTGCTTGCGGGGGTGGTGATGACGCCGCCTGCCCTGGTGCGGCTGACGCGCACGCTCGGCTGGGGAGAAGCCGCGAGCTTGATCTTCCTGTTCGGGCTGCTGTTCGCCGTCGTGGTTCACGACCGGCGGAGCCTCGGACGGGTGCACAAGGCGACATGGTGGGGCCTGGTAGTCGTCGCGGTCGGAATCGCGGCAGGCGGCCCGATCGCGTTCAGCGAGTGGTGGGCCGATTTGGCGTCGAGCGCGTTCGGCTGAGCCACCCCTGAGGCGAGGCCGCGTCATCCATCTCGTTCCGCACGGGGTGCCTCCCTGGGCTGCAGGGGCCGCGGGCGGCTGCTTCTCCAGCGGGCAACGGCACCGGAAGCTCCATCGAGCAAGCGGCCGAGACCTCGTGGCGGCGCGCAGCTCCGCGCTCACCCAGAGCCTTGGGTGCGGCCTTGGCAGCGATGGGCGTCTCGAGCTCGGCGTGGAATGGAAAGCGACTGCGCCTTCCCGAACCGTGCCGGATACCATCCGCGGTCAACCCGCCCCATGCCTACCATGCACTTCGGAGAGTTCCCGATCGACTACCGACCGGGACGCGACCACCTTGCGTTCGACCTCGCGCCGCGACTCCCCGCGGCATCCTTGTCGCGGCGATCGCTGCTGTTCGCGGTGCCCGCGGTAGCGGGGGTGCTGATCGGGGGAGGGGGTGTTGCCGCTCTGTCGGGCTGGGTCGGCGCCAGCGCCGGTACGGTGCGACCGCCGCAGCCCGGCGAGATCGACGGGGACCGGGTCGAACGGGGTACCTTGGCCTGGGCGCTGTGGGTTCGGCGTGGCCCCGCCGACGGGTTCCTGTCGGCCGCCGGTGATCTCGAACGCGTGCGTATGGCCCACCCGCGTGCAGCCGAGCTGATTGCGGTGTTCGAGGACTTGCTCGATCTCTCGCTGCGCTCCGCGGCGCAGCACGCGGACCTCGCTGGCGCGATCGCCGTGCGGTCGCTTGCGCGCCTCGACTCGACCGCGCGGCTGCTGCGCGACGCGGAACGGATCGGTCGGCGCGACGATCGACCCGAGACTGTGCGCGCGCTGCAGCGGGCCCGCGTTCGAGCGGAGCGAGGGCGTTGATGCCGATTCCCCGCCGTGGAAGTCGGTTCAAGATCGACCCGAATCCGCCGGTGGCTGGCAAGCCGGCAACTGTGACCTACATCGGTTCGGCCAAGTCCGTGGAGTACCAGGCAGACGACGGCAAGTCGGTGCGGGTGACTCCGGACGAGAATGGCAAGTTCGTGATCGATCCGGTTCCGTCCGGCGATGAGCTGGCTTTGTCCGACAACCTCGGGTTACCGGGTTACCTTCTGGTCGAGATCGTGAACCCGGTCAAGTGAGCGCGGTGAAACTCGGAATGGTGTGCAGCGGGGTGGGGCGCTTGCGAACGCTGGCGCCGAGCGCGTGGCTGACGTTGTGCGTCGTCGGGGCGGCGCCGTCTGTCGTCGCCGCGCAAAGTAGCTTGGTCGTCCCGTCGCAGTACGCCGATGTCGAGGCTCCGAATGGCGTATTCTGGGCGGTGTCGCCGTTCGCGGCGCGGCGCCAGCTGTTGATCGATGAGCGCCACCTCCTGGGGTTGAAGGGGCGTTCGATCGCCCGCATCGTCCTGCGCCGCAACGGTGGCGACCCGGACGCCCTCCGGTCGAGCGCGGTGTGGCTCGAGCTCACCATGTCACACGCCCCGCGGGCGGCGGACGCAACTCAGGCGGCGTTCGCCAGCAACCGAGGCGGCGACGCCAGTGTGGTGTTCGCTGGCGACGTGACGCTCCCGGCGACTCCCGGCGTCGCGAAACCCCCGGCGTCGTGGGCTGGCGCCGGTGCGATCACGATCCGCCTGGCTCGCCCCTTCACCTACCGCGGGGGCACACTGTGCCTGGAGACGGTGACCGGCAAGGCGCTTCGCGCCACGCCGAACGAGCCGTGGTGGCCGATCGACGCGGCGACCCAGCCGCAGTCCGCGAGGGGTGCGGTGACCACGCTCGGTGTGAGCTGCATCCCCGGTTGTGGCCCCACTCCGGCCGGAGCCGACGCGGCGAGCTTCGTCCCGGGAGCGACGGCGTGCATGTGGTTGCGCGGCGTGCTGCCGGCCAACGACTACGCGCTGTGTTGCCTCGGCGCCAGCGCGAGATCGTGGGGTACGATACCGCTGCCCATGGACCTGACCCCGTTCGGCGCCGCAGGGTGCTGGGTCCAGGTTGATCTCCTGGTGATGAGCCGCGTCGCTCTACGCACGCTGCCGCGGACGGGAGAGCGGCTGGGCATGTTGGAGTTCGAACTCCCGGCAGTGCCCGCGATCGTCGGGTTGTCGCTGTTCAGCCAGTGGGCGGTCGAGACGCGACGCAACGCGTTCGGCTGGGTCACTTCGAACGGGGTACGGGCAACCGTGGGCGCGCTTTCGCCGGCGAGCGGGGTCAGCTGGGTCGAGTGCGCCGACACCAACGCATCGGTCGGACGGCTGCTACGGGATCGCTGCCCGGTGCTGCGGTTCGAGTTCGATGCGCCGTGACCGTTCCAGGCGCGCCGCCGAACCGTTATAGAATGCCCACGTGGCGTCGCTCGGACTCAAGCTGTTCTATCTCCGGACGCGGGAGAAGAAGTTGAGCCAACGTGAGGTCGCGGAGCGGCTCGGGGTGCGCCAGGGCACGATCTCGCACATCGAGCAGGAAGTCACCGCCCCGCACTGGTCACTGCTGGTCGATCTGTGTCGCTTCTATGACGTCACGCCGACGTTCCTGGCCGACGAGCAGCGCGGTGTCGTGCCCCTGCCGACCGAACGCTGGGGGCTGCGCAACGCGTTGGTGACGGTCGGGATGTGGGTCGAAGTGAGTCGCGATGCCGTGGCCGACACCGAAGACGACCGCCGCCTGTGCGCGATCGAGCCGGGGGGCGCGTTCTACGACGCCGAAGCGGTCGATGTGCGTCGGCGCTACAGGCGCGGCGCAGCCAGCCAGGCCGCGCTCGCCAAACTCCGATCCGAGCAGGACAAGCAGGACAAGCTGCTGGAGGCCGCCCTGCGCCGCGAACAGAAGGAGCATCCCAGACGGCGTCGCGGCGGCGACTGAATCGCTTGGCGCTGGTCCGGTCGGACCGGCTGCGGACTCCGATCATCCGTGTTTCTGATGTTTGATGATACGGATTGTTGGTGCAACACGTGGTGCCAGCTAGCCTTCGCCGAGCCGACCGCCTCGGTCACCGGTTGGCGACCTCGCCCCACCTCGGTCCGCAAGCGGACTCGATCGCCGACCGCCGCGCTGCCGAGTGGCGGCTGAACCACCATGCAGAAAGAGCACACGACGCGACGGCGCTGGCGGCGAGTGTGGCTCACTTCGGTCGCGGTCTTGCTGGTGCTCGGCGTGGTCGAAGGTTTGGCGCGCCTCTCGGGGCTCGCGCCGCCGGTCGCGAATCGCACCGGCTGGGTGCTCGATGACCCGCGGTTCCCGTACCGACCACCGGCGTCGACCGTCGCGATCGAGCGATCGATCGCGGACGACTACGAGATTCCGCACAACTACAACGCGGTGGGTTTCCGGGACGAGGAGCATCCACGCGAGAAGCCGGCCGGAGTGTTCCGCATCCTCGGTTTGGGGGACCGGTTCACCGAAGGATCGGGGGCGGCCTACGCCGACACCTACTTGCGTCGCCTCGAGCTGTTCTTGAACGCGCGCCCGGGGGAGCACCCCCGGGTCGAAGTCCTGAAGTGCGGTCTGCCTGGTTACTTCGCAGAGAGCGAGAGATTGCTGCTGCAGAACCTCGGCTTGGCCTACGCCCCGGACTTGGTGGTCGTCGGGTTCGTGGTCGATGACGTGTTGCTCTCGGAACTGGGGCTCGAGGCAGTTCGCGTTTCGCGGTTGGGCTACCTCACCCCGCGACATGGAGCGGCACTCGGCAAATGGGGGCTCTGGTGGTACCGCCAGTCGCACCTGGCGCGAATCGTCCTGCGCCTGTACCTCGATACTTGGGTCAAGCCGTTGTCCGACGAGCAGCGTGCCGAACTCAACTTCCCGGGCGAAGCGCATCGCGGGGGTTGGCGCGAGCTGTTTGCACAGTATGAAGCGATGCTCGCATCGATCCGGAAGCAGGGTGCGAGAATGGTGGTGCTGCACATTCCGGCGCGTGCCCCGAGCGCGGAGGACGCGTATCCGGCGCGGCAGATGGCCGAGTGGTGCACCGGGCGAGGCGTGGTGTTCGCCGACGCCCTTCCGGCTCTGCTGGAGGCGCAGCGATCGCGGCGCGTGTATTGGAGCGCTGGACGGTGCTGCACCGCGGAAGGGTATGCGGTGATCGCGCGGGTGTTGGAGGAAGCCCTGACCGCCCGCGCGCTGGTTCGCTGAGCGTGGATCGCGCCGGCACGCGAAGGCTCTCCGGCACCTTCCAAGACACCTCGGCGGCTGTTCCTCCAGCGGGCAGGCACCGGAAGCTCCAATGAGCAGGCGGCCGAGGCCTCATGGCGGCGCGGGGCTCCGCGCTCACCCAAGTCCTTGGGTGCGGCCTTGGCCGCGATAGGGAGGTAGCCGTTGCGGCCGAGGCCGCACCGAGAGTCCGCGCCCGCGCCGGAACGAGCTGTGCCCGTGCGCGAAGCCGCACCAGCGCTCGGCGCCGGAGCCCGCCCTTCGCCGGTGCGACGGGTCGCCCGCTGGTGCGCAGGCTTTTTTTTCCAGGCCACACCACCGCTCCCGTGCCGGGATTTCGCGAGAGGCCTCGAACAAACACCAGGCCAGGAGGCCATGAAACCAGTGCAACTCTCCACTTCATTCCGTTCCGCCCTGTTTGCCGCTGCGACCTTGCTGACCGCCGCGCTTGCCCTGTCTGCCCCGGCCCGCGCACAGAACCAGGCCGGTCAGGTGGTGTGTTTCAGCTTCGAGGGCAATGGCAAGTTGAGCGGGAAGGACAACCTCGACCAGCCGTCCAGGACCGGTGTGCGCGTCGGTGGCAAGTCGTTCTTCTTCGGCGCCGCCGGCAACTCGACCGGTCAGCTCGCCGACGCCTTGCTCGCAGCGCTGCAGAACGCCGGCTACACCGCGACCAAGGTCGGCAGCAACGTCGTCTGCGTCTCGGCGGGCCCGAACGGTGTGCCGCTGACCACCGGGGGTGGGATCGGCACCACCGATACCGGCCTCGAGGGTATCGACTGCGAGGTGCAGAAGCCGCCGGTGAAGCCGGCCCAGAAGCCGCCCAAGAAGACCTTGAAGACACAGGGGGTGACCCTGCCGCTGCCCAAGCCCGGGACACGCGTGGCACAGGACCAGAAGCTGCAGTTCCAGGTCGATGTGTGGCGCATCATCAACGGCAACCCGGTGTTGGTGCGGGTGCAATTCTCGGTGCAGCTGACGATCGGCATGAACGCCGACCAAGTGCGCAGGGCGATCGAGCAGGCCCTGCGCCAAGCGGGCATCCGCCCGTCGATGGTCGTCTACGACAGCCCGGTGCTGAACGCGAAGATCCCGAGCCTCTCGCTCGAGTACCTGCTCGGGGACCCGATCCAGCACATCGTGTTCTGGCAGCCGCCCCAGCTCGACCTGTTTCCGATCGACATCACCGCCGGCAGCACGCCGAGCCTGGCGGGTGGCGCCACCTACGGCGAGCCGAGCGGACAGCTCGTCCAGACGCAACGGGTGCAGCTCGACCTGTCGGGGTTCCCCGCCATCGGGCAACCGTTCCAACCCATCGTCCTGGGGCCGCCCAGCGGCCAGGTGTTCGTCGGCGTCGGCGCCCGGCCTGGCGAGATGCCGTTCCTCGGCGGTGACCTGCTGGTCGACCCCACCGCGATCTTCGTCCTGCCGCCCTTCCCCCTGGATCCCCTGGGCACCGGTGGTCTCAACCTGCCGATTCCGCCCGACCCCAAGTTGGCCGGGCTCGAGTTGGCCCTGCAGGGCGTGGTGGTCGATCCGAAGTCCAACGCGGTGGGACTGACCAACGGGTTGTCGGTCAAGATCGGCCAGTAGCCGTTCCGTCCCCGGTCGGGCGCCCACGTGGGTGAGGGCTCGCAGGGGCGACCACCTGCCCGAGTCCGTCCTTCGAGGCGGGATTCGGTGTGGCGCCGAACTCGCATGATCGTGGGTTCTCGAGGACCTGCCGCTCGACGTGGCCGAGCTGCGCTGCGGGTTGGCAGTTGCGAACGCGGGGGAGTTCGAGCATCCTGTCGAGGCTGTCTCGGGGTCGCAACGGCTGAACTCGCCCGTCGAGCAAGCCCGGCACTCGAGGGCGTCTCCCCTTGCAACGGCCAGCCCATGAGTCACCGTGGCAATGACCTCCTCGTTCGTACGAGCGCCCAAAATGGTGTGGCGCGCGTGAGTCGCGGTCTCGGCGCGGCGCTCGGCTACGACGGTGCCGAGCTGGCGACCCGGTGCCTGCTCGACTGGATTCACCCTGACGATCGAGCCACACTCGCTTCGCTCGTCACGGCCGGCACGGGATCGACCGAAGCGCGGCACGCGAGTCGGGGCGGCGAGTGGCTCTCGATCCACTGGACGGTCCGCACCGAGCGCGGCGAGGTCTACGTGATCGGCCGACCCGCGGACACCGTCCGCGCCGTGCCGTCCTGTGTCGGTTTCGCATCGACCAACGAGACCGCGATGAACCGGATGCTCTCGGGGATGGCGTTGATCGTCGAGGCGAAGAACCCGGGCAAGCGCTGTTCGATCCTGCTCGTGGACCGCGAGCGCAACTGCGTCACCGTGGGTGCCGGCCCGAGTCTGCCGGCCGAGTACAACGCTGCCGTCGAGGGGCTGAAGATCGGGCCGATGGTGGGATCCTGCGGCACCGCGGCGTACTGGAACGTCCCGGTGGTTGTCGAGGACATCGCCCGAGACCCGTTGTGGTCGGATCTGCGCTATGCCGCCGAGATCGCCGGCGTGGCGGCGTGCTGGTCGCACCCGGTCCGGGCGACCAACGGCGAGGTTCTCGGTGCGATGGCGCTCTACGACGCGGAGCCGAGCGCACCCGAGCAGTACCAGATGGATGGCCTGGAGATCGCCGCCCACATGGTGGGCCTGGCGGTCGAACGCGAGCAGCTCCAGTTCCAACTGCAGCAGGCGGCCAAGCTGGAGGCGCTCGGTGTCCTCGCCGGTGGCGTGGCCCACGACTTCAACAACCTCCTCGGAGTGGTGCTCGGCAACGCCGAGCTGGCGATCTCCTCCCTACCGCCGCACAGCAGTGTCACCGAGATGCTCGAAGACATCGCCGAGGCCGCGGACAGCGCGACGGGCCTGTGCAATCAGATGCTCGCCTTTGCCGGGCGCAACGCGGTGTCCGCCGAGCCGGTGGAATGCAACGCGATGATCCGTGACCTGTCGAAGCTCATGCAGGTGTCGTTGTCGAAGAAGGCGGCCCTGCGACTCGAATTGGCCGGCAACCTCGGCGTGACGGCGGACCGCAGCCAACTCCGCCAGGTGTTCATGAACCTGATCACCAACGCGGCCGAGTCGATCGGCAACTTCGAGGGCGAGGTCGTCGTCAAGACCGAGGCGCTGCGACTCACGGCCGAGGACATCACGAATCGTCGCTTGCCAGAGCGATTCCAACCGGGAGAGTTCGTCGAGGTCTCGGTGCGCGATTCGGGCTGTGGGATGGACGCCGCGACCCGCGCCCGGGTCTTCGACCCGTTCTTCACCACCAAACTGGACGGCCGCGGCCTGGGCCTCGCCGCCGTCAAGGGGATCGCCGACGCGCACGGTTGGATGCTGCAAGTCAACTCGTCGCCCGGCACCGGCAGCACGTTCACGCTGCTCATGCCGCGCGCTGACGTTCCGTACACGTGCGGCGACGAAGGCCATCGCGACGACGGTGCCGAGGTCGTTGCGCGGGTCCTCGTCGTCGACGACGAGCCCGGTGTGCTGTCGATCGTGACCAAGTTCCTGGAACGCGCCGGGATGGATGTCCTGCAGGCGACCAATGGAGTCGAAGCGATCGAGATTTTCCGTGACCTTCATGACTCGATCGACTGCGTCGTGCTCGACCTCAACATGCCGAAGCTCGACGGCGAGGAGGTGTTCCGCGAGCTCAAGGCGATTCGTGAGGATGTTCCGGTGCTGCTCAGCAGCGGGTTCGCCGAACAGGAGGTCCTCGATCGCTTCCGTGGCGCCGGATTGTTCGGCGTGGTGCAGAAGCCGGTGAGGATGGCGACGCTGTTGGAGAAGGTGAAGCTCGCGGTGCGCCGCGGCTGAGTGTGAGTGCTGTTCGTCCGAGGTCGACGTTGCGTGTGGGCGCTGCGTGACCTGCGCCAACGAGCGCCGCGCGTGGGCTGCCTACCGAGGAAGCCCACGCGCGTTGCCGAACAGAGGATGGGCGGCTGGCCCCATGTGCCGGCCACCTGCACCTCGTGCTACTTGAAGCCGCCGACCGTGGTCTCGACGCCGTTGGTGAACGTCAGGCCGAGTCCGTTGGCCGATGGGTCAGCCACCGAGTACTGCGTGAAGAACTTCGCCCCGATCAGCGCGGGATCGTTCGGCACGTGGACCGACACCGACGCCAGTCCGAGCAGGCTGGCCTTGACCGGCACCGAGATCGCGGGGGCAACCCGCACGTAGCAGCCCGGGGCTCCGAACATCGCCATGGACATCGGCAGGGGGACGCCGAGCCAGCTGGTGCGGGACACTCCGACGTGCAGCACCGCCTGCGCGAACACCCGAGCGTTGGCGAGCCGGTACTCGGCGACCTGGTCGATCTCCGGCGTCCCGGTCACCGAGTGAGTCACGGTGCCGCGCGAGCCGGAGCAGCCGGTCCCGAACGAGGCGACCTTGCCAGCCACGTGCTGCTTGAACGCGGGGATCCCGACCGAAGGGAACAGGTCGATGTTCGGCCAAGTCGTGATCGTGTTGGCGATCTCATTGAGCTCGGCCTCGCGGCTCTTGCCGTTCCAGGTGCTGTAGGCCGCGCCGTTGAAGAACGCTGCGAACGACAACCCGTCGGCGCGGCGCATGATGACCGCCCGCGTGCCGGCGAACGCGCCACCGTGGCTGTAGAGCAGCACGTCCTTGCCGTCCTTGTCCTTGACGGTGGTGCGAGTCCAGCCACGGCTGCGCAGGCTGTGGACCGAGCTCTGCGCGAACATGTAGTTGGCCCAGCCCTGGCTGAGGATCGGGTTGGCAGCGCCGAGATCGAACGACGCCAGCACCTTCACGTAGTCCGGCGCGGCCATCGTCCAGCCGCCGTTGGCATCGTGGTTCTTCACGTTGAAGCCGCCGTATTGCGCGGGAACCTCGGGTCGCGCGTCCGACATCACGCTCGGCTGGATGGAGAGCGTGTAGTTCTCGTGACGCACCTCGTTGGCGAGCTTCTCCGAATACAGCGGGCTGGAGATGCGCGGGCGCAGGACGCCCAACGGACCGAACAGGTTGTTGCGCACCACGTTCTCGTAGTTGCCGGTGTAGCGCTTCTCCAGCAGCAGTCCGAGCAGCATGAAGCCGTAGTTCGAGTACGAGTAGCTCGACCCGGGGTTGAACTTCATCGACTGCGTGCGGGTCATGTAGGCGAGGATGTTGCCCTTCGAGATCGGGAAGCTGAAGTTGCCCCAAGCGGCGATCGTGCTGTCCGAGAACATCGGATCGGACGGCGAGTCGAAGCCACCGGCGTGACGCAGGAGGTGATCGATGGTCACGTCCTGCAGCCTCACGTCCTTGATCGCGGTCGGGTCGATGTTGAGGACTTGGGTCAGCTTGTTGCCCGGGCTCAGCTTGCTGCCTTGGAACGCCTGGTGGATGGCGATCGAGGTCAGCGGCTTCGAGCAGCTCGCGATGCGGAACATGTCGGTCGGTTGCGTGATCGGGTAACCCGATTCGGCCCAGGTGTAGCCGCGCGCGAACACCAATCGTCCGTCCTTGGCGATCGCGAGCGCGCCGCCGCGGACCCCGTTGGACTTCATGCGGGTCTCCATGAAATCGTCGAAGGCCCGCATGGTCGCGTTGTCGACTCCGCGCTTCTCGAAGGTCCGCTCTTGGACGGTCGTGGTGATCACGAAGATCCCGCTGTAGCGGGTTGCGGATCCGACCCCGCCGCCCTGGAGGATCATCGGGAAGTAGCCGTAGGTCGCCAAGGTGTCTCGAGCGCCGAGGAATTCGGCGGCGGTGAAGTCGACGAATGGCACGTAGGGGCCGAGCTTGTCGTCACGCCAGATCGACGAGTAGGTGCCCATCCCGGAACTCGTCACGAGCGCCGGCCGGTCCCACGCCATTGCGTGGGCGTCCTGACGCGCCAGGTGCTGGGCCTTGGTCTTGTCGAGGCTGTAGCTCCAGTGCTGGTCGATGGTCGACTTGCGGAAGATGGCGATGTAGCGCTTGTCCGCGGCGGAACCGTATGCGGACAACCAAGTGGGCATGTAGCCGTTCTCCTGCGCCCAGTCCGCCTTGGCGGTGAATTCCGCCGCAGTGAGACCATGCCAACCCTTGGCATCGACCGGGTCCTTGGTGAACACGCCGGCGACCACCGCGTTGGCGGCCGTTCCGGTCGCCGTCACGATGTAGGGCCGGTAGCCCTCCGCGATGCGGTCGCTGTAGTACTTCTGGTAGCCGGAGATCGGCATGCCGTGGAACGCGGTCCATGCCGGTCCACTGATCTTGCGCCACACCGCGGTGTAGCGCGGATCCGCCGAGGTGCCGTGCACCGAGAGCGAGATCATCCGGTAGCCGGCGCCGGAGTACCCGTTCGAGTTGTTCTGGTGTTGGGCACCGGTCACCCCCTGGTAGGTGGCCACCTGTGCCGTCGAAGCCGCGGAGAATGCGACCAGTGTGGTCGCAGCGAGTAGATGGAGTTGCATCGTCTGGTCCTGGTTTGGGGTCTGCCGAGCGGGAAGCTCGACACGCCCTTGCCAGCGACGCGACCGCGCCGAGAGGTCTCTGTTTTGTCCCAGGCGCCGCGAATCCGCAGTGCGATCCTCGAGTCTGGCATCTTCGATCCAATCGCCGAGGGCCGCGCCGCACCTCGGTGGACCTCCGCAGAGAGTCGTCGGCTCGGGTGATGGACGACCGCGCTGCTGAATCCGCCAAGTCGCTGCTCGCCCGTTGGGCGTGAGAACACGCAACTCGGCGGGCAGCACGCTTCCTGCGGGATCTGCTGTTACACCAACCGATGGCGCTGCTCGGCGCGTCCAGCGCGTCACGATCCGCCTCGGCACGTCCGCGCTCCGGGTAGTCGATCGATGCGCAGGACTCACTCGGGCACCCGATCGGTGTCGCCCTGCGTCGCGCGCTACGGCGAGCTACTCCTCGGTCGATGTGAAGCGGCCGCTCATCAGGTCCTTCACCTTCTGCGCCAGCTTGGGCAGCGCCTTGCGGTGGCGCATGCGTGCGGCGTTGGGGCTGACGCCGAGTTGCTCGCCGATCGCCTCGAACGGCGCCTCGTCGAACTCGCGCATCCACAACACGTCGCGGTCGCGAGGATCGAGCAGCTCGATCGCGAGCCGCACCCAGGCCTCTTGCTGCTCGCGCTCGGTGTGTCGCCCGGCCTCGCTCGGTCGCGTGACGGAGCGGATCGGCGGGTCCAAGTCCAAGACGGTGTCGGATGGTAGCGGGCGGTTGCGGTCGACGGCCCGGCGTTCGCGTCCGATCCAGCGGTTGCGGTCGCGGAGGTTGTTCTCGACGATCCGCGCCAGAACCGCGCGGAACTGCTCGTTGTCGGTGATCGAGAACCGGGGCCCGAACGTCAGCACGTCGACGATAGCTTCCTGCACCTGATCGTGCGTTTCCTCGTAGGCGCGCAGTCGTGGCCCCAGGCGGGCTCGAACTCGTTGTCGCAGCCAATCGAGGTTGGCCCGCACCAATGCCTCCAGCGCCTCGCGGTCACCAGCGTGCCAGCGGCGGAGGAGTTCGACGGTCTGTGTGTCCTTGGGGCTCATTTCACTTTCTTTCGCAGCGCGACCCCGCGGTCGGTTTGCGCACCTTGGATCCTGGCGAGCAGCGCCCGCATGTTCGCCAGCCTCGCTTCGTAGGTGCCGCCGGGGTGGATCCGAGCAGCTTGCTCCACGGCCGCGACGGCGTTCCGGATCGACTTCAGCGCGGCCGTTGCTTGGCCGGCGCGTTGCTCCCAGTAGGCCTCGCAGTGCAGCGCCGTGCCGAGCCAACCGTAGGTGAGTTCGTCACGCTGGCGGCTCACCAGCTGCGCGAGGTGTTCAGCGGCCTCCCGGAAACCACGAGCCTTCTGCGAGTCCGGCGCTCTGGTGCGACGGATCAGCGATGCGCGCTCCAGGAGCAAGCGCGCAGTCAGTCGCTGGCACTCGAGCGACGACGGACTCTGCTTGGTGGCGGCCTTCAGGACTCGCAACCCGCGGTCGGCGATCTGCAACGCATCCTCGATTCGCTCGGGATCCCGACCGACGACTTCGGCGAGGCTCCGCAACACTCCGGCGTGATTCGTCGCGTGCGCGAGCGTCTTGGGGAAGTCATCGGCGAGGCATGCGTGGATGCCGGCACTCTCCCGGAGCAACTCGATCCCGGCCTCTGGATTCCCGTTCCCGAGCATCACGTAGGCGAGGTGGTTCTTCGCGGCAGCGAGTCCGTGCCGCGCGATGCTGTGCACGGTGGTCCGGCTGCGCAGCTCTTCGATCTGCTCGATGGCCGACAGGAGGATTCGTTTCGCCTCCACGTGCTTCCCGAGGCGCACGAGCACGCCCGCGAGATCGATCCGGACCAATGCGGTATCCAGCCGGTGCGGATCGGTCGGCTCGCGATCCTCGATCTCGGCCAGGAGCTGCACGCTCTTGGCGAACGCCTGGCGCGACTGTTCCAGCGTCGCGGGACGGACGTGCAGCGCCCCGAGCGACCGGTAGCAGCGGGCAAGGGCGTGCGGTGGCAGTCCCCGATACTCGGGTCGCAGTCCCTCGGGATCGATCTGCTCGAACCCCTCGATCGCGGCGTGCAGGTCCTGCAGGCTCCCTTCGCGATCGCCCAGCCGAACCCGCGCGAGGGATCGGCCGTGAAGCTGCCGCGCGAGGCCGTATCGGAACGTCTGGTTGGCAGGCTCCGATGCGACGAGGGTCCGCATCCGCCGCACACCTTCCTCGTAGGTCTCGGCGGCCTTGTCGTTGTTGCCGATGGTGAGGTTGGCCAGGGCCAACTGCACCAAGACGTTCGCCGCGTCGCATCGGATCGAAGGCGATGCGTCGATCTGCGCCATGCGGTCGTAGCGACGTGAGAGCTCTGCGACGCGTCGCAAGAAGTCGGTCTCGCTGCCGGGGCGGAACTGCGACACGTCGAGCGTCCGCATGGCGTCGGACAACAACCCGCGCATCTCGGTGTTGTGCTGTCGCTGTTGTTGGTGGAGGAGCTCCGCGTTCCGCCACAGCACGAGAGGGCCACCGATCACCAGCAGCGCCGCGGAGGTCGTCGCGATCACGCCGAGTCGGTTCCTTCGCACCGCCTTGCGGATCCGCGTCAGCACCCCGGGTGGGTGGGCGTGGATCGGCTCGTAGCGCAGGAAGCGCCGCAGGTCGGCCGCGAACTCTCCCGCCGTCCGGTAGCGGTCCTCGGGGTTCTTCTCGAGTGCCTTGTGGCAGATCACGCACAGGTCGTTCGGCAAGCGGCGAGCGATGCGGCGCAGCGCCGGTGGGTCCCGGTCGCGGATGCCGTCGAAGATCTCCTGCGTCGTCTCGCCGTCGAACGGTCGCCCCCTGGCCAAGAGTTCGTAGAGCACCACGCCGAGCGAGAACACGTCGGTGCGCGAATCGATGGCCTCGCGCTTGCCCCGGATCTGCTCCGGGCTCGCGTAGTACGGCGTTCCGGAGAATTGGTCGGACTGCGACAGACTGTGTCGATCGGAGTCTCGCGCGAGGCCGAAGTCGACCAGCCGGACGCTGCCATCCTCGCCGATCAGGATGTTGTGCGGCTTGACATCCCGGTGCAGCACGCCGTTGTCGTGGGCGTAGTGCAGCGCATCGCCGATGCGCGCCACGATCTCGACGTACTGCGTGGTCCGATCCGCTCCGGGAATGACGTTCAGTCGGAACTCGGGGTCGGCGATCACCGTCGCCAGGTTGGCACCGTCGACGAACTCCATGGAGAAGTAGTGCGTGCCGTCCGACTCGCCGACGTCGTAGATCGGCACGATGGCATGGTGGCGCAGTCGGGCTGCAGCCGCCGCCTCCCGCCGGAGTCGCTCGACCTGCAGCGGGGCCAGGGTGACATGGGCGGGCAACACCTTGAGGGCGACCCGTCGCCCGAGCGGCACGTGCACGGCTTCGTAGACGACGCCCATCCCGCCGCGACCGATCTCGCGAAGCAGCCGGAAGTCGCCGACGTAGCGCTCGGCGGTCTCGTCCTCCTCGAGCGGAGCGCCGGGGTCGCCGTCCTCGGCGCGCAGCATCGGCTCCAGCAGATCGCGGAGCCGCTCGTTCTCCCGCAGCAACCGGGTCGCCGCCGCAGGGTCCGTGCCGTCATGAGCGAGGAACGTCGCGATCGCGTCGGTGAGCCGGGCGAACCGCCGTGGGTCTTCCGGGGGTGCAGGCATGGGGAATCGCAGTGTAGCTACGCGCCGGACGGTCCGCCGCGGGTCGCGGGGTGTCCTGCAGGTGACAGCGTCGTGCCCCGCGGAAGCGGTCCGGATTTCGCGCAGCTTTCTCGGTGCGGGGCCAAAGGCGATGGCGGCGCCATCGGGCGCGGCCAGGCCCGCGATTACACGCCGAACAACTGGATCGCCCCAGCCACCACGCGCCCGATGTCGGCCCGTGTGCGCACCTCGATCCCCAGCGCCTCCAGCACCGGACCGAGGTTCTGCCGCAACGATCTGAGCTCGGTCGGGGTCGGGTCGTAGCCCTCCTCCGGTGCGAGTGTTCGGTCCGCGATGTCGACGGCGGCGCGCACCACCCAGTCGCGGATCCGCAGCATCTTGCCGTAGCTCAGCCGCTCCGGCGTGTCGGTCGGTGCGTGGTAGTGCTCCCACCGGCCACAGGTCAGGAACAGGAATGGCCGCCCGGCGCGGCGGAAGGCGTGGTGGTCGCTGAGGTCGCCGATGTGCTCGTTCGACACCGCCACGGTGCGCAGCCCGGGCAGCGTCTCGCCCTCGACGATGGTCCGGTCGAGTCCCGGTGCGCTCTCCATGCCGGTGACGAACAGCAGATCCTCGAGCCCCGGCACCGGCACATCGTGGCCGCACAGGTCGAGCACGATCGCACAGTGGGTCGGCTCGCGGCGCTGCTGGTGGTAGAAGTGCACCGAGCCCATTTGCTCGCTCAGGAAGTAGGGTGGTTCTTCGGCGTCGAACATCGCCAGGATCACGTCGCGCCGCAGCGCCGCAGCGCGCAGTGCGTCGACGCACGCCAGCAGGATGGCCACCGCGGCGGCGTTGTCGTCAGCCCCGGGTTGCGCGCCGCAGGTGTCGTAGTGTGCGGCGAGCAGCAGCGGATCGAGTGCGGACTGCTGTCCGGGGATGCGCGCCAGCAGGTTGCAGAAGCGGATCCCCGCGTGCTCGTACGGCCACTCGAACCAGCCGTGGTACGGCTCCAGACCGAGCATCGCGAGTCGATCCACCAGCCACCGGCGGGCGGCGGCGTGGCCCGGACCGCCGACCACCCGTTCGCCCGGCGCGGTCAGTGCTTCGACGTCGCGGCGCATCGCCGCGATGTCCGCGGGCTCACTTCGCCGGTCCACGTGCCGCCTGTACGGCCGCGGCCGCATCGAGCAGCCCGGCGCCGTACTTCGCGTCACGACCCTTCTCGCCGAGATCCTTGCAGGTGTTCTCCATCCGTTCCTTCACCTGCCAGGCGAGCAGGTCCGGGTTGGCCGACAGCATCAGCGCCGCCACTCCGGCAGCGTGTGGGCCGGAGAACGAGTTGCCCTGCGGCCCGACCACCAACCCGAGTCGGTTGCCGGCGTCGTGCACGACTCGCCAGCCGGGCGGCCGCGACTTGCCGATCCCGTTCCAAACCGGATACCCGGTGGCGAAGGCGGTGACGTCGGGTTTGAGCAGCGGCTGGTCCGGTCCGTAGTCGTCGTAGAAGCGCACGCCCTTCCAACTGCACGGCCCCTGGCTGCTGAAGCCCGGCAGCTTGTCGCGCTTGTCGAGTCCTGCGGCGGCGATCACGCACGGGATGTCCTTGGGCAGACAGATCTGCTTGCCCGGCGGGGCACGGCGCCGCGAACCAGGGCCGAAGTTGCCCGCACCGCCGACTGACACGACGCCGGCGATCGCCAGGTGCTCGTGGGCCAACCGGTAGATCCCTCGCCAGTTGCCGAGTTCGATCCCGACCCACATGTAGCTCATCGACACCACGTCGGCGTCGTGCGCCAGCGCGTACTCGTAGGCGCGCAGGACTCCCATGCCGCGCAGCACCATCAACCGCGCCTGCGGGGCGATGCCGGTGACCATCAGCTTGTCGCCGACCTTGGTCGGGCGTCCGGCGATGATCCCTGCGCACATCGTGCCGTGGCTGGTCGGTGCGTCGCCGATACTGATTCCGGTGTCGCGCACGAAGTCGTAGCCAAACAGATCGTCGACGAAACCGTCGCCGTCGTCGTCCTTGCCGTCGAGCTTCTCCTTGGGGTTGCGCCAAAGTGCTTGCAGGAGCGGCGCGACCGGCAACAGCCCGCTGTCCATGATCGCCACCGTGACCCCGTTGCCCAGCGCGCCCGTCCGCCAGGCGGCGTCGGCCTTGATGCGGGTCAGGTTCCAGGTCGGCGTCAACGTGTCGAGTGCCGGGAACGGCTGCTTCTCGGCAGCCGCGAGTTCGGCGAGCGCGCGTTCGGCCAGCGGCTTCAGTTCCTCCATCGATGCCTTCCGGCGCGGCGGGATGTGGTGGAGTGCCGGCACCCGCGGCGGTTTGCGGTAGACGAATGCCACGGCTTCGTGTTGCGCCAGCGCCTGACAGGCCTTGCCGGTCGCCATGCAACCGAAGCCGTTGACGATCCAGTACGGCTGCACGTCCCGCACCCCGTCGCCCAACGATTCGAGCAGCTTGGCCAGCCGGCGTTGGCCCGCGGCGCTCTTCTGGCGCAGTGCGGTGACCACCTCGACCCGCAGAGTCCGTCGCTTCGCGTCAGCGTGCTTGCGGCAGAACGCGGCGAAGTCGGGCCCCGCCGGGAGGACTTGGTCGACCAGCCGCACGAATACCGGGGTGGCGGGGGCGGCTGGGTCGAGGCCGGAGTCGAGTCGGTCCTGTTGGGCCGAAAGCGGAGCGAGGAGCCCGAGCGTCAGGATCGATGCCGGGATGGCGAGGTGGCGCATGGCCCGACGATAGCCGCCCATCGGGTCAGAGCTCGCCTGCCATGGCCTTGGCCCCGACGATTCGTGCCCGAGGTGCCGCGATCGAGCTGCTGCCGGGGTGGTCGAACGCCAGAGCCTTCCTCAGCGGCGACGCACCCCTGACCGCGGCCGATCCGCTCTTGGCCTTGTCCGCAAGAGCCGCGTGCGACGCCGTGATCCGGGAACAACTGGCCAGGCTCATGTGGGCGAAGCCGACGAGACCCAGGAGTACGGGTGTGAGCCGGGACCCGCGTATGGGGCTGCAGTCCCGGGTGAACACTCGGGAGCGTCGCGGCGGCATTCACCTTCGCGTGTCGGGCGGGTCGGATTCGGTTGTAGGCTTCCCCGGGCGGAAGAGAAGTCCGCGGACCTCAGGTGGAGGGGCTGACAGGGTGGACGCTTTGCCAATATGTTGGCCCGGCTATGAGCCAACACCGCGCGAACGACGGGATCCCGGTCTATGTCCAGGTCGACATCTTGGACTACGACGCAAGCGCGCACCGCTTGGAGCTGGCGGGGTGGGGGGTGACCCGACGGGGCGCGGCGGAACGCTACGAGATCGTCGCACCGGACGGCAGCCGCGTGAAGGCTGACTCGGTGCCCCGACCCGATCTCGCGCAGGCCCATCCCGCAGTCGACCGCATCGACCAGGCCAGCTTCAGCATCGTCGGCGAGGGAATCGACCTCGCGCCGGGGCAAGTGATCGAAACCGCGATCATCTTGATGGAAGGCGGCGTGGACGTCGGCATGCTGCCGATCGGGTTCCGCAACTCCGCGCGCCGAATCCCGCTGCCCGACCCGGACTTCATGCGTCGGGTCGCGAATTCGAACAGCCAGAAGTACTTCCTGGCGAGCGGCAATCGCCATGCGCAGGACGTTGCGCGGATGCTCCGACCCCACCGTGATCCGCGTGAAGTCACCGCGTTCCTCGACTGGGGTTGCGGCTGCGGCCGGGTGACCCGGCACCTGCTCGAGGTGTTTCCCAACGCCAAGCCGCACGGCACCGACATCGACTACGAAGCGATCGAGTGGCTCTCCGGCGCGATCCCCGAGGGCGAGTTCCACGCCACCGGATTGCTGCCCCCGCTGCCGTACCCGGATGCGTCGTTCGACTTCGTGCTGGCGTCGTCGGTGTTCACACACCTCACCGCGGAGGTGCAGGATGCATGGTTGCGGGAGCTGCACCGGGTCTTGCGTCCCGGTGCGATCCTGATGGCGACGACCCACGGTGAGGCCGCGGCGGAATGGGTGCGGGATCCCGCGATCGACAAGGCGCTGCGCAAGACCGGGTTCTTCGACTCCGCGCCGGACGAGGGCCTCGGTCACATCGCATCCGGCGACTACTACCGGGCTACCTTCCAGACGGCGGACTACACCCGGACCCACTGGCTCGAGTACTTCGAGGAGCTCGAGCGCCGGGTGGCCGGCTTGAACTTCCACCAGGACGTCTGGATGTTGCGGCGCAGGTAGAGCGCCGGTCGGCTGGCCGAGCGCGTCTCTCGAATCCGACGGGGACACCGCGGTGGCGTCGGTCCCTGCGTATCGGGATCCGGACAGCGCGTTGCGCCGCCCGCTTTTTCTCAGCCGGCGTGACATCCCCACCGGTGTAGGCACCTCGCAGGGTATGCCCAGACCCGCGATCCGCGTGCTCGTTCCCCTCCTGTCCCTATCGCTGCTCGCCGGCTGCGCGGAGGAGCGCGCACTCGGTGGCACCGTGGTTCCGGTCGCGATCGCCGGTGTCGCCACGCAATCGGTCGTGCCGCGCCTCGACCATGCGGCGATCGCGCTGACCCCGCATCGCGGCGACACCCCGCTCGATGGTCGGATCCGCGCCGAGCAACAAGAGGTCGGCAAGCACACCGGGCGGCTGCGGGCCGCCCACCTGGAGCGACTCGGGGTCTTGTTCCTGGAGAAGGCGCGCAAGTCGTTCGACCCCGGCTTCTACAAGCTGGCCGAAGAGTGTGCGCTGGCGGTCGAGCAGGATCAGCCGGCGCACTCCGGTGCGTTGCTGTTGCGCGGCCACGTGCGGCACAGCTTGCACGACTTCCGCGGCGCCGAGCGGATCGCACGGCAGTTGTTGCCGCAGCGCACCGACCACCTGGTGTTCGGCTTGCTCGGCGACACCCTGCTGGATCAAGGGAGGCTCGCTGAGGCGCGCGACGCCTACCAGAAGATGCTCGACCGCAAACCGTGCCTCGAGTCCTACACCCGCGCGGCGCGGATCCGCTTCTTGCGCGGCGACCCGAACGACGCGCGGCGGCTCCTGCGGATGGCCCGGGCCGCTGGCAGTGTGCGCAACCCCGAGCCGTTGGCTTGGACCCACACCCGATTGGCCGAACTCGAGTTCTTCGCCGGCAACAAGGACGAAGCGCTCGCCGGCTGCCGCGCAGCACTGGGCCTCATCGCCGACTACGCGCCGGCGCTTCTGGTGCAGGGGCGGGTCTACCTGCACGGCCGCCAACTCGACGCGGCGATCGAGGTGCTGCGTCGCGCGGCGACCTGCAACCCGTTGCCGGAGTACCGCTGGGCGCTGATCGAGGCACTCGAGTTGGCCGGTCGCAGCGCCGAAGCGGCAGTGGTGCAGACTGCACTGCTGCACACCGGCGATCGCGACGATCCGCGCACCTTCGCCCTGTACCTGCTGAACCGCCGCCGCGATCCGGCGCGCGCTCTGCGTCTCGCCGAGGCAGAGTTGCTGCGCCGTCAGGACGTGTTCACCCACGGACTGCACGCGTTCGCCCTGCTGGCCAACAAGCGGGTCACCGAAGCCGCCCAAGCGATGGCCAAGGCCGTGGCGCACGGCACCCGGGATGCGCGGCTGTGCTACCAGCAGGGCTGCATCGCCGCCGCTGCGGGTGACCCGTCCGCAGCGCGTGAGGCGTTCCGGCGCGCCACCGAATTGCAGCACATGCTGCTGCCCAGCGAAGCGCTCGACCTGCAGCACCGCATCCGCGCGCTGCGCTGACCGACCCGCCCGCAGACGGCCGGTGGCTCGGGCTCGTCACGTTGGCGGGTCCGCCCCGGCGTCCTGTTCCGCAATGGAGAACCCCCTGTGAAGACCTTGTTTCCCCGCCGTGCCGGCGTTCCGCTGGGCAGGCTGTTTCCCGCGGGCACACTGTGTGCCTTGGCGTTGCTGCCGAGCGTGGCGCTGGCGTCGAGCCACATGGACGCGCCGCTGATCACCCTCGACGACGCTGCCAACACAACGGACGTCTACGCGTTCGTGACCCAGACCGGCAGCCAGAAGTACCTGACCACCGCGCTGTCGGTCTACCCGTTCGAGGATCCGGGGATCGGTCCCAACCGATTCAACTTCGACGACAACGTGGTCTACGCGATCCACCTGTCGATCGGCCAAGACCTCCCGGTCGGCAAGACCAGCATCAGCTACTACTTCGTGTTCCGCACCCACATCAAGAACACCAAGACGATCCTGCAGTCCTACACCGGCGTGGTCAAAGACGTCGGTGACGCCAACCAGAACCTGACCCAGTACTACGACGTCTACGGATTCGACTATCGGCCGAGTGGCAAGGGGCTCCGCTACCTGGGCGCCGGCGTGGTGCCGCCCAACAACCAGGGTGTCGCAACCCCGGAGTACAACACGATGAGCGGCGACGGCCCGGCGAAGGAAGGCGTGATGTACTCGACCAACCTCGACCGCTACACCGCCCAGGCGTTGACCAAGCTGCAGGCCGGTCACGTGTCGTTCGCCGGACAGCGCGACGACGGCTTCTACGGCGACATCAACGCGATCTTCGACCTGCTGTCGCTGCGCAAGCCCGGCAAGGACTCGCAGCGGGGGTTCAACGTGCACACCATCGCGTTGCAGATCCCGGTCGAGGAGATCGGCGGCGACATGCAGCAGGTCGGGGTCTACGCGACCACCCTGCGCCAGCAGGTAGCGATCCGCTTCGACAACGCCGAGCCGTGGCGCTACGGGCCGTACATCCAGGTGGGTCGGCAAGGCAACCCGCTGTTCTGCGAGGGGTTCATCGCCATCGAGGACAAGAACGCCTACAACCGCACCACGCCGGATCGAGACAAGGCGATGTTCGAGAAGTACGCCTTGTCGCCGGAGCTGGCCAAGCTGCTGAACGCGATCGTGTTCAAGGGCTCGCCCATCCCGGGGATCGAGACCAACCGCACTGACATCGCCGGGATCTTCATCCCCGACGTCATCAAGGTCGACTTGTCGACCGCCGCGGTCCCGCTGGCGGGCAGCGGCAAGAGCCACCCCACCAACCCCGACGACTCCGGCTTCTCGCGTCTTTCTGTATTCGGCGGCGACACGATCTACAGCCCGCTGCAGAAGACCAACGTGCCGAGCGGTTGGCCCAACGGTCGGCGCTTCGGTGACGACGTGGTCGACATCGGCGTCTCGGCGCTGATCAGCGACCTGCGGGTCACGCCGCCGGTGATCCGCGTCGCCGGCGACAACGTGGATGCCAACGACATTGGCTACAACAAGACCATGCCGTATGCGGCGACGCCGCTGAACGGTCGCAACCACAAGCACGACGACTGATCGTTCGGGCCGCGGCCCGGCGTTTCGCGCCGGACCGCGGTGCCGCGAGGAGATGCCATGCCGCGCCCGGTGTTCTTGCGCTCGTCTCTGCTGCACGGCCTCGTCGCCGGTGTGGCCCTGTTCGCCTCGGTCCTGCCGGCGCACGATCCGGGGCTGAGCTCGTCGTGCATCGAGGTGCGCGAGGCTTCGATCCGCGTGCGGATCGCATTCCACAACGCCGACCTGACGCCGCTGGTGCCCGGTGCCGACACGGACCACGACGGCACGCTGGATGCGGCCGAGCTGCAACGCTGCGCGGTGGCGCTGCGCACGCTGTTCGGCGCGCGTAGTCGACTGGTGTGCGATGGCGTGTGCGCGGCACCCGTGTCGGTGCGGGTGGGTCTCGATCCGGACGCCGGGATCGAATGTCTGTTGGAATGGCCGCGCGGTGCCTGCCGCGAACTCACCTGGAACCTCGACCTGTTGCGCGACATGCCGCGCGGGCATCGCAACTACGCGGTGGTCTTGCAGGTCGGCCGCGGCAAGCTCGTCGAGGCGCTGCTCACCGCGGGGTCCGAATCGGTGCGAGCAGGACTGGCCGCGGCCGCGATACCGCGCAGCAACCAAGCGTTGTTCACCGAGTTCCTCGGACTCGGCGTCGAACACATCTTGATCGGCTACGACCACATCTTGTTCTTGCTCGGACTGCTGCTCGTGTGCCGCACGGTCCGGGGAGTCGGCATCACCATTACGGCGTTCACCCTCGCGCACTCGCTCACCCTGGGTGCGTCGGCATTGCAGCTCGTCCACCTTCCCGGCCAGCTGGTCGAGGCGACGATCGCCGCGTCGATCGTCTGGGTCGGTGTCCACGGCCTCCTGCGCAAGGACGCGAACTCGCTGGGGAGCCCGTGGCTGACCTCGTTCCTGTTCGGTTTGGTGCACGGCTTCGGCTTCGCGTCCGTCCTCGCCGAACTCGGCATCGCGCGGAGCGGGTCGGTGGTCGCCCCGTTGCTCGCGTTCAACACCGGGGTGGAGCTCGGGCAGCTGGCGATCGCCGCGGTGCTGGTGCCGCTGCTGATGTGGTCCCGGCGCCGGGCGGCTTGTGGCCGATGGGTGACCCCCCTAGTCTCGATCCTCATCGCGGTCGCCGGTGGTTTCTGGCTGATCGAACGCACCTTGTTCGCCGCATGAACTCGGCCTACCCCGTGTCCGACCAAGACAGTCGCCAGATCCTCGCCGCCGCCTTGGGGGGGAGCCGGGACGCGCTCAGCTTCTTGTTCGATCGTCACCGCGCACGGCTGGAACGGTTGCTGGCGCTGCGTTGCGGGGCGCGGTTGCTGCAGCGCGTCGAGTTGGCGGACTTGGTGCAGGAGGCGTACCTGGAGGCCGCGCGGCGCCTGCCGGACTACAGCTACCAGGGGCCGGATTCGTTCTTCCGCTGGCTGGCCACCGTCGCGCTCAATCGGATGCGCAACCTGCAGCGGTTCGTCGACGCGGACAAGCGTCAAGCCGGTCGCGAGCAGCGCCTGGTCGGTCCGGACACGTTTGCCAGCCTCGGCGGACAGCAGGACGCGACCAGCGCCGGGCCGGGGCCGCACACGCTGTCGGCGTCGAGCGAGAGCGTCCAGCAACTCGAGCGGGCCCTCTCGCGCCTCAACGAGGCCGACCGTGAAGTCATCCTGCTGGCCCGGATCGAGGCGCTGCCACTCGACCAAGTCGCCCAACGCATGGGGCGAACGCGCAATGCCGTCGCTCTGCTGCTGAGCCGGGCGCTCCGCAAGCTGAAGGCGAGCCTCGCCCCGGACGGCCCGGACCGATCCTGAGCAGCGTGCCCGCGAACCAAACGACTCGTCGAGAGAAACCCGGACTGGGCCGAATCCACCGGCGCGGGTGCGACCGTAGCTCCTGCAGATGGAACTCGCCTCGCAGTCCCTTTCGCACCCCATTGTGGGGCCGGATGCGCCCACCGAGCACCTGCTCGATGCGGCGATTGCGGACTACCTCGACCGCCGCGACCGAGACCCCACGCTGCTCCCGGGTGAGTTCGCCGCTGCACTCCCGGGCAGCCTGGCGGTCGCATTCCTGCGCGAGGTCGAGGAACTGGGCGCGGTCGATGCGCTGACCCTGGCACCGCCGCGCGGTCTGCCGCGTCGACTCGGTGACTTCCGCATCCTCGGGTTGCTCGGCAGTGGCGGCGTCGGCTCGGTGTACGAAGCCGAGCAGATCTCCACCGGTTGGCACGTCGCGCTCAAGTGTCTGCACCCGCACCTGGCGCACCAACCAAGCGCGCGGCTGCGCTTCGCCCGAGAGGCGCGGCTCGCCACGTGGTTGCGCCACCCGGGGACCGTGCGCGGACACGGGTTGCAGAGCCACGGGGACTCGGTGTTCCTGGTGATGGACCTGCTGCACGGACATTCGCTGCACCGGCTGTTGCGCGCCCGGACCGACCCACGCGACGTCGATCACGCGAGGGCGTGTGCCGTGCTCGACGACCCCAAGGCGCTCACGCGCGTGTTCGGCGACTTCGCGGCAGCACTCGCGTTCACCCACCGACACGGCGTCGTGCACCGCGATGTCAAGCCGGCGAACCTGTTCGTGTGCACGGATGGGCGCGGCGTGCTGCTCGACTTCGGTCTGGCGTGCGCACCTGCGCTCGCCGAAGCGGAGCTCACCGCGACCTGCGACTTCCTCGGAACACCGGTCTACATGTCGCCGGAGCAGGCCGCAGGCGCGCGGGTGTTGCGGCCGTCGACCGACGTCTATTCGCTGGCGGCGGTGCTGTACGAGTGCCTTGCGGGTGAGCCACTGGTCCGAAACGACACGCTGCCGGTGGTGCTCGATGCGGTTCGGCGGGCGCGCGCACCCAGCGTGCGCCGCATGACCGGTGTCGCACCGCGCGCCCTCGCTTGCCTGGTGCGCCGCTGCTTGCGGCGGAATGCGCGGTGGCGCCCCGACGCGGGGTCCTTGGCCGAAGCCCTCGGTTGCTCGGTGTCGCCGGGTCGTACCTCGATAGCGCGGGAATTCCGGTTCGAGGCCGCGCCCGCCGTCGCGTAGTCTCGGGGCCGAAGCGTAGGCCTAGGCGTCTTGCCGGACGGTTCTCGAGTAGCGAGCTCGATCGCGGTTCCTTGATCGGATTCCGAGCCGCGACTACGATCCTCCGTTGCAGCCCAAGCTCGGGTTTGGAGGTCCACATGGCTCGACACGATGCGCTCGTTCTCGGCGTTCTACTCGCATTCCCCGGTGGGTGCGGCATCAAGGCGGCGGTCGACGACACGGTGGAGAAGGCCGTGCAGCTGATCGACAACGGCATCAAGGACGTGCTCGCCGATTCTTCGAACTGGCGAACCACGCTGCAGCGCGTGGCGGACCAGTTGCCGAAGGATGTATCGGAGGTGATTCGCACCGACGCGCAGAACCTCGCGACTCGCAGCATCGCCCAGGCCGGCACCGAATTCCGGTGCAACGTCGACTTCCTGGCCCAACGGGCCGCGGCGGCGTTGCGCCGGCTCAAGGCGCGCCTGCTGAAGCAGAACCCGCCGCCGCTGCCGCCGGGATTCTGCCACGTCGTGCCGTCGAGCATCGACCTCAAGGTGCGTCCGGCGAGCTGGTCGAACGTCACGATCCACGGCTACGACCTCGACCACCTCGACCGCAGGGGGAAGCGGATCGCGTTCGCCATGCTCGACGCGCGCGGCGGGCGGCATGCGATCCCCGAGGAGCGCATCGGCCGCACCACGCACTACCAGGTCACGCTCAACCTCGGCGCGATGGCGCGTGAGCTGCACACCCGGGGGATCCGCAAGATCGTGACGCAGTTCGACGGAGCGACCGGAACCCTGCCGGAGATCGTGGTGACTCCGTGGGAGCCGACCACCAAGCCGGACAGCGTTACGCTGGCCGCGACCGACTACATGCCCCCCAGGGTCGGCAAGGGCGACCGCGACTTCAAGACCAAGAACGACAAGCACATGAGCGTCGATACCCGCGCCGAGATCCGGCTCGTCGGTGGCCGCGTGATCGAGAGCCGCGTGTTCCTGCGCTGTCGCGAGGAGCGCAAGGACTGGACCGAGGTCAGTGGTTGGAGTCCGTGGGCGAAGGCCTACGAGGCGCCGGGCGGATGGTCGATCGTCGAAGTCCGGCCGCGTGCGAACTCACGGCACACCGCCAACATCACCTCCAAGGGTCGTCACCAGTACGACCGGCCGGCTGGCGAAGTCGTGGCGCGGTTCGAGGTGTGGGGGGATCACGACGGCGACGAGGCCGGCACGTGGACGCACGTGCGAGTCAGCTGGCGGCCGATGCAAGTGCTGCTCAAGGCGACCGCACCCGATTGGTTGCGCTGAGGTGCGCCGCGGTAGTCGTCGTGCCGGAGCCGAAACCGGCGTGTTCCGCGTGGTCGGTGCGGCGGGCGCCGAGTTCGGTCGAGTTCTGCACCCCGATGGAGAACGCGCTCTCACTCCGTGGATCGGAACCGACTGGCGGGCCTATGAGCCAATCGACGTCGCGCTGGTGGGGGAAGATGGCGCGCGGGTCCTGACCCGTTCCGATGCGCCGTCGCTCGGGTCGTCGCTGTTTCTGTTCCGCAGCCGCGCGCGCCAGGTGATGGCCGAGTCGCTGAGCCGCCACGGAGTCTGGCTCCCGGTGCGTTGCCCCGACGCGGATCTGCAGCTGTTCGGCGTCACCACGTTGCTCGACGCCCTCGACCCGGAGCGGTCCGAGGTGCACGCGTACGGGGTCGACATCGTCGCCGTGTTCGAGCACGTCTTGCGCCGCGACCGGGTCGGTGGAGCTACGGTGTTCGGGGTGCTCGACGATCCCACGAGCCCGACGTTCGTCGACCAGCGGTTCGTCAACCGCTGGAACCAGGCCGGTTTCGTGGGACTCGAGTTCGCTCGAGTCGAGCTCGCGTAGGACGCCTCGTCGTCCGTGGGGTGTCGCCGAAGTTCTGCGAGCTCAACAGCCCGCCTGCGGAAGCTTCTCGACTTGCGAGCGGCTGGCGCGATCGCCGACGCGTGAGCCACGCCCCCGAACACGCTTGCTCCATGGGCTGGCAACCCTCGCGCACCGCGCCGGCGAATGGGTGCGAGCTACCCGCGCAACCGAAACGTCACCGGGATCCGGACCACGCCGGGTCCTCCGTCGAACTGCCATCGCCGCACGGCGCGTGCCGCAGCTTCGTCGAGCAGCTCGTGACCGCTCGAGATCGCCACCTCGCACCGGATGACATTGCCAGCCGCCGCGACGGTCACCAACAGCGTCACCGTGCCCTCGAGCCGCTCGCGCCGTGCGCGGCGCGGGTAATCCGGCGGAGGGTTGCGGCCGGGCACGACCTCCAGAACCCTAGCGGAGGGCGTCGGGAGGGCTGCGGTCGGTGGCTGTTCCGGCCGAGGTGCGGGGGCCGGACGGCGCACACGGCGCACCAGCTGCTGGCCAAGCGTGCTCCATTCCACTTGCTGACGAGGGGGTGTCGTGCGGGGCTTCGCCGGTGGAGCTACTTCGGCTGGCCAGACCGAGTCGGGTGACGGTGGCTCGACTTGCGGCTCCTCCACCTCGGCATCCCGCACGGTCGGTTCGACTTCGACGCGTTCCTCGCACTTCGGCTCGGCTGTGGCGCTCAGTTCGGGCTGGTCGAGTTCGATCTGCAGCTCGGCCCACTGCACCCCCGGGCGCGCCACCACGCCGGAACACACGATCGCGGTGGTCAACAGGCCGGCGTGCAGCAGAACCGAGACCACGGTTGAGGAGCGCAGAGCCATGGTCAGAACCGCGCCTCGAAGGTGAGCCGTAGCATGAACGGCTCGACCGGGTGGAAGTGTACGTCATCGACGCCGCTGGCGGGTTCGCCCGCCAGGCGCGACGTGTAGGAGTAGGCGATGTCCTGGTCCTTGGCGTCGAACAGGTTCAGCACGTCGAGACTGAGGTTCGTTGCGCCGCTCAGCGCACACCCGAGCCGCAGGTTGAACAACGTCGTCGCCGACGAGCGCACCGAATCGTCCTCGACCAGCGAACGGCGACCGAAGTGCCGCATCCGCAGCGATGCGAAACCGTGCGCGCCGAGCAGTGTGATCCCCGCGTTCGCGGTCAGGCCGACCGCGTTCGGGACGTGCCGACCGGCCGGGTCCTGGTCCTGGAACAGCGCCCGCGACACCGCTGCGTCGGCGTCCAGCAGGAGCCAACGGCACGGTTGGTAGTGGTTGGCGAACTCGATCCCCCAACGCTCCGAAGCGCGGCTCGCTTGCGTGTTCCCGGCGTCGCCGACGAAGATCAGCTCGGAGTCGCTGTCCAGGTACCACAGCGAAACGGTGCTCTGCAAGCCCGCGAGCGCGGTGGTCCGCAGGCCGAGTTCCGCGCCGCGGGCGCGCACCAGCGGGGTGACGCGCATGCCGTCGAGCGGCGCCGGCGTGGCCGGGTCGTCGCGGCTGGTGACGCCGCGCGCATCGTTGCTGTGGAAGCCGAACCCGCCGTTGAGGTACAGCTCGGTGCTGGCGAATGGCCCGAACGCGATGCCGGCGCGTGGACTGAACAGGGTGGCGCGGTCATTCCCGCTGTTCGCCGGGTTGTCGCTGTGGACGTCGAACAAGTAGTGGTCGACCCGGGCGCCCGCGGTGGCGCGCAGCTTGTCGTGCAGCTGCGCCTTCCCCTCCACCCACAGCCCGAACGACGTCTCGTCGATCCGGTCCCGCCGCACGGTCTGCAAGCGCATTCGGCGCGCATCGCGAAACAGCCCGTTGGTGATGAAGTCGGAGCGCACCTGCACACCGACCGAGGCTTCGACCTCGCGTCCGCCGAGTCGAGGAAGCCAACGCTGTTCGGCGTCGAGCCCACCGATCCAGCGCCGGTCGGTCTGTTCGAACTGGTCGCCGTTGGACGGGTCGTCCAGCAAGTAGGTGAAGTTGGAGAACAGGTCGAGTTCGTGGTACGCACCGTATGCGCCGACCCGCGTGCGGGTGTCGCCGCGCGTGCGGGTGCCGCGGACCGCGAGGCTGTAGCGCGCCGACTCGCCGCCTGAAGTGGGATCGAGGCTGCCGAAGCGGTGCAGGGTTCCGGCGGCCACCGCACGCGCCGGGACTTGATCGGTCGCGGTCCAGTCGGCCCGGTAGCCCATCGCCGTGACGTCGAACCCGTCGCGCTCGTCACCGCGCGAGAAGCGCAGCACGCCGTTGCGCTTGTGGAACGCCTCCGGGACCTGCCAGCGACCGTCGTTGTACTGTAGCTCGGCGCCGAACAGCAGCGTGCCACCGAGCGCGGTCACCGAGTCGGCGACCAGCGCGCGACCGAAGTCGTAGCTGCCGGCGGTGATGCGCGCGATGCCGCGGTCGAGTTCGCGCACGTAGTCGATGTCGACCGCTCCGGCGGCGGAGAAGTCGCCGTCGCGTGCCGCGTACGGCCCCTTGCGAAACGACACGCGGTCGATCAACTCCGGGATCAGGAACCCGAGGTCGGTGTAGCCCTGGCCGTGGCCGTGGCTCGGCAGGTTCTGGGGCACACCCGCGACAGTCGTCCGCAGGTCGGTGCCGTGGTCGAGGTTGAAGCCGCGCAGGAAGAACTGATTGGCCTTGCCGGCACCGCTGTGCTGGGTCGCGATCAATCCGGGCACGGTCTCGAGAACTTCGCCGGGGCGCAGCAGCGGGCGACGCCTGAGTTCGGCCGCACCGACCTGACCCTCGCCCGCCGAGTCAGCGATCCCGAGCAGGCTCTCGGCGCGGCCCTCGACGACTACACCGGACAACGTACGGTCGGGACCCGGCGCGGCGCTGTCGGGGTGCTCGGGCGGATTCCCAGGGCTGCGCGCCCGCTCGACACCCGGCCGGTGCTTCGGATTCGCCTGCATCACGGTGGACTGAGGTGCGTCTTGCGTGGCAGCCGAGCTTCCGGGCTTGGTACTCTGTGCCTGCGCGACACTCGGCGACCAGATCACTGCCAAGACCATGGCGGCGGACAGCGGGTCGATGGAGGGCGCGCGCCGACGGGGCATGGTCCTTGAGGTTCAGCGCGCGGGGTCGATGTCAGTCGATTCGCAAAGCGACGCGCGGGCGTTCCGGATCCCCCGGGCTTCCCGAGACTTCCGCTTTCATGGGAAGGCCACGGACGCTCCACGCCAACATGTTCGGTGCCTCATCCGCACCTCACGCGGCTCGCTGCCGTCCCGCCCCTCTTCACCTTGCTTCGCACAGGAAATCCCATGAACAAGCTCTTCCCGGCGCTGGCCGCGACCTCGCGGTCTCCGGCGCTGCCGTCTCTCAGGCCATCCCGTCGTCCTTCCCGCGCGTGATGGACGCCCGACAACCCTAGCCCGAACGGTGTGATCGGGTGGTACTGGTACAAGCTCGCGACGCACCGCCGCGCTCTCCCGGCCCAGGGCACGTTGCCCGCGACGGCGAAGCTCGTGCACCTCGTCTACGGGGACACCAACAACTTCGTGCCGCGGATCGAGTACCGCCGCTCGACCAACGGCGGACTCGACTACGCCCCGCCGGTGGTGCTGCACACGTTCACCAATGGCTAGATCGTCCCGACCGGGGGCACATGCCAGCCGCAGTTGGTGTGCGATGGGGACAACGCATTCTACGTGTTCCGCTCGAACCTCTTCGACCTGACGCAGACCAGCCTCGGCGTCTACGGCTCCAACGACCGTGGCGCGACCTGGTAGGGTCCCCTGCTGATGAACCCGGGGGTCAAGGGACTGAACCCGACACTGGAAGCGATCAACGGCCAACCGTCGGGCCCGGACTACGTCGCAGCGGCGGCCGGTGGCCGACTGCACGTCACGCACGAGGCCAAGTTCACCGGCGCCAGCCTGCCGAGCCTCGACGAGTGCTTCTACTCGTCCGCCGAGTTCAACACGAGTGGCACGCTGGTGCTGCGCAAGGCCGACGTCGCCGAACACCAGCTCGCTCGCGGCAGTCTGTGCCGCCATCACGTGGATGCCGAATCGATCCAACTCGGGAGTCTCGGCAGCGACCCGCCGGCGCAGCGCCGGCAGTGAGGAGCACCCGGCGAAGCTCGCGTCGTCGGGACGGTGCGCCAGGAGCAACGCGGCGCACGGCTCGGCGCGCCGCCCGGCGTCCGCGGCGACTTCGAGCCAGGCGGCGCGACTGCGCAGCGCCAGCTCGCGCAGTTTCCCCCGCCGGCTGACCGAGCGGCCAGACCATGCCGAAGTTGCGGACCGAGGCGCCGGCGGCGCACCCGTCCCGCTCCAGCACCGCCACCGAGCGACCTGCGCGCGCCGCGGCCCACGCGTGCGCGAGGCCGACGATCCCGGCGCCGACGACCAAGACCTCGCAGCGGTTCGGAGTAGCCACGGCGGGGATCTTGGCGGGTGCCGGCGCGGCACGCTACGGCGCACTTGGGCTGCGGTCCCGATCGCCGCTGGTGCCTTCCGGTGTGCTGCCCTATCGTCCGCGCCTCTCGCGGACTTTGGCGCACATGATCGACACGCTCCACCACGTCAGCACCCCGGAGGGGGTGGAGCTCGACCTCCGGACCGCCGGGGTCTACGTGCGTGCCGAGGCGTGCCTCATCGATGTCTTGATCCGCTACTCCGTGCTGTTCGTGCTCGCGGCGTTGCTCGGTCGGACGCTGGGCGAGGCGGGGATCGGTCTGGTCTTGCTGCTGGTGTTCTTCAGTGAGTGGCTCTACCCGGTCGTGTTCGAAGTGTTGGCGGGTGGTGCCACTCCCGGCAAGCGAGTGCTCGGTATCGTGGTGGTCAACTTCGACGGTACGCCGGTCGGTTGGGGTGCATCGTTGCTGCGCAATCTGCTGCGCTTCGTCGATTTCTTTCCGGTGGCGTACCTGATCGGTTTGATCGCCATGGTCGCCAACCGCGATGCCCGGCGACTCGGCGACTTGGCCGCCGGAACTCTGGTGGTGTATCGCGATCCGCATGAGCGCGCTCCCCGGCTGCCCAAGGCCGAGCCCGTGCTCCCGCGCGTGGCGCTCCACCAACACGAGCAGCGCGCGGTGATCGAATTCGCAGAGCGTCTGGATGACCTGGCACGCAAGCGCCAGGAGGAACTCGCGGGTCTGCTGGAGCCGTTGACCGGCGAAGGCGGGCGTGCCGGAGTCGCCCGCATCGTCGGTATCGCCACGCACCTGGTGGAGAAGCCGTGAAGTACGGCGAGTTCCTCGAACAGAGTGAGCGCGCGCGCAAGGAGATGGCGCATCTGCTGACGCTGGTCGCGAAGTCGCGGCAACTGCGCGGCGAAGACCGGCAGCGCGTCGTCCGCTTCCCGGCGGTGTTCCGGCGGCTGTGCCAGGGACTCGCGCTCGCCAAGCACCGGGACTACAGCACGCGCGTGGTGGCCGAGCTCAACCGCAGTGCGCTCGAGTCCCACCATCGGATGTACCGCCAGCGATCGCTCGTCTGGCGACAGATCTCCGAGTTCGTGATGAGTGGGTTCCCGCGGGCGGTGCGCGCCGAGTGGAAGCTTGTGCTGCTCTCGTCCGCGTTGATGTTCGGTCCGGTGCCGATCCTGGCGTTCGTGATCCCACGCTACCCCGAACTCGCCTACTCGATCCTCGGCGCCGACCAAGTAGCCCTCATGGAGGCGATGTACGCCGCGCGAGAGAACGGAGTGGAAGTCGATCGCCCGGTGGAGAGCGATGTGTTCATGTTCGGCTTCTACGTGTTCAACAACGTCGGCGTGGCGTTCCGAACCATGGCGGGGGGCATCGCCTACGGGCTCGGTTCGGTGTTCTTCCTGCTGTTCAACGGGCTGATCCTCGGCGCGGTGGTCGGGCACCTGGAGCGCCTGGGCGCGGCGCACAACCTCTACCAGTTCGTGATCGCGCACGGTTCCTTCGAGCTGACTGCGATCGTGATCTCCGGCGTCGCCGGGTTGATGCTCGGGCGCGGCTTGCTCGCGCCCGGACGGAACAGCCGCGCCCGCGCGCTGCGCGCGGCGGCACGCCAATGTGTACCGCTGGTATGTGGCGCGGCGTTGATGCTGGTCATCGCGGCGCTGTTCGAGGCCTTCTGGTCGCCGCGGCCGTTTCCACCCGAAGTGAAGTACGCCGTCGGGGCGGCGCTGTGGGCGATGGTGATCGGCTACCTGGCGCTCGCCGGGAGGTGGTCGCGTGGAGCTTGAGAAGCTCGCGTTGCGGCTGCGTCCGCGTCGGGCGAGCGAGGCGATGGGTCTCGGCGTGCGTCTGGTGCAGAGTTACTTCGGCCCGGTGGCCCGGAGCTGGGCCGTGACCGCAGTGCCGGTGGCGTTGGTGATTGCGCTCTTGGTGCCCAACGGATGGGGCGTGGTACTGGTGTGGTGGCTCCTGCCGTTGTTCGACCGGGTGCCCCTGTTCGTGTTGAGTCGAGCGCTGTTCGGCGAAGTGCCGGGGGTCGGTGCGGTCCTGCGTGCGCTGCCGCGCATGTGGACGCGCGCACTCGTGTTGCCGTTGACCTTCGGACGGCTCAGCCCGTTTCGGTGCTTCATCCTCCCGGTGACCGAACTGGAAGGGTTGCGTGGCCGGCGGCGCGCGGAGCGTTGCATGGCGCTGCGCCAAGACCAAGGTGCGGTGGTGCGGCTCGCGATCGGGTCGGCAGTTCAGGTTTTCTGCCTGCTCTTGGGCCTGCTCGCTTTGGTGGCCGTGTTCGAGAAAGACCTCGGTTCGGAGAAGTTCGACCTGAGGAGCTTCGATCCCGTGGAGCTGGCAGCGCTGCCGATCTCGTTGACGACCCGTCTGGTGTGGGTGGCGAGCCTGCTGCTGGTGGAGCCGTTCCACCTGGCGGCCGGGTTCGCGATGTACCTGAGTCGCCGCCAAGAGCTCGAGGGTTGGGACATCGAGTTGACGTTTCGGCTACTGGCCCGGCGGATTCGCGAGATGCCGCTCGGCAAGCTGTCGAGCGTCGGTGCGCTGCTGCTCTGCTGTCTGCTCGGTACTGCGTCTGCCCAGGCGCCGCCGCGGCAGGGCAACGACGATCCACAGGCGGCGATCGTCCAGGTCCTCGAGCACCCCGACTTCGGCACCAAGGAGAAGAAGCACAACCTCAGGTTCGTGCCCCCGAAGTCCTGTTCGCAGTCCCTGCCGAAGTCGTGCTGCATGAGTGGCGGCGGTGCCGGAGGCGTCGACGGCGTGCGGGTTCTGATCGGCGTCAGCGTGGTGCTGGTGCTCGTGATCCTGACCATCGTGATCTTCCGCGGCGTGTCGGGCCGAACCGCCCGAACCCGCGCGGAGCGTGCCGCCGCCAAACCGGCCGAGGTGATGGGGCTCGACGTCCGGCCCGAGTCGCTGCCGGATCGACCCGGTGAGGCGGCGTGGAAGCTGTGGGAGAGCGGGCAGCACGCTGCCTGCCTGAGCCTGCTGTACCGCACCAGTCTGGCGCGGTTGATCCACCGGCACGGAATCGAGATCGGTCGTTCGTTCACCGAGTCCGATTGCCTGCGGCTCGTGGAACGCGTCGGGAAGCCGCCGATGGCCGAGTACTTCGATCGCCTCACCGGTGCCTGGCAGTCGTGTGCGTACGCCCACCGCGTGCCGGGCGCCGAGCAGGTGCGACAGCTGTGCGACGAGCTGGAGCCACGCTTGGGAGCCGAGCGATGAAGGGTAACAAAGCGGTGGTGGCCATCTTGGTGCTGCTGGTGGTGTTGCTGCTCGCCGGCGCGATCGCGGCGGCCAGCATGTTCGGGGTGGAATCCGTGATGGTCGATGCCGGTCCGGGCCTCGCCGCGCGGCGCAACCCCTTGCTCGCTGCCGAGCGGATGCTGAGCGCGATGGGCGTGTCTGCGCGCAGCATGCACGGCTACCAAGGTCCGCCGCCGGCGCGAGGCGCCTTGATCCTGACCGGAGACCGCGCGGGCTTGATCGGCCACCGGCTCGACGTGTTGTCCGATTGGGTGACCGGGGGCGGACACCTGTTGGTGGTGGTCCGCTACCGCACCGACCCCAAGCTGCGGCGCGCCCGCGGCCGGCAGCGCAAAGGGGAAGACGAAATCACGCTGGTCGCCGACGAGCTGCTGACCCGTCTCGGGATCGAAGCGAGCGAAGCGGACAGCGACTCCGCGAAAGCGGTCGAGCTACGGGCGCAACTTCCCGGAACGCCGCGCGACACCGCCACCGTGGCGATGCGCCCCCGAGCCGACCTCGACAGCATCGAAGAGGCGAGCTTTCGCATCGTCGACGACTCGGGCAACTGTCTGCTGCGCTCGATCGAAGCGGGGCTCGGGCGCGTCACCGCGATGGTCGACGATTCCTGGCTGAAGAACGACGCGATCGGCAAGCACCAGCACGCCACCCTGCTGTGGCGACTCGTGGGGTCTCGACACCCGACCGAGGTGTGGATCGTGCACGGCGACTGGCTGCCCAGCTTCTGGGTGCTGGTGGCCACCCTCGGCTGGCCCGCTCTGCTCGCATTCGGGCTGCTGCTCGTGATCTGGATCTGGAAGTCCGGCGCCCGGTTCGGTCCACCGTTGCCGGACGTCGCGGCGGAACGCCGCAGCCTGCTCGAGCACCTCGATGCCGCCGGGAGGTTTCTGTGGCGCTGCCGGGTCCAGGAGCCGATGCTGCGCCCCTTGCGCGAACACATCGCCCGAGAGATCGCGGTGCGCCGGCCGTCGTGGAGCAGTCTGACGAGCGACCAGAGAATCGAACAGTTGGCCGCGGCCAGCGGATTCGACGAGGCGCGGATCCGCTCCGCGCTGCTCGAGGATCCGGGAAACGACGCCCAGCAGTTCGTGCGGGTCGTCCGGGACCTGGAAGAGCTCTCGACGCGGCTGTGAACCGCTTCCCGTAACCAGAATCGCCTTCCCGTGACGCAATCCCCCGAGCCAGGACCGGAGCGCCCGACGCCCCTCCAGCCCATCGAGCCCGCGCGCATCGATCCCCCCGCGGCGCAATCCGAGCCGGAAGCATGCCAGCTGCTGCCGATGGACTCGGAGATCCGACCGCCCGACCCCGCCGCGCACGCGCCGAGCACCGACCCGCTGTTCGGCAAGATGGTGGACGAGGTGCAGGCGGTGCGCCGCGAGGTCAACAAGGCGGTGATCGGCCAGCGCGTGGTGATCGAGCAGGTCTTGGCCGCGCTGATGGCCGGTGGGCACGTGCTGATCGAAGGCGTTCCGGGGCTGGGCAAGACGCTGCTGGTCCTCGCGCTGGCGCGGACGTTCGGCGGTCGGTTCGCCCGCATCCAGTTCACCCCGGACCTGATGCCCAGCGACGTGACCGGGCACGCCATCTATGACATGGCCCAGGGCTCCTTCCGGATCCGCAAGGGCCCCGCGTTCACCAACCTGTTGCTGGCGGACGAGATCAACCGAGCCCCGGCGAAGACCCAGGCGGCGCTGCTGGAGGTCATGCAGGAACAGCAGATCACCATCGAGGGGCAGCCGATGCCGCTCGACCGGCCGTTCATGACCCTGGCGACGCAGAACCCGCTCGAGCACGAGGGCACCTACCCGCTTCCCGAGGCGCAGCTCGATCGGTTCCTGCTGAAGATCGTCATGCAGTACCCGGAGCAGGACGAAGAAGTGCACTTGGTGCGCCAAGTGACGGCTGGCCAGGTCGGCGAGCAGCTCAACGTCACCGAGGTCCGGCAGGTGCTGGCACCCGAGCGCTTGGTCGAGTTGCAGCAGCAGGTCGCCGGGATCCTGGTCGACGACCGGATCCACGACTACTCGGTGCGCTTGGTGCGAGCGACTCGAGCCTGGCAGGGTGTGCTGCTGGGGGCCGGGACACGCGCGTGCATCGCGCTGATCCGCGTCGCGCGAGCGATGGCGGTGCTCGCGGGGCGGGACTTCGTGTTGCCGGACGACATCAAGCGTGCCGCGTTGCCGGTGCTGCGCCATCGGATCACGCTGTCGCCCGAGCTGCAGATCGAGGGGCACAGCGTCGACGACGTGCTACGCGGCATGCTGGACCACGTCGAAGCGCCGCGGATGTAGATGCGTCCGGCCGCGCTGTTGCTGTGGGCCAGTGCCGTTCTGGTCCTCGTCGGAGTCGCGGCGAGCGTCTGGGACGCGGTCCTGCCGTGGTTCCTCGGCGCGTCGGGACTGCTCGCCGTCTGGGCGCTGTGGGACTGGGTGCGCCTGCGGCGAGTCCCGCAGCCGAAGGTCGAGCGGGTGTCCTTCCACTCGCTTCCGTTGGGCGAATGGGGTCGGGTAACGCTGCGCATCGAGTCCCAAGCGACCCGTCGACTCGAGCTCGACGTGTTCGATCACCATCCGTCCGAGATGCAGGTCGAAGGCCAACCGTGGCGGCTCTCGCTGGCGGCCGGAGGCGCGGCAGAACTGGCCTACCGGCTGCGCCCGACCGCGCGCGGGGAGTGGACCTTCCAGACCACGCAGGTGGTGGTCTCCTGGCGCGGCTGCCTGTGGGCCAGATCGCTGCGCTGTGGCGCCCCGGCTTCGGTGAAGGTCTACCCCAACTTCAAGGCCGTGGCGCGCCACGCGCTGCACGCCACGGAAGACCAAGTACGGCAGATGGGCATCCGCCGGCGGCGCCAGCGCGGCACCGGCCTGGACTTCCACCAGATGCGCGAGTATCGCGAGGGCGACTCGCTGCGGCAGATCGACTGGAAGGCGACTTCCCGTCATCGCAAGCTGGTCTCTCGCGAGTACCAAGAAGAACGCGACCAACGGGTGGTGTTCGTCCTCGACTGCGGTCGGCGGATGCACGCCCGAGACGGTGACCTGAGTCACTTCGACCACGCGCTCAACGCGGTGCTGCTGCTCGCGTACGTCGCGCTCCGCCAGGGCGACTCGGTCGGCTTTCTGACCTTCAGTGGAATGGAGCGCTGGCTCGCTCCGGTGAAGGGCGCGGGCGCGATGACGACGGTGCTGAATCAGGTGTACGACCTGCACACCACCATGCAGCCCTCCGACTACGTCGAGGCCGCGCAGCGGGTGATGCGCAACCAACCCCGCCGCGCACTGGTGATCTTGGTCACCAACCTGCGCGAGGAGGATGCCGCCGAGGTGCAACCGGCACTGCGCATGCTGCGCGAGCGCCACCTCGTGCTGCTCGCCAGCTTGCGCGAAACCGTGGTGCAAGGCGTGCTCGAGGCCGGCGTGAACGATCTGGACGATGCCCTGCGCCTGGTGATGGCTCGCCAATACCTTGCGGACCGGCGCGTGACGCATGAGCGCGTGGGCGGGTTCGGCATCCAGGTGCTGGATGTCGAACCAGCGGAGTTGCCGCCGGCACTCGTCGACCGCTACCTCGACATCAAGCGCGTCGGGTCGCTGTAGATCCCGCGCTGGCCCGGACAGTCGACGAGCATGTTCTGACGTTCGACGATGCCAGCAGCGAGCCCGCGCAATCGCAGCGCCTCGGTCTCGAGTCGCCTCGCCGCGCAGTTCCTGAGGAGTGCTCCCTCGCCGAAACGGCCGAAGGGTTCGAGCTCCACGGCAAGGCGTCCGCAGTCGACCTGGTCCTTCCGCGCGCGGCAATGCTCGACGCGTCCCAGGTCGCGGGGGATCCGCGACGTACCTGTTGCAGTCGGGCCGCGGTGCAGGCCGCTCGGCGCGCGTAAGCGGTTGCGTGAGCGACACGACGATGGACGGAGAAGCCCAGGCGCTCGGCTGCGACCAGGGGTCACGGATCGGAGTTGCGGTGCGCGGTACGCATCGCTACGCGGTCGCGCTCCGAGCGATCGGTGTTGCCGAGTGCATCGTGGAGGTGGCGGGGGAGCTGCGCGACCAACCGTCGCAGACCTCGCTGCAAATCGACGAGCGGGTGCACCTCGACGTGCCGGAGCATCTCGATCCCGAGGTGGTGGCCCGCCGCTTCCCATGGCGCTTTCTCGATCACTCGTGTCGGCCGAATGCGGCGTTCCGCGGCAGGCGCTTGATCGCCCTCGAGGACATCGCCCCGGGTCGGGCCGTGACGTTCCACTACGCGACGACCGAATACGACCTCGCCGTTCCATTCGCCTGTGAGTGCGGTGAGGAGGACTGCCTGGGGGTGATCCGCGGCTACCGCGCCCTGTCGGGTCCGCAGCGGGAACGGCTGAGCGGCGCGGTCCTGCCCCACGTGCTTCGCTGCGCCGGGCGAGAAGTCGGCAGCTAGTGGGGTGTGTCCGAAGTTGGTCCCATGAGTCGCCGGCCCTACGGCCCGCTCGCGGCGTCGCAGCTCCTCAGCTTGTCCACCAACAAGCCGAGGAGCGGCAACGCAGCGAGCGGATCGAATGGCCGGGTACATTTGCTGCGAACTCCGGACGCGGGGCACTAGCACCCTCTGACGGGTCTCGCTCGCCGTCCGGGGAGAAGTGCGGGCCAGGCTCCCGAACTTCTGGCACTCAAGGTCGTTCGGGTCGGCTTTCGATGCACTCCGGGGAGGAGTCGCGATGAAGTTGGTCTCGCTGTCGATGGTCAAGAACGAGGAGTACTGGATCTGGTACTCCCTCACCTCGGTCTACCCGTGGGTCGACGAGATCCTGGTGTTCGACAACTTCTCCACGGACCGCACCGCCGAGATCGTGCGGGGGATGACCCACATCGCCGACAAACTCACCCTGATCGAGCAGTTCGGCAGTGCATCGGAGCAAGACACCCGCGAAGCGATGCTGGAGTTCGCCAGATCGCGTGGTGCGACCCACATCGTCCACCTCGACGGTGATGAGGTGCACAACGACAGCAACCTCGGTTTCTGCCGGCAGCTGCTCGAGCTGCACGAGCACCGGCCGGCGTTGCGCGATCCACCGGTCAACCCGCGGATCCCGGGGGATCCGAATCCGACGGACGGGATCCTGGTGAAGCACATCGGGTTCCGGCCGGTGCACCCCGGCTACGCGGGGATCGACACGTGTCGGCCACAGGACCTCACCGAGCCGGACACGTTCCACGGTTGCTACAACTTCGCGATCCGCATCTCCAGCCTCGCGAACCTGCACGGCAACGGGCTCGAGTGGGGGCTGCACGGCTTCGCCGAGACCGACGACATCTGCATGCAGTCGTCGCCGTGCACGCTGTGGCTGCCCAAGCTCTACTACCACCACTTCTCGTGGCATCCGCGGTCGTCCCGCCGCATTGGGCACGCCCACTACGGGCGCGCGTCGCAAGACCTCGGGAGTGTGCCAGCACCTTCGCACGTGCGGCCGCCGGAGGTGTTGTTCCGGCCGGACGGTCCGGGCAACCCGACGCTGAGCGCGTGGGGCATCGAGGTGGGTCGCGAGCTGGTGCCCGCGTAGGCCGGACCGATCGCGACCGAGCTGGCGCGCTTGCGCGGGGACCGCTCTCCGGAGTGCGCTGTTGCGGGCGTTCCCACCAACGGCCGCCGGCACCCGCGATCAGTCGCGTCGCAAGAACAGGTGTCCGGGCACCGCGTTCCAGCCGTTGCGCGGCTCCCCGGTGCGGCGGTACTCGGCCCAGATCACCGACTCGGTGGTGGGGTTCCAACCTGCCGGGGTCGGGATCGGATCGAGCATCGGCGTCAGTTCATGCAGGATCCGGAAGCCCGCGCCTGCGAACAGGCGCTCGTAGTAGTCCACCGATTGGATGGTGATGTGTCCGGGGCTGATCGTGTCGTTGGAGATCACCAGCGCGGCTTGCGTGACACCGAGCCGCAGCAACTCGGC